>NZ_JBGUBA010000003.1:0-561136 GCF_041821105.1 Natrinema sp. H-ect1 | reverse complement strand
TGTATTCGTAGACCGTCTGGGGTACATAACCCCTTCGGGTTCGAATCATCCGTGGAGACAGAGTGCGTCACGCACGCCGCCTCTTTCTTCGTATATATTCACAATCGCTGGTTACTACTTAAGGCCTACGAACCGATACTTCACAGAGAGGGAGTCCCACACACGGTTATGGGACAGTATTCCAATTATCTCCCCCGAAATGACAGTCGTTCATACTGAGAGCCGATCAAACATCGGAGACAGTTCGCTTCGCTTGTCGGCCTGATCCGTGCCGTTCGAGTCGACTCACAGACCGTCACGGGCTGTGACCGCCTCGTGCAGTGTCGGTGGACGAAGGGGGAGTCATTGTCCGGTATCGGATTCGGACGAGGCAAAGAGAGTCAGGGTCATCGGTTACGTCCACGACAGGAACGAAGTTCGTCGTACTGTATATCCGTGACCCTTCCCTGCCATGCGTGTACGTCACCGTCCGGAAGGTGCCAAACGACCTCCCCCTCTGTTGGCACGGTCACGCCGTTCTGTGTCTCGTAGTTCCGCCAGTAACCGGACCAGGGCATCAGTTCGTAGCCATCGTCCACGCGTCGATATCGATCGGCGTAGTCCCTGGTCACCTCGTCGTCTTCGTTGAACGAGAACGGAAGGGAGGCTGATACGTCCCCGTCCTCGACGGTCGCTTTTGCCGTACTGTCATCGATCGACTCCCACTCGATACCCGCTGCGGGAAGGAGCGCAGTCGGATACCAGACCGCCTCGGCGAGATAGCGCATCAATTCTGCTTCTTCTAACTCCGGACTCGAAGTGGCGCTGTCGAGTGGGATGACACCGAACAGGGACACGCTCGCAGTGCCCTCGCGGTCACAGAACAGGTCACGGACGCGCAACGAGAGAAGCGGGGCGAGTCTGATCGACGCGTCCCAGTAGAATCCCGGCGGATCTACGGTGACGTGCTGTGTCGCGGTGAACGGCTTCCACGGTGACGACGCATCACCTAGGCGCAGTTTACCGGTCTGTTCGAGTCGGACCAGGTCAACATACGGTTGTCCCTGTGGGAGTACATTAGTCAGGTACTCACGGACAGGGCCAGGTACTCCTTCGACGTCGTCGTCCGTGAACGCCGCCTCGAACCCACTGTTCGCGGACTGACGAAGTTCGTCCACGCGCGGGCCGTCTCATGCTGGCGCCAGACGGTTCCGGCGAGAGCGACGATGAAGAGAGCGACGGACACACTGATAATGCGTTTGAGAATACGTACGTATCGCATAGGTACAGGACCGCAGCCCGCGTCTTAAGCGTATTTCACGGACAGTCGTCGGATACCCGAGGCCCATCTACGATGTTCTTTCCCGGACCGGGTTGGACTCAGAACCGATCGCCATCAGAAATCGACCCATCAGCCACAGACTGATAGCCGTTAGCGTTCCGAAGATGAGTATCTGGGGCAGCGGCACAGCCTGCCCCTCGAGGGTCATGAAAACGATCATTGTGAGGACGGCGCCACCGAGTGTGGCAATCTTCACGAGCAAAACGGCGGTGAACGCGTATGCCCAGGCCCGACGGTTCCAGAGCCAGTAGGCTGTCAGAACAAATGCAGGGACGATGATGCCCAGATCCAGCGAATAAATAACTGCGGTAGGGAGTTCCGCCTCGGCGATGGCCAGCGGCGACGTCCCCTCGAGGGTCGCCGGCAAAATCTCCGAGAGCCATAGCAACGAGACCAAGACGGCCAGCGAGAGCTGGAAGGCGACGTAGGGGCGAACGGACGCCTCGCCCAGGTCGCGTTTCAGCGTTGCTGCGTCGAGTCGAACCATCCCACCGACGAACGTGAACAACGTCAGCCAGAGCAACGTCGTGTACACGAGGTACAGTTCGTTGAACGCGGTCATGAAGGCGTACGAGGCGTAGGTGTACAACAGGTAGCCAGTCACGCCGAGCCAAATGACGTAGCCCCGTAGCGACCCACGGTTCGCGTAGTACAGCGAGATAGCGAGAGCTGGGACGCCAACCACGAGCGTTAACAGGTCTTGCCCGTATATCTGGGGGAGCAATACTGGGTGATCGCGGTAGAAGTTCGGGACGAACAGTCCGACGCTGGTGGCAACTGTCGTCAGCACCAGCGTCGCGAGCGATGCGAGCCGGTGCGATCGGGGGATCGGTGACCGGGACACGTCTACCATTTCAGTTGTAACTCCACCTGGTGTCGCAGTGGGCCAGCACGGTCTTCGACAGAGGCAATAAGAGGACGTTGCATTCGGTATAGGGCTTCATCTCCCGAAACGATCGTCCTAAGACACTGTATACGTACGGGTATGAAGATCGAGAATTCATTCGAAGATAGCCGTCTCAGACCCTGCAAGTCATGGCTGATCATTGGCCGAAGCCGACAAAATAACGAAGGTCTCCGATTTAAGGGTTAAGCGTGTGGTCTCCAGTAATCATTGCCCCGACGGATTCGAATCCCGGTCGGAGCAAAGTACCTCCCTGCTTCGAATCAATAGGGAGTCATTCCGTGCTGCGAGCAGACGCGAGCAGCACTCCATGGGCCCTGACGGATTCGAACCATCGACCACTCGGTTATGAGCCGAGCGCTCTCACCGGACTGAGCTAAGGGCCCTCCAGTCGGGACCAATCGTGCGCACTAATTAACGTTTGCTGTCCGGTCCGCTCGAGAGAAACGTAGGGGACCCAACTGCCCGGTGGACGTGCCGGCTACTCGTCTCGGTACTCCGCGAGCGTTTGATCGGTCGCCCCGGTCCGATGGCGAGTCGCCAGTCCCGCGAGGTGCGGCGCTTCGGGGACGATCAGTTCCTCGCAGGCGGTTTCGCAGGCGCTTTTGCTACCGGGCAGACAGAAGACCGGCGTGTTGACGGCGATACCTGCGGTCGCGCGTGATGCCATCGCCCGCGTGCCGACTTCGTCCCAGGAGAGCGAGCGGAACAGTTCACCGAAGCCGGGCAGTTCACGTTCGAACAGGGACGACGTCGCCTCCGGCGAGACGTCGTCGACGGTGACACCGGTCCCGCCAGTGGTACAGACGACGTCGATATCCTGACGGGCGACCAGCCGCCGGACGGCAGTTCGGATCGCCGAGTAGTCGTCTCGGACCAGTAGTCGGGCTCGAACCTCGTGGCCGTCGCCCTCGAAGCAGTCACGGATGGTATCTCCGCCCGGGTCGTCGGGATCGTCTTCGCGTGCGCGCGAACTCGAGACGGTAACGATGCCGACGTGGAGCGGGTCGATGAGGTCGTGGCCGTGGTCGTCGGTACTCCGGCGATCGTCGTGATCGGCGGTCATAGGTATACATGGCTGGCGGAGGTGGTTAATCCCTCCCCCGAAGGCAGGGTTATGCATCGGCCGCCATCGCTGAGACGCAGGGAGTGCATCTGCGCCATGCTCCGGCGGGCGACTACTACCTGCGAGGAGAGTCGATGCTATCGATCACGGCGTCGGGAAGAAGACGCCGAAGCCAGGACTCGAACCTGGGACAACCTCGTTAACAGCGAGGTGCTCTACCATCTGAGCTACTTCGGCCTATCCTCCGATAGTCGGGTGTATTTGATAGGGCTTTCGTTTTGCCTGCAGCGGGTTCGACACCCTTTCACGCACCGCTCGAGTACGCTCGGTCGATGAGCGAGGAGGACGCTGACCGGGACGGACCCGAGGATGGAGACGGAGATCGCGATCTCGAGGCGGTACTCGCCGAGGTTCGTGATCGCGTGACCCCCGACGAGGCGGAACGGACGCGGCTTCGCGAGGTCGCCGACCGTCTCATCGACCGGGCCGAGGCCGCGGCGACCGAGCGCTGTGACGGGGCCGACGTCTTGCAGGTCGGCTCGACCGCCCGGAACACCTGGATCGCCGGCGATCGCGACATCGACATCTTCGTTCGGTTTCCGCCGGAACTCGACCGTGAGACCCTCGAGGAGTACGGCCTCGCGGTCGGCCACGCGACCCTGCCGTCGGGCCACGAGGAATACGCCGAACACCCCTACGTCAAGGGCGAGGTCGAGGGGTTCGATATCGACGTGGTCCCCTGTTTCCGGCTCGAGTCCGCGACGGAAATTCGGTCGGCCGTCGACCGCACGCCGTTTCATACGCAGTATCTCCAGCAACGGCTCGACGACGAGCTTGCGGGGGACGTTCGGCTCACGAAGCAGTTCCTCAAGGGGATCGGCGTCTACGGGAGTGACCTCCGAACGCGGGGGTTCAGCGGCTATCTCACGGAACTCCTCGTGTGTGAGTACGGCGGCTTTCGACCGCTGCTCGAGGCCGCAGCGGACTGGCGGCCGCCGGTGGAACTCGATCCCGAGGATCACGGGACGAAGACGTTCGACGATCCGTTGGTGATCATCGATCCGACCGATCCCGAGCGCAACGTCGCCGCCGTCTGTTCGGCGGCGAACGTCGCCCGGTTCCAACACTACGCCCGGGCGTTCCTCGAATCGCCGCGGTCGGCATGGTTCGAGCCGGAGACGGTTGCGCCGCTGACCGAAGCGGAGCTGCGCGACCACCTCGAGCGCCGGGGGACGACTCCCGTCGCCGTCCGTTTCGACGCCCCGGACCTCGTCGAGGACCAGCTCTATCCACAGCTCCGGAAGTCACTGGAGGGAATCACGCGAGGGCTCGACGATCGTGGGTTCGATGTCTTCCGGGCGACGACGATGGCCGACGGGACCGCTGTCGTCTTCGTCGAACTCGCAGTGAGCGAACGGCCCGGGGTCGAGCGCCACGAGGGGCCACCGGTCCACGTTCGCGACCATGCCGACGGGTTCTACGGCGCCTACGCGGACGATCCCAAGTCGTACGGCCCGTTCATCGAGGACGACCGGTACGTCACCGAGCGCGAGCGGGAGTTCACGACCGCCCGCGAGTTCCTCGAGAGCGGCCGGCTCTTCGACGTGGGACTGGGCGCACACGTCGAGACGGCGCTCGAGGACGGGTACGAAGTGCTGGTCGGCGAGGAGGTCACGGCGTTGATCGCGACGTTCGGTGCGGAACTCGCGGCCTATTTCGAGCCGCGACCCTGAGCCGGATCGCTAGTAGTGATCGTCCAGTTCGACGTCGAGGTCGTGTGCCTCGAGGACGTCCTCGAGGGTCGATTCGGCGTTGTCGTCGGGCTCGTCGTCGGGCTCGATCGGTTCGCGGCCGTCGAAGGTCTCGTGGACCATTGCGACGCTGTCGGCGAGGACGTCCAGGCCGTATCCTCCCTCGAGAATGAAAGCAAGCGCGGCGTCGGTATCTTCGGCGAGGGTTCGAACCCGGTCGCTCAACAGGGCATAGGCCTCCGTCGAGAGGCGGATCCGCGAGATGGGGTCGTGACGGTGGGCGTCGAAGCCCGCGCTGATCAACAGGAGGTCGGGATCGAAGTCGGTGAGTGCGGCGGCAATTGGGCCGTCGACGGCGGCGAGATACTCGCCGTCGTCGGTACCGGCCGGCATGGGAATGTTCATCGTCGTCCCCTCGCCGTCGCCCGCACCGGTCTCGTCGATATCGCCGGAGCCAGGATAGAGCCCCTGTTCGTGGAGCGAGACGAAGAAGACGTCACCGCGGTCGTAAAAGATGTCCTGCGTGCCGTTGCCGTGGTGGACGTCCCAGTCGATGATCGCAACCCGATCGACGTCGTAGGCGTCGTGATCGAGTGCGTGCTGGGCGGCGACGGCGACGTTGTTGACGAAGCAAAACCCCATCGCGTTGTCGTAGACCGCGTGGTGGCCCGGCGGACGCCCGATCGAGAAGGGCGTCTCACGGCCCGTCGCTCCCTCGAGGGCTTCTTCGGCGGCCCAACAGGCTAACCCCGCACTCCGGGAGGCCGCGTCCCACGTTTCCTCGACGGCGGTGGTGTCGGGGTCCCAGCTGCCGCCGCCGTCAGCACAGAACTCCCGGACCGACTCGAGGTACTCGCGCTCGTGGACGGTCGCCATCGCATCGAGGTCGCAGGGGTCGGCCTCGACGTACTCGACGCCGTGTTTCTTCTGCAGCCGTTTGCGGATCGCCCGTAGCCGGTCCGGCGACTCGGGGTGGCGCGAACCGGGATCGTGTGCGAGACAGATCTCGCTGTAGCCGAACTGCATCTGCTCACTCGAACAACGAGAAGTAGGTCTCGATGTCGTCGTCGGTGATCGTTCGCCGGTCGGCATGGCGCGCGAGGATCGCCGCCGCGCGGGCGACGTTGTCGGCGTAGTCCTCGAGAATGTCGGCCAGTGCCACCCGGGCGTCCATCGAGACGCGATATCGGTCGTCGATCTCGAGTCGCGCGATGCGGTCGACCGGTGCGACCGGTAACTCGAGGTCGTCCTTGTCGACGACGCGTTCGACGCCGAAATCCTGGGCCATCAGCGTCTTGCGCCCGTCCGCCGTCGCCTCCTCGGCGGCGTCGATCGCGAGTTCGCTCCCGTGTTCCTGGATCCGCGTTGCGAGTTCCTTCGACGCGTCGGCACTCACCCGAAGATCGCCCGCGTTCCGCCGGATGATCGTATCCACCGGGGCGAACGGGAGTTCGACGTTCATATATTCATAGGCGAAGCTAACTCCCTTAACGCTTTTCCTAGGCGCTCGATGAGGTTGCTCGCGACCTCAGAACACGTCGTTTGCCTCGAGGCGGCCGTCGCGGACGACCCCTCGGGCGGTTACCTCCTCGCCGAGCCCGACGTCGACGTCGGTCGCGACGCTCATGGTCGTCTCTCCATCATCGAGGACGACCGGGCTCCCGGCCTGCACGACGACGCCCGTGAACTCGAGTTCCTCGCCGTCGGTCGGCTCGTCGGAGGCGACGGCAGCGCCGTCGGTGGCGGCGGTTTTAGCCGCCGCGTCGCCGGACTCGCCGTCACCAGTCGAGTCCGCCGTACCGGTTCCGTCGGCCGCGGTCTCCTCGGCCGCGCTTCCGTCGCCGGCGAACGCGGACAGGCCCGCGTTCTCGTCGCTCGAGCTGTCGGCCTCCCCCTCGCCGGCCGCCCCCGAGTCGGACTCGAGGACCGTCACCGTCGACTGCCAGCCCGCGGAGGCCTCGAGGTCGTCCTGCCAGCCGTCCTGAATCTCGACATCGCCGAGGGCGACCTCGTCGCCGGGGCCGATATCGATGTCGGCTTTCTCGCCCCACAGCGCCACGCGGATGTCGTCGGTCGCGTCCTGGACCCGAATGTTGCGGACCTGTCCCTCCGAGCCGTCGTCGCGGTCGAAGGTCCGCTTGGGGTCGGCCGAACGGACGACGCCGGCGAGATCGACCGTTTGACCGATCTCGACGTCTTCGATGGGCGTACTCTCCGGGACGTACTCGACTTCCTCGTCGACCTCCTCGACCGCGCCGCGGTTGCCGACGTGCAACTCGAGTTGGCCGTCGCGTTCCTTGACGTAGCCGTCGACGACCTCGACGGTCGTCCCGGCCTCGAGTTCGGTCGCGAGGTCGGCCCGTTCGTCCCAGAGCGTGACGCGGATCCGGCCGGTCGAATCGCCCAGCACGAGGTTCGAGACCTTCCCCTCCGAGCCGTCGTCGCGGTCGAAGGTGCGGACGCTGTCGGTATCGAGCAGCAGACCGACCAAATTGACGTTCGAGAGGCCGAGCGAGAGGTCCTCGATGGCGTAGGTGTCGGAAACCTGCACCTCGACTTCGGTGTCGTCGTCGGGTTCGACGTCGTCGACGCTGACTTCGACGCCGGAAAAACCCTCCTTGGGGCGGCCCTTGATCCGGAGGACCTGTCCCTCCTCGAGTTCCCCGATCGCGGCCTCGGCGTGGTCGTCCCAGAAGGCGGCCCGTACCGAGCCGGTCTCGTCGGCGACCTCGACGTTGACGACCTGGCCGTCCTCGTCCTCGCCGTCGCGTTCGAAGGTGCGCTTCTCGCCGATCGAGATCACCTTGGCGACGAACTTCGCCTCCTCCATGCCGGGCTCGATGTCGGCGATCCCGCCGACTTCGCTCTCGCCGATCTCGTGAGCGATGAGCATCGCCGCCGTCTCCTCGTCCGCGAGCCCACCCATCTGCTCGACTTTCTGCTCGACGGCCTCGCGAAACTCCTCGAGGGAGACGTCGGCCTCGAGGTCCTCGTATACGCCCTCGATATCGCTCATTCTATGCTCGTGCATGGGTAGCCCGCGCATAAGCGTTATCCATTCGGCGTCCCGGCCAGGGCCAGACGGCGGCCGACGATCCGGCTCCGTCGGTCGATTCTGATCGCGTCGAACCGCCGCGGTCGACCGCTCGCTCGAGGGGGTGCCAGTGGGGAGTCACGCCCTCGACTGGCCCCGGTTCTGTATATAAACCTTCACGTGCAGACCATGTGAATCAGGGACGACGACGGGGGCCTTTCGAAAGGGCTTTAATGTTCACCGGGGTATGAAGAGATGAGTCCTGATAGGGTAGTGGACTATCCTCTTGGCTTGCGGAGCCAGGGACCGGAGTTCAAATCTCCGTCAGGACGCTCACTCCTTACGAGTGCTTCACGATGTTCAGCACTCGCTGCGTCGTTTGGTCCTGACGTGCCTCACGCTCGCTATCGCTCGCGTGAGACTCCGTCAGGACGCGTTTCTGCCGACACCAAACCGTAAGCGAAGCGAGCGGCTGATGTCGATGAAACGTGTCCGCGGAAATTGGCGAATCAACTCGAGCGAACCGTCCGATAGCCGTCGACGGCTTCAGTCAGGACGTAGCCGACGATCGTCACGCCGATAACGGCCCGTCCGATCGTCCTGAGTTCGATCGTTGCGATGGTCTGCTCACCGTTAACGGCGAGTGCGGCACCTGCGACGAGGAGGATGATGAGAACCGCGAGATATCGCCATCGTGCGGACGGTGGCACGTCGCTGCCCTCGTTTCGGAGCGCGAGGTACAGATGGCCGCCGCCGAGTGCGATCCCGTAGAACACGAGCAACATTGCGATTTCCACCATGTCTGCGTTGAACTCGAGGACAGATGCCACAAGACCAGCTACGAGTAACCCCATGAACGCCAGCAGTATGGCTCCGAGATAGACGACGACTTCGCGGCTGTTCATATCAGAACCGAGCGTGACAGCGAATAAATAACTTCTGTCAGAGGTTTCTGCGAGGATAGCGACCGCTCGAGGGCGAAAACTGGGTGAGAGGAGTAAGCCCCCTTCTGTTCGGCCCGGCATTCGGCTGAGCGTCCGCGCCGTCCGCGGCGGTGCCGCGGGGCGTTCGGGCTACCACGGCGCGGACTTGCACCGGTGAGGGTTCGCCGTTCCATCGCTCCTCGGCCGTCCGTGAGCGGTCGGCCGTGACGAACACGACCTGTGGTTTCGAACCACGTCACTGCGACCGCCGCCCTCTGCGGGTCAACTCTCCTTCCTCTCGGTCGGATTCGCACGCGTCATCGGTCGGGCCGAGACGTGTCGTTTCTGTTCCAGAGCCAGCGGTCTCCCGCTCCGGACTTGCGTCCGGTCACCTGCCCGAACAGGTGGGGGGACTTTCCTCGCGAGCGTTGCGCGTCCCGGAGGGACGGGCAACGTTAGAGCGTGATGCATCCCGACGGGATGCATCACGTTAGGTGGTCATACCGTCACCGGTACGACCATCGCGGCGGCCGGGCTCTCTCTCCCACTGGGTATAGGCTCGTGGGGCGAATAAGTCCCCCGATCGGGGTCTCAAAAACCACCCAGTGACGAATGGAAGCGTTTTAGGACGACTATCCCCTTGTCCATCTGTATGTCCCAGCGACAGGGCGTCGACCTCTCCTACGAAGACGGGGCTCGCGCGGTCGAACTCGCGCGAGAATCCGTCGAATCCTACGTACAACACGGGCAACGAGAACAACCGGGCAGTATGCGCGAAGCCTTCTACGAGCGGACCGGGGCGTTCGTCCGCCTCGAGTCGACCCGCGGCCGGGGGAGCCTGCGGGGCTGTGCGGGCGGCTACCACTCGGACGACCAGCTCGGCCACGTCATCGTCGACGCGGCCATCGAGGCCGCCAGCGAGGACTCCTGTGGCTCCGAGGTCAGC
Organism: Natrinema sp. H-ect1; assembly: GCF_041821105.1. Taxonomy (NCBI): domain Archaea; kingdom Methanobacteriati; phylum Methanobacteriota; class Halobacteria; order Halobacteriales; family Natrialbaceae; genus Natrinema; species Natrinema sp. H-ect1. Next base: position 551,191 of record NZ_JBGUBA010000003.1, on the reverse strand, counting down.
CCCTCGGAGCTGCCGAACCTCACGGTGTCGGTCTGTACGGTCAAGAGCGTCGTCCTGACGGACGATCCGCTGGCCGACCTCGAGTTGGGGACCCACGGCGTCGCCATCGACGGCGGCGAGGGCGGCTGGCTCTACCCGACGGTACCCGTCGAGAACGACTGGAGCGCCCGCGAGTACCTCGATCGGACCTGCCGGAAGGCGAAGCTCGCCCCGGGGGCCTGGCAGAACGACGACGTCGTCGTGACGCTGTTCGAGGGACAGGTCTTCCGCGAGCGCGAGGCCGACGGCAGCATCGAAGAGATCTAGACGCCACGTTGTTTTCCGCCGCTCGATCCGTCTCGAACGCACAGCGACGGCTGTCGTCCGGAACTACTCCTCGAGTGTCGAGCCGAAGTCGACGGCAGCGGCGTCGGTCAGACAGCGATCGGTCGCCGCCTCGAGGTCGAACTCCCGGACGACCTCGCCGTCCCGGACCAGCGGCTCGAACAGCGACTCGCCGTCGTCGGGTGCCTCGCGATCGGCCAGCGCGACGTGGTGGCCGCCGTCGGGGGTTCGGTAAACGTCTTTGACCCCCGACAGCTTGCCGCGCTTGGAGATCGGCTCGCCCTCGATCTCGACGATGTCGAGGCTGAAGTCGACCGAGTCGGCACCCGTGATGTGGCTACCGACGCCGAAGCCGTCGGCGACGTCGCGCAGGTTGCGAATCGTCTCGGGCGCGAGCCCGCCGCTACAGAAGACGTCGACGTCCTCGTGGCCGCGGGCGTCGAGTTCCCAGCGGACCTCGCGGATGATGTGGCGGAAGTCGCCCCGGCGGGATCCCGTGGTGTCGATCCGGACGCCGTCCAAGTCGTCGCCGAGCGTCTCGGCGGCCAGCAGGCTCTCGCTTTTCTCGTCCCAGAAGGTGTCGACCAGCGCGATGCGGGGCACGTCCTCGCCGACGGCCTCGTCGAAGGCCGTCCAGGCGTCGGCCTGGTTGCCCTCGCCGAAGCAAAACATGAGCGCGTGGGGCATCGTGCCGCCGGCCTCCCTTCCCAGGATCTCGCCGGCCGCGACGTGGGAGAAGCCGTCCAGTCCGGCCAGTAGCGCGGCCCGCTCGACCGTCGACGCGATCGAGGGGTGGACGTGGCGCGCACCGAAGGAAAGCACCAGCGAGTCAGGCGCGGCCACCCGCGCCTCGAGCGCGGCCGTCGCGAACCCGCTCGGTTGCGAGAGAAAGCCAAGCAGCGCGGTCTCGAGTGCGGCGAACTCGAGGTAGGGACCCTCGATCCGGCAGACGGGGCCGCCGTCGAACAGTTGGCCGTCGGGGAGCGCGTCGATGTCGACGTCGCGGCCCTCGAACAGCGTCGCGACGTCTTTCACGCCGGTGAAAACGTCGAAATCGCCGGTCGGGAACTGGTCGGCGGTGACTTCGGCGACGACGTGTGGGTTCTTGTCCGCGTGTTCGAGCGTCGCCCGGGTCCGCTCGAAGTAGGCGTCGGTGGCTTCCCCCGCAAGAATCGCGTCCGGGGGAACGGTGCCGAACGGGTTTGACATATCGTCGGTTTCCCGTGGGAGACAAAAAAACTGCCCGTCTACGGCGTGGCGACGGTCGCCGGCGAGACCGAGGGAGCGGCGGCCGACAACGGTCGGTCCGCCGCCTCGAGCGACGGCGTTGGCCGCGTGTCCGTTTCCCTGGGACGGATCGCCGTGAGTGCGTCGACGGTCGGCGCGCCGACGATCTCGACACGGTCGTCGGTGACGGAGACACGATACGCGCCGTCGAACGACTCGTCGTCGGGAATGCGGTAGACGCCGTCGCCGGCCGTCCGGACTCGTTCGGCCCCGCGGTTCTCGAGGAGTCCGCGGTAGGCGTCGGCGAACTCGCGTGCGTCGGCCGAACTGTCCCACGCGAGCCGCCAGACGTGGCCCGTCCGGTCGGTGTCGTCGGTCGCCTGATAAACCTGCAACCCGTCGCCGGCCCAGCCCGCGGTCGCCGGATGGCTGTAGTTGTACGGCGATCGCTCGCCGGCTCCGCGGGTGAGCGGCCGGTCGACGACGCCGTTTGCCCACAGCGTCGCGAACAGCGTCGCCTCGCCGACCGTCTCCGTCCGCGGCTCGCCGTCGTCCGAGACGGGGTCCCAGCCGTCGCTCGAGCGATCCGTCAGTTCGACGGAAACCGGCTCGGTGTCGGGATACCGCTCGGAGTGGAGCAACTGTGCGGTACTCCGGGGCGGATCGTCGTGAGCGCGATCGACGGCCGCCCACCCGCCACGGTCGTGGAGATCGGCGACGAACGGCGGTCCCGCGGCGTAGGGGGCGTAGATCGAGAGGAAGAGCCCGGCGTTGAACGGTCGCCGGGTGAGCGCCTCGCCGCTGGCTGCCGGCGGCTGTGGGTCCGACAGACACTGCCACGCCGCGCCACAACGGCGATCGTACCGAGCGGGGACGTAGCCCGCCTCGCCCTCGAGCAGCCCGTTCTCGGCACGTAGGCCGTCGATCGTCTCGCTCTCGCGGCCGATGCCGAAGTGCTGGTCCTGCAGGGCGTGGGTCAGTTCGTGGACCAGCGTCCGCCGGTCGATCCGGATCTCGTCGGCGTCGTCGGCGATGATGACGATCCGATCGTTCACGTAGTAGCCCTGGATCGAATCGGCATAGAGGTCATCGAACGCCCGGTCGACATCCGTCTCGCCGTCGACGAGGAAGGCACCGCGCCAGACCTCGTTTCGGAACGCCGAGCCGTTCCCGCGGGTCGCCCCTCGCTGGGCGCGGTACTCCTCGCGCGTAACGATCTCGAGGTCGACGTCGCGCTCGTACTTGAGCCCGCGAACGACCTCGATCCGCGCCATCGAGCGGTATTTGACGGCCTCGAGTTGGGACTCGGAGAGGCCGTCGCTCGTGTCGAACGAAAAGACGTCGTCGTGGGCGTAGTCGTCGACGTAGCCGAGGTCGCGATCGGTGTCGAACCCGTCGGAGGTGCCGGGCACGGCACAGCCCGAGAGGACGACGAGCGCGAGGACGGCGAACAGCCGTACTCGAGACATTGGGTGGGTATTCGGCGACGCGATCAAAGAGTCATCGGTCGGGGGGCCGTACCGGGATCCGCCCGAGGGTCAGTTCCGTCCATGGCCGGCGGCGACGCGGGCGACGACCGCCGCCAGTGCGAGCGCGATCGCCGCGACCCCGACGCCGAAGCCGGGAACGGTCTCGGCTCCCTCCTCGAGGGCCAGGAGTTCGTTCTCGCCTGCCGGCGCGGCACCGGCCTCGACGTTCGGCAGTTCCGCGACCGACGGCGCGCGGACGATCGTCACCGTTCGGCCGTCGCGCTCGAGGTAGTACGCGCCGGCGTAGCCGCCGTCCTCGATGACGGCGGTGTCCTGTCGGTCCTCGACCGATTCCGCACCGTGGGTCGCGAGCAACTGACCGTAGGCGTCGACGAACTGCTCGGTGTCGTCTACCGTGTCCCACTGTGTCCGCCAGACGTAGCCGGCGTCGCCGGCCGCGCCGGGGCCGCTCGCGGCGTCGGCGTCGTCGTTCGTGTAGACGACCAGTTCGTCGCCGGCCCAGCCGTCGGTGGCCGGCTGGTCGTAGTCGTACTCCCCGGTGCCGCCCCGGAAGAAGTCGTCGGCGCTGATCACCGGCTCGCGGTTCCGATCGACCGTGTCGGCAGCGAACATCGCAACCATCCCCGCCTCGCCGACGGTGTCGTTGGCCACCTCGCCGTCGATCCTGAGCTGTCGCCAGTCCTCGCTCGAGCGGTCCGGCACCGAGACGGTCGCCGGTTCGCGGTCGGAACCGGGATGAATCACCGCCGAGGTGGTCGTCGGCGGGTCGTCGTAGGCGGCGTTGACCGCGGACCAGCCCGGCCCCTGCTCGCGCAGGTGGTCGACGTAGTCGGGGCCGTCGCTGTAGGGCTGGTAGATGCTGAAGTAGATCCCCCAGTTGACGTCGCCGACGCCGCCCTGCCCACCACTACCGCTGGGCGTGAGACAGTCCCAGTCGGTACGACACCGACGCTCGTACTCGTTTTCGACATGGCTGGCGTCGCCCTCGACGAGGCCGCTGATCCCGGTATCGCTGTCTTGGGTCGTCCCCTCGAGCGACTCGAGGTCGAACCGCTGGTCCTGCAAGGCGTGGACGAGTTCGTGACCGAGCGTGAGTTCGTCTAACTCCGGCGTCTCGGGGTTGTTCGAGACGATGACGATCTCGTCGGTTTCGGGGTCGTAGTAGCCGGCGACGGAACCGCCGTAGACCGACTTCGTCGAGTTCATCGCATCGGTGTCCCGGTCGACCATAAACAGCGCCTCGTACCCGACGTTGCCCTCGAGACGGTCGGCGTCGGTGACATTGGTAAACCGGTCGTCGTTGGTTTCCTGATACTCCGAGCGGGTGACGACATCGACGTCGACGCCGTCTTCGAAGGTCAGGTTCCGGATCCGCTCGACGCGGGCCATCGACCGGTAGACGACGGCGTCGAGTTCGGACTCGTCGACGACGGCGTCACTGCGGTCGTCGACCGGTAGTTCGTCGTCGTACCAGTAGCCCTCGACGTAGCCGACGGTGTCCTCGGTCGAGGGGTCGGCGGGGCGGTCTGTCTGCGGTTCCGTCACTGCGCTCGAGGCAGCGATCGACTCGGTGGCGGGCGAAGCATCGATCGCGCTACTCGAGTCGGCAGTCGGGGTCGTCGCTACGACCGGTCCGGCGACCCCGCCGGTTACCAACACTGCGGCGAGGACGACTGCGAGGAGGGCGACGGACGAACGGGCGGAGGTCGATCTCATACGATGTGATAGCTATCCGTTTGAACAGGAATGTAAAAAGGACAATGGTTACGCCGCGCGCCCGCCGACGCGGGCGGTCACCAGTCGGTATCGCGCGAGACGAGTCGGCGGCCGACGACCGCGCTCGCGATCGCGACCGCCAGCCCGACGAGCAGGGCGAGCGCCCGCCGATGCATCGACGCCTGGAGCTGGTAACTCCGGTCGCGCGCTCGGTCGGCGAACGGACCGTGCGCACCGAAATCGCCCGCCACCGGCTCGTGGAGGTTGTGTTCCCGGTCGGGATCGGTCGGCTCGTCGGTCAGCTGGGAGTCGTAGCCGCCGCTGGCGAGGTAGTTGTCGAGCCGTCGCGGGATCAGACGGTTCCCGAGAATCGCTTTCACCGTCGACCGCCCGACCCACAGTTCGTCCTCGCCGCTGTCGACGGTCCACGTGATCGCTCGAGCCGCGACCTCGGGCTGATAGATCGGCGGCACCGGCTGGGGCTGTTTCGGCATCCGGCTCTTCGACCACTCGAACTGCGGGGTGTTCATCGCGGGCATCTGCACCATCGACAACTGCACGTCACAGTCGTCGTGGATGAGTTCGGTCCGGACGGACTCGGTGAAGCCCTGGATCGCGTGTTTCGCGCCGCAGTAGGCCGACTGGAGCGGAATGCCGCGATACGCCAGCGCCGAACCGACCTGGACGATCGTCCCCTCGTCGCGGGGGCGCATCCGCTCGAGGGCGACCTGCGTGCCGTAGACGTAGCCGAGGTAGGTGACCGCAGTGACGCGACGGTAGTCGTCAGCGGTCATCTTCGCGGCCGGCGAGAACACCGACACCATCGCGTTGTTCACCCAGACATCGATCGGGCCGAACGCGTCTTCGACCGTCTCGGCCGCCGCCTCGACCTCGTCGTAGTTCGAGACGTCGGTCGGGACGACGACCGCCTCGCCGCCCGCGTTCTCGACGTCTTCGCGCGCGCCCTCGAGACCGTCCTCGCCGCGTGCGAGGAGACCGACCTTCGCGTTCCGTTCGGCGAACGCGCGAGCGGTGGCTCGCCCGACGCCGGCCGATGCACCCGTGACGACGACGACTTCGGAGTCAGTGGATCCTGCCATCGTTAGCTACTGATCGGGTTGAGCCGATCGAACGTCCGGAGGGTTGCATACTCCTCCCAGCCGCCGTAGCGGTCCTCGAACGAGCCCCGCGGGACGCTGAGCAGCACCACGAGCGCCCCGGCGACGCCGGCGTTGATCGCGGCGAGCGTCGGGACGCCGTCGAGCAGCCACGGGGCGACGGCGACCCACGCGGCCAGCGGCACGTTCAAGAATCGGACCGTGCGAGCGGGCTCGGCGGTCGCGATCACGGTGAAGGAAACGATCAGCGAGCCGGCGAGGTGGCTGCTGTCGGCCATGAGTCCGGTCGTTCCGAAGACGGTCGGCGAGAGCATGAGCCACGCGCCGAGCGCCATCGCTCCCAGCAGCGTCCACGGGGTCGAGACGCCCCAGAACGGCTCGCTGGCGGGACGGTCGTCGATCTCTCTCATCGCGTTCTCGCTTACGCCGGCCTCGTCTTCTGGGAACGTTCCACCCATCCAGAACGCGGTCCAGAGGCTGTCGCCCTGTCGCATCAGCCGGACGAGGAACTGCCCCATCGCGACGACCTCGTCCACGGTCAGCGCGATCATCCAGAGCATGCCGAAAGCCGAGAGCAGACAGAGCGTACACCACGTCCCGACCATGATCGGCTGACTGATGACAAGCAGCACCTGGACGAAGCCCAGCGGGATGACGACGACACCGAAGAAGGCGACCATCCACGGCATCGTCCGCCACCGCCGACGGTCGCCCATGAAGCCCATCAGGGCCTCGACGGAGTAGGCCACCGCGCCGAGACCTGCATCGGAGACCGGGAACGCCTCCGAGACGCTCGAGGTCAGTATCGCCGCGGTTCCCGGATCGTACAGCGGGTCCCAGACGCGCTCGATGTAGCCCAGTTGGAAGGCAGCCATGTACCACGAGGCGAAGAAGCCGAAGATGCCGAGCGCGATCAGCGGCGCGCGTTGGGCCCCCGTCGAGGGGTTGTACGACCAGCCCGGCGGGATCGTCGGGCCGTCCATCTCGGAGCGCATCACGATCAGCACCGAGAACGTGATCACCATGGTCCCGACGAGCGCGTTGTTTGCGTACGCCGCGGCCGTCGGGGCCCAGAACGCGATCGGCGCGAACACGAGCCAGAGACCGACGAAGCCGTTGGCGTAGTTGGCGTAGCCGCTCTCGCGGTAGATCGTGAGCCCGGCCAGCGCGATCAGGAGGAGCCCGCTGACGACGCCGTTCCAGACCATCAACGCGCTCCCGTAGTTCAGGGCCGGTGTACTCGCGACGAGCCAGATACCGAGCGAGATGACGGCGTACTGGACCCAGGTCTCCTTTACTGGATGTTTGAGCATCATCTCGCCCGGCCGCATCGAGTCGCCGCCGTCGCCGTTTCCGTCGCCACCGTCGTTTGCGCCGCTCCCGTTCGAACCGTCCGCTCCGCTTCCGTCGCCGTCGTCGGGTCGCGAACGGCGCTCTCGCGCGTCTGTCGTCACCGCAGTCGATTCCTCGCTCGAGTCGTTGGTGTTGTCGTCGCTCATTGGTCTCACTCGTCGTCGTTCGATCGCCGGACGATCTCCGTCTCCGAATCGACGCCGTCAGCCTCGCTCCCGAGCGGTGCCGGCGACGCGTCGCCCGAGCCGGTCGCGTCCGCCAGGTACAGCGCGCCGTTGAGCAGCCCGATGTGGCTGTAGGCCTGCGGATAGTTGCCCCGTTGTTCGCCGGTCTCCTCGTCGATCGCTTCGGACAGCAGGCCGAGCGGACTGGCGTACTCGAGGACCGACTCGAAGCGGTCGCGGGCCTCGTCGGTCCGCCCGGCGAGCGCGAGCGCAGTGACGAGCCAGAACGAACACACGACGAACGGGCTGTCGACCCCCGGCAGGCCGTCGTCGCCCTCGTAGCGCCGGACGAGTCCGTCGTCGGTCGCCAGCCGGTCCAGCGTCGCGTCGATCGTCCCCCGGACGCGGTCGTCGTCGGGCGGGAGGAACCCGACGACCGGAACGAGCAGGTTCGCCGCGTCGAGCGTGTCCTCGTCGTCGAAAGCGCGCACGAAGCTGTTCGTTCCCTCGCTGAACCCCCGCTCGAGGATCGCCGCCCGAACGTCCTCGCGACGGGCCCGCCAGCGCTCGAGGGGCGCGTCGACGCCGTCGGCGGCCGCGGCGAGTTCGATCCCGCGATCGAGCGCCGTCCAGCACATCACCTTCGAGTAGACGAACTGCTCGGGGTCGCTCCGTACCTCCCAGATCCCGGCGTCGGGGTCGTCCCAGCCGTCGCAGACGTACTCGACGAAGTCACGGACCACCGCCCAGTCGTCGGCCCGGATCGGCTCGCCGTAGCGGACGCTCTCGTAGATCGCGAGGATCAACTCGCCGTAGACGTCGAGCTGGTGTTGCTTCCGGGCCGCGTTGCCGACGCGAACGGGGGCCGAACGGCGGTAGCCCTCGAGGTGATCGAGGACGCGCTCCTCGAGGTCGGCCCCGCCGTGGAGGTCGTAGACCGGCGGCACGTCGGCCGGGTCGTGGTGCCGACAGTGGTCGAGACACAGCCGGAAGTACGACCGCGCCTCCTCGAGGTGGTCCAGTTCGGCCAGCGCCCGGACGGTGAAGGCCGCGTCGCGGATCCAGTTGTAGCGGTAGTCCCAGTTGCGGACGCCGCCGACGTCCTCGGGCAGCGAGGTCGTCGGGGCCGCACACACAGCGCCCGTCTCGCGGTGAATCAGGAGTTTGAGGACGAGCGACGACCGGACCGCGAGGTCGTGCCACCGGTCGCCGACGGGACGCTCCCCGCCGTCGCAGTCGTGGACCCAGTCGCGCCAGTAGTCGATCGTTCCAGCGAGTGCCTCCCGATACCGCGACGGTTCGAAGGCGATTCCCTCGCCGTACCCGAGCGCGAGCCAGCGCGTCTCGCCGCCCGCGAGCGTCGCGGTCGCGGTCGCTCCGGGGCCGTCGCTCGCGGGCTCGAGCGGGAGGTCGCTCGCGAGGACGGCCCGCTCGTCGTCGCCGGTCGCGACGACGCCGTCGGCCGTCGACTCGATCTCGGGCACGTCCCGCGCGTAGTCGAATCGGGGGTCGAACTCGATCGCGACCTCGAGCGGGCCGTCCTCGCAGTCCAGTTTCCGGTAGACGGCGGGCGGCCGGTCGTCGGCGTCGGTGACGGGCACGAAATCGGTCACCGTCGCCGCGCCGCCGGCGGTCCGGAACGTCGTCTCGAGGACGTTCGTCCGATCTCGGTAGCGCTGGACGGACTCGAACGACTGCCGGGGGCGGACGGCGAAGCGGCCGCCGCGGTCGGCATCGAGCAGGGCGGCGAAGACGCTCGGCGACTCGACGTGGGGCAACGGACACCAGTCGATCGAGCCGTCGCGGCCGACGAGGGCGACCGTGTTTCCGTCGCCGATCGCGCCGTACTCCTCAAGGCGTTCGTACTTCATGATCGGATCGAAGGGGTTCGCGGAACGGAGCGATGTTCTCGTCCCAGCGGGTTCCGTATTCGGCAGTCGCATGAAAGGCGGTCGGGCGGTGAGCCGCGAGTTGCGGGCGATACGCGAACCGCCTCGAGGCCGGCGCGAACGTTTTGACGATCCCGTTCGTACCGCCAGGCATGCAACTCGATCCGGATCGCACGGCGGTAGTGGTCGTCGACATGCAAAACGGGTTCTGTCATCCGGACGGCTCGCTGTACGCGCCGGGCAGCGAGGCCGTCATCGAGCCGATCGCCGACTTGCTCGAGCGCGCTCGCGAGGCCGGGACGCAGGTGGTCTTCACACGCGACGTCCACCCACCGGAACAGTTCGACGACGCCCACTACTACGACGAGTTCGAGCAGTGGGGCGAACACGTCCTCGAGGGCTCGTGGGAGGCCGAGATCGTCGACGAGCTGCCCGTCGAAGACGGGGACCACGTGATCGAGAAACACACCTACGACGCCTTTTACAACACCGAACTCGAGGGATGGCTGAACGCCCGCGGGATCGACGACCTGGTGATCTGTGGGACCCTCGCGAACGTCTGTGTTCTCCACACCGGCGGTAGTGCGGGGCTACGGGATTTCCGGCCGATCATGCTCGAGGACTGCATCGGCGCGATCGAGGACGACCACCATGAGTACGCCCTCGATCACGCCGCGTGGCTGTTCGGCGAGGTCGAACCGAGCGCGGAGATCGCGTTCGCGTAACCGCCCGTCGACGGTGGCTCGCTCGGCCCCTGCCTTTTCACGGCCGTCGGTCCAAGGGTCGGCTATGGACTCCGGTCGATCACGACTCGACGACGAAGCGAACGGTCCGCGCCTCGAGTCGGCGACGGGCGGTGATCGCACATGAACCGGCGGCGACTGCGTCCGCTGTATCTTGTCGGTATCGCGCTCAACGCCATCGCGTTCAGCTACGCGATTACGAACGGTACGTGGCTGTACGCCGGTGCGTTCGCCCTCGTCGCGGGCTATCTCGTCGTTCGGCTGCGGATGGTATCCACCGACGGCTGAGTCGCTGCGCCGCCGACACTCGAGGACTGCCATCGACGGGGACACGGTCGCTCGCGAGAGCGGGACGCTCGACCGACGGTTGCCGGTCCGCAGATGTTTACCCCCGTCAGTCGAACGAAGGGGTATGAGCGGGGTTCGATCGGTACGTGTGGTGGTCGGCGATAACTCGAGCGACGGATCGACGATGGAGGGACCGTCCGAATGAACGAACGGCGGTTACTGCCGGTGTACCTGCTCGGTGCCGCCGGTAGCGCGTACGTGTTCTGGTACTACGTCTCGGCGAGTGCGTTTCTGCCCGCGCTCGTCTTCGGACTCGTTACCGCGGCGTTCGTGGCTCGATTGCGGATACTGACCGCCGACTCGTAGACGACGCCGATCGGTGACCGACGGAGAGCGAGAACGAGGCGGAGCCGCGACGAGCGCGGCCGTGACCGGGATCAGTCGCCCCGGAAGACCCGATACGCGCCCTGCCCGATCGCGACCTCGTGGGTTTCCCCGTCGGGCGTCGTACTCTCGACGACGATCTCGCTGACGCCGACGCTGCCGCCGACCCGGACGACGTCCGCCGTCGCCACGAGATCCCCCGTCGCCGGCCGGAGATAGTTGAGGTTCAGGTTGATGGTTGCGATCCGCGCGCCGAAGGGATCGTCCATGGCCGTCCGCAGACAGAGGCCGCCGACGGTATCGATCAGCGTCGCGGCGACGCCGCCGTGCATGTCCGCCCGTTCGTCGTCGGCGGCGGTGGGCCGCGTGTTCGTCAACTTCTCGTCGTAGGGGATCGACATCGTCATCGTGCCGTCGCCGACGTGATCGATGCTCGTCCCGAGCCACGAGAGGAACTCCTGGTTCTCGTCGAGGAAGTGTTGCAGCATGCTCTCGCGATCGTCGAACTCCTCGAGCATGGCCTCCGTCGGGGTGTCCTCGGTCATAGCCGCCCGTCTCTCGGCGACGCTCTTGACAGCTACGTTTCTAGTCGTTCCCGTTGTCCGCCGTTGGTTCGCGGACCGCGGTCCGGGACGGGCATCGATCAGCGCTCGTCGCTCGAGCGGACCCGCACGCGAACGTCCGTCCCGACTTCGAAGCGGCGATCGGGACAGATCAGTTTCGCACCGAACGCGCCGTCGCGGGCACAGAACAGCGACACCCCGGTGATCGGCTCGCCGTTTGCCGTGACGGTCAGGTCGTCCCACGCGATCGTCCGGCCGGTCGCGACGCCGAGGCGATCGCCGTTCAGCGAGACGACCGTCTCGGCCGGGTCGTCGGCCTCGAGCGACTCGCCGCGCTCGAGCAGTCCGCCGCCGTCGTAGTGGGGGAGCCCGCCGTCTATGACGCCGCCGCCGTCGGCCCCCACGCCGACGAATTCAGCGCCGGGATTCGGATGCACTGGCGCATCCAGTACCGCGTAGGTGTCGCCGGCCGATCGAACGCGGCCGGTGCCGTCCCACTCGAGGGGCCGGACCGAGACCCCGAGTTCCAGCGGGAGCGAGCCCGACGCCCGGTAGGGGTTCTGGTCCAGCTCCCGGACGCCGACGTGGAGGTGGTTGTCGACCCACGGCGCGAAAAAGCCCGCGCGGACGAGTCGCCCCAGCGAGTCGCCACGCGCCACGCGGTCGCCGGCCGCGACCGCGGGCTCGACGTGCAGAATCCGGACCGTGCGGCCGGCCAGCGGGCTCGAGGCCGCTGGCTCGAGCAGGATCAGGTGGTCGTGGTCGGGCGCGTAGGGTTTCGGCGGCGCGCGGACGGTGCGGGTCTCCCGGACGGTGCCGGCGACCGGGCTTGGCGCGGCGGTCGTCCGCCCGTCGGCGAGCGTCCCCGGATAGAGGTCGATCGCACAGCCGCCGTCGTGGGCGGGATAGGGCGAGTTGTACAGCGAGAAGCGCTCGTACTGGGCCAGGACTGCTTCGGGGAGCGTAACGGCCATCGGTCGTCCGACGCTGGGTGGCGTGACCGTTTAGACCCACCGAGTCGAACGGCCGATATGCGCGTGCTTCGTGGACGGGCCGATTCGATCCCCGCCGATCGCGACGCGACCCGCCGACTGCTCTCGAGCGCCGCCGACGGCGAGCCCGCCGTCCGGGTCTGGGTCCCCCACCGACAGGTCGCGTTCGGCCGCCGGGACGCCGAACTCGAGGGGTACGACCGCGCCCGCGAGGCGGCCGACGACCGGGGGTTCCCGCCGATCGAGCGGTCGGTCGGTGGGCGGGCGGTCGCCTACGACGGCGAGACGACGCTGGCCTTTGCCCGTGCGGAGCCGGTCGCGGAGTATCGGCAGGGGACCACCGACCGCTACGAGCGCGCCACGGCCGCCGTCGAACGCGCGCTCGAGGGACTGGGCCCCTCGCCGGTCAGGGGCGAGCCCGACGACGCGTTCTGTCCGGGGACCCACTCGCTGTCGACCGAGGGGAGGGACGGGCAGCGACGGAAGGTCGTCGGCATCGCCCAGCGGGTCCGGCAGGACGCCGCGCTCGTCGCTGGCGTCGTCCTCGTCGCGAACCGGGAAGGACTCGCAGACGTTCTCGAGGGAGTCTACGGCACGCTCGGGCTCTCGCTCGAGCCGGCGTCGGTCGGCACCGTCGCGGACGCGGACGGCCCGGCCGATCCCGAGCCCGTCCGCCGGGCGCTCGAGGACGAACTGGTCGGCGATGCGACTGTCGGTTCGATCGACGACGCGGAGTCCGAGCCGTGACGGAACGAGTCGGCCGCTCGCGTCGGGCTACGGTTTCAGCGGGAGTTCCCCCCAGCCGTCGTTTCGCATGAACTCGCGGTTCCGTTCGGGCCAGGCCAGTAGTCGCTCCCTGAGCGGGTCCCCGTCGGCCGTCTCCGGATCGGGACCGCCCAGCTTGGCGAGCAGCGTCAGGACGGCCCAGCCGCCGTAGCCGACCACGACCGTCACGCCGGTCAGGACGACGATCGAAACGGCGAGTTCACCCAGTCGTTTCGGGAACGGTTTGCGATCGCGTCCCGAGTCGTCGCGGGCGGACATGCGTGACGTGTCGACTCGCCATCACCTAATAATATCGGACCGCTACCACGATCCCCGAAGTGAGGTAACGTTTTTCGTCTCCACGTCGTTCCCCCGGGTATGCACACACCGACGGGACCGGAGGGGCGGCGATGACGGCGGAGGACTCGATGGGGACGGACGCCGTCTGGGACGACCTCCTCGAGGACGCGGCGGGAATCGCCGAAGAGTACCGCGAGGAGGGCTGGGACGCCGTCGTCCTCGAACCGACCGACGTCTCACCGGTCGAGAGCGAGGATCGGACCGGGCTCGATGTCGCGGTCTCGCAGTCGGCGTACGAACTCGTCGAAGGACTGATCGAGGACGGCGACGTAACGATTTCCGCGGCCGATGTCTACTACCGGCCCCTCGAGGAGGGCGACGGCGATCGCCGGGTGGCGCTCGCGGTCGAACGCGACGAGGAGACCGAGACGGCCGTCCTCGTCCCGCTGGTCTACGACGTCTCGGCGTGTCGATCCGTCTTCGAAACCGCGCTGCTGGAGGCGGAGTTGCTGGTTCACGTCGCGGCCGATCCGGTCGCGGGCTGGGTGACGTTCTCCCACGACGATCCCTCGCTCTTCCTCGAGGAGTCGGACGTTCAGGCCTGGAGCGAGGAGTAAGTGGGCGTCAGTTCCCGGTTCGAAAGGAGAGATCGAGCGACGGCGCCGAGTGGGTCAGCGACCCCATCGAGATCACGTCGACACCGGTGGCGGCGTAGTCGGGCACGTCCGCGACGGCGATCCCGCCGCTGGCCTCGGCCAACACGCCGTCGTAGTCGGCGAGTTCCGCGACCGCGTCCCGCGTCCGGTCGGGCGTCATGTTGTCCAGCAGGACGATATCGGCACCCGCTGTGGCCGCACGCGGGGCGTCTTCGACGCGTTCGACCTCGACGTCGATCTTCGTCGCGAACGACGTCCGCTCGTCGAAGTGGGTGATCGCCCCCTCGAGGCCCATCTCTTCGATGTGATTGTCCTTGACCATGACCATATGCGAGAGGTCGAGCCGGTGGGTGTCGCCGCCGCCCGCGACGACCGCCCGCTTCTCGACCCCGCGGAGGCCGGGGGTGGTCTTGCGGGTCGCGGCGATCGCGACGTCGTCCGATTCGGTTCGCGCCGCGGTGACTGCCTCGCGCGTCCGCGTCGCGATCCCCGAGGCGTGGCCCGCGAGGTTCACGGCGACGCGTTCCCCACGCAGCACCTCGCGTGCGGCCCCTTCGACCCGAAGGAGTTCGTCGCCAGGTTCGATCTCGGTTCCGTCCTCGAGGCGGTCGGTCACGGGTACGTCGAGGTAGTCGAAGACCGCCGTCGCGGCCTCGAGGCCGGCAGCGACGCCCGACTCTTTCGCGACGAGTCGCCCGGTCGTTTCGCCGGGCACCTGATTCGTCACGTCGTGGTGGCCCACGTCCTCGCGGAGCCAGCGTTCGACCTGCACGTCGGTGATCATACGCGAGTCTGTGAGCGCCCGGCAAAAAAGCGACCCGCTTGGTGCGGCCTCGAACTCGCGACCGAGCCGGTTCGTCGCGATCTACGGGCTACTCGGGGAGCCGCCCCGTCCGCTCGAGGACGATGAGGACCGCGATCGTGGCGGCGAGACCGAGCGCGGCGACGGCGAAGACCGCGTCGTAGGTGTATCCCCGCTCGATGAACAGCCCCAGCGCGGACGAGCCGAGTGCCTGCGTGAGCATCCACGCGGAACTGAATACGGCGTAGGCGCTGCCGCGCGCGGAGTCCGGGAGCGTATCGAGGAGATACGTGTCCGTGGCCGGAAACAGCGTGTGGATGACGACCCCGATGGCCGCCGAGAGGACGACCAGCGCGATCAGTCCGTCGACGACGGTAAGCGCGAGCAGGCACGCCGAGAACGCACCGACGATCCCGAGCAGAAACGGGACCTTCGGGAGCCTGTCGGCCAGGTCGCCGCCGAGGAAGAACGCGGGCACCCCGGCGGCGAAGACGACCGTGAGCATCGTCCCCGCGGCGCGGTCGGAGAGCCCCTTCGACTGCATGTAGAGTTCGTAGAAATTGAACACGCCCTGCCAGACGAACGACGCGGCACCGACGATGGCAAGCGCCGTCACGATGATCCGCCACTCCGAGAGCGCGCCGGCGACGAAGTCGCGGTCGTCCCGTCCGGCCGCCGGCATCTCGGTCCCGCTCGCGGCGTACCACGCGTAGGCCGTGACAAGCGCCGCCCCGACGGCGATCGCCCACAGCGAGAGCCGCCAGTCGACGAGAAGGGCGAGCGCAACGAAGGGAGCGGCGATCACCGCGGCGAGCTGGCTGGCGGCCCCGTGGATTCCCATGACGCGGCCGATCCGCGTCGGGTACAGTTCGCTCAACAGCGGGTTCGCCGAGACGAAGTACACCCCGGAGGCGATTCCCATGAGGAACGCGCCGATCATGAGATGACGGACCGTCGTCGCGGTCGCGGCGAGGCCGGACGCAACCGCGAGGATCGTTCCCGCACCGATCACGACGTAGTGTCTCGGGACCTTCGTGAGCAGCCAGCCGGTGGGCAATCGGGGCGACGCGCTCCCGACCCACGCGAGCGTCACGATGAGTCCGGCCGTCGCCTCGCCGATCGCGAACTCGCCGATGAACACGTCGAGCAGCGGTGCGAAGACGATTCTGGCGAGGTTGACGAAGAAGACGAGTCCACAGAGGGAGGCGAAGAGGCGAGCGCGGGCCACGCTCGACATTCTCCACAGGTGACTTCAAGCGTTCCGAAAGCGGAACGGGCACTGGTAGCAGGGGCCGTCCGACTCGCCGACGCCGGTAGTCGGCCCGTGCGACCGCTCGTCCAGTCAGGCTCGAGGCGGACGTTCCGCGTCGACGACGTAGTGACAGCCGATCGACTCGGTGTTCTCGCTCGCCGCACGCGCGATCAACAGCGCGACGACGCTGGCGTTGCGCAGTTCGTAGAGGCTGCGTGTCGTCCGCGTGCGGACGTAGGCGTCGACCTCGCCCTTGAGCCGCCGGAGGACGGAACCCGCGCGGGCGATCTCCTCGGGGTCGCGCTCGAGCCCCAGGTACTCGTCCATCGTTTGCTGCAACCGGGTGAATTTCTCGGCGGCGAACCGGTCGGGCAGGTCGGGGTCGCGGTTTCGGAGTTCGGGCGCCTCGACGGGCTCCGGATCGAACCCGACAGCGTCCTCACCCGCGCGCAGTCCCCAAACGAGCCCCTCGAGCAGGCTCGTACTCGCCAGCCGGTTCGCGCCGTGGACGCCGGTGCGGGCACACTCCCCGGCGGCGTAGAGCCGGTCGAGCGAGGTGCGACCGCGGTCGTCGACGGCGATGCCGCCACACAGGAAGTGTTCGCAGGGCGCGACGGGGATCTCGTCGCCTTCGATGCCCCGATCCCGGCACTTCTCGGCGATGGCGGGGTACTCCGCCTCGAACTCGAGGGGACTCACGTCGAGGACGACCTCGCCGGTTTCCTCGCGTTCCGTTTCGACTGCGCGGGCGACCACGTCCCGTGGTGCGAGATCGCCCTGCGGGTGATAGTCCTCCATGAACCGCTCGCCGTCCCCGTTGCGAAGCACCGCACCCTCGCCGCGCAGGGCTTCCGAGAGCAGGAAGGGATCGTCGCCAGCATAGGCGGTCGGGTGGAACTGGACGTACTCCATGTCCTCGACGTCGGCCCCCGCGAGCGCGGCCATGGCGATGCCGTCGCCGGTCGCGCCGTCGGGGTTGGTCGACCGGCCGTAGAGCGCGCCGATGCCGCCCGTCGCCAGCACCGTCGCGCCGGCGTAGATCGGGTGACCCTCCGACTGTTCGTCACTTACCACGCCATGGACCCGCCCCTCGGCGGTGATCAACTCGAGCGCCGCCGTGTCCTGACGGACCTCAATGTGTTCGTGGGCGTCGACGTAGTTGAGGAACGGGCGCAGGATGTGCGAGCCGGTCGCGGCGTCGACGTGGAGGATCCGGTACTCGGAGTGGGCCGCCTCGCGGGTGTAGTCGAACTCGCCGTCCTCGCTCTCGTCGAACGCGACCTCGAGGGTGTCGACGAGAACGTCTTCGACGGCGTCGTCGGCGTTCGCGACGAGCGTCTCGACGGCGTCGGGATCGGCGGTACCGTCGCTGGCGTCGATGATATCCGATTTGAGCGAGTCGGGGTCGCCCCGCGTCGTGGAGATACCACCTTGGGCCCAGTCGGTGCTGGCGTCGTCAGGTTTGGTCGCTTTCGTCAGGAGGAGAACCTCCGCGCCCTCCCGGGCGGCCGACAGAGCGGCCGCACAGCCCGCGATGCCGCTGCCGACGACGAGAACGTCCGTAACTTCGCCGTCGGTCGTCGTCGCCGTGCTGGTGTCGGTTTCGGTCATCTCAGATCTCGAGCATGCGGTCGAGGGCCACTTCCGCGAGTTCCTTCTCCTCGGGGGCGACCTCGATCACGTTGTGTTCCCGGCCCGCGACGAGTTCCTCGAGGACCCAGGTGAGATAGTTGGGGTCGATCTGGCGCATGGCGTTGCAGTCCATGCAGGCGTCGCCACAGAGCGGGAGGACGTTCACCTCGGGGTGCCAGCGCTGGAGGTGGTTCGTGAGGTGGATCTCGGTGCCGATCGCCCACGTCTCGCCGGGGTCGGCGTTTTCGACCGTCTCGCAGATCGTGCTGGTCGAACCGACCCGGTCGGCGGCCTCGACGACCTCGCGGCGACACTCGGGGTGGACGACCACCTTCGCGTCGGGGTGGTCCGCACGGATCTCGGCGATGTGGTCGGCGGTGAACCGCTCGTGGACCTGACAGTAGCCGTCCCAGAGGATAATGTCGCTCTCGGCGACCTCGTCGGCGTCTTTCCCCGCCGGATCCCAGGGGTCCCACTGGGCGATCTCGTCTTCCATACCGAGCCGGTGGGCCGTGTTCTCCCCGAGGTGTTTGTCGGGGAGAAAGAGGACCTTATCGCCCTTGTCGAAGGCGTACTCGAAGGCCTTGTGGGCGTTCGAGGAGGTACAGACGAGCCCACCCTGGCTCGCACAGAAGGCCTTCAGGTCCGCGTAGGAGTTCATGTAGGTGATCGGGATGATGTCGTCGTCGGGCGCGGCGGCCGTGATCTCGGCCCACGCGCTGTCGACCTGCAGGGCCTCGGCCATCCCCGCCATCGGACACGAGGCCTCCATGCTCGGGAGGATCACGGACTGGTCGTCGTCGGTGATGATGTCCGCGCTCTCGGCCATGAACGTCACGCCGCCGAAGATCACGTACTCGGCGTCGGCCTCGGCCGCCTCCGTCGAGAGCTGGTAGGAGTCCCCGATGAAGTCGGCGTGTTCGACGATCTCGCGTCGCTGGTAGTTGTGCCCGAGGATGACGACGTCGTCGCCCAACTCCTCGAGGGCCGCCTCGATGCGGTCCGTTCGTTCCGACTCCTCGAGCTCCCGGTACTGGGGGGGCAACTGCTCTAGGTTGTCGTATTTGAACAGACTTAGGTCGGTTTCCAGCTCCGCCGTTTCCATGTTAGCCATTGGACGTCACCTGTGAGTGACTACAACTCAGAGACGCATATTGAATAATTTTTTCCTTCGATACTGCGTTCCGGGGGAATACCATCGGCTGGTAGAACGATCGAAAACCAGCTATCAGTTGTTCGGGCGAACCGACCGGTCCGTAGCCGAGACAGTTCGTGATCTGGACACTGGAGCCTTTCGGTTCGCCGCCCTAGCGGCGGTATGGCACTCGAGGACGCCTTCGCGGACTTCACCCGACGGGACTGGGAGCGCGAATCGGCGGCGGGCACGGTTCGCCTCGCCGTCGTCGGAATCGGCGGCTTCGCACGCCAGCGCGCGCTGCCGGCGATCGACGCGGGGGCCTACTGCGAGACGACGACGCTGGTGACGAGTTCCCCCGATCGGGCGACGGACGTCGCCGAGACGTACGACGTCGACGCCGTCGTCGACTACGACGCCTTCCTCGCGGGCGATCGCGCGGACGACTACGACGCCGTCTACGTCGCGACGCCGAACGCGACCCACGGACGGTACGCGATCGCGGCCGCCGACCGCGGCAAGCACGTTATCTGTGAGAAGCCCCTCGAGACGACCGTCGACCGCGCTCGCGAGATCGTCGACGCGTGTGCCGACGCCGGCGTGACCCTGATGACGGCCTACCGGCTCCAGACCGAGCCGACGGTTCGGCGCACGCGGGACCTCGTCCGCGAGCGCGCCATCGGCGACGTCGTCCTGCTCCACGGCTGCTCCTCCAACCCGCTGCTCGAGACCGCGGGGCCCGACAGCTGGCGGCTCGATCCCGCCCTCGCCGGCGGCGGCGCGCTGGTCGATCTCGGGATCTATCCGCTCAACACGGTCCGGTTCCTGCTCGATCGCGAGCCGACGGGCGTGTACGCGACCACGCACTCGAGCGGCGGCCCCTTCGCGGCCGTCGACGAACACGTCGCCGTCCAGCTCGAGTTCGAGACGGACGCGACGGCCTCGTGTACCGCCAGTTTCGACGCCCACGCCAATAGCCAGCTCGAGCTGGTCGGCACCGACGGAAAGGTCCACATCGAGTCGCCGTTCGGCGGCGTCGTTCCACAGGAGATGGTCGTCGAGAGTGGGGACGTCTGTATGGAGTACACCGGCCCGTCCGTCGACGAGGTCTGCGAGGAGTTCGACTACTTCGGCTACTGCGTACTGACCGGTACCACACCCGAACCCGACGGCGCGGACGGGCTGGCGGACCTGCGGACGATCGAGGCCGCCTACGAATCGGCCGAGACCGGGTGCCGAGTCGGGCTCGAGTAGCGCCGGCGACGGACGTCTCGGAGTCGGGCTCGAGAGCGAGATCCACGTGATCGGTCGCGGCGTCGGCTGCCGGATCGCACGACCGCGGGCGTGCCGATCCGTCCCGCCACTCGGTCCGCCTACAGCCGGTCGGGCGCGAGTTCCCGGATCGTCGCCTCGGCGACGTCATCGGAAGCGGGCTCGGGGACGACGACGATCGGATGGTCGATCCCGGTCTCGGCAACGAGAGTCCGGAGCCGCTCGCGAGCCGTCTCGGGAGTGCCGGCCACCCCCAGATCCGCGATCATCGCGTCGGTCACCGCGGCCGCCGCCTCGCCCTTCTCGCCCGCCCGCCAGGCTTCGGCGATCCGATCGGCTTCGTCGGGGAACTCGGTCGCGACCGCCCGGCGGTACCCCTCGCCGCTCCCGACGTAGTAGGCGACGTGCCGACGCAGGGTCTGGCGTGCTTCCTCGGGGTCGTCGCTGACCGCCGCCGGCACGTACGGCGCGATCTCGATCGCGTCGGGGTCGCGGTCGCGCTCCCGTGCGGCCGCCGCGACCTCCTCGAAGGCAGTCTCGAGCCGTGAGAACGGGACGTTGTGCGGAATCCAGCCGTCGGCCAGCCGGCCGACGACCCGGCGGTTGGCCGGGCCGAGCCCGGCGTGGTAGATCGACACCGGGACCTCGATCGACGGGAACGCCGACGACTCGAGCAGTTCGCCCTCGTAGTCGACCGGGTCGCCGGTGCCCGCGGTCAGTTCGCGGACCAGTTCGATCGTCTCGTGGGCGCGTCGCACCGGCCGGTCGAACGCCATCCCGTGGAGCCCCTCGACCGCGGTGGCGGTACTCGTTCCGAGGCCGAGCGTGAACCGGCCGTCCGAGACGTCCTGAAGCGAGGCGGCGGTCATCGCGAGGACGGCCGGCGTCCGCGAGTAGACGTTCACGATCGCGGTGCCAATACCGATCTCGTCGGTCCGGCAGGCGATCTCGGTCGCCTGTACGATGCTGCTTGCCCCCCAGAGTTCGCCGAGCCAGACGGCGTCGTAGCCGCTGTCCTCCGCGCGGACAGCCACGTCCGCGAGATCGGTCTCGCCGAAGTCCGTCACCATGAGTCCGACGTCCATGCTCCCGTCCTCTCGATCCAGCGGCAAAAATCGACCCCCTCGAGCGGTCCCGTGGATCGGCGACACGGGACCGCCCCCGCCCGCGACTGCGACGCCGACAGTCGCCGAGACTGCAACCGAGCGCAACGTTGACCCGGCCCCGCGTTGACCGGCCAGTATGATCGATCGCGAAGGTCGCGTCCTCTTCGGCTCGCTGCTGGTGTTCGTCCTCGCGGTCGCCGTCTCGGTCGTCCTCGAGGGGCAGTTCGGGGTCTCGCTTCGGGACGGCCCGGTGGTCGCGGTACTGCTGTTCGCCGGGGTCGCCGTCGCCATTCCGCAGTTGTATCTCGCAGCCACTGACGCGACGATTCGGCCCCGAAGCAGGCTCCGGTTCGCCGCGCTCGCGACCGCCGTATTCGCAGTCGCGTTCGCCGCCGAGGCCGAGGGGCTCCGGGAACTCGTCATCGCCACGATCGGGACCGGCGCGCTGTTGGCGCTGGTCTGTTACGAGGGGGTCACGGGGTATCGGGCCGCCGGCGGCGACTTCTCGTTCGATCTCGGCTCGGAGTGACCGCGGCCAATCAGCAACTGTTAGGGGCCGGCCCCGTCTCGGCCTACCCATGACAGATCCCGAGACCCTCGCCGACCGGGTGCAGGAGGGGGACCTCCGCATTCACGAACTCGAGGACCACGCCGACCACGACACCGCGGCCGCGGCCCGACGGCTGCTGGTCGAACGTGAGTCGGGGACCGACCTCGAGGCGATCGGCGACTACGCCTTCGACGCCGAGCGAGCGGAGCCCAACATCGAGAACATGATCGGCGCGGCACAGGTGCCGATGGGCGTCGTGGGGCCGGTCCCGGTAGACGGCGGTGCGGCCGACGGCGATCACTACCTGCCGCTGGCGACGACCGAGGGGGCACTGCTGGCGTCGGTCAACCGCGGGCTGGGCGTGATCCGGTCCGCGGGCGGTGCCGACGCCCGCGTGACGAAAAACGGGATGACCCGCGCCCCGGTGTTTCGGGTCGCGGGCGTCGCCGAGGCGGCCGAGACGGTCGACTGGGTCTCTCAGAACCTCGAGGCGCTGGCCGAGGCCGCCGAGTCCACCACCAGCCACGGCGAACTGCTCGACGTCGAGCCCTACGTCGTTGGTGACTCCGTTTACCTACGTTTCGCCTACGACACCAAGGACGCGATGGGCATGAACATGGCCACGATCGCCACCGGCGAGGCCTGCGAACTCGTCGAGCGCGAGACGCCGGCCTCGCTCGTCGCGCTCTCGGGGAACATGTGTTCGGACAAGAAACCCGCCGCCATCAACGCCGTCGAGGGACGGGGCCGCTCGGTCACCGCCGACGCCGTGATCCCCGGCGAACTGGTCGAGGACCGGTTGCACACGACCGCCGACGCCATCGCCGAGGCCAACACCCGCAAGAACCTCGTCGGGAGCGCCAAGGCGGGCAGCCTGGGGTTCAACGCCCACGCCGCCAACGTCGTCGGCGCGGCCTTCCTCGCGACCGGGCAGGACGAGGCCCAGGTCGTCGAGGCCGCCAACACCATCACGACGATGGACGCCCGCGAGCGCGAGGACGGCACCACCGACCTCTACGCCAGCGTCTCGCTGGCCTCGCTCGAGGTCGGGACCGTCGGCGGCGGCACGAAACTCCCGACCCAGGCCGAGGCGCTGGACGTTCTGGGGCTGCGAGGCGGGGGCGATCCGCCCGGCTCGAACGCCGACGCGCTGGCCGAAATCATCGCCGTCGGCGCGCTCGCCGGCGAACTCTCCCTGCTCGGTGCGCTGGCGTCGAACCACCTCGCCAGCGCCCACGAAGACCTCGGTCGGTAGGCCGGCACCGCGACGGGAGACTCACAGCAGCCGATACCGGCCGCGACTCTCGCTGACGACGCCCCGGCGCGTCAGCTTCTCGAGAGCGTCCCGAACGTACTCGGGTTTGACGCCGCGTTCGGCAGCGTAATCGATGATTTCGCCCTCAGTCGGCTCCTCGAGGGCTTCGAGGGCCGACTCCACGATCTCTCGCTTGCTCCCGCTTCGGGTCGGGCCGCGCGGGTCGCGCTCGCCGGCGGCGTCGACCGCGTCGACGTCCAGTCCGGACTCCGCGAGGTACTCCTCGTCGTCGACGACGCCGTCGGCGACCTCGTCCTCGAGCGCGTCGAAGGAGTCGAGTTCGGCGAAGGCCTCGCCCTCGCCCTGTCGGTTCGCGAGCATCGAGGCGCGCACGTCGCGGGCATGAGCCGCGTCGTCGGTCTCGACGAACTTCTTGCGTTTCTCGTAGGCTTTGCGCGCGCCACAGCGGGGACACTGGGTCGTCTCCGAACGGCCCTCGATGATCCAGAGGTTCGAACACTCGCTACAGCCGACGACGGCGTACATGCCTCGAGATGGCTCCTCGGGACAGTTCAACCTTCGCCACGCACGGCGAACGTGATCGCCGGCGGTTCGCTACTCCCCCGCGGGCGTCAGTGGGCGGCCACGTCCGAGACGACGTTGAGACAGTAGACGCCGGCGAGGACGAGTCCCAGCCCGACGACGGCCGCCGGATCGAGGCGCTCGCCGAAGACGACGACGCCGATCGACGCGACGCCGACGATTCCGAGCGCGGCCCACGTCGCGTAGACGAGTCCGACCGGCAGTTCCTCGAGAGTCAACGAGAGGAGATAGAAGGCGACGCCGTAGCCGAGCAAGACGACGAGACTCGGGAGCGGCCGAGAGAACCCCTCGGAGAGTTTGAGCGCCGTCGTACCGACGAGTTCCGATAGGATCGCCCCGGCGAGCAGTACGTACGGATTCATGTTGCTCCATTAACATATGTAGTTGATACGCTTTCCGGTCGCGATCCGTCGTCGGCAACCCACGTCCCGGCACGGGTCGATCGGTGGGTGCCGGAATCGATCGGAACCCGTGGAATTATATCGGCGATCATCGTTCGACGGTCGTATGGAACGCGTCTCCCTGACCGACCGCGAGCCGGCCGAGGCCGCCGATGGCGTCCATCTGGCGCTGCTTGCCGGTACCGACTCGATGAACGTCCAGCACTTCGAGATCGAACCGGGCGCGGTCGTCGAGGAACACAGCCACCCACACGAACAGACCGGGTACATCTGCTCGGGAGAACTGACCTTTCTCGTCGGTGGCGACGACCGCGACGGGCGAACGGAGATCGTCTGCGGTCCGGGCGACTCCTACGCGATTCCGGGCGACCAGCCCCATGCCGCGGAAAACCGTGGCGACGAAGTCGTCCGCGGCATCGACGTCTTCAGCCCGCCGCGGAAGGACCCGAGCTGGCGCGGGGAATGACGCCGTCGATCACCGCCGTCTCGACGCGGAACCGCCGTCGGTCGCTCCAGCGGCTCCCACGTCGTACTCGAGAGCGGTTCGACGGACCGCCTCGAGCGTGCCTCGCCAGTCCACCGTCCCCTACGTCAGCAGCGTCGTCACGACCTCGAGGAAGACGACGACCCCGAGCCAGGTGATGGCGGCCGCGACCGCGAGCGGGAGGACGATTCGGCCGGTCGTTCGCAGCCTCGTCAGCGTCGTTTCGGGGACGGTCAGGGGGACGTAGCTGTCCTGTTGCATAGCTCCGATGCCCACGGCCGCACTCTTGAAAGTCAGTCAGACGGGCGGCCGACGCCGGCGGCGGGACGGCACTCGCTCGAGCGCCAACGGATGACCGCGGCCCCGACGGATCACGCTAGCGACTTACGCATCTCCACGTGGGGAATCCCCGCCTCTTCGAATTCCGAGCCGTGGCGCTCGTAGCCGAGTTCGCGGTAGAAGTCGGCGGCGTGAGTCTGGGAGTGGAGTTTCAGCGCCGTGAGTTCCTCGTCGGCGGCCCGACGCTCGAGCGTCGCCATCAGCGCCCGTCCCACGCCCTCCTCGCGGCGGGGCTCGAGGACGGCGACGCGTTCGACCTTGCCGACGCCGTCCTCGGGTTCGCGCAGCCGGGCCGCGCCGATCGGCTCCGTGCCGTCGTAGGCGACGAAGTGGGTCGCCGTCTCGTCGTGGTCGTCGTACTCGAGTTCTTCGTCGACGCCCTGTTCCGCGACGAAGACCGCGTGGCGAACGTCGAAGGCGTCCGTTCGTTTTCGGTCGGTGTCGGCGATCCGGACCGCGAGGTCGCGTTCGTCCATCGACGGGGGCTACGACGGCCGCCCGTGAGAGCGTTACGAAGCAGGGAACACGAGCGCCCGTCGATCGAGGGGTAAACGGCTGCGAGCCGGCCATCGCTGATCGGCGTCGGTAGCGAAAGAAATCGAGAGTAGTAGATGCCGCGAGAGGGTGAGAAGCTTTCTACGAAAGCTTCTCGATATTCGCGACGACTTCCTCGGCGAACTCGCTGGTGGCGAGCTTCTCGGCGTCCTCGAGCTGGCGCTCTAAGTCGTAGGTGACCTTGCCGGAGGAGATGGTCTCCTCGACGGCGTCGCGGACGAGGTCGGCGGCGTCGGACCAGCCGAGATACTCGAGCATCATGCGGCCCGAGAGGATCATG
Source organism: Natrinema sp. H-ect1 (assembly GCF_041821105.1). Taxonomy (NCBI): domain Archaea; kingdom Methanobacteriati; phylum Methanobacteriota; class Halobacteria; order Halobacteriales; family Natrialbaceae; genus Natrinema; species Natrinema sp. H-ect1. Next base: position 525,553 of record NZ_JBGUBA010000003.1, on the reverse strand, counting down.
GCGGTCGGGTTGACCTTGTCCTGGCCCTCGTACTTGGGTGCGGAGCCGTGGACGGGTTCGGCCAGCAGGAGGCCGTCGCCGAAGTTGGAACCGGGGGCGATGCCGAGGCCACCGATCTGGGCACCGCAGGCGTCGGACATGTAGTCCCCGTTCAGGTTCATCGTCGCGACGACGTCGTACTCGTCGGTCCGGGTCAGGATCTGCTGGAGCATGTTGTCCGCGATGCGGTCGTTGACGACGACCGCGTCGTCGGGCGCTTCGCCGTCTTTCTCCTCCCAGAGCGTGTCCTCGGTGATGACCTCGTCACCGTACTCTTCTTCTGCGACCTCGTAGCCCCAGTCGCGGAACTGGCCCTCGGTGAACTTCATGATGTTGCCCTTGTGGACCAGCGTGACCGAGTCGCGGTCGTGTTCGAGGGCGTAGTCGATGGCGCGGCGGACGAGTCGCTTCGTCCCGAACTCCGTGATCGGCTTGACGCCGATGCCGACGGGGCCGTCGTGGATGGTGCTGTCGAAGCCCATGTCGTTCTCGACGAACTCCTTGACCTCCTGGACGTCGTCGGTACCGGCCTCCCACTCGATGCCGGCGTAGACGTCTTCCGTGTTCTCACGGAACGTGACCATGTCCATCTCGCCGGGGTTCTTGACCGGCGACGGGACGCCGTCGAGGTGGTAGGTCGGTCGGACGTTCGCGTAGAGGTCGAGCTTCTTTCGCAGCGCGACGTTCAGCGAGCGGAACCCGGCACCGACAGGCGTCGTCAGCGGGCCCTTGATCGCGACGCGGTGTTCCTTGATCGCCTCGACGGTCTCGTCGGGCAGGTTCTCGTCGTACTTCTCGCGTGCGGACTCGCCCGCGTAGAGACGCATCCAGTTGATCTCGCGGCCGGTCTCCTCCGCGGCGGCCTCGAGGACCTTCTGTGCGGCGGGGCCGACGTCGCTGCCGACGCCGTCGCCGTAAATAATCGGGATGATCGGGTTGTCAGGTACCTCGAGTTCGTCGTCGGTACCCTCTTTCAGCGTGATCTGCGCCCCGTCTTCGGGGACTTCGATCTTGTCGTAGCTCATCTCGTCTATACGGTTCTTCGATGGGGGTAAAAGGTCTACCATTTCCATCGCGGGCCGGCAAAACTTGACCGATGCGCAGTCGACTTACTGGGCCCGAAACCGACGGAGAACGGCCGACGAGCGGGGAATCGCTCTCGATGACTGTCCACCACGGGATAAAAATCCACTAAATGATGGGTGCGTTCGCCGCAAAACCAGCACTTCACCGCGAACCGGCCGTGGGTGCCGTCCCGAACCCGGGATCCACCCGCCGAGGTCGTCCTCGCTGCCGGCCTCGGGACGGCGAGCGTTTCGGACGAATCAGCGTGCCAGTGACGTGCCCGGCTGGCGTCTCTCACGCCACTCGGGACGAGTCCGCCGATCGGTATAACGCGTGGCGGCCGTTTCGGGGTTACCGGAAGCGAGATTCCCAGTCGCGGGATTTCCGGCCGGAAAGCACCTAACGGCGCAGTCTCTACCGTTGCCACACGCGGTATACACGTCGTTTCTTCCCCGAACGGTCGGATTCGCGACCGGACCGTCTCGACTGCTCTCCCGACGAACGGGACGCTATCGCCTGCGTTTCGACGATCGTCGTGAAGTAGTTTTATTATCGACGTATTCATCTGGGGAACCATGCTCCGAGTACCACAGCACGCGATCCGGCGGTGTCCGCAGTGTGGGTTACCGCTGGCGAACGTCCAGGGGATCGACGCCTGTCCCGACTGTCAGTGGATCACCGACCGACCGGATCGGCCGCGTTGTGACTGATCGGTCCGACCGAGGCCGTCGGAGAGACGGAACCTCTTTTTGTCGACCGGTACAACCCCGGTGCATGGCCGAATCCGACGTGGACCTCGAGTCCGAAAAGTACGAGAAACACCGCGAGGCGGGCGAGATCCTCGCGCAGGTACGCGCGGAGGCCGCCGAGCGCGTCGAGGTCGGCACGAGCCACCTCGAGGTCGCGACGTGGGCCGAGGATCGCATCCGCGAACTGGGCGGCGAACCCGCCTTCCCCGTCAATATCTCCGTCGACGAGGAGGCGGCCCACGCGACGCCGTCGATCGACGACGAGACGACATTCGGCGAAGAGATGATCAACTTAGACATCGGCGTCCACGTCGACGGCTGGCTGGCCGACACCGCCGTCACCGTCGACCTCTCCGGCAATCCGGAACTCGCCGAGGCCTCCGAACAGGCCTTAGAGGCCGCGCTCGACATCGTCGAACCCGGCGTCGGGACCGGCGAGATCGGAGCCGAGATCGAAGACGTCATCGACGGCTACGGCTACAACCCCGTCGTCAACCTCACCGGACACGGGCTGGGCCACTGGGAGCAACACACCAGTCCGAACATCCCCAACCGCGCCGTCTCGCAGGGGACGACGCTGGAGGTCGGCGATGTCGTCGCGATCGAACCGTTCGCGACCGACGGCGGCGGCAAGGTCTCGGAGGGTGCAAGCGAGGAGATCTTCTCGCTCGAGCGCGAGGGCACCGTCCGCAACCGGCAGGCCCGCGATGCCCTGGAGCAGATCACCGAGGAGTTCCGGACGCTGCCGTTTGCGACCCGCTGGCTCGAGACGGACCGGCCGGAGATGGCGCTGCGGCGGCTCAAGCGCAACGACATCGTCCACAGCTATCCGGTTCTCAAGGAAGACGACGGCTTCCTCGTCAGCCAGAAGGAACACACGATCATCGTCACCGAGGACGGCTGCGAAGTAACGACTGAATAACGCAGTCGGTTTCGAACCGAAATCGGCACTGGGCCGAAACGAGGGATCCGCGGAGGGGGAGAAAACGGGAGACCGACCGGCCGCGGTCAGTGCGGCGTTCTCAGGCGTTGTTCATCCGCTGGCTCGAGCGATTGCCACAGCGCTGGCACTCGCTCACGCGGTACGGTTCGCGGGAGAACTGGGCGTTCTCCTGTTTGATGCTCTCGGTTCTGATCTGGACCGAAACCTCGTGAAGCGTTTCCAACTCGCACTCCTCGCAGTGTTCGGTCATCCCGTTAAAGGAGTCGTCAGTCGTTGCCATTACCTGATTACTTGCAGTAGTCCCATCTTAAACCCACGCTTCATTTTGAAGGGTGAGTCGTCAAAACCGCAAGACGGCGTTGCCTTCGTTCGAGAGACCGGACGAGAGCGTCCTATTTCGTTTATCGACAACGCTCGACGCGTTACGAGCGTTTATTCCCGAGACAACGGCCGGAAAGCGGCAACAAAATCCCCTACAATCGCCCCGAGCGGCGGGACTGAAACGCTTTAGGCGCGCCTCGAGTGGTATCCGACATGGAGCAGGTGTTCGCACCGTGGCGGATCGAGTGGATCGAACGCGAGGACAAAAACGCCGATATCGAGGACTGCGTTTTCTGTGAACTGCCCCATCAGGACTCGGATCGGGAGAATTTGATCGTTGCGCGAAGCGAACACGCGTTCGTCATGCTGAACAACTACCCCTACAACCCGGGCCACGCGATGGTGATTCCACACACCCACACCGGCGAGTACGCGGCCCTTGAAGACCCGATCCTGCTCGATCACGCCCGCTTGAAACAGCGAACCTTCGACGCGCTCGATGCCGCACTCGAGCCGAACGGGTTCAACGCCGGCTTGAACCTCGGTGACGGGGCCGGCGGCTCCATCGACGACCACCTCCACACCCATATCGTCCCGCGATGGGAGGGAGATACCAACTTCATGCCGGTCATCGGCGACACTTCGGTGATCGTCGAAGCGCTCGACGAAACGTACGACCGCGTGCGCGAGGCCTTCGCCGCACAGGAGGGGGCGACCGTCGCCGGCGAAGACGACGCGATCAGCTTCGAGTAGCGACGACGGCTCGAGGGCGGTCGCGAACGGGCGCTTTCGGAGAGCCAGCAATCCGTGCGGGACGACCGGACGCTTTTGGTCCCGGTAGTGCCATACGGTAGCATGGACTACGACGTTGTCCACACCGACGATGTCCCGATGACCGACCTCTCCGAGGTCGAGGAAATCCCGCCGGACCTGCGGATCCGCGCGCTCGATGACTTCTTCGACACCGACGCGGTCAACCTGAAGCTGTGGTACTTCGAGCCCGGCGAGGAGATCCAGTATCACGCCCACGCCGAGCAGGAGGAGTTATACTACGTCCTCGAGGGGGAGTTCTCGCTGAAACTCGGTCGCTCGGGCGAGGCGGAGTACGTCGACGCGGGCCCCGGAACGTTCTGGGTCGCCAAGCCGGAGGTCGGCCACGGCCACCGCAACGTCGGCGACGAGGAAGGCGTCGTCCTCGCGATCGGCGCACCTGCGGTCGAGGACCCGGGGTTGGATCCCCACGGGCTCGACGAGGAGTAGCGAGGCGGGGTTCCCATACGGTCTCCTGTATGTCAGTACCGGTGCAACTGTAGAGCGGTCGCAGTTGTACCGGTAAATCGGTACAGCAACCCGTCTCAGGCGTAGGTCGCGTCGAGATAGTCGACGATCCGCTCGGACTCGGCCATCGTGATCCCACGGTCCTCGTCGACGATGACCGGGACCTGCCGCTGGCCGGAGACGCGCTTGACCTCGTTGCGTTTCGAGTGGAGTCCTTCGACCCAGACGCTGTCGTACTCGACGTCGAGTTCGTCGAGGCGGTCGGCGACGAGTTCGCAGTACGGACAGCCCTCGAGTTGGTACAGGGTAACCATACCTGCCCGTTCGGGTCGCGGCGACAAAAGCGTAGGTGCCCGTCTCGAGCGATAGGCTGCCGCGGCACGGAGGTTTTAGTCGGTCGACGGTCGATTCGGGGTATGCCACCGATCGAGGGCGAGACGGTGCCGGCGTTCGAGGCGCTGTTGTGTGACGGCGAGACGTTCCGGTCGACGGCGCTGTCCGCGGCGCTTGGCGAGCGTGGCGGCGTCGTGATCGCGACCGGCTTCGCGTTCAGCGCGATCGCACAGAACTGGTGGAAACAGTTCGTCCGGGCCGGCTGGGGCGAGTTCGAGGACGTCGCCGTCCTCGGGATCAGTCGGGACGGCCCGTACGCACAAAACGAGTTCCTGCGCTGGCTGGACGAGCCCGGGTTCCGCTTTTTCGCCGACGTCGACGGTGAGGTCAGCGAGTCGCTCGAGTTGCTGGCCGACCGCGACCATATGGCGAACGTCTCGACGCCGTGGCGGTCGGCGTTCGTCCTCGACGCGGATCGCGAGGTCCAGTACGCCTTCGTCGCGGACGACTGGATCTCGCCGCTCCCCCGCGAGGAGATCGAGGCCGCCGTCGCGGAGCTGTAGGGACGGCAGACGGGTTGCTGTCCCGTTCCCGGTGGGCCCAGGACGAGCCGATCCCACCGACACTGACGGACAGGCGACCGTCTCAGTGTTCACAGTACAGCGTCCTGCCGTTGCACTCACACTCGATCCGGAGCGGATCGTCGTAGGTCACGGACACGTGATCCATGGCCTGCGTGTAATGGGCGGGCATGCCGGTCCGCGACCGCTCGTTGAGCTGTGAGAGCAGTCCCGCTTCCTCCAAGTTCTCGACCTTCCGATAGGCCGTCGACTGCGGGAGATCCAGCGCCTCGGCGATCTCGTTTACCGTCGTCGGCTCCTCGGCGTACAGATACACCGCTCGCGCGTCGTCGTCGTTGAGCAGGTCCATGACCCGATAGGGATCACAGCCCATCTCGCCGTCCCGTTTCTCCCGCGGACAGCGGGTCGGCCGGTCGGCTGACTCGTTCATATTCGTTGATACGCACCGGAGCCACTTTGCTCCCAGAGCCGGTTCCCGGCAACTGAGGATTGGTCTGTACGAGTCGGGTCGGCTACCGACTCGCTACACGGGCTCGCCGAAGGCGTACATCGTCTCGTGGGCCGTGATCTCGAGGTCGACGAAGTCGCCGGGCGCTATGCCGTAGTCGTCGGCGTTTTGGACGATTATCTGCCGGTAGGCCGAGTCGCGACACTTCACGGAGTCAGCGGTACCGTCCTCGACGACGAGACAGTCCGCGCGGACCTCGCCGACCATGTCGGCGTAGGCCTCGCTGACGATCTCGCGCTTGACTTCGCTCATCTCCTTCGAGCGTTCCTTCTTGATCGTCCCGCCAAGCCCCTTCAGCTCGGCGGCATCGGTGCCGGGCCGCTTCGAAAAGCGCGTGACGTTGATCTTTTCCGGCCGGGTCTCGCGAAGCAGAGCCATCGACTGCGCGTGGTCGTGATCGGTCTCGGTGGGGAAGCCGACGATGAAGTCCGTCGACAGCGTCCAGTACTCCAGGGCGTCGTCGAACGTCTCGACGACCTCGAGATACTCCTCGACCTGGTGCTGGCGGCGCATGTCCCCGAGGACGTCGTCGCTACCCGACTGGACGGGCGCGTGCAGGAAGTCGTAGAGTTCGTCGTTTTCGGCGAAGACGTCGGCGAGGTCCTCGCGGATGCCGTGGACGCCCTTCGGGTTGGCCATCCCCACGCGCACCCGGAAGTCCCCCTCGATCGCACAGATCCGCTCGAGCAGGCGGTGAAGCTTGCGCTCGCCCTCGTCCCAGCCGTAGACGCCGGTGTCTTGCCCGGTGATGCGGATCTCCTTCGCGCCGGCGTGGATCAGCGCGCGGGCCTTCTCGACGTTTTCCTCGATCGAGGGGGAGTCGATCTTGCCGGTGGCCTGCTTGGTGATGCAGTACGAACAGTCGGACATACAGCCCCGCGCGATCGGGAGAATACCCACGACGCCGTCCAGGATCGGCTCGGCGTCGGGGGTCGTCGTCGGACACTCGCCGTTGGTGACGGCCTCGGGGACCTCGTCCCAGTGAAGGACCTGCCCGTCGACGTCGGCTCGTGCGAACTCCTCGCCCTGGGCCAGGGCCATACAGCCGGTGATGAAGAGATCGGCCGTCTCGTCGGCCAGTTCCTCGGCCCGCCGGAGCATGTTGCGCTCGGTCTTCTCGACGACGGTGCAGGTGTTGAGGATGGCGACGTCGGCCTCGTCGGCGCTGTCGACCCGGTAATGGCCCGCGTCGCGGAGCCGCCGCTCGATCTCGCGGCTCTCCCCGCGGTTCGACGTGCAGCCGTAGGTCTCGATGTGATATCGGGCCATTCGTTCGATGATTGATCGGGCGCGCGAGGTCAAAAGCCCGACGGATCCCGGCCGCGTGGCTTCGGGGCCTGTTCACACAGTGGCGGCGCGACGGTTACGTCTCGTCGGAATCGGTCCCCGCCGCTTCGGACAGCGCCTCGAGCGCGGCCCGGCCGGTGTGGAGGCTCCGCCGACCCGTCGGTGCCTGGGTGATGAGGACGCCCGCCGAGAAGTCGGGATCGCCGTTCTCGTCGTAGATCGCGTCGGGGCTCGAGCCGATGCGGACCGACTCGCGGACCGCCAGCATCGCCTGCCGAATCGCGTCGTCCCGGTCGTCGGCCGCGGCGACGTCTTGCCGATCGATCGATTCCTCGCGGGCCGCGAGCCGCTCGAGGACGTCGTCGACGTGGTCGGCGGCGCGATCGGAGTCGTAGATGTAACGACGGACGCGCATGGTCGCGGTACGGACCCGACGGGTTTCTAGTCGTCGAACTCGGCGGCTCGGCCGTCGCCGGCCGTGCCGCTCCGATAGACCGCATAGAGAAGCAAGAGTGCGATCAGGAAGTCGAAGCCGTGTTCGACGAGGTGATGGACCGTCATCGGGACGAGCCCGAGGACGGTTCCCAGTCCGGTTATCGACCGGACGACAAGCACACCCAGTACGACCGCGATCAAACAGTAGCGAGCCGTTCGACGCCGGGCGTAGGCGGCGACGCCGACGACGAACAGCGCGGTCGTCCCGAGCGCGGCCAGCACGATGATCGCGACGAGGACGGGCGCGAGTTGCGGGTCGAGCCACCCCTCGGCGACCGACATTGCGGGCACCATGCGATCGATACCGCTACTCGGACCGGTGGCTACCTATTCGCTTCGGTGTCGGGCTCGAGTCGCCCCCGCGCCGTCGGGCTCGGCTCTCACTCACCGGAGTCGGGAGCCGCGGCTCGATACGGAGCGTCTCGAAAAATCGAATCGTCGTACAGCGCCGTCGAACCGACACTGACGGCGACGTTAGTTGCGGACGACGTTCGTCGCGCGGGGACCCTTGGGGGCCTGTTCGATGTCGAACTCGATCTCGGTGCCTTCCTCGAGGTCCGGGCCGCCGACGTCTTCCATGTGGAAGAACACGTCATCGTCCGCATCCTCAGTCGAAATGAAACCGTAGCCGCCTGTGTCGTTGAAGAAATCAACGTTGCCTTTCGCCATTACAACCAAAGAGAGGAGCAATACACGGATAACCCTTCCGAGAGTCGTGATACCACGACCGTCGGCCCGATCGGACCGGGATCGGGCCGCGGTTCTCGGCGGCCGGGAACGCGAGCCACCCGTTATATGCCCCCCGGCGCTAGCCGACGCCAGGGTTTGCGGGGACTCATATGACCGACACGCGACAGCGAATTCGGGCACACGTCGACGACAACGCCGGCGTCCACTTCAACGAACTCGTCAGGGAGTCGGCGTTCGCGCCGGGACAGATACAGTACCACATCCGGCGGCTGCTCGAGGACGGCCGACTCGTCCGCGAGGAGTTCTACGGCCGGACCCACTACTATCCGCCGACCTACGACGAGTGGGAGCGGGCCGCGCTGGCACTGTTTCGCCGGGAGACGGCCCGCGAGATCGTCGTCGCACTGGCGGAGACCGAGGACGCCGCGCCGGCCGATATCGCCGACGACCTCGGGATCGCACGCAGCACCCTCGAGTACCACGTCGATCGGCTCGTCGCACACGACATCGTCGAGAAACGCTACGACGACCGGAACCGCGTCGTCCTCGATCTCGCCGATCCCGAGGCGACGGGACGGCTCCTGACGACGGTGACGCCGACGGTTCCCGATCGGCTCGTCGACCGGTTCACGCGGCTCGTCGACGAACTGCTTGCAGGGACCGGTGACTCGTCGTAGCGGCTCGCTCGAGTCGGTCGCCGATCACCGCATCCCGGGCTCGTCCTCGAGCCGGTCGTAGTGGTCGTTCATCACGTCGAGAACCGCGATCAGCGCGCCGAGGACGACGGGCCCGTAGAACAGCCCCATGACGCCGAACGCGTAGACGCCGCCGAGGACCCCGAGGATGATGACGGCGGGGTTGAGTTCCGCGTACCGATCGACGAGGATGGGGCGGAGATAGTCGTCGGACAGGCCCACGACGATCATGCTGTAGACGAACAGCGCGACCGCAAGCAGCGGCTCCTCGATCAGGAAGAGATAGATCACGGCGGGCCCCCAGACCATGAACGACCCGATCAGCGGGATCAGCGATAGGACGATCATGATCGCGGTCCAGAACGCCGCGTTCGGGACGCCGGTCGCCAACAGTCCCAGTCCCGCGATGGTCCCCTGAATGATCGCGATCATGACGTGGCCGGCGAGGACGGCCCACATGACCTCGTCCAGTTCCTGATAAAAGTCGTCCTGTACGTCGTCAGGTAGCGGCGTCAGTTCCCGCATCCACGTCAGCAGGTCGCTGCCGTCCTTGAGCAGGTAGTACAGCAGGAAGATCGCGAGCCCGAGCCCGATCAGCGTGTGGGTAATCGCGCTGAACCACTCGGTCGAACTCTCGAGGACCATCGTCCCGACGTTCTGTGCCGCGTCGGCCAGCGCCGACGGGAGATCGACCGACTGCCCGGTCTGTTCCTCGATGGCACGCTCGAGTTCGCCGAGTTGAATGGAGTCGGTGTTGACCTGCTCGAGGAGCCGCCGGGCATCGCTGGCGATCGCGGCGACGATGACGACCAGCGGAACGACGAAACCGGCGACCGCGAGCCCGACGAGCGCGAACGCGGCGATCGGGGGCGCGACCCGCTCCTCGAGGCGTTGCTGGAGCGGATACAGAACGTACGCGATGAGGATAGCGCCGAGGACGTACTGGGAGAACGGCAACACGAGCAACAGGGAGAGATAGGCGAAGAGCCCGACGAGAACGAGCAGAAATCCCTTGCTGATATTCACGCCCATTATTTCTCCGTTCGCTGGCATAAAACCACGGCATGAACGTATCGCCACTCTGGACTGTCGTAGCAAGGCGTCACACGGCTTCAAGAGGCTGGTACGTGTATTTCTAGCCGAATGTCGACTCAGCTCGATCCCCTTTCCCTCTCGGCCGATCTCCTGTATACGGTCAAGACCGAGGGCGACGCCGAGCCGTTGCGAGACCACCTCGCGACGATCGATCGGTCGCGGTTGGAGCGGGCGCTGTCCAGCCGCGAGGGGAAACTCGCCTTCTGGCTCAACTGTTACAACGCCTACGCCCAGCTCCTGCTGGAATCGGAGGAGCCGGACCTCCACGAGGGTGGGCTGCTCGAGGCGTGGAAGTTCTTCGCCCGCGATCGGGTCCCCGTCGGCGGCGTCTGGCTGAGTCTCAACGACATCGAACACGGGCTGCTCCGGAGTTCGAAGCTGCCGTGGGGAATGGGCTATCTCCCGCGCCCGTTTCCCTCCTCGTTCGAACGGCAGTTTCGCCTCGACGACTGCGATCCCCGGATCCACTTCGCGATCAGTCACGCAACGGATCACTGTCCGCCGATCGCGGTCTACTCGCCCCAGGACGTCGACGAGGAACTCGACATCGCCATCGAGTGGTTCTTAGAGGAAAACGTCAGCTACGACCGGGAAACCGAGACGGCGACGGTCCCCCGACTCTTCCGACGCTATCGCGGCGACTTCGGCGGCCGCCGCGGCATCGTGGCGTTCCTCCGTGAGTACAACGCAGTCCCGGCCGACGCCGGCCCCTCGCTCGAATACGAACGGGTCGATCACTCCGCCGAGTTGGACGTCGATCTCGAGGGCGACGAGGTCCGGCGGTAGCCTAGACCCCGCAGATCGACGCTCGAGTCGGCAGACGGTCCGGCCCTCACTCGAGGCGTTCGATCGTCGCGTTCGGCGCGATTCGCATCACGCTTCTGGCCGCGCGTTCGGCGTTTGACCGCGAGGCGTACCCCTCGCCGCTGTCGGCGACGATGTTGCCGTTCCAGTGGACGAGCCGCCAGCGCCACTCGCCGCCCCTGTCCTCGTAGACCTCGAACCGGCTCGTCCGGCCGGTCTCGCTCGTCTCGTCGGTCTCTGCCGTGTCGTCCCCCTCGGCCGTCACCGGCGTCTCGTCCGTCCCGCTATCCCCCGTCGAGCCGTCGCCGGCGAGTCCCTCGAGCGGCATCACCGCCGCCGCGGGGTCGACGTCGGCCGCAGCCGACGTCTCGTCCCGACCACCACCCGCAGCGTCGCCGTCGGCCGGGCGGTCGGTGATCCGTACGCTCGAGCCGGCCGGATCGTCCCACTCGAGTTCGATCTCGAGTTCACCGACCTGGGGTTCGTCGGCCCCGAGTCCGGCCTCGAACGCCGCGACGACCCGCTCGGGGACGGCAACCCTGACGCTTCGTCCCTCGCCGTTCAGCCGGACCGGGCGGCCGGACTCGAAGGCGGTCGCGAACTCGCGGAAGACGGCCGCGAGTTCCGTTCGGTCGTGTGCGCGCTCGAGTTCGAACTCGTCGTCGGGTTCGTCGGAAGCCACCATACCGACGTGTACTGGAGGCGACGGGTTAGTGTTTCCCACGCGCTGGCCTCGATTCGTGCCGGGCACCCTGTCGGTGCGTTTTTGTCGACGCCCTTCCTTCGCTCGCTCGTGACTGCACGCGACTGGCACGCCGATCGGGAGGCCGTCTTCGACCGCGACGCGCGGACCTGTCGACACTGCGGGACTGCCGACGACACCGAGGCGCTTCGAGCCTACCCCGTCGGCGACGTGGCGCTCGAGGGGGAGGTCCACGAGAGCGCGCTCGTAACCGTCTGTGCGGATTGTTTCGGGACGCTGTCGGACTCGCCGTCAGCGACGCCGACCGGCGCCGAAGAGCTGTTTCACCACGTCCGCGAGACGACCCGCATCCAGGGTGAGACGATCTCGACGGTCGCCTCGTTCGCCTCCGTCGCGACCGCACTCCCCGGCGACCTCGAGTCCGCACTCGACGACGAGGGGGAAGACGCCGCCCTCGAGGAATCGATCGCACAGTACCGGCGACACCGACGCGACGTGTTGCTCGCGATCGCCGTCGTCGACGCCCGCCTCGAGCGACTGGCCGCGCTCGAGGGCGACGCCGACGAGCCGGCGGCCGCGGACGCCCTCGAGGCGTTTTCCGAGACCGCGACCGACCTCCAGTCGGCGCTTCGCGAGGTCGTGACGCTGAGCGAAACCGTCGCGACCGGGCTCGATCGCTGTCACGGCTGTTTCGACGCCCTCGAGTCGGGGCCGACCTGTGACACCTGCGGGCTCGCGGTCCGTGAGACGGCCGACTGGGAGGACGACGACGGGACCCTCGCGTTCGATCGGCTGTTCGCGACGATTAACGACCGCCTGCAGGAAGCCTCGGCGACGACGGAAACGCTGACCGATCGGACGACGACGCTGGCGGAACGGCTAACGGCGGCGTAGGTCCCTCGTTCTTTTTGTCGTCTCGAGCCTAGAGGTAGTCGAATGACCGAGTCGACGGTCGAGTCCGACGGCTCGAGCGAGTACCGCGTGCTGGTCCCGCTGGCCAACCCACGAACGGAACAACACCTGATCGAACTGGCCAGCACGCTCGCGGCCGACCGCGACGGCGTCGTCCACGCGGTCCACATCGTGCAGGTCCCTGACCAGACGCCGCTGGACCGCGGTGCCGAGCGACTCGAACGGATCGACGCCGACTCGGAAAAACTGCTCGAGCGGGCCCGCGACCACGCCGCCGACTACGACGCGCCGCTCGAGACGACGACGATCGTCTCGCACCGTTCGTTCGAGGAGGTGTTCGACGCCGCACGAACCCACGACGCCGATCTGGTCGTCATGGGTTGGGGCGGCGACCGACCGTGGACGGCGGGCCGCGCCGAAGGGCCGCTCGACGAAGTCGCCCGCGACCTCCCGTGTGACTTCCTCGTGCTGAAAGACCGCGGGTACGACCCCAGTCGGATCCTCCTGCCGACCGCCGGCGGGCCCGACTCCGATCTCGGCGCGGAGGTCGCGCGGACGCTGCGCTCGGCGACGGGAGCCTCGATCGACCTGCTCCACGTCGTCGACGAGAGCGAGCGCGAGGCCGGCGAACGGTTCCTCACCGAGTGGGCCGCCGACCACGACATCGGCGACGCCGTGTTGACCGTCGACACCTCGGGCGACGTCGAGGGCGCGATCGCCCGCGAGGCCGCCGACGAGACGCTCGTGATCGTCGGCGCGACCGAGCGCGGGCTACTCTCGCGGCTCGTCCGCGGCTCGCTCGTCTCCGACGTCGTCGACGACCTCGAGTGTTCCGTGCTACTGGCCGAGCGCCCGACCGAGCGGTCGCTACGCGAACGGCTGTTCGGTCGCTCGAGCGACGAAGAATAGCGTCGTCGCGGCCGTTACAGTTGGGTCGCGGCCTCGAGCGCGATGTCGATCGCACGGCCGACGTTGTTTTTGGCCTTGTCCGGGAGTTCGTCGTCCTCGGTGTCGGTGCCCTTCTGGGTGCCCTCGACGAGGTTGCCGTCGACGGTACAGATCGCGCCGGCGGCCAGTCCCTTACGACGGGCCAGTGAGAAGACGGCAGCGGCCTCCATCTCGACCGCCAGCAGGCCCGCGGCCTCCCAGTCGTCGACGGCGTCGTCGGTCTCGGCGTAGTAGGCGTCGTCGGAGGCGATCGGGCCGACGTGGACCGCTTCGCCGTTGGCTTCCGCCGAGTCGACCAGCGCCGACAGCGCGTCGTAGTCGGGTACTGCGGGGTACTCGACGGCCTCGTACCGTTTGCTCGTCCCCTCGTTTTTCGCCGCGCCGGTCGCGACGATCATGTCGCCGATCTCGATCCCCGACTGGAGTGCCCCGGTCGTCCCGACCCGGAGGAACGTCTCGACGCCGACGTTCGCCAGTTCCTCGATCGCGATCGCCGCGGAGGGACAGCCGATCCCCGTCGAACAGATCGTCAGCTCCCGTCCCTCGTAGGTGGCGTTGACGACCTTGTACTCGCGGTTGCGCGCGATCGTCTCCGACTCGTCGCAGTGGTCGGCGATGCGATCGACCCGGCCGGGATCGCCCGGGAGCAATGCGATGTCCGTCAGGTCGCCGTCGTCGACCAGCAGGTGTGGCTGCGTCGCCATACCCTCGGATTCCGCGGGCGGTGAGAAAAAAGGTTCGAGGAAGGGTCGAGAAGCGACCGGTTCGGCTCGGCAACTCTCGACGCCACCCCCTTCCCGTCCCCGATCAGCCCGTCGGACGCACTTCGACGCAATCGGGCCGAATCGTGACCATCGCGCCGTCGGCCTCGAACTCGACGATCCCCGTCGCTCGAGCGTCGCCGCGATTGGTGTCGGCGAACAGTGCGTCGAGCGCGTCGGGGTCGACGTAGTCGTACAGTTGCGTGCTGGCCGCCGTGACATCGTGACCGTGATAGCGGGCCAGGGCGGTCGCAGCGGCGATACTCGGCGGTTCGTCAGCGTCTCGGTCGTACTGGATGCGCCGTCTGAGGCCGCATCCGTGGGACTCGGTTACCCTTCCTTCCGTCATGTCTCTCAGTCACGGGATCGTGACTGTTCAGTCGAGTGGCCAACGGCCCGGCCCATATACCTACCGTCAGACGACACCGGGTGAGAACCACACGGCGGCGACGTGACGGTGCGCGACCGATCGTTACGCCTTTTCAGGGGCGGCGCTCGAGGAGCGCCTCGAGTTCCGCGTCGGTCGGCGCGCTCCGGGCCCCCTCGCGGCTCGCGGTTACGGCCCCGCAGGCGTTGCCGGTCGCAAGCGCCCGCTCGAGATCGCGGTCCGCGAGCCACCTCGTGAGAAAGCCGGCGGCGAAGGCATCGCCCGCACCGGCGGTATCGACGGGGTCGATGTCGAACCCCGCGTGAACGACGGTTCCCGACGGCGCGTACGCTTCCGCGCCGTCGGCCCCACAGGTGACGACGACGATCCGGTCGTCGGCGGCCCCGTCGGGGTCGTCGTCGAACAGGGCGGCGGCCTCCCGGTCGGTCACGAAGACGACGTCAGCCAGCGCGAGCGGCTCGCCGTACTCGCGGTCGGCGAGCCGCCGACCGGGATCGAAGCTGATCCCGATACCGGCCTCGTCGGCGATCCGTGCGATCGCAGCGGCCGTCTCCGGTCGCTGTCCCGTGAGATGGACGTGATCGGCCGCCCGGATCCGCGACGGCTCGAGGGCCGCCGGCCCGACGGCCTCGTTGACGCCGTCGTTGCCGAGGATCGCGACTTCGCCGTCGTCGTCGACCAGCAGGTACTTCACCGCCGTTGCGGCGTCCTCGACGACGCGGACCCCCTCGAGGGAGACGCCGGCGGCCTCGAGTTCGCGGCGGGCGAGCAGGCCGTTGTCGTCGTCGCCGACGCTGCCGATCAGGCCGACGTCGACGCCGAGGCCGGCAAGCGCCGCGGCGACGTTGGCCGCACTGCCGCCGCCCGACTGGCGTTGCGATCGGATCGCCGCCTCGCCGTCGCTCTCGGGCAGTCTGTCGACACGGAGGGTCACGTCCCAGTTGACGTGGCCGGCCGTGAGTACGGTGATCGAATCCATTCGCCGATAGTAAAGGGACGGGACCGGCCGGCAAAAACCTAGGTTTCGGTGGCAGACGCTGAGGGACGGACGCGAACGACGCGGGGAACCGGCCCACGGTCACATCACGGTGAACAACAGGACGTTGTGAACGGCCGGACCGAGCCCGACCGCGGCGACGAGGGCGAGGACCGTCCGGCCCTGCTGTGGCCGGTCAGCGACGTACTCGCGGAACAGCCCGACGATGACCAGCGCGAGCGCGACCTTGACCAGCACGAACAGCCACCCGGCACCGACGTACTCGGCGGTCGGCAGCGCCTCCCCCGCCTCGAGCAACAGCAGCGACAGCGGGACGTTCTCGCCGGCCCCGAGGACGTCGTAGCCGACGGCGGTCGTGACGCCGTCTAGCGTGTGTGCGAAGACGACGAGCGCGCCGGTCGTACCCGTGGTCGCCGCGACGTCGGTAAACCAGAGGCTCAGGACGAGCCAGGCGAGTGCAGTGACGATGCCGGCGATGACGACCGAGATGACCGGCCAGAAGGGGTCGAACGTCCCCGTCTGGATACTCCGGAAGAGCGCGAACATCGTGAAAACGGTAAAGAAGGCCGTCCCGGCAACGCCGACGAAGCGGGGGATCGTCGGCTGGAGGCCGCCGACGTGGAGGAAGACGCCGACGACCCAGGCCAGTCCCGCGATGATCGCCGTCACGACGTAGACCATCGGCGCGGTAAACAGGGGCTCGATGGTCGACGGAAACGCCCCCATCTTGTAGAGGACGTGTAACGTCGCGCCGAACATCATCCACGGAGCGAAGGCCAGCACGGTCCGGTCGGTCACGGGTGGTTCGATCGCCCACAGCAGCGCGATCACCCCCCCGAGAATCACGGCGGCCGGCACCACCATGTACCACGGCGGAACGACGAACCCCTCGGGTAACACCATACGGGGCAATGGCTGTCACCAGTGACTAACACTTTCCGATCCCGGACGATTCACAGTGTTGAAGATTTCGGCCGCTGTCGCGTCGTCCCGGAACGCGGTTCGGACCACTAGACGTCCGAGAACCGGCGTATCGACCGTGCGAACGGTGGTGAGATCTCGAGAGCCCGCGTCGACGGCCTGACTATCGAGAGGCCGTCACTCCGCCCAGGGTTCTTCGGTCGTGTCGCCGAACAGTTCCCGCATGAGTGTCACGATGCTCTCGGGTGGGAACTGACCGCGCTCGGTGACGATCGCGTCGACGTACCGCGGCGGTGTCACGTCGAACGCGGGGTTCTCGACGGTCAGCCCGTCCTCGCTTCCGGGTTCGCCGGCCGACCCGTCCGGCGCGTCACTCGAGCGGATCGACGCGCGCTCCTCGTCGGACAGCACCTCGCGTTCGTCCCGGGTCTCGATCGCGACGGTGTGGCCCGTCAGGGTATCCGGATGCAGTTTGATCGTCTGGGCAGCGACCATCACCGGCACGCCGCGCTCGCGAGCGACGACGGCCAGTCCGCTGGTGCCGATCTTGTTGATCACGCTGCCGTCGGCCGCGATGCTGTCGGCCCCGACCAGCACGTGGTCCGCCGCGTCCAGGTACCGCCGGGCCGCCCCATCGACGATCAGCGTCACCGGCACCCCCCACTCGCGCAACTGTGCGGCCGTGATGTGACCCTGCTTGCGGGGCCGGGTCTCCTTGACGATCGCCTCGAGGGCTTTCCCGTCCTCGAGGGTGGCCTCTACACAGGCCAGCGCGTCCGTCGAGTGGCAGTGAGTCAGGACGACGTCGCCGTCCCGTAACCGGTTGGCACCGATCCCACCGAG
This sequence comes from Natrinema sp. H-ect1, assembly GCF_041821105.1. Lineage (NCBI taxonomy): Archaea > Methanobacteriati > Methanobacteriota > Halobacteria > Halobacteriales > Natrialbaceae > Natrinema > Natrinema sp. H-ect1. Next base: position 508,197 of record NZ_JBGUBA010000003.1, on the reverse strand, counting down.
GGTCTCCCGGGCGTGTTCGAGATCGCGCCGGAAGGACGCGGCGCGGTCGATCGTCGACGCCCGTAACTCGGTGACGGTATCGCCGTCGACGCCCCGAAGCACGTATCGGAGCGCGTTCGGCAGGCTGACCGCGGTCGGACGGGTTTCATAGAGGGTTCGGGCGGCGGCTCGAAGCCCGCGGCGAAACGCCGCCGGCGTCTCGGCCGGACTCCCCTCGGCCTGGGTCGCCAGCGCCGCCGCGGCCGCGTCGGCGATCGTCGCCGCCCCGCGAATCTCCATCGCAGCGATGGCGTCGGCAGTGGACTCGACGGCCGGCACCACCTCCGGTTCGGCATCACCCATGCGAACGAGTTACACGACAGCGCTGAAAAGACTGCCGTCGGTTCCGGACGGTCCTCTGACGACCCGTTCGATGGCTCGAGCCCTGGTCCGAACACCGCTCGAGCGACTGTCGAACCGGATCGGCCACCGAACCGAGAGTCGACCGGTGATCGAAAGCCGAAACCCGGAAACCGATCCGTCGGCTACGAGCGTCCATGACCGAACGAACCGGCACGTTCGTCGTGACCCACGCCGAGCCCGACTCGGCGGTCGTCCGCGACGTCCAGACCGCACAGGTACACACCCTCGCGTCCAACCCTGACCTCGAGGTCCACGACGTCCTCGAGGCGACAGTCGCTCCCGAGCCGCCGATGGAAGTCACCTGGGAGGTGATCGAGGTCGACGATCGGCGCTCGATCGAACTGGTCGACAGCGACCTCGAGCCGACCACCTACGAGAAAGAGCTGGCAGCCGACGCCGAGATCGGCGACCTCGTCCAGGAGGAGCGGGCCGGCACCGGCGAGATCCACGTCTTCCGGGTCCCCGGCGACGAGGTCGCGGCCGCCGCCGACGACGTCCTCGAAGACGAGGAGACGATCGCCCGGGCCGCCCGGCTCGAGGCGGTCCGGGTCGAGGTCCGGTCGGCCGCCGACGAGGGCGTGTTGAGCGTCCGCTACCTGCCGGACTGACCACGGTCCGATCGGCCGCTCGCCCGTGCCGAATTGAGAAGGCTTACTTCGAGGGGCTGTAAGTAGTCCGGTATATGGGGTATTTCGACGTACCGGAGATCGATTACACCCGGTACAGTAATCGCCAGCTCGCAGCGGTTCCGCTGGCGGTTCTCGCGGTCGCACTGCTCGTGTTAAGCGGCGCGTTCCTCGCGTACGGGACGCCGGTGCCGCTTGGCATGGACTTCGCCGGCGGGACGGAACTGACCGTCCAGACGACGACGGCGGAAGGCAACATCGGCGCGGCGTTCGACGAACAGCCCGAGTCGGTGACCGGGACGGGCACCGAGAACCAGTACATCGTCCAGTTCTCGTCGACTGACTCGCAGGCCCTGAGCGATCAGGCCGAGGGCAATCTCGAGCAAGACGGCAGCGCCGAGGTCGTCCAGTCGGTGTCGTCGACGTCAGCGAGCTTCGGCCAGAACAGTCAGCAGACGGCCATGCTCGGGCTCGTCATCGCGTTCGTCGGCATGAGCGCGATCGCCTTCCTGCTCTTTCGGACGTTCGTGCCCTCGATCGCGATCGTCATCTCCGCGTTCTCCGACCTCGTGATCCCGCTCGCGTTCATGCGGCTGGCCGGCATCCCGCTCTCGCTTGGCACCGTTGCCGGCCTGCTGATGCTCATCGGATACTCCGTCGACTCCGACATCCTGTTGAACAACCACGTCCTGCGCCGGAGCGGTGACTTCTACGAGAGTACCCACCGTGCGATGCGGACCGGCGTCACGATGACGGTCACGTCGATGGTCGCGATGCTCGTCATGGGCGTCTCCGCGTACGTCTTCGGGATCAGCCTGCTGGCATCGATCGGGATCATCCTGTTCGTCGGTCTCGCCGCCGACCTGCTGAACACCTACATGTTGAACCTGAGCCTGCTTCGCTGGTACAAGTTCGAGGGGGTCCGCTCATGAGTCCGATCGGCGCCATCAAGGGCAACTGGCGCGTCCTCCTGCTCGGGGCGTTTCTCGTGTTCGCCGTCGTCGCGCTCTTTATCCCCGGCGGGATCGTCGCCGACGACGGCCTCGCCAGTGACAGCGTCGACAGCGGCCCGACGAACCTCGAGTTCGGGCTCGGACTCGAGGGCGGGACCCGGATCCGGGTCCCGGTCGCCGGTATGACCGCGGAGGACATCGACACCGGCGCGGTCAGCGACGACGGGACAGTCGATCAGGAGCGGCTCGACGGCGTCGAGTCGACGCTCCAGAGCGAACTCGACCTCGATCAGGCGGACGTCAGCGTCGACGTCCAAGACGACGGGACCGTCACCGCCGAAGTGTTCAACGACAACGTCAGCCAGTCGGAGTTCGCCGCGGCGTTGCAGACGGCTGACGTCGACGCCACCGAGGACGACATCCGCGACGGCGTCACCCAGAGTACCCGCGACAATATGATCAGGACGATCCAGACGAAGATCAACGCCGCGGGCCTCTCGGGCGGGACGGCCTACGAGTCGACGACGGTGAGTGGTGACCACTACATCGTCGTCGAGGTCCCCAACATGGACGCCGACGAACTCCGGACCATCCTCTCGGAGCGGGGCCAGGTCGAGGTCGTCGCCTACTACCCGAACGAGAACGGGACACAGACGAACGAGACGGTCCTGCGTGGCGACGATATCGTCGACGTCGACCCACCGGAACAGCAGGGAGAGGAGAGTTACGCGGTTCCGGTACTCGTCAGCGACGAGGCTGCGCCGGGGTTCCAACAGCAGATGAACGATCTCGGGTTCACTAGTGAAGGGATCGGGGATTGTGGCCTCCGTACCGGTGACGGTGGCGTCGACTTCGACCACGACGGGCAGCGGTACTGCCTGCTGACCGTCGTCGATGGCGAAGTCGTCGACGCCCACAGTATGGGTAATAGTCACGGACTCGCGTCCAGCATGAGAGAGGGATCGTGGGAGAACGATCCGACGTTCCAGATGGGTGCGCCGAGCCAACAGCAGGCCCAATCGCTCTCGGTCAACCTCCGGGCGGGGAGCCTGCGCGCACCGCTTGACTTCAGCGAGGAACAGGTCTACTCGATCGAGCCCGGCCACGCCGACCAGTTCAAACAGTACTCGCTGCTGATCGGGCTGCTCTCGGTCCTCACCGTCAGCGGCGTCGTCTACGCCCGATACACCGACACCCGCGTCGCCCTGCCGATGATCGTCACGGCCATCGCCGAGGTGGTCATCCTGCTTGGCTTCGCGGCGCTGATACGCATGCCGCTGGATCTCTCCCACGTCGCCGGGTTCATCGCCGTCGTGGGGACCGGGGTCGACGACCTCGTGATCATCGCCGACGAGGTGATGGACGAGGGCGACGTCAGCTCCGAACGCGTCTTCCAATCGCGGTTCCGCAAGGCGTTCTGGGTCATCGGGGCCGCCGCTGCGACGACCGTTGTCGCCCTCTCGCCACTCGCGGTGCTGAGCCTCGGTGATCTCCGCGGGTTCGCTATCATCACCATCCTCGGCGTGTTCATCGGGGTCCTCATCACCCGGCCCGCCTACGGGGACATCCTGCGACGCCTGCTGACCGACCACTGATCGCCGTCCGATCGCGTTCGTTTTACGTCGTCCGACAGCGCGGACACCAGTCGACACTGTTGCTATCGCCGTGTGCGCGCACGAAGTCGTACGAAACCGGTTGCTGACAGGACGTACAAACGGGCATTCGAGACACCAACACGAGACACCGGCGGAACGATCACTACCGAACTGCCTGCGATCGCAACCGACTCGTAAGCGCCGTGCAACTGCAGTTCTCCGAGAACGGCCCGGTGTCGACGACGCTCCTCGAGGAGGATCGTCCGATACCGCGCTGATCAGGACTCGAACCCGATAGCTAGGGCTCGGTGACTCGAGGCGACGAAAACGAAAAGCCTAGGCCGAGATTCTAGCCAAATGGTTAAATCCTGTCGGAGAGAGTCATGTAGTGTGACATGAGCAAGCGAGATCAGATCGATGGTCTCCGAGACCGAATTCGGGCAGGCGGGGCCGCGAACTACTACGAAGGAGAGCAGTACGTGGACGACACCATCTCTGAAGACGATATCGATACGCTCCTTCTCTTTTCTGACCAGATGGATCTCCACGACTATTCCGACAATCGGCACGAGAAAATTCTCAGACATGCCGTTATAGCGGCCGAAAAAGTCGGTGGACTGACCGAGGCACTCGAGGATCGAGACGCTGCAGAGGAGATCGTTCGCTGGATCAATCGTACTTACAGCAACCCGCGGACGAAGTGCGACTACCGATTGGCGATTCGAGCAGTCGGAAAGCACGCTCTTCGACGCGGGCCGAAAGGTGAGCCGCCGGAGTCCATCGACTGGATGTCGGCAAATACACCGCGAAATTACGATCCGCAACCGTCGCGAGCGGATATGCTCGACTGGCAAGAAGACGTCCTCGCGCTCATCAATGACGGAACAGACAACACTAGAAACAAAGCGCTGTTCGCGGTTCAGTTCGAGGGCGGATTCCGACCTCATTCCGAGCTCTACGAAATGCGGGTCGGCGACGTTAAGAAGACCGAGTACGGGACTGAGATCGAAGTCGACGGGAAAACTGGCGAACGTTCTGTCACGTTGATCCTCTCGGTTCCATATCTGAACCGTTACCTCGGCGATGTACACCCGCGTCCTGGCAACGACGACGCCTATCTGTGGGTGAAGAGCAACGGGGAACGAATGTCGTACACGACCTTCATGCGGTACTTCAAGCGTGCTGCTGACCGTGTTGGGGTTGAGAAGCCAGTTACTCCGAAGAACTTCCGGAAGAGCAACGCAACCTGGCTCGCGAAGCTCGGGAAGAACGAGAGTTTCATCGAGGACCGACAAGGGCGGAAACGCGGGAGTGACGCGATCTCGCACTACGTCGCGATGTACGGAGACGACCGAGCTGCAGAGTACGCCGAACTCCACGGACAGGATGTCGAGACGGAAAATCCTGAAGAGTACACTCCCATCTCCTGCCCGAACTGCCGGCAGAAGACTCCCCAAGATAAGCCCGTCTGCATGTGGTGTAACCATGCTCTCGATCACGACGCTCTCGACGATATCCAGGAAACGGAAACGACCATCAAGCGGCTTGCACTCCAACAGGTCGCTGATGATCCGTCGATCATGGACGAGGTCGAAGACCGAATGACAGTCGTCAACCTCCTCATGGAGGATGACGAGTTCCTCCAAGAGGCGCTCGACCTCGCTGACGAAATCGACGAGAGTGCCACACCCATTGACCGAGGGAGTTGAAACAACGGACATCACTATTCCCTCTTGATGACCGTATCGAGTTCGTCGTGAAGTCTATCGAGTTCCTTGTCTGGAGTATATCGATCCAGTAGCGTCCAAGCGCAGGCGCGAGCAAACGGATCATCGCTCTGGCGTATGACCGCCAATACCTTCTCTCGATTTTTGCGGATGAACGTCTCCGGATCGACTTCCTCTACAGAGTCAAGTGCGTTCATTTCAGAAACGCACCCCCTCAGCCGCTTCGCTACTACAGTTGTGACACCACCACTTTCTGGCGCGATCGCCTTTCGCAAAGATCATCTCGTCTGAATCTACGTTACTACGGATCGGGTTGGAGTCGCTGATCTCGTCCATGCGTCCAGTCTTCGCAGCCGAGTAAGCCGGCCAGACTAGAGCCGAAAACGAGACGGAACCCGAATCCTGATAAGCAATGATTGCATATCAGATTATACGGAGTTCCGATCCTCGCCATCGGCTCCCTTGTCGTTTGCTTCGCCGGCGACACCCGCCCCGGATGAAGGGGAGAACCCTGGAGTGCTGGTACACTCCAGTGTTCTGTCGCCGTGGACCAACACCGCTGAGCCGTTGGTATATGCCTGCTACTGTGTCTTCTCGTCGTCAGCCGATTGTTGAGTGAGGAGACCTCGCAGGAATTCCGTATAGGACTCTCCGGCCGGTTTCTCCTCGCGGATTTCGTTTCGCACGTCCGGGTGTACTGGGATGCTCGTCCACTCGGTCGACGACATATCAGCCACAATGTGCGCTTCCTAATTAGTTTTTTATATTACACCATTAGTAGACATAGCTAATGCCGTATTACGATAACGAGGACGAAGAGAGAGTCGAAGAGTGGAAGCTGCAACTCCACTATACTGACGAGCCGCGCAGCCGACCGTCTGGGCTTCTCACATACGACGACCGCGAGTATCTGTTCGGTCAAAAAGATCTAGAGGAACACGTCGAGGCCCAATCACGCCAACGACTCCGTGATCGAATCAGGAACGGGCTGCTCGACTTCGAACTACTCTTGGGCTGTTTGGATGAGCAGGAGATCGAGACCATATTCAGCGACATGACTCCCCCGCCAGCTCCAAATCAGTCGAGGGGGATCGAAGTCTACGATGGGGCGGCATTCACTATCGGATTTCTCTATCACGCGATTAGTACACAGACCTCCGTGGACTTCGAGGAGATCGTGGAGAAGGGTATCGAACAGGCAAGTTCGTACCGAGAACACACCGACTCGCGCGGAAACAGGCTAACCGCGGAGGCAACCGTGAATATCGATGTGGATTGGAGCGTCTGGGAGATCGATTACGACGGGGCTCGTGAGAAGTTGAGACAGGGCGAGCCACTGAGCGATAGCGAAATCGCTGGTCTGGTACGACACGCTGATCTCACTGACGAAGAGTGGGAAGCCCTCCGATCGATCCCAGATGAATGAGGCCAATTCTGAGGTAGAAACAAGAACGTGTAGAGCAACTTCGACCAACGGAAGAGCAGCGACGACCAGGCAAACAAGGGGGTGGTAACTGCTGGTCGAGGGGAAGCCATCTGGATCGAGGCAAAACGACCAGGGAAAAGGCAGGGACGGCAGGGGGATACGACCCAGTCTTGAGCAGCCAGAAGGGGGCCCTTGAGGGGGTGGTCATGGCTGGTCGAGCGACTGGTCGAAACGGTTCAGGGAGAGACGACCAGTGACGACCAGCCAAAAGGCGGAGACGGCAAGGGGGATACGAGCAACTCTCGAGCAGTCAGAAGGGGCCCCTGAAGGGGGTGGTAGGAGTCGGTCGGGGGCACCTTGTCTGGCTCGAGCAGCGAAAGAGCAGCAACGATCAGGCAAGCAAGGGGGTGGTGGCGGCTGCTCGAGGGGGTGGTCGCTCTGATCGAGGCAAAACGACCAGGGAAAAGGCAGGGACGGCAAGGGGGTTCAAGGCAGAGATGACCAGCAAAAACGAGGGGGGTTCAGGGGGGTAGCAGGTGGTCGAGGGAATATTTCCCCACTCAAGCAGTGAGAGACCAGCGATACCCAGCCAAAAGCAAGGGGACTCGAGGCAACATCGAGCAGGAATAAAAGGGGAAAGAAGGGGATTATCTCACTGGGTCGTTTACCGCGCGCAGATCGAAAGCGAATCGACCAGCGAGATCGAGGGCTGGTAGTGGAGCTTTTTGATGTTACCCGGTTTGCTCTTGCTACTCGTCTTTCGTCTTCAAACGTTGCTCTCGAGCGCGCTGGACATATCGTGATCGGGCTTCCTCATCGAGAACATCCCAGACATCAGGGAGTGATGCAACTCCCTGTGTTGCCTCAGCAGCCAGTTCAGTGATCTCTTGCAATTCGTCGATCGCTGCGCGCATTCTGTAGATGTCCTCTGCTCGTAGCTCTTCGCCGCGATCGAGGCGACGTGCCGATGTCGAAAAGGCGTCTCGGGCGACTTCTTCGCTTATTCGCTCGAGTTCCTTCTGGAGCAATTTTCGGCCGATATCTTCCCAGTCTGGCTTACTCATCCGTACGATACCTCCGTGTCGCGAGCGTCGGGCACTTCTGACTCTCTACATCGGATTTATCCGCGTCGTTCTCGTAACTCATCATGCTGGCTTGTCCAGCACGGTCGAGGGCGCTGCAACGCCCCGACCTTTCTAAGGCCGTTTCCGTGCTATGCCGTCATTCAATCACAGAGCGCAAATATCTTACTATATGTGAACCACATATAGTGGCCATCAAATAGTGGACCACAGTAACTAATATTCTGGGATTTAAACAATAGCGTATGGCGTTAGACAGAGGCGAGCTTAATGGCGCAGACAAAGCCATCATCGGTGCTCTCAGAGAGGGACGAAATATACCCAGTAACTTAGCCGACGAATTAGACTACTCGAGAGAATATGTCTCCAGTCGGTTGAAGCGGCTTCGAGAGCACGAAATTGTGAAAAATATTGGCGGTGGCGTCTATGAGCTCATCGAAGAAAATGTTCCAGAGAAGGAGTGAATCGCGAAGTCCATTTAGCGACACTCATTTCGGGTTACACCCTGACATGACTATCGTGCTGTCTCGATAGGCTACTGAATAGTATTACATACCTTTGTTTCCTCTCCTACATTAATGTCTGATAACGAGGAAGGAGGGGGAGAGAATACTCGAACCACACAGCTTCAAAGCAGGACAGAAACGCAACGAATAGATCACTCTGAAATCGAAGACTGGTGGACGAACATCGAGAATGGGAGCGCAGCAGAAGCTGTCTCGGCGTTAGAACTCTTTGCAGAGGTTGCTTCAAAAACACCTGAACAGGTTGAGCGCTACAGCACGGACTTCGTAGAATTGTTGGCTGACACGCGACCAGTAGAGTCCGGTGGGACCGTTGCTGGCCATGCAATGCGGGTGATCGCTGTCTTGGCTGAGACACAGCCTGGTATCGTAGAATCCGACCTGGATTTGTTGCTCACCAGAATCGTCGACGGTGGTCGACTCGCGAAAGTGTATGGCTGTCGTGCGCTCGCTCACGCTAAAGGGCTTGACGAATCCTCGACGATGGCGATTGCGGACGTTCTCAAACGAGTGTTGGTGGAGACAACCGATGCCCACGTTGGGATCGCCGCGGCGACGGCCACCACGGCAATTCCATGTGACTATCCAGAGGACCGATTCGCTGACCCCTACGTGCAATTCCGGACGGACAAACTGGATTCGATCATTCTTCAGAATGACGACGACGTCGGTGAACGGTTCTACGAGATCATGCTTACAGCTGCGCTCCACGATCCAAAGGCGTTCGACCACGATCCGAAAGCAAGCCAACTACTCGAATATCTTCATAACAAACACTCACTCAGACTGAATATCTCTGAGCAGACGTACCGGCTGGCTCAGTCACGGATCAGGTAATGGATTTGGTTTATTTTCGGCCTCGCTTATCAGATTCTTCTGATTGACCGGATTGCTTCGTTCCGGTGTGGATGTGTGAAGTAGACTGGTCCAATGTTGTGGACGCCGTTTGTGAAGACCGAGACATCGACTGTGGGGACGTATCAGCGAGTCGCTGGAGGGCTTTCTGGCGCTGCTCTCGAATGTCCTCTAGGGACGCCTCAGTGGCTGCTTCAAGTGATTGACTCACTTGTTGGGCTTCCTGCGAGAGATCATCTGCATTGCCTTCTGCGACAGATGGTTCGGCTCTGTGTTCGTCGACGCTTACGTATTCGGTGCTCATCGCGTTGGGGAAGCGATTGAGGGTGAGTCTCTCGGCATCTTTGGGGTAGCGTCGAATCGTGTCTGAGGCTTTGGATGCAGTCTCGAGATAATCAGATTTGAACGCGAGTTCTGGCGTGTCTCGTGGAAGATCCTCAGCAGAGATTGAGCCTTCTTCAAGAGCAGCGATCTCCTCCTGAGTCACGTCATTGGCTTTTGCGAAGTACTTCAGTGCCAAAATATCGGCTGGGGATGAGGCATCAACTTCAGGGATCTGTTCTATTTCCGCTTCTTTGTCACTTTCCTGTTTGATTGTCCCATGGACACCCGTCCAGAAGACATCTATTCCATGCTCTTCAAGCCGTTCCAATACCTCATCTCTGGGATGTGAATATTCACTCTCTAATTCACTGGATACAACTACCTGATCTGGATTAACAGCGCTAAGGAAACTCCCCTTGTTTGTGTCGCCGTACCCATCTTTTGTAGCCTTATCAGAACCGTGATGGCCGATATGCAGTGTATCTGCATTTAGATCTAGGTTGCCATCCTTGTGTTGTTTGACGAGCCAGTCTTCTCCGTGGTGGGCGCTACTATCTTGCATATCGCCCATAAGAAGCGTCGATTTTCCTCCCTCCGACTCGAGTTTAATAACGAGGCCGTTCTCGTTTGCCTTTTCAGGTTTTAAATTCCGCTCGCGTTCTGTCTTTGGGCTCTTAAATGGAACAGTCCCCGATTTTGCTGGTGGTGATAGAATTTCGCCAGAGACTGATTCAATAGTATCCCCACTGCTGAGGTTATTAATATCGTCTGCTGCAATACCGTGCTCAGACAGTGCTTCAATGTAGTTTCTAAAGAGGTCCGGATCAACCTGCCCCCTTTTTTCACCCACCTCAAATCTTGCTAAGTTGGGTTGTGAAGCACTGTTTATTTTGTACCCGGATTGCTTCAGGTCGAAAAGGCCAAGTATGTGATCCTGATGAAGGTGGGTTGCGATAAAGTGGTCAATCGTTTTTTCTTTATCGTTATCGGTTGAGAGTTCTTCCTCAAAGACCCGATCTAATTCATCAATCACTTTCGACTCATCTGCATCTATGAGTGTCTTCGTGCCATCAGAAGAGACGACAAGTTTAGCATCTGCTTGACCGACATCGAGTGAGAAAATTTTCTGTGCAGGACTCCCACTCATTCTTCCAATTCTTTTTCGGCAGATGATTGTAACCGTTTGAACTCATCGATCACTTCTTCATTCTCTTTTCTTTTTTTCTCGGTTAATTCGGGATCGAAGTTGAGATTCTCGGGATTGAAATCGGTCTCATCAGGGTCCTCAGAGTTAATTTGCGTAGAGAAGTAATCACCTATGTCGTACTCATCAGGAACATTTTCAATACGCTCGTTGAACCCATGAATCGCCTTATTATTCTTGTAGAGGGTGAATCTTGCAATTCCATCCTCGATATTAGTATATTTCATATAGTGATTTTGATCTCCAGTATTACTCATATCCAGTTCACCCCTTAGACAATATATAGCTGGCAAAGTCTTCAGTACCGATCCAATCTTTGGACATTATAATCTCCTTCAGTAGGGAGAAAAATATAGCTTTTGATGCTCTGAGAGACAGACTACAAAGTACTCGTCACTCCAGCCTACCCGTCAACAGGATCGTGTCACAACTCGATATTAGTAGAAGTTCACTATGTCCAGTTGGAGATGGTGTCCGCGAATCCACTCTTCGAGGACAATTCACCTCGAGATTAGGGCCGATTGCCGTACTGATATTCCCATTCTTCATGGTTTGTTGGGTTAAAAGTGAGAGTCGAGGACAGCGATGAGACTCAAGTCGTACCCTCAACGCGAGGGTAAGCGCGTGTGGTTGAGTGAAGATGAACTGCAGGCTGTGATCGACGAGGCGGAAAACAATCGTCAAATGATCGCGTTCTTGCTTGCTGGTCGATGTGGACTACGCCGCTGCGAGGTCGTACAGATCACACCTGCTGATATCGTCAAGACACCGAGCGGGACACACTTGCGTGTCTGGGAAGATGTTGCGAAGCAGGAACACTACCGTGAGCCGCCGGTTCCTGATCGCCTGGCGACGTACATCGAGGCACATACGGATGCCGCCGGGATCGCACCGGATGAGCCGATCGTCGACATCACTGCCAAGACGGTCTACCGGTGGGTGCAGCGAGCTGCCGAACGTCTTCAGGCTGAAAGCGGAGATCGTGGTTGGTCGTTCCTCGATGTCCACGACCTTCGTCGAACGTGGGGAACGAATCTGCTCGAGCAGGGTGTACTCCCGTCGGTCGTGATGGACTGGGGTGGCTGGGATGATTGGGAGACGTTTCGACGACACTACCTCGGAGAATTCTCACCTGAAGCGATTCGTCGAGAACGTGGGAAAGTAAACTATCTCAGTGGAGAGAGTACGACCGAGACTGAAACGGTCCATCCGGGATCAACGCCAATCGGGACGAAACGTTAGAGAGCAGTCACAATACGAAGTGATAAGCATACCTTCTTTTCCAATGACTCAAAACGAAGAGTCAGATAATGTCGGCTGGGGAGATCCAAACAGAGTTCAATATTGAGGAATTCGAGACGCAGGTCTCAGAAGAAGACGAGAACCGGATCATAGAGGCGCTTGCTCAGTCGATCCGACGACTTCGCGAACAGATAGATGACGACATCCTCGACGAGACGTTCTCACGCGGACGTGGCGAGTATACTCTCAAGTCGAAGTACACGAAAGACCGTCTTGACCCTGAGCCAACCACCAAGGATCGAGTAATCGAACCGCTACTGGATGCGCTTGGATATGAGGACTATGGGTACGAAGCAGGCGACTTCTCTACAACTCGCGGTGAACAGGCTGACTACGCTGTCTCACTCCGAAACGTTCCTGGTGTCGATTCGTCACGACTCCTAATTGAAGCAGAACCCCTGAAGAAGCATCTCGAAGGGCGAGGACACGGACTCGATCAGGTAAAATCGTGGCTCAGCCAGCGTGAGTTCGAATCCGACTTCGGCTTCGCGACCGACGGGTTGGTTTGGATCTTCGTCCGATACGATGCCAACTCATACACGCACAACATCATCAGCAAGGTTGACCTTCAGCCGGTTGTCCGCACTCTCTACGAGAACGAGACAACAGGTGACGATTCCCCTATAGAGGTCGTTTCTGACGAAGAGCGTGAACTCGTCGCCGAACTGATCCGGACGTTCGATTTCCAGAACTTCTGTTCGATTATCGATGACGCTCAGGCTGTCATCAAGCAAAAGCAGGAGGCTATTACGGACGAATTCTACGACGACTATATCAAGTACGTCTTTGGCGTCGTCGAAGACGAGGAAGAGCGGCGTGAGAGAAGTCTTGTCGGCGACGGTGTCGACGCTCCTCTGGATGCGACGGGTGATGACACCCGCCTCTTTTCAGTCGACCTAATGAATCGGCTGATCTTCATTAAATTCCTTGAGGATAAGCACATCGTTCAACCAGGGCTCCTCAGCACGCTCGCCGAGACATACGACCCGAGCATTCACCCCCAGTCGCTCTATAAGACATATTTCGACCCGCTATTCTACGAAGTACTCAACAAGAAGTCGGAAGACCGTTCCTCACAGGTCGAGAACACCAAACTTTACGATGGTATCCCTTACCTGAACGGTGGTCTGTTCCGCCCCGAGTTAGGCACCGAAAACGATGTCGACGAACGTGAGTTCGACGTTCGGGACAGCGTACTGGAATCCATCATCGAACTGCTCGAGCGGTATCAGTTCTCGGCTGACGGTGGTCCCACAGATATCGATCCCAGCGTGCTGGGTTCCGTGTTCGAAAAGACGATCAATTATCTGACCACTGACCCTGGCGATCAGAACGCCGATTTGGGTGCGTACTATACACCCAAAGAAATCACACGATTTAGCGCCGAACAGACAATTCGTCCTGCACTCAAGGAGCAGTTTCAAGAGACTCTAATCGAGGAGCGAGACTGGCCAGAAGCCGAGGTCAACCAGTACGAAACTATCTATGAGTTGATCGACGATCTCCCTGGAACCACCAGTCTCATCACTCGACTATTGGCCGACATTGACGAGTTCTACGTTGTCGATCCTAGCATGGGGAGTGGTCACTTCCTCACGTCCGTTGTCGAGGAGATCACCAACATCCGTCAGGAGTTGTGGACGAAGATGGAGGAGTACCCTAACCGACACCGCGTGAAGCGGACCACCATCCAGAACAACATCTATGGTATCGATATCATGGAGCCGGCTGTCGAGATCGGTAAGCTCCGTCTGTGGCTCTCAATCATTGCTGAACTCGAGAAGGAAGACGTAGAGGAACTGGACACTGAGGAGTTGGCACTTCCAAATATCACTTTCAATGTCCGACAGGGTAATTCGCTGATTGGCTATGTTGGCTTCCCCGAGGAGACAGAGGAAGGTCTCGCGACATTCGAGCGATGGACCGAGGACAGCGTCAGATCCCGCTACGAGGACGTGATCAATGAGATCCAACTCTACGAAGAGTACAAAGCTTTTCCTGAAAAGGCCGAACAGCACCGCCAAAACGCGCTCGACCTGCTCGAGGAGTACCGCGGAGAACTCGACCAGGACATCCTCAACGACTTGCAGGATATCGTTGATGACGTTACTCAGGACGATCTCGACAGCTACACGCCATTCCATTGGGTACTCGAATTTGCCGAAGTATATGCTGACGGTGGATTCGACGTAATTGTAGGAAACCCACCGTGGGACATGCTTACTCCGAATAGGGATGAATTCTTCTTGAGGTATGATGAGAATTTTAGAGGACTTCTCCCAAGTGAAAAAGACAAACGCCAACAGGAGTTACTTGGTGACCCTGAGATCAAACAGGCGTGGGAGGATTACAAACATGAGATAGAGATAACTACAGAATATTTCCACGGTTCTTCAGAATACCAGATGCAGACGCCTAAAATAGGGGGCAAAACGCAGGGCACTGAAAATGATTTGTCGGCACTGTTCCTCGAGCGTGTATTCCAGTTAGCAAAGGATGAAGGCTATGTCTCTCAAGTCCTCCCTGGTGCCATCTTCAACGGTGCATCGACTAAGGATCTCCGGACTCACCTCTTAGACAAGACGACAATCAGATCACTCGTGACCTTCGAGAATCGAGGCATCATTTTCCCAGAGATACATAACCAGTACAATTTTGGGATTCTCACATTCAAAAATAGTGGTCGAACTGAAGACTTGCATGGCATCTTCCAGCAGGTAGGTATGGATATACTGGACGATCTCGATGAAGAAGCGCTGACAATCCCTCGCCGGGTTCTACGGGATTACTCCCCAGAGGCGCGAATCTTCCCGTACCTTCAGTCTCAACAGGAAGTAGACGTTCTCAACACCATCCTCGCCCATCCTCCAGTTAGTGACAAATCATACGATGGTTGGTATTTGGATCCATATCGAGAACTAGATCGTACCAACGATTCTAACAGATTTGTAGAAAATAAGTCTGATGGAGATTATCCAGTTTACGGTGGAAGCAATATATATCAGTTCAGTTACGACCCTTCGTTCGTTAATATTGAATCAGCTAAATTCTGGAGTGTAGCTGAAGATATTGACCCGGATAAGAGCGCAAAGCGTCGAATTCGAGAAAAGAATTTGCGAAAACTCAAGCGAGCACTCTACGATGCATTCGATGGAACCGGATCTCAAATTGGGTTCGTGAACGAACTTTTAGAAGAGCACCGTGGCGAAGGGCTATCTGAGGCTGACGTACTCCTCGACTGTACTGAGTATCGAATCGCATATCGAGATATTGCTCGATCTACAGATGAGAGAACCATGATTGCATCGGTAATTCCAAAAGGTGTTGTTTGTCATCACAAAATCCCGACGTTCCGACCGTACAAGATCAATCCCAGTGAAGAAGATTTAGCAGAGAATCCCCTTCATAGCGTTTATGAGCGGATTTTCACCGATAAAGAACTATTCGTTGCTCTGGGACTGATAAACAGTGTTCCGTTCGATTACTTGATGCGCACAAAGATTGATTCAACGTTGGTGTTTTACAAGATCATGGAATCACAGGCCCCTCGGCTTACCAAAGGCGACGAATGGTTCGATCACATCTGGACACGAGCTGCTAAACTCAACTGCTACGGCGACGAGTTCGCCGAGATGCGCGATCGCCTCAACACCGACGCAGTGACAGAACCAGATGAGCGTGAGAATCTACAGGCAGAACTCGATGCCGGGGCGTTCCATGCGTACGGGCTCGACCGTAATCAGACCGAGTTCATCCTTGAGGACTTCGACACTGTGCAGAATCCCCGCCGGATGACCGACGAGTATCTCAGTCTCGTACTCGAGAAGTACGACAAACTGGCTGACGAATAGTTAGTCTCTTCCAATGAGGTCATTTGTCCGACAAAATCGATTAAATGTACGCAGGGCCTATGAGGACGAATATTAGTTTCAATCTAGTCCATTTCCGGCCTGCTCTTCACCATTCTCTGTTAATTCTTTCTCTAATTCGCTGATCACTTCATCAAGTTCCTGTTGTAAACTGCTAGCATCACCAGCGATATCCCGACAATGCCTCAGTATAAGCGGACCAAGGCCAAGATGTTCCACCTCATCCCTGTTCTGATCGTAGTAGTAAACCGAATATGTCCAGTTTTTGAATTTCCATGAGCCATCCTGAATTATATCACCTAGTCGGGGATCAATTGCCTCAATTCGGAGTCGTCTAATAAGTTCGTTTGTTGATTTTGTCTCTTGATAGAGTTCCTGTAGCTCATAGTACAGACTTGCGGGAATAATATCAATAAGCTGATCACCAATTGCTGCATCCCATGCATCAGTCATAAACAGTTGCGGGGCATAGTGATCTGCCTCTGGTTCGTCCAGTTCCTGCATTTCTCTAATTAATGAATGAGTGTTCCAGCCGATCGATTCATTCTGCTCAAGTTCCTTTTGAACAGCTTTCAAATGCTGGAAGGCTCGTTTCTTCTTCTTTACATTTTCAGACTTCCTATCTAACTGGAATGCGATCCAGACGCCTACCAGCGTTGCAAATAACGTTGCAAGTCCACTCAAAAGTATTTCGGATACAGCCATAGGTAGATTGACTTTCATAAATCGATAATAGGCTACGATATTAAAAAACGTCTTATTCAGACGGAAGGGTCCCGAGTTCCAAGTGATATGAAGACAATTTCCAACAGATTTCTTTTGGAGTGGTTCCAATAGATGATATGGTAATGCCGGAAGCAGTTTTGGAGGAGATGGTTGAGGTTGCTCTAAAGGATTGTGAATACATTTCGGGCAGAGATAATATAAATGTACAGACGCAGATGCATTTTTCAACCTATTTCCTTCGAGGAGAACGGCCAGACATCCTTATCGTGAAGGAAGTGAATAGATTTCCACAGAGCTTAGATCAGATCGAAAATATCGAACGGTGGTTTCCAGAGAAAAAGATGGAGATCCCAGTAATTGGAATATACGTTAAGCGATCGTCCTTTGAGGCAGCTTCTACTTGGATTGGACAGAATCTAACTGGTGCATATGAGGAAAATTCTGATATTCCAGTAACAGTTACTATACACAATTCGGACGGACATAGTCAGTACGTCCCTAATTCAGATGTTCAGCATGTGATCGAGGTAAACCTTACCGACCCAGCACAAATTCAAGAAGATCTGTGTGGCCCTATATCGGATATACTTGAAGAAATCGAGAATATTGATATCGAAGATCTACCTGATGTTGAAGAGTTTGTGAACTCGTTTAAATCTACAGTCTTCCACTTCAATGAGGTACTACGAGCGTACAAAGAGGGACAGAAAGGACCGCTCATTGTACTTCTCTCCGTCTTCTTTGAGTCGCATTGCTATAATTTAGTTGAGGACCATTTGCAGAAAATAAAACCTAATGACAATAGTGGCATATTTGTAGACGAGGATGACAACTTCGATACGGTTCTGAACATTTGCAGGTTCTACCAACTTATCGAAGAAGATGAGTATACAGTCATCGACCTTATTAAAAGAAGTCGAAATAAGTATGCTCATGAATTAGACAGATACCATAGTTCTGAAGAGACGATAATTGAAGAGCAAGGTCGACTCAGGGATGCTATTAGTATCTACGAGGATTTTATTGGAGTTGAAGATTCGATGCTCGAATAACAGATAGTATTCAAATATCTGGATTCACGGACTTAGAGTGGCGCAAGATCAAATCTCAAAGATCGTTCGATTCCCTGTTAGGGGTGTCCCTAAGGGGGACTTCAGCAAAACACATTCCTGCCTTCCCGTGCCGTACCCCTGGGGGTGGGACACCGAGCTATGCAGAAAGAAGCAGAGTTTGCTTCGAAATCGCCACGCTAGATAGTGTTGCCACTACTGAGGCGGGTTCAGCCGAGGTGATGCCACGCTACTGAGGCAAAGGATTTCGTCTCGCTCTTATCGATCGATCGGAGGCCAGAGTCGATCTCTTTCTCGTATTGGATCTTGGCCATCCGGTAGCGGTCCTCGGGCATATCGGCAGCAGTCCACAGCTCGTAGCCTTCCCGGATCTTTCGCTTGATATCGTCTACGACACCAAACTCCAGCCGAAGTTCTTCCCCATCGCGATCTCGGACATCGATATCGTGTTTTGCGGCCCACGCGATGAACGCGCTCGTCGATTGATCGAGTCCGCGTTCGGCCGCTTCGATCGCCTTGGCACCGGCTTCCGCAGCTCGTCTCGTCGCTTCCTTGGCTTCTTTCACTGCGTCGTGGACGAGATCCGCGATGTACTTCGACCGAAGAGAGATCCGTCCATACTCCCGCTCGACCAGCTCCGGAATTCTGTTCAGGGCCCTACGGACACTCCCTGGATGGCGGCCCGTCTCGTCAGCGATATCCTGTGGACTCACCTCGCCACCGTCCGTGACGAGAACCTCGAGGGATTCCCACGCCGTCGGGGCGATCCCGTCCGCGAGGTGCTTGATAACGACCGACTCTTGACGGTGCTTGATTTGCGTGAAGTCGAGTTCGATGATATCGCGATCGCGGTCAGAGTCCTTGGCCAGGAAGTATGCATCGTCGACGTAGGTTCCGGCCCCCGATCGAAGCGGAAGACCGGCTTCCGCGAGGACGCTGAGAAGCGTCTCCTCGAGTTCACGATTGAGACGTTCGAGATCGGCCGGGGACGCATCGAGTTGCTCCTTCCAGAACGATCGCTGGTAGGACACACCGACTTTCGGATGTGCGATCGAACGGTTGTTGTCCAGGCTCACCGCCTGCTGCGCGTAGTAGTGTTTCACCTCTTTCGGTAACTCGTGCGATGGAAACGCCTCACGGACACGTCGTGGGCCGAGAGTCGCCGTGTGATAGTATCCGGGACGATCTCGAGCGTGTTCATCGCTGTCGTACTGAACGAGTTTGCGTCGCCCCGTGCGGTCGTTCTCGAGCAGGTGACCCAGTTGGGCTATCGGACCGTCCCGCGCATGTACTGGGCCGCTCTCGTTCTTGTCGATGCGTACGTATCGCTCGGCATCAAGGATCGTCGAAAACTCGTGTAGCTCGTCGAAGTACCGACTATTGATTCCGACCGCACGCGCCGCATGCTGGATCAGTGGATGATAACAATCGAATTCGATATTCGAGCCCTGAACGTGAAGATTCACTCCTTCGTCGAGATCGTCGGGGACGCTGATTTCGTTACCACCCTCGCTTCTCATTCCCTGCCATCGTGGCGCGATATGAGCGTGAAACGACCGCTCGCCGACGACATCTTCGCCGCTCTCAACACTGAGGTCGAATTCGCGCATCTCCGCGAGTCGGAAGTCAGTGCCAGTCGGGAGCTGCTCGCCGGGATGCTCGAGGCCGGAGTCTCGGTAGGAGAGTGTCACTTGCCATGACTCGCCCTCGAATTCGAACTCCGCATGCTGGCTCCCGTCTCCGTCCTTGATCCGTCGGTCGCACGCGAAGAACGGATCGAGACCGTACTCATCGAAGAGAAAGTGAGCCGCGAACTCGTGGGGCGCGGTCTCGATCAATTGCACCCGCGCTCACCTCCTGACAGACCGCCACTATCGCAGATGAGGCAAGAAGTAGAGACGGTTCTACCAGCATCCGTCTTTATAAGCTCAAGATTTAACCAAAACGCAGGAAGCCTAGGCCGGGATTTGAACCCGGGCTCTCGTCCTTACCAAGGACGCGCTTTACCGCTAAGCTACCCAGGCGCGTACTTCTTCGTTGATCGGAGATGTCTTTATGCGTTTCGATCCACGGGAGCCATGCGGCGGTGTGTCGCGGTGCCGTCTCGGAGTCTCGAGGCCGGATCAGGGATCGGTCGCCGACGTGGCCCGGTCGGTCGCGTGGTCCTCGAGCGAGCGGTCGGAGACCGACGGGCCGAGATCGGTGAGACAGTCCTCGACGGCGGGAAACGAGGTGCCGGCGGCGTCGGCGAGGTCCTCGGCGACGGCCAGCAGCCGCGGCGAGGGCGTCTCACCGACGGCGACGGCTCCGGTGCGGACCGCGAGTTCGAGGACGTCGCGCTCGAGGTTGGCGTCGATCGCCGTGGGGTCGTCGTCGATCGCGCCGGTCGGGTCGGGATCGTCATCCGTTAGGAGGTCGGCCCGCCGAGTCTGGTCGCGGCCGAACGACTGGACGGTGCGAACGGCTGTACCGGCGGCCTCGGTGCGAGCCAGCAGGTAAAAGCCCCGCGCGACGAGGATGTCGGCGGCCAGGATCGCGAGGTCGCCGTCGCCCGCGTCGGCGTCGCTGGCCGTCCAGGGTTCGTCGTGGGCGAGCGCCCGCGTCAGTCGCAGCCCCTCGTAGATGAGCTGGACGCCGGCCGCGTGGGTGACGACGTCGTTGTCACCGCTGGACGAGCGGTCCCGGTCGGGGGTCGTCCCGTCGGCCAACCCGTGGTCGTGCTGTTCGTCGAAACCGTGGCCCTCGGTCGCCATCGCGGCGGCGCTCTCGAGCGTGAGCGCCGCGGGTATCATCGACGCTCGATCGAGAACGGATCCGAGATACTCGTGTAGCTGTGGTGGTTCGACGTCCGCGACGGCCTCGGCGGCGGCACGCCGACAGCTGTCGGCCTTGTCCATTAGCGGGGGGTTACGACGGGGGAGCCAAAGACCTTTGGAAACGCCGGATCGACTGCTGGCATGATCGACATCGACGCCGACGGACGGATTCGTACCGTGACGATCGACCGCCCCGAGGCCCGCAACGCACTCACCGTCGACGGGCTCGAGGCCCTCGAAGCGGCGGTCGCCGATGCCGACGAACCCGTAATCTACCTGCGCGGGCGCGGACCGGCCTTTTCCGCCGGTGCCGATCTCAACGAGGTTGCCGCCCTCGATGGTGATCGGGACCGCGCGGCCGAGTTCGCGCGGCTGGGACAGCGGGTCGCCCGAACGATCGAGGATTCGCCCGCAGTCGTCGTTGCGGGGATCGACGGCCCCGCACGGGGCGGCGGCCTCGAACTCGCGCTGGCCTGTGACGTCCGCGTTGGAACCCCCGAGTCGACCTACGGCGAACCCGGCGTCAGCTTCGGCCTGTTCGGGGCCTGGGGCGGCACCGTCCGGCTGCCTCGCGTCCTCGGCGAGGGCGACGCCCTCGAGTTTGCCCTCTCGGGACGGTCGATCGACGCCGAGGCGGCCCTGCGGATGGGACTGATCTCGCGGATCGAGGACGAGCCCCGTGCAGTCGCCGCGGAAATCGCTGACAACGCGACGGACGCGCTGGCAGTCCTCAAACGCCGGCTCCGAGACGACGGCGAGCGCGCGACCCAGGAGCGACGCGAGGCCGCGGCCTTCGCCGACCTCGTGGCCGCCCACGCCGACGACGTCGACGCGCTGCTCGAGTGACGAGACATGTGAGCGGTCCATAATCTTTTTCTCCATGTGACGAGATCCGGGACCATGCCCGATTCGACGTTCCTCCCCGGCGAGAGGGTCGATCTCCGACCGATCGAGGAAGACGACCTCGAGTACTTACGGGATGCGATCAACGATCCGGCGATCTGGCGACCGATCGGCGGCTCTCGTCCGATCAACCGCACACAGGAACAGGAGTTCTTCGAGAACGTCGTCTGTGCCGACGACGGCGTCCACCTGCTGATCACCGCCGACGGCGAGCCGGTCGGGACGATCGGCCTCCGCGAGATCGACTGGGAGGCTAGGCGCGGCGAGGTCGGCTACTGGATCGACCCCGACGAACACGGGCAGGGGTACGGCACCGAGGCGGCCGAACTGATGATCGCGTACGCTTTCGACCAGCTGGGCCTCCACCGGATCGAGGCCCACGTGTTCGAGTTCAACGAGGCTTCACAGCGGCTCCTCGAGTCGGTCGGGTTCGCCCGCGAAGGGACCAGCCGGGAGTCCCAGTTCGTCGACGGAGAGTACTGGAACACCTACTGGTACGGGCTGCTCGAGGACGAGTGGCGAGACCGGCAGTCGTAGTCAGTCCAGCTGCTCGGGAGCCGGCGGGGCGGTGCGTTTGTGGGCACTGCGCTCGTACATGCCGCGAACCCGTTCGACCGTGTCCTCGTCGACCTCGAGCAGTCGAGCGGTCGCGGCGACCGACAGCGGGCCGTCGATGTGGGTCGCCAGAATCGAGTCGAGGGTATCGTAGCCGATCCCGAGTTCGTCCTCGTCGGTCTGGTCGGCCCACAGCTCCGCGGTGGCGGTCTTGGCGGCGAGTTCCTCGGGGACGCCGACGTGGCGGGCCAGTTGGCGGACCTGCCCCTTATACAGGTTGCCGATGGGATGACAGTCGACCGCGCCGTCGCCGTACTTCGTGAAGTACCCGACCGCGGCCTCGCTCCGGTTGCCCGTCCCGAGAACGAGTCGCACCTCGTGGTTCGCGACGAGGTAGTTCAGAACCGCTCGAACGCGGGCGCGAGCGTTGCCCACCGCCTCGCGGTCGCCTTCGGCCTCGGGGTAGGCCGCCAGCACGGCGTCGACGATCGGCTCGACCTCGAGGACGTCGTAGCTGATCCCCAGATCCTGGGCGACCCGTTCGGCGTCGCTCATGTTCTCCTCGCTGCTGACCGTCGCCGGGAGGACGAGCCCGTGAACGTTCTCGGTGCCGATCGCCTCGACGGCGAGATAGGCCGTCAGCGTACTGTCGATTCCGCCCGAAAGGCCCAGCACGGCACCGTCGGCCCCCGCGGCCGCGACCCGCTCGTCGATGAAGGACGTGATGTGTTCGCGCTGCCGCTCGAGTTCCGACTCCGAAAACCGAAGATCGATCATACATGAGGGTACGGCTGCGGTGACCTAATAGGCTCGCCTAACCGGAAAAAAGTGACCGGGCGTTCGGTTTCGATGGAACGGTTCTGTCGTCACTGAACGGCTTGTGTGACGGTTGTGCCGATCGAACAGGGGAGGTCCGTGTGCGAGAAACGAACTGCGCGTCGCAGCCGAGACGGGCTGAAGGATGCCCACTACCCCAACCCGGACACACTGTCTCGCCGTCCCTCGCTACCACGGCCGATAGGTAAGGGGCACGGACCGTCCGCAGATCCTGCAACTCGAGACCGGGTTCTTTTCGCGGGTCGTCGGACTCGCTCGAGAGCGCTACGTTGAAGTGGGATCGGTGGGTAGAATTGGGCGAGTACAGTGCGCCGGTGGTGAGCAGTTCCGACGGAACTGCGATCCACGGCGCGAACGAAGTGAGCGCCGGTGGTCCAGTGGTAGGACTCGAGCTTCCCAAGCTCGCGGCCCGGGTTCAATTCCCGGCCGGCGCATTTCTCGAGGACATCGGGATTCGATAGCAGCTATCTGTGTCGTCGATGCCCGTGTGAGAAACGGAGGAGCGCCGACTTACTCGTGGATCCCCATCGCTTCGATCTGTTCTTGATACCGGTTCCGGATCGTCACCTCGGTCACCTGGGCGACATCGGAGACCTCCCGCTGGGTCTTCTTCTCGTTACAGAGCAGGGAGGCGGCGTAGATCGCGGCCGCGGCGTAGCCGGTTGGGGACTTGCCCGAGAGCAGTCCCTTCTCGGTCGTGACGTCGATGATCTCGTTGGCCTTCACCTGGACCTCCTCGGAGAGTTCGAGTTCCGAGCAAAAGCGCGGGACGTACTTCTTGGGGTTGACCGGTTCCATCTCGAGGCCGAGTTCCTGGGCGATGTACCGATACGTGCGGCCGATCTCCTTGCGCTCGACGCGGGAGACGGCGGCGACTTCCTCGAGCGAGCGGGGGATGCCCTCCATCCGGCAGGCGGCATAGAGGGTGCTGGTGGCGACGCCCTCGATCGAGCGCCCACGGATGAGGTCCTCGTCGAGGGCTCGACGGTAGATGACGCAGGCGACTTCCCGGACCGAGCGGGGGATGGCCAGCGAGGAGGCCATCCGGTCGGTCTCGGAGAGGGCGAACTGGAGGTTCCGTTCGCCGGCGTCTTTGGTGCGGATGCGTTCCTGCCACTTGCGCAGGCGGCGCATCTGGCTGCGTTTGTCCGAGGAGATCGAGCGGCCGTAGGCGTCCTGGTTCTTCCAGTCGATGGCGGTCGTCAGGCCCTTGTCGTGCATCGTCTGGGTCGTCGGCGCGCCCACCCGGGACTTGTTCTGGCGCTCGGAGTGGTTGAACGCGCGCCACTCGGGACCGTGGTCGATGTTGCTCCCCTCGACGATCAGGCCGCACTGGTCACAGACGAGTTCGCCCTGGTCCTCGCTTTTGACGAGTGTCCCGCCGTCGCACTCGTCACACACCCGCTCGCGCTCCGGTTCCTGCGTTTTTTCTGTCGTTTCAGGATCGCGTTCGCGCTGGCGGGTGGGGCTTGCCATGTCATGTTGGTAACGACGGCGGAAGGACTTAAGGTCTCGGCACAGGACGCACCCCCTCGAACGGGTGAGAGGGTCACTGTCGGGTCGAAAAACGACCGGAAGCGGGCTCAGAAGTAGCCAAACAGCGTGCCGGCCAGTACCAGCACCCACATCGCCGAGCCGACCAGCAGCATGTCGTTGAACTTCGAACTGCGCGCAGCGCGTTTGGCCGCGCCGCCGGCGATCAATCCGAGCGCGACGACGACGAGCATCCGCTGGAGGACGACGTCGACGGGCAGGGCGGTGATGCCGAGCCAGCCGTAATCGATCCAGATGGCGGCCGCGAGCGAGCCCGCGGCGATGACGGCGGCGTCGAGTCGCCGCGTGAGCCCGCGTGCGATCAGGTACGTCGCGGTCGGGATCCCGATCGCGATCACCGGATAGAGGATCGCGGCGATCTGGTGGGGCGTCAGCGACGCGGCTCGGCGCTCGAGGACGAGTCCGCCCATCCGGACCCCCAGGAACAGCACAAGGATAGCCAGGACCAACAGGACGTGTCCGGCCTCGAGGCGGTCGTAGGCGGCGGCGAGTCGCTGGCGGTCGACGTCGGTCAGGTGATCGTCGATCGCATGGGGGGTATGCCGCGCGACCCGCTCTTCGGTCGATCCCTCGGCGCTCCCGCCGGCCTCGAGGCGGCGGCGTCCGGTTCCGACGCCGACCAGCGTGGGGACGACGATCAGCCCGGCGAGTTCGACGAGCGTCGCCCAGCCGTCGGCGTCCGAGGAGTTGCTGTTGTCGAGGTAGATCCGTCGGACGTCGTCTTGGACGTCGACGGCCGGATGCTCCATGAACTCCTGCTCGATCTTCGTCTGGGCGTCCTGTGAGCCGTGGACGCGGTGTCTGAGCGTGAACCAGTCGAAGTGTTCGGAGTGGGTCTGCATGATGACCCAGTCGTCGTCCTCGTTGGGGCTCTCGTAGAGCCTGATGTGATAGCGCTGGCCGTAGTAGGTGCCGTCCTCGAGTTGGCGCGTCTCGGTCGTCCAGTAGCCGCTCTCGTTCCCGCCGGGATCGACGTAGGCGTAGCGGGTGCCGCCGTCGGCCTGGCCCCAGTTGAGGTTCGGCAGGACGCCCGAGCGACCGGACGAGTCGTTCTCGGTGTCGTTGGCAGTTGCGTTCTCGGTGTCGTTGGCAGTTGCGTTCTCGGTGTCGTTGGCGGTCACGTTACCCGCGGTGTCGTTCGCTCCCGACTCCGCGATCGGGTCCGTCTCGTTGTCGGATTCGTTGCCGGCGGTAATCGCGTACGTATCGGGGAGAGCCACCTCCTCCGACTCGTTCACTTCGGACCAGTCGCCGCCGTCGGATTCGATCAGGACTCGCTCGACGTCTTCGGTATCGCCGCGGACGATCACGTTGATCGGACTGCGCTTCTGGAAGCCTTTTCGCGGGCTGAGATACTCCCAGAAGCTGCTCTCGGAGTCCTCGGGCGTGACCAACTCCGGCGTCGGCTTCGATTCCCCGTCCGTGGGTCCGCCGGCCGCGGTCTGGTCGGATGACAGCGACAGCAACATCGAGGGACCGCCGACGAACACGAACGCGAGGACGATTAGTACCGCTCCGATGACGATCGAGCGACGCATCTCTCAAGGACTAGCGACGGGGTATATATCAAACCGTGTGTAATTATGCCGACCGTTTCGGACACGGTTCGGACCGCCCCCGGACGACCATCGGCGGGCCGGGACTCAGACGTCGGGGCCGACCGTAGTGACCGGGACCGGGGCCTCGCGGACGACCCGCTGGGAGACGCTACCGACGACGTTCCGTTCGTACTCGTCGCCGCTGGTCCCCATGACGATCAGGTCGACGGGCTCGCTCGCGGCGTAGTCGACGATGCACTCGGCGGGGTTTCCGGTGTCGACGGCCGTCGTCGTCTCGACGCCGCGGTCGGCGGCACGGGTCGCCGCCTCGTCGACGGCTTCGCGGGCGGTCGCCTCGAGGTCGTCGCGGACCTGCTCGACGCGGTTGTCATCGAGGACGAGAAAGGCACGGTCGTCGACGACCGAGAGGACGTGGAGGGTTGCGTCACGGGTGGCCGCGACGTCGATGGCGTGGGCCGCGACGGTCGCCGCGTGGTCGCTGCCGTCCGTCGGAAGCAGGATCGTCTCGTACATTGCTGTCTAGGTGGACCACTCGCCCGAACGGAAAAAGGGGTTTCCCTCCGTCTCCGGCGACGGGAACACCGACGCGATCCGGGCGGACGTCCTAGATGCCCGGAATGCCGAGCGCGTCGGGGGTGACGAAGCCGACGGCAGCCAGCGCATAGAGGATGCCGACGGCGACGATCCAGGCGACGAAGCCGATCGCGGCCGCCGACCCCCAGCCGCCGGGGTAGCGCCAGTTGATGACGCCGACCCAGATGACCAGCATCAGCAACACGCCGAGGATGGGGACCCAGCCGACGAAGAAGCTCGTGATCCCCCAGGCGGCCGCCCCGATGAGGGCGGTGATCGCCGCGTTCACGAAGCTCGCGTCCCTGTCAAGCACCAACCGCGCGCCAGCGAGGATACCGATCGTCCCAACCAGCAGGCTCAGGACGAAGATCAGGATCGAGTCTGCGGCAGCCATGTTAGGGTTTCCAGCTCAGTTCGATCTCGACCGTCTCGCGGTCGCCCCGGAGCATCGAGGACCGCTCGACCGTTTCGACCGAGACGTCGATGTTGTGTGGCGGATTGAGTGACACGTTCTTGTTGCCGACCCGTATCGAGACCGCCTCGCTCTCGCCCTCGAACTCCGTCGCGAGTTCCTTGAGGTAGGCCGCGAGTTCCTCTCGTGGCAGTGTTTCGTCGGCCGTCGTCCGTTGCGCCATACGGGCATATCCGGTTCCCGCCCGCAAAAGTATGGGGCTTGAACACATCGATAAGTGGCACTTACCGGACCATGAACGCCTGTACCGCCCAGATTGAATGTACCGATGTGTGAACTGTCATTAGAACAGGTTCGCTTGCTGGTAGACCGAGATCCCCTCGCCGGTGATCTCGTAGGGCTTTTTCTCCCGGGAGTGGTTCGCGTTACGGATCTTCTGGATCTCGATCGCCATCCGCGTCTCCCGGAAGTCGTCGGGACGGACGTACTGCAGGACGAAGACGGCGTCGGTGAGATATTCGACGATCCCGTACCGCGAGGCGTAGGCGGTCTCCGCGGAGGCCTCGCTGGTCAGCAAGGCGGTGACGCCCGCCTCCTTCAGGCTCCGGGCGAAGTCGTAGATTTCGTTGCGGCGTTTCGCGCGGTCCTCGTACATCATCTCGAGCAGGGAGACCGAGTCCAGGACGAGCCGCGAGGCGTCGAACTCCTCGACGAGCGCGGGGAGTTCGTTGCGGATCGAGGCGAGGCTGTTTGCCATCTCGATGGGGTCGACGTCGACGACGGCTAGCTGGCCGTCAGCGACGTACTCGTCGAAGCCGTACCCCTTCTCGGTCGCGCTGTTGATCACGCGTTCGCGGCTCTCCTCGAGCGTGATGAAGACCGCGCGTTCGCCCTGCTCGAGGCCGTGGGTGAGAAACTGCAGGCCGAAGGTGGTCTTCCCGGTGCCGGCGCTGCCCATTGCGACGAGCAGTGACCGCTTCGGGATGCCGCCCTGAATCATCCGGTCGAGCCCCTCGATCCCGAGGTCGAGTCGCGGGAGATCCGAGTCGACCGCCTCGTCGAAGTCGGGTTCGTCGCCGCCGAGGACGAAATCGAGGTCGTCGAACCCCTCGGGGCCGTCGGTCCCGGGGCCGACGTCGGCGTCGATGGCCGGGGCGTCAGTATCGTGGAGGGCAGAGCCGAAGTCCTCCTCGAAGAGGGACTCGTCGCCGTCCTCGGGAGTGGGGTCGCCGGTGTCGTCGTCCACGGCCGCCGGATCGTCGCCCGCGCTCGAGTCCGGGTCGCCCGCGGCATCGGCCTCGTCGTCGAGTGCGCGCTCGAACCAGTCGTCGTCCGGATCGTCCGCGTCGTCGCTCACGGGGACCACCTGTCGAGCGCGGCCCTCGGAGAAAGCGGTCGCTGGTGTCGACTGCGATCGCCGGTGGGAGACGGGAAAGCCGACGCCATACTGGACACTGCGACGGGGTCGTCGCAGGGGTTCACCTGACCGGAATCGTTCCATCCGGATTAAGCTTGTTGCCGCTGGCCGGACAAGCGTGGGTTTTTGACGTAGCGGCGGGTAGCCGCCGCCGATGGACGTCGCCGTCGGAATCGTCGCCCAGCGCGACAACGAGCGTGCACAGGACCTCGCCGCCGCCCTCGTCGACGCACTCGAGGCGGCCGGCGCGAGCGCAGTCGTCGACGAGGCCACGGGCGCGGCGATCGCGGCGACCCCCGTACCGGTCGACTCGATGGACGATCGCGACCTCGTCGTAAGCATCGGCGGCGACGGGACCCTGCTGTTCGTCGCCCGCGAGGTCAGCCCCGTGCCGATCATGGGAGTCAACCTCGGTGAGGTCGGCTTTCTCAACGCCGTCGCCCCCGAGAACGCCGTCGACGTCGTCACCGATGTCGTCGCGGACATCGCGCGGACGGGCCGCGTCGAGGGCCGGGAACTGGCGCGGCTCCGGGCGACCGGCGTCGACGAGGACTGGACGCTCGCGCCCGCGCTCAACGAGATCGTCGTCCACGGGCGGCGACGCGGCCACGGCGGCGGTGCGACGATCGAGGTCCGGGTCGACGGCCAGTCGTACGCGGAGAGCCACGCCGACGGTGTCCTCGTCGCGACCCCGACGGGCTCGACCGCCTACAACTTGAGCGAGGGCGGGCCGCTGGTCCACCCCGCGACGAACGCCGTCATCGTCACGCAGATGGCCGCGACCGAGTCGATGCCGCCGCTGGTCGTCGAACCGGACACCGAAATCAGCCTCACGGTCACCGATGCCGACACCGCCTACGCGATCAGCGACGGCCGCAACAGACAGCAACTCGAGCCGCCCGCGACGGTGACGGTCTCGCTGGCGGCCGACCCGGTCACGCTCGTCGGCCCACAGGCCAACTTCTTCGACGGCCTCGACAAACTCGAGTGACTACTGGCCGTCGACGAGTCGCTCTACGTGTTCCGGCGGCACCGCGCCGCGGGCGACGTGGCCGTCCGAGACGAACGTCGGAACGCCGGTGACGCCCGTCTGTTGGGCCTCCGCAAACAGGTCCTCGAGTTCCGCCCGGATGCCGTCGTCGGCGACCGCGTCGCGGATCTCATCGACCGGTAGCCCGCAGTCGTCGGCGAGATCGGCCAGCACGTCGACGTCACCGATGTCACGCCCGTCCTGCCACAGTGCGGTGTAGATCGCCTCGTCGAATGCCCCCCACTGCTCGGGGTACTCCCCCTTGACGTACCACGAGGCGACCTGCGCGTCGAAGGAGTCGACGTCGGTCGCGATCTCCTGGGCCATCTCGGCGTCGTATTCCTCCTGCAGCCGGCGGACGTTCTGTCTGGCCTGCTCGTAGTACTCGTCGCTCTTGCCGTCGTCGACGTCGTGATCGATCGAGCCGTCCGCGTTTCGCTTCCCGCGTCGGAGGTCGAAGGGGTGCCACTCGACGGCAAGCGGCTCGTCGCGGCCCTCGCGGTACTGGGCGAGCGAGCGGGTCCCCAGATAACAGAACGGACAGACGTAGTCGGCGTAGATCTCGATACGATCGGTCGCCTCGGTAGTCGGGCCGGTGTCAGCGTCGGTCATAACACCGGTAGGGTTCTGAGAGGGAAAAGTCGCCGGTCCCCGGCAGCGGCGGCCACGGCTCAGGCCGCGGCCGGAGAGACAGTGCGAACGGGGTCCAGCGGACGCCGCCTACGACTCCGATTCGGACGGCGATGCGTCACCGGTCTCGGTCGCGTCCGGCAGGTTCGGATCGCGGTAGGGATTGCGGCCGTAGGCCGGCAACTCGTCCTCGAGTTGCTCCTTCAGGACACGACGGAGCCGGTTCAGGCTCGTCGTATCCAGCCCGTAGTCGGCTGCGAGCCGCTCGAACGTCTCCTCGTCGGTGATGTCGTGGGCCCGGTACTGGGCGAACAGCTCCTCCATGCGGTCGGCCGACAGCGCCTGCGCGTCGATCTCGTCGAGCCCGAAGTACTGCTTCCGGTCGACGTCGACCACGTGGCGGATCACCACCAGCGCGACCTTCTCGATGGCGCGCTGACTACCGAACTCGGTGAGATCGATCTCGTCCATGACGCCGAGTGCCAGATCGCGCTGCCACGGCGTCACCTCTAAGGCGTTACACAGCGCCTGCGTGGTCCGCAGTCGATCGAGGTGGTGGGCACGCTCACTGTAGCCCGGCGTGGCCGCGTGCTGTTCGTCGTGGAGACGGCGCACGCTCTCGGAGAGGTCGGCGTCGGGCGACTCCGCCCGCCCGATGACCGTCGCACTCGGCGTGACGACGCCCCACTGGCGGACCGTCGAGTCGCGCTGGACGTCCGCCCGCGAGAGCGAGCCGGAGCCGGGTCGGGTCTCGAGGCGGCGCTCGCCGTCCGGATCGGCGTGGGAGCCGTCGGTCTCGGCCGCGACTGGCTCGGTAGCTGGACCGGAGTCGGCACCGTCGTCTTGCATCGTCTGTCGCTCGGAGAGGGAGCGTGAAAAAGGCTCGCTCCGTGGGATCGATCGGCTGGACGGACTGACAGGTCCGCTAACAGGTTTTCCGGGGCAGGCGGAAACTCGAGCGGACGGTTCACTGCCGGTTCGGAGAGCAACGCCGTCGCTCGAGGGTGTTGGCGGTTCGCGAAAAGCCCTTCGTAGCTTCACCTTGTGACCAGAGACACTTAAAGAACGACGCCGGCGCGAGCTATCGGACCGCCGCGATCAGGTCGTCGACGAACCCGTCGAGTCGGGCCGGGTCGGGGCCGGCCCGCGCGTGAACGTCCGGATCGATCTCCCGCGGCGGCTGGGCGAACGGCCGACCCACGGCGTCGCCGACTCGCTCGCTGCCCTCGCCGGCCCGTTTTCGCTCGAGGAGGTCTCGAGCCCGTTCGATCCGGTCGGCGTCGAAGACGGCCGGTGCCTGCTCGGTGAGAAACGACTCGAACTCGAGCGCGGGCAGGTCGTGGTCGCCGCGGTCCCCGGTCGCCGTGAGGTACCGCGCGGCCATCGCCGCCCTGTAGATGGTCAGGTTTCGCTTCACTGTGGGTTTCGTCTGGGTTTCCCGAAAGCGTTCGTCGGCAGCCGCGACCGCCGTCGTCCCGTCGTCGGTCTCGACGACGTATTCGTCGTCGCGCGCTTCCAGAATGGGAAACAGTTCGTCGTCGCTTCGGACCAGATGGTGCGAGATGTACTTCCGGTAGTTGCCCGTCGCGATGCCGCGCCACGCGTGATAGAGGTCGATCGGGTTGTACGTCCGCTCGATGTACTGCCAAAGCGGGGCGGGGTCGTACGCGCGACGGTATCGAATCGGACTCCGCAACAGATCGATCGCGCCGTCGTTCGAGTCCGCGAGCAACCCCGCGAACGTCCGCACGTCCCAGCCCTGATACTCGAATTCGCCGCGGTCCTCGACGATCGTCTCCGGCGGCCCCTCGAGGTGGGCGTACCGACGCAGGTCGGTCGGAACGAAGACGAACCCCACGTCGTAGTCGCTAGCGGGACTGGCCGCGCCCCACGCGTGGCTGCCGCGGGCGACCGCCAACGGGACCGCGACGTCGCGGGCGCGCTCGATCGTCGTCAAGTGGTCGTCGACGGTCGTACGGACGACTGCCGAGACGGTAGTCATAGCTGTCGCTCGAGGCCGGTGAGAACGACACCGCGAGAAGACCGGGTGACGAATGCCCTTCGTAGCTTCACCTTGTGACCAGAGGCACTTAAGGGCCGACCCCCGGCCGTCGCGATAGCTCGGAGGGAGCGTTGCAACTGCCGAACGGAACACCCGGAGAACGGCCGTCGTCTTCCCGTCATATCCCCACCTTGTGACCAGAGATACTTAAAGAAACGACGGCTGTGAGTGAGAGACTGCGGAGACGAGCCCTGCGTCCCGGCGGAAACATGTCGGACAGTCAAGAAGCGTTATAACTCGTGCCGTGCTAGCTATATCGATGTCCGCTCTCCGGGACGCACTGTTCGAGTGGGACCTGAACCGGGTGGCGAGGATCGGCTGCTCCGCGTTGGCCGTCTTTCTCGCACGACGCGTCACGGACGACGTCCTCATCGGCCTCGGTGCAATGGTGGTCTTTCTGGTCGTCCTCTCGATCCCGTGGGACATAGCGGAGCGTCTCGCAAATCGGTCGCGCGACTCGTGAGTAGCGATGCCGGCGTCACCCCTCCGACGCCGGCCGAGAACGGCGTCGTGACTGTCGAACGAAAATCCCGGAGAACGACGACCTCCCGTCATAGCTCCACCTTGTGACCAGAGATACTTAAAGAAACGACGGCTCGAGCCGCCGTCGAGATCGAGGCGCAAGCGACCCCCGGTTCCGAAAGGTTGAATCGCCCGCTACCCTGAATGCGGCCAATGAGTCATCAGTTGCCGGACGTGCAGGCCACGTCACCCGACGTCACCGTCGGCCTGAGTCAGGTCGGCGTCACCGGCGTCGACAAGCTCGTCAAGATCGCCCGCGAGGGCAAACGACCGATCGTCCTCACCGCCGAGTTCGAGGTCTTCGTCGACCTTCCGGGCTGGCGCAAAGGGGCCGACATGAGCCGCAACATGGAGGTCATCGACGAGATCCTCGAGGACGCGACCCGCGAGGAGGCCTACGGCGTCGAGGAGGTCTGTGGCGAAGCCGCCGAACGGCTGCTCGAGAAACACGACTACACCTCGAAGACCGAGGTTTCGATGGAAGCCGAGTTCATGCGCCGGGAGCAGACCCCCGCGAGCGACCGCGAGACCCAACACACCGTCGACATCGTCGCTTCGGCGACGGCGACCGACGAGGGGACCCGCGAGGAGATCGGCGCGACGGTCACCGGGATGACCGTCTGTCCCTGCTCGCAGGGGATGTCCGCCGCCCGCGCGAAGGAGACCCTCGAGGACTTAGGCGTCGAGGAGGGGACGATCACGGAGTTCTTAGATGAAGTCCCGCAGCCGGGCCACTCCCAGCGAGGGCACGCGACGCTGACCGTCGAGGCCAGTGGCGACCCCGAGGTCGATCTGAACGACATCATCGACATCGCCCGGGACTCGATGAGCGCGCGGATCTACAACCTCGCGAAACGGCCCGACGAGGACCACATGACCTACGCGGCCCACGCCGACGCGAAGTTCGTCGAGGACTGCGTGCGCGCGCTGGCGGAGGGCGTCGTCGACGAGTTCGACCACCTCGACGACGACGCGGTGATCACGATGAGTCAGTCCAACGACGAGTCGATCCACCAGCACAACGCCCACGCCGAGCGGGTCGTCAAGCTGGGAACGCTGCGCGACGAGATCGACCGTTAGAACTCGAGCGACTCGGCCTCGTCCCACCGCGGGACGAACTCCTCGTGAACGTTCGCGGCGAACTCCGGATCCTTCAGATCGATCATGGCGAAGGCCTCGCCCGAGGACAGCGGGTTAGGGACCTGAATACAGACCTCGACGCCGTCGATGATGTTGAACGAGCCCGTAATGTCGTCGTTCGTACGGACGTCGAAGTCGTCTCGCTGCTGGAGGGTTTCCCGGTAGCGCCGCCCCACTTCCTCCGACATCGAGCCGACCATTTCCCGCGTCATCAACAGGTCGATCGAGACGCCTCGATCGAGGGCGTCCTCGAGCTGGGCGTTGATCTCCTCGCTGGCGGCCTGCATGTCCCACTGGGGCGACGGGTGCGACGAGACCATCACGATGTCACGGTCGGCGGCCGCCAACCGCTCCAGGAGCAGGTCCTTCGTCTCCTCGGGGCCGACCGCGGCGGTCCAGAACTGCTCCTCGACGGGCTCGGCGGCGTCGAGTTCGTCGGCCAGGTCGTCGACGATCGACTCGTACTGGTCGGCCTTCTCCTCGAGTTCGCGTTTCTTGTCCTCGAGGAGCCGGTCCAGCGCCGTCGAGGGCTCGACGGCGACGTACTTCTTCGGCCGGCTGGCGGTCTGGCTGCGGACGAGATTGTACTGTTCGATGCTGTTCAACACGTCGTAGATCCGCCCCATCGGGACGTCGCTCGCCCGGGACAACTCTTTGGCCGTTGTGGGGCCGGTGTTGAGTAGCGATCGGTAAGCTCGAGCTTCGTACTCGGAGAGCCCGAGATCCCTGAGACTGGCCATGTCCGAGAGCAACCCGCTGAAGAGACATAAACACTGTGGTAGTTTGGCGTTTCGACGGCGTCGGCCGTGAGGGGACCGAACGTCAGTCGAGAAGCTGCTGGACCGCGTCGCTCAACTCGGCTGGAGTTTCGGCAGTGGCTGACACGGCTTCGCCCAGTTCGGCCCACGCCGTCCCCGACTCGCGGTCGGCATCGGGGACGACCACCTTCTCGTGGTCGGCCATCCGCAGCGCCGCCCGATGGAGGTCCGAGCCGGGGTCGTCGCCAACGCGAATCACCAGCGGGCCCTCGAGCAGTCGGGAGGTCGCCGTCGCGTACTGGGCGATCTGGACGCCGAAGCGCTCGCTGGCCCCTGCGAAGGCCTCGAGCGTGTTCCGTGCGTACTCGCGGTAGCGGTCCTCGCCGGACAGCGCCGCCAGATCGATCAACGCGTCCGCGAGGGCGACGTTGGCGTCCAGCGGCCGCAGCGGGCGATCACAGAGCCCGACACCCTCGGCAGGGCCGTCGAGGAACGAGTCCCCGTCGTGGAGCCGCTCGATCGTCGCATCGGCGACCGCGGTCGCGTCCGTGAGCGCGTCCGTCTCGATGGTACTCGCGACCGTCGTCAGGGCCGCCAGCGTGCGGGCCTGGTTGGTGAGCAATGGAAGCGCGTCGCCGTCCCCGTCGCGTTCGATCGCGTCCTCGCGTGCGTGCGCGACCACGCCGTCGGCGAGCAGGTCCGTCCGGAGGGTCTCGAGCGCGCGTTCGGCGTAGCGGCGGGCCCGTTCGTCGTCGGTGTAGGCGTAGTAGGTCAACAGGCCGTCGATCGCCAGCGCGTTCGGCCCGGCGAAGACGCCCGAATCGACCGGCGGTTCGTCGGCGGCCGCGCGATCGGTCGCGTCGAGGCTGTGGGCGTCGGCGTCGCCCGGGGCCTGACTGTTGGCGAAGGCGTCGACCTCGTCGTTCCACAGCGTCGTCGTCAGGTAGTCGATGGTATCGGCGGCGGGGTCGCGGTACTCGTCTTTCCCGGTCAGCAGGTAGGCGTTGGCGAAGGCCCGCACCAACGCGCCGTTGGAATCGAGCAGTTTCTCGCGCTGGAGTCCCGACCAGTCCCGGTCGGTCGCGAACCGGTAGAACCCGCCGTCGTACTCGTCTAACAGGTTCGCACTGACCGCGTCGTAGGACCGCAGCGCCATCTCGCGGTCGCGTTTGAGCGCGAACTCGAGGGCGTCGGGCAGGGGGAACTTCGGGCTCTGGCCCCAGCCGCCGGCGGTTTCGTCGTAGGTGTCGGTGAGATGGCCGAGCATCCCCTGTTCGATCTCGGCGGTCAGCTCGCCGGCCGGCGGGTTGTCCTCCCGCAGCGGCCGGGGAATGCGGGCCGCGCCGCTGCCTTTCGTCTCCCACATGGTCCGGACGCTGTCTAAGACCTGACGCATCCCGTCGGGGCCGAGATAGCCCGCACCGGTCAGGACCTCGCCGTTCGGGGCGAGAAAGACCGTCGACGGAAAGCCGCCCATGTTGTACCGGTCGCGGACCCGCGGGTACCGGTCGACGTCGACCCGGACGGGGACGAAACTGTCGTTGAGGTTGGCCGCGATCCGGGGCTCGGCGTAGGTCTCCTCGTCCATCTCGTGGCAGTGGTCACACCACGTCGCGGTCAGCGAGAGCAAGACGGGGCGGTCGGCCTCGGCGGCCTCGTCGAAGGCCGCCTGTCCCCACTCGCGCCACTCGACGCGGGTCGTATCGTCCATACCGGGGCGACGGGAGTCGCGGGCGTAAGCCCTTCGTTCGCGTATCGCAGTCGGCCCGACGCGGCTCGGTTCCGTTGCCAGGCTGAGAGTAAAAGATTTTCACCCGTCGGCGGCTAGATCGTGGTATGCTCCGGTGGATCTTCGCGCTGTTGCTCATCCCGTTTCTCGACGCCGTGTTGCTCGCGGTGATCGTCACCCAGTTCGGGTTCCTGAACTGGGTCGGGATGATACTGCTCGTCGTCCTGACCGGCCTCGTCGGGATGCTCCTCGTCCGCGCCGAAGGCCGGCGGACGATCCGGAAGATGCAACGGTCGATGGCTCAGGGACAGCCCCCGACGAACGAACTGCTCGACGGGGGCCTGCTGATCGCCGCCGGAGCGTTCCTGCTGACCCCCGGACTGGTGACTGACCTGCTCGGGTTCCTACTGGCCGTTCCGCTGACCCGAGTCCCGATCCGAATGGCCCTCAAACGCTACGTAGTCGTCCCCTACGCGGACAAGAAGACCGGCGGGTTCGCCAGCGGCGGGGTCTGGACGTTCGGCTTCCCCGACGAGGACCCGACTCGAGACGTCGGCGACTCGAGCGACGGTGAAACCTATGATCTCGGTGAGGACGCCTACAGCGTCGACGATGAGGACGCCTACACGATCGACTTCGAGGACGAGCGGCCGGACGACGGCGACGACGAGGACGATCCCCTCGCTCGGTAGCGGTTCGCACGGGTCGGGAAGAAAGAAACGCTTAAACGTCCCACCGAGCAACTACTGAGTGCGAAGGACGGACGCGGGCCAATAGCTCAATTAGGTTGAGCGCCACTCTGATAAGGTGGAGGCTCTCGGTTCAAATCCGAGTTGGCCCATTTCTGCTGCGAACAACGCGAACGTAGTGAGCCGTGAGCAGCGGAAATACAATCAACTCGGATTTGAATTACGGAAGTCGCACGCTCACGAGCGAAGCGAGTGAGACCGTCTTCCGGTGGTTCAAATCCGAGTTGGCCCATTTCTGCTGCGAACAACGCGAACGTAGTGAGCCGTGAGCAGCGGAAATACAATCAACTCGGATTTGAATTACGGAAGTCGCACGCTCACGAGCGAAGCGAGTGAGACCGTCTTCCGGTGGTTCAAATCCGAGTTGGCCCATACTTTTGCGGCGAGCAACCTCGCGAGCCGCAAATATGGAATCCTGCTCGGATTTGAAGTAGAGAAGTCGCACGCCCGCACAGCCGAGCGTAGCGAGGCGAGCAGGACCGTCTTGGCGTAGTTCAAATCCGAGTTGGCCCCTTTCTACTGCGAACAACGCGAACGTAGTGAGCTGTGAGCGGCGGAACGACAATCGACCCACTTCTCACGACGATCGACCACGAAAGTCATGCATACGCGCTGCCACGAGGACCTGTGCCACAGCAGCCGCAGTTGGTGACCGGACCGTCCGTCTCCGATATGACTCCGAGTCGATCTAGACGGTTGCGGCGAGCGATTCCTCGAGCCACACAGAGAGCGCGACCGGACCGCGTCTCGAGGCGACGGACGTGAGCCGGCGGAAGATCCAATTGTCGCTGAGCGACAGCTGTGGCCGCTTAAAACACAGGGCACCACTCACACGAACGCGACGATCCGCAGTCCGAATCTCGTGAGTGGCACAGTCATACCAGATTTGGAGATAGTTACGAAAGAGTAGATAGAGTGAGAGCGCCGATCTCGAGGCCCAGGAACCAAAGAAGGTCCTATGGATGCCAAAAGCTAAATAGCGTACGCTCTACCGGTTATAGGTTGCCGATCTCGAAACGAGTTGACTCACATCAATGAGAAACACTGGTTACGTCAAGCACTGAATACTGCCGTTTTGAGACTGTTATCAGCATCTTAGTCACGCACGAATCGCCAGAGCGATAGAGAGTCTTTAGTATATTAATTCTGGTAGTATCTAAGTATAGTCGGGTATAAGACATTCAAACTGTGTTCGCCGAATCGGCCGTACCGAGTCGGTGGACAGTATTAGTCCCCGTTACGACCCGAGACCAACGTGGGGCAGTACGGCGAACGGAGGCTGGTATCGATCGGTTCTCCAGAACCGATCGCCAGTGTATCGGCCCACCGTGAAACAGCGGCCAACAGCGGCGAAATCGATCGGATTCGCCGACTACGCGTACGGTACGGACGATCGAGCGGTCATCGAAAAGGGACGCCCGGCCAGCCGAGTTATACAGGCATATATCTGTAATAGTTTGAGTGACGGTCGGGCGACTGTCTCGACCGGCAACACCGGACTGGATCCGCCTGCGCGACAGGGGATATGCGTTTCCCGATGCTGGCCGCGACTCAAGGGGAACCGAAACGGAGTGACGGCCGGTCGCCACAGTCGATGCCGATCACGGCATCAACGGCGTCAGTAGCGGTTCCCGGGAGACCAACAGGACGACGTTGTTGCTCGCGAAGAGGGCGTAGCAGCAGACGATGGCCACGACGAAGCCGACGTCGAACGGCCTCGAGAGGACGTAGCCGATCGCGATCACGGCACCGGCGTAGATGACGGCGGCGAGGACGACACCGGCGAGCCCGAAGAGATCGTGGAGGAAGACCGTCACGGGGTTGAGTTCGTAGGCGTACGGGACGGTGAAAAAGCCCACTGTCGCGACGAGGTCGACGAACCAGACGGCAAAGAAAGCGGTACGGAGGCTGGTGGTCCCAGGTCGATCCAATCCGATTCCGAACGCGTCCGCTGTGTCCACCATCGTGGTCGGATCGAAGGGCCGCCAAGCATTACGCCTTGGACTTGCTGATTCCGGCCCTGTGGGAAGTTCACACTGCTCAGCCGGCAGGACTGTTCCGGGACGATCGGATCGGAGCGACCGTGAAACCGGCTTACAACTCCTCCGAAATGCGGTCGAATCTGTCGTCGTGACAGTCAGTCGGTTTCGACGGCAGGCGTCGGCGGGCGCGTAACTCGCCGTCGATGACGGCAGTCAGGAAAACGTCGTCCGGTTCCATGCCGTCGAATCGTTCGGCCGGCAACACGAGTTGGTCGACGACCGCCTCACCGTCCTCGAGCAGGAGGACGACGTGGTCACCGTCGACGATCCGATCCACGACGCCGACGTACAGATCGCTGCCGTCGATTCCATCGCCGGTCGCCGCGTCGTCGACTGGCGGCCGTCCACGAGCTGGGGAAGCATCGGGGTGAGAGTCGTCAGCCGCACTGGCAGTCGTCACTGTGGCGGCTGCCCCGATGCCGAGGGCACTGAGCGTTTGAAGGATCGTGCGTCGCGGTCGTCGGGTGTGGTCCGACATACCCCGCTTGGCCGCGGAATGTCGTATAAACTCTCGGCTGGGGACCACCGCCTACCCGTTCGGTAGACACCGTCGGGTCTGGGATCGGTCGTCTCGGTCATCGTGCGACCGATTGTAGAGCGGGGGGAACGCGTATGGGTGCTGACGGCGGCCTTCGAACATTTCGAAAGACGTGTTTCACATAGCGGAACACTGAACCCGAGAATCGGGTCGCATGACGGATTGTTGGTCGTTCGAGACGAAAGAATCGATTACGTTCCAGCCAGCGGAACAGGGGGACCGAGCGGCAGTCGGGCAGCGAGATGGCACAATCACCCGTACGCGAGCGTGACTTTGATCTCGCCCGCCTTGTCCCGGAGGCGAGTCGCCAGATCGTCGTGAACGTAGGTGTCGGTGAACCGACTCGTCGGCCCGAAGACGGCCAGCGAACCGAGGAATTCGTCGGCAGGGGTATAGACGGGCACGGCGATCCCACGAAGGCCGTCCATATGTTCCTGTTCGTTCACCGCGTAGCCGCGGTCCCGAACCCGCTCGAGTTCGTCGAAGAGCGCGTCGGGATCGGTGATCGTGTTCTCCGTGTGTGCCTCGAGACCGGTCCGTTCGGCGTAGGCCGCGACGGCATCGTCGTCCCACTCCGCGAGAATCACTTTCCCGGAGGCCATCGAGTGCAACGGTCGACGCTGGCCGATCATCGAGTTCGAGAGGCTGCCGTAGCGGTGGACGTAGACTGCGTCGTCGTCCTCTTCGACGATGAACACCGCGCGTTCGTCGGTCTCCGTTCCGAGTTCGAACACCGCTCGCTTCGCGGCCGAGTATCCCGTCTTCCGGGACCGGGCCTGTTCCCCGAGTTCGACGAACCGAAACCCGACGTAGTAGCGACCGTCTCGTTCGATCACGTACCCTAACTCCGTCAGCGTCCGAAGGTGGCGGTAGACGGTGCTTTTGGGAAGATCCGTCCGCTCGGTGAGGTCGGCGATGGTGACCCCCTCCTCGTCTTTGAGTGCCTCGAGGAGCCGGAACGTCTTCCGCGTCGTGGAAACCCCGGCCCCGTCGTCCCCATCTCGATCCATGCCCATGTGGGATACTGTTCGGAAGGCGCAATTAATATTTCGGATATTGGAACGGGAGTACTGGCGAGCGGGACGGTCGTTTCCGAAGCCGAGTCGGTTCGGTCGGAGAGATCCCCGCCGGAGCAGAATCAGTGGTTGGGATGGAGGAGAGAAAACGGGAGAGAACGCGAACCGGCGACGCGGCGTTACTGGTAGGCGGGGATGCCGGTGAACTCCTCGCCGAGGACGAGCGTGTGGATGTCGTGCGTGCCCTCGTAGGTGTAGACCGTCTCGAGGTTGGACATGTGTCGCATCGGCGAGTAGTCGGTGGTGATGCCGTTGCCGCCGAGCATCTCGCGGGCGATGCGGGCCTGGTTTCGGGCCATGCGGACGTTGTTTCGCTTCGACATCGAGACGTGCTGTGGCCGCATCTCGCCGCGCTCTTTGAGTTCAGCGAGCCGGTGAGCCAGCAACTGTGCCAGCGTGATCTGGGTGCCCATCTCCGCGAGCTTGCGCTGTTGGAGCTGGAACCGACCGATCGGGCCGCCGAACTGGTCGCGATCCTTCGCGTACTGTCGGGCCTCCTCGAAACAGTCGCGGGCGGCCCCGACCGCGCCCCAGGC
Source organism: Natrinema sp. H-ect1 (assembly GCF_041821105.1). NCBI lineage: Archaea > Methanobacteriati > Methanobacteriota > Halobacteria > Halobacteriales > Natrialbaceae > Natrinema > Natrinema sp. H-ect1. Next base: position 467,074 of record NZ_JBGUBA010000003.1, on the reverse strand, counting down.
GATGCCGTAGCGGGCCTGCGTGAGACAGGACAGCGGCCCCTTCATTCCCTCGACGCCGGGGAGGACGTTCTCCTCGGGCACGTGGACGTCGTTCAGGCCGATCTCGCCCGTGATCGAGGCCCGCAGCGAGAGCTTGTCGTCGATCTTGTTGGTCGTGACGCCGTCGCGGTCGGTCTCGACGAGGAACCCGCGAACGGGATCGTCCTCGGCCGACTGATCACGCGCCCAGACGATAGCGACGTCGGCGATCGGCGAGTTCGTGATCCAGGTTTTGGAGCCGTTGAGGACGTAGCCGTCGCCGTCGCGCTCGGCGCGGGTCTCCATCGCCGACGGGTTCGAGCCGTGTTCGGGTTCGGTGAGGCCGAAGCAACCGATCGCCTCGCCCCGTCCCATCTCCGGCAGCCACTCCTCTTTCTGTTCCTCGCTCCCGTAAGCATGGATCGGGTACATGACCAACGCGCCCTGGACCGACGCCATCGAACGCAGCCCGGAGTCACCGGCCTCGAGTTCCTGCATCAACAGGCCATAGGCCGTCTCGGAGACGTTCGGCGAGCCATAGCCCTCGAGATTGGGGGCGTAGAAGCCGAGTTCCCCCATCTTCGGGATGAGTTCCTTCGGGAACGTCCCCGCCTCGAAGTGGTCGCCGATGTCGGGCTTGACGTGTTCTTCGACGAACTCCCGGGCCGTGTCCCGGATCATCCGTTCTTCTTGATCGAGGTCTTCTTCGAGCTGAACGAAATCCAGCATACCTAGACCTACGGGAATGGCACAATAGGTATTGCGATACCGCTTGCCACGTTAGCGATCACCGAAACGACGGCGGACGGCCGCTCAGAACCGTCACTGACCGAACAGGGAGCCCGTCCGTCAGCAATACTGTCGGCTGGATGACTGCAATCCGGCGCCATCAATAAGGATCCAATTCCAACAGATAGCGGAAGGACTATAACAGGTAACTATGAAGAGATGCCCCATGGCGAAGGAACACAAGCACACGGATAGGCATTCGACTCGACGATCAGTTCTCGCAGCTGCAGGCGTCGGTGCGGCGACGGCACTGGCTGGCTGTTCCGGGAGCGGAAACAGCGACGAGCAGACCGTCCGGATGCGAACTTCGACCTCGAGTACGACGGCTTACAGTGCGAACCAGGGTCTCGCGAGTGCGGTTAACGATCAGACCGACGACCTCTTCGTCGAAGCGCAAACGAGCCAGGGGACCGAAGCGAACATCGGCGCTCTCCAGAGCGAGGACGCCGAGATGGTCTACATCCAGAACTGGTCGGCCTACGACGTTCAGCAGGGCAACGACCCGTACGGCCAGCTCAACTTCGACATGGTCCAGATTTTCCACTACTACGACCTACCGTGGTTCTTCATCACCAACGACTCGGATCTCGAGACGCTGTCGGACATCGGGTCCGGTACGAACGTCTCGCCGACGCCGGAGGGGTCCGGGACCGCACCTGCCCTCGAGAAGGCGCTCGGCTACGCTACGGACGGCTACAAGCGCGCGAGCGTGAGCTACGGTAGCCAGGGCGGTGCGATGAACGAGAACCAACTCGACGTCGGAGTGGGGACGCTGATGAACTTCTCGATAACCCCGAGCTGGCTCCAGCAGATCGCGAGCGAGGTCGACATGAAGGTCCTCGACGTTGAAGACTCGACCGCGCAGTCGTGGGAGGACGACGAACGGTTGCTGTCCCAGACGGTCGACACCGGCCAGATCGAGAACGCGACGACGCCGGGCGAGGTGTCCGCTCCGACGTTCGCATACAACTTCGTCGCGCGTAACGACCTCGACTATGATACCGTCTACGACTTCCTCACGGCGATGCACGAGAAGAAGGCGGAACTCGCAGACTACCACGGTCTCCTAGGAACCTTCGAGAGCAACGACTTCTGGGTCAAGAACATGTACGACGGAGTTCCGTTCCACCCCGCCGCGGCAGACTTCTACAAGGACGAACTCGGCGTCTGGAACGAGGACTTCGAGCGAGCCGACGAGAAGTAGTATCGATGTCTCCAACGAATCGGCGTTCCGAACGAGGGGTTCCCCTGCGCGCATTCGACCTCACCACCTACGCGTTAGGGGCCAGTCTGACGCTGTTCACTCTGTTGTACGCCGTCTCGCTCGTGTTCGGATGGCCGCTAGAGGGAATCGTCGGCGAGCCGGCGTGGGTGACGCGGGTCGAACGGTACATGATCCTGTTCTTCGGGATGGGGACGGCGCTGTACTATCTCGATTACGCCGGGGATCGGTTCGGCGTGACGGGGAAGAGCGCTGACGACGGAGCCGGTGACGATGTAACGGTCGAATCGCCATCGCAATCGCCGGATTTGGACGCCAAAGCGAGACTCCGTCGCATCTATGCGGTGATCGACCCCTACGTCGCCGTCGCGTTAGCCGTGACAGCCGTTGCAGCGACGGCCTACGTCTACTTCAACTTCACCCGGCTTCAGGGAGACGCGTTCATCCTCGGATACAACACGACAGATCACATCATCGGCGGGATACTGATCGCACTCGCGATCGACGTGACTCGCCGAGCGTTCGGGACGGTCATCGCGGCCGTCGCCGTCCTCTCTGTCCTGTACGCTCACTCGATGGTCGGCACGCAGCTGTTCGGCGTGTTTCGCCACTCGGGGATGAGTTGGCAACAGATCGCCGAGAACGGCGCGGTCGGGATCAGTGGCGTCTACGACCCCACGCTCATGCGAGTCGGGTCGACGTGGGTCGCGATCTTCATCATGTTCGCCGGCCTCGCGAAGACCTACGGTCTGATGGACTTCGTCCGTGAGATCGGCGAGGAACTCGGGACGAGTCTCCGGACTGGCGTCGTCCAGATCGCCGTCATCTCGAGCATGATCATGGGTTCGATCACCGGTAGCGCGGCGGCCAACACCGCGACGACCGGCAGCTTCACCATCCCGATGATCAAGGACCAGGGCGTCGGCGACGACGTCGCCGCCTCGATCGAGGCGGTCGCCTCCGCGGGCGGGCAGATGCTGCCCCCGGTGATGGGCGTCGCGGCGTTCCTGATGGCCGACATCATTCAGGTCCCGTATCTGGACATCGTGCAGGCAGGCGTCATTCCGGCGGCGCTGTTCTACTTCAGCGTCTGTCTCGCCGTTCACTTCACGATACTCAAATTCGGCTGGATCTCGAGCGACCTGACGTCGTTCAACTGGCGGCTCCTCCTCCGGGGCTTGCACTTTACCATCCCGATGGGTGTGCTTCTGGTGACGCTCGTAGTACTCCGATACTCACCGTTCGCGGCGGGGATGTACACCATCTTCACGACCATCGGTGTGATGTACGTCCGGAACCTCGTCGTCAGATTCCTCGAAGTCGATCTCGAGGACGGAGTCGAACTCGAGACGAAAGACGTCTCGGGCTACGAAATCGCCGCAAGTGTAGCCCGGACGACCAAACAGACGCTCGACGGGTTCAAACAGGGCGGCATCGACATGGCACCGCTCGTCGGCGTCCTTGCAGCCATGGGCGTAATTATCAAGCTCCTCGAGGGGACCGGGTTGACGGCCCGCGTCGCGACGAGCATCATCGGGATGAGCGAAGTGAGCCTCCTCGGGTTCGGCGGCGGGCTGTTCGTCGTCCTGTTCCTCGCGATGATCGCGAGCATCCTGTTCGGGCTCGGGATGCCGACGCCCGCGGCGTACATCCTCGTGGCGATCCTGGTCGCGAAGCCGATCACTGATCTCGGGACGCCGGTCATCGCGACGCACATGTTCGTGTTCTACTTCGCGATGCTGTCGGCGATCACGCCGCCGGTCGCGATCTCGGTCGCGGTTGGCGCACGGATCGCGGGCGCGAGCTTCCTCCAGTCGTGTAAGCAGGCGCTCCGGCTCGGTGCGCCCGGGTTCGTCATCCCCTACGCGTTCATCGCGAACGAGAGTCTCATCTACTGGTCGAGCGAGACGCTGCTCGCGTTTCCCGTCGTGCTGGCCGGCACGGTCGGTCTGATCGTCACGACGATCGGATTCGACGGAGCGCAGAGTCTCTCCGCGATCACTCGCGCGCTCTATCTCGTCCTGGCGTTAATCGCGATGTTCGGCTCGATCGTCCACATCGCCATCCAACTCGTCGCCGCAGCAGCGATCGTCGCCGCGTTGCTACACGCCCGATACGTCGTCGGCTACGATCTGCCGAACAACACCGGCACCGAGTCCGGCATGGATCCGACGACGCTCGACTGATCGAGGCCCGACAGGGCACTCGAGTCGCGCTTTCTCGAAAACAACCGAAGTAAATGGAAGCGCCGAGTGACAACCCTTTTGCGACCGGGGTAACCATACACAAGGTATGACAAACCTCGTGACGGAGGTCGTCGAGACCGTCGATGCGAACCCGGAATCGCCCGCGATCGCGTACGAAGGGACCGAACTGAGCTACGAGGCGTTCTGGCAGCGAGCCGGACAGTTCGCACAGGCCCTCGAGAATCGTGGCATCGGCGAGGGCGACCGCGTCGGCATCTACCTGCCGAACCTGCCGCAGTTCGTCACGGCCTTCTACGGCACCCTGCGTGCCGGCGGGATCATCGTCCCGATGAACCCCCAGTACAAGTCCCGTGAGATCAGCCACATGCTGGGCGACAGCGGGGCGAAAGCCGTCGTGGCGCTTGCCGACCTCGTCCCCAACGTCCTCGAGGTACAGGACGATACGGACGTCGAGCAGGTCGTCAGCGTCGGAGCTGACGTCGATGGCGCGACCGAGTTCGACGACTTCCTCGCCGAGGACACCAAAGCCGTCGTCGATCGTGCGGACGACGACGTCGCGGTCCAGCCCTACACCTCCGGGACGACGGGCACGCCGAAGGGCGTCCTCCTGACCCATCACAACCTAGCCTTTACGACCCGGGCCAACGCCGTCATCCCGCCGGGCGGCTTCCAGGCCTCCGACCGACTCATCGGGACGCTCCCGCTGTTTCACATCTACGGCATGTCCGTCGTCATGAACGGCGCGATGTACAGCGGCGGCACCTACTACCCGGTGCCGGAGTGGGACGCCACCGAGGTGATGAACCAGCTCGAGGACGACGAGATCACCATCATGTTCGCCGTCCCCGCGATGTTCAACGACATGATCAACCACCCGGACGCCGAGAGCTACGAGTTCGAGTCCCTGCGCTTTGCCAACTCCGGCGGCTCGAGTCTCCCGCTGGAAGTCCTCGAGCGGTTCGAGGACCTCTGGGACGTCCAGCTCAACGAGGGCTACGGTCTGACCGAAACGAGTCCGGTCACCCACGCCAACACCAACGAGAGCCGTCGGAAGGGCAGCATCGGCCAGCCCCTCGAGGGCGTCGAGGCGAAGATCGTCGACGAGGACTTCGAGGAGGTCCCCCGCGTTGCGGAGGGCCCGATCGACGAGGAGGAGGCCGCGATCCACGACATCACCGGCGAACTCGTCATCCACGGCCCCAACGTGATGAAGGAGTATTACGGCCTGCCGGAGGCCAACGAGGAGGCCTTCACTAACGAGGACGGCAAGCGCTGGTTCCACACCGGCGACATCGGCTACTGGGACGAGGACGACTTCTTCTACGTTGTCGACCGCGAGAAACACATGATCGTCACGGGCGGGTACAACGTCTACCCGCGCGAAGTCGAGGAACTCCTCTTCGAACACGAGGACGTCGCCGACGCCGCCGTCGTTGGGGTACCGGACGAGCGCCGCGGCGAGACCGTAAAAGCGTTCGTCGTGACGACGCCCGACGCCGAGGCGACGCCCGAGGACATCAAGCAGTACTGCCTCGAGAACCTCGCGGAGTACAAACACCCCCGCGAGGTCGAGTTCGTGCAGGCACTGCCCCGGACGACGACCGGGAAGGTCCAGAAGTTCGAACTCCGTGGCGAAGGCGAAAACGAGCAATAGACGGCTGAACCCGCCCCGACAGCCTGATCGCGGGCGGCCCGCCGCCGGCCGTCGCCGGTTTCCATCGTGACCGACGATCCGGCAGTCGGGTTAACAACACCAACCGGGGATTGTATCCGAAGCTACTTTGTAAGACGAACCCAAGCAATCTATTATGACGTTCCAGCTGTCAGCCGAACACGAAGCGATCCGTGAGGCCGTCCGCGAGTTCGGGGAGAACGAGATGAAACCGGTCGCGGAGGAACACGATCAGGAGGGGAAATACCCCGAGGAACTCCGCAGGAAGGCTGCCGAGTACGACTTCGTCGCGCCGAACATCCCGCTCGAGTACGACGGGGCCGGGATGGACAAGATCTCCTCGACGATCGTCACCGAGGAACTCTGGCGTGCCGACCCCGGGATCGGCTCCGCCGTCGGCTCGGCCGGCTTCGGGACGGACATGATCGTCGAGTTCGGTGACGAGTGGATGAAAGAGGAGTGGCTGCCCCAGATCGCCAACGGTGAGACCGCCTCCTGTTCGATGATCTCCGAGCCCGCCCACGGCTCGAACGTCGCCGGCATCGAGACGGTCGCCGAGAAGGACGGCGACGAGTACGTCCTCAACGGCAACAAGATGTGGATCACCAACGGGACCGTCGCCGACGTCGGCGTCTGCATGGCCAAGACCAGCCCCGGCGAGGGCCACAAGGGCATCACCGCCTTCCTCGTCGAGATGGACCGCGACGGCGTCTCGACCGACAAGATCAGCAACAAGCTCGGGATCCGTGCCTCGGACCTCGCGGAAGTCGTCATCGACGACGTCCGCATCCCCGAGAAGAACGTCATCGGCGAAGTCGACAAGGGCTTCTACCAGCTGATGGAGTTCTTCGCCTCCGGCCGCACCAGCGTCGCCGCCCAGGCCGTCGGTGCCGCCCAGGGCGCACTCGACGCCGCCATCGAGTACGCCAACCAGCGCGAACAGTTCGACCAGAAGATCTCCGAGTTCCAGGCCATCCAGCACAAGATCGCCGAGATGGCCACCAAGGTCGAGGCCGCCCGCTCGCTGACCTACCGCGCCGCGACCCAGGTCGAGCAGAACAACCAGGACGTCGCCGCGCAGTACTCGAGCATGGCGAAGTACTTCGCGAGCGAGATCTCGGTCGAGGTCGCCGACGAGGGCATTCAGGTCCACGGCGGCTCGGGCTACGTCACGGACTACCCCGCCGAGCGCTACTACCGCGACGCCCGCATCACGAAGATCTACGAGGGCACCAGCGAGATCCAGAAGAACATCATCGCCGACCAGATCCTCTAGACCGGCACGACGATCACGGATCCACGCCGTCTTTTTCACGGTGGTTGCCGCCCGCCGAGAGGGCCGTCCCACGGCTCTCGAGGAACGATCAACCGAGTTGAAACGGGTTTTCCGGCACGGAACTCGGAGAAGGACCGCAGACGGAACGGCGTCGTTACTGCTCCGGAACGCGGAACTCGACGGCCGCACCCTGCCCGTAGCCGACACACATCGTCGAGAGCCCCAGCCCGCCGCCCCGGCGCTGGAGTTCGTGAATCAGCGTGACGGGCAAGCGGGCACCCGACGCGCCGAGCGGATGGCCGATGGCGATCGCCCCGCCGTTGACGTTGAACCGATCGTCGTCGAAGCCGAGTTCGTCCCGGCAGTAGATCGTCTGGCTCGCGAAGGCCTCGTTGAGTTCCACGAGGTCGTAGTCGTCGGCCGAGCGGCCGTTGCGCTCCCAGATTCCCCGTACCGCGGGGACCGGGCCGACACCCATGATCGTCGGATCGACGCCCGCGACGTTGTGGTCCTCGATCTCGGCCATGATCTCGAGGCCCTGCTCCTCGGCGAACGCCTTGCTCGTGATGAGGACGCCGGCAGCGCCGTCGGAGACCTGCGAGGCGTTGGCGGCGGTGACGGTACCCTCCTCGCGGAACGCTGGCGGAAGGCCGGCGATCTTCTCTTTGGTCGTGCCGGGACGGAGCCCCTCGTCCTCCTCGACGAGGCCCGCCTCGGTCTCGATCGGGACGATCTCCGCGTCGAACTTGCCGTCCTCGGTCGCTTCGACCGCGCGCTGCTGGCTCCGAGCGCCGTACTCGTCTTGCTGGTCGCGGCTGATGTCGAACTCTTCAGCGACTTTCTCGGCGGTCTGGCCCATCGCGAGCCCGGCCGCGTCGTACTGCTCGGCGATGCCCGCGTAGGAGTCGATCCCCTTCCGGCGCTCGTTGCGGGACATGTTCTCGACGCCGCCGGCGACGATGACGTCGCGCTGGCCCGCCCGGACGGCGTCGCTGGCGCTCATGATCGCCTCCGCCGAGGAGGCACAGAGCCGGTCGATCGTCGTGCCGGGAACGCCCTCACCGAGATCGGACAGGAGAGCGATCACCCGCGCGATGTTGTTGCTCTGTTCGTTGACCTGTTTGGCACAGCCCCACCGGATGTCGTCGACGTCCTCGCCGGTAAGGCCCGTCCGCTCGAGCATCTCGTCGACGAGCGGGACCGACAACTCCTCGCTGCCGGTCTCGGCGAAGACGCCACCGTGTTTCCCCTGTGGAGTTCTGACTGCCTGCACGACGACTGGCTGGCGGTCGCTCATTGGTAACTGTTCCCTCTCGCTACAGCGGTAAAGACGCACCGTTCTGTGCCGCATCAGTGGCCTGAACGGCGAACCGCTAAGTGGCAACTGAAAGTCATTGCGCACCTGCTCGCACAACCGGCAGAGAATACCCGGCCATCTCCGCCCTCGAGCGACCCCGTTTGGCCATCCGATAGATTCTCCGGTGACGACAGTATTGTCGATTGCCATCATCGCTGCGGTTCGCTCGCCACTCGATACGAAACATTCTCAAAGTAGTATAATATACAAAGTGATATTTATCAGTCTGAGGACAGCGACACCATTATAGGCCCCTATTGGAGGGTTTCTGACAATATCAACGAAAGGTGGTCTTGGTTGTATGCTACAACACACCTCGAGACAAAGTTGATTTTCGATGTTGTATTAGCTGGTCGGTATGGGACGGATCGACAGCTGAATTTCCACAGAACCTCCGCGAAAGAACGATCGTTCCGAGGACAGATTTCTCGTCGGTCGATGTGGCTATCACAGTGAGTTGACCGCGCCTATACTTCGTCAGTGGGAAATCGGATAAGCATCGGGCCCCATTCTTGAAGTTTTTATACAATACTGCCACCATCAATGACCACATTGAACTCTTGGTTGAAAAGTGATAGTCGAGGGGTACAGAACTAGATAGTTCCCAACCATCGATAATGAGAGAGGTTGCTGGATACACATAAATACAAATCAGGGTGAGACCTGATTTCGGGCTGTGTCCACGCCGATCGTGGGTTCGTTCTACCATACATGGATTGCTTCCGGCGCAGTTTTGCGATGGATCGGGAGATCGTATTTACACATATATGAATGTAATAGCAGTGGTGGATCGAAGCGATGGGACAGGGAGGATGGAGTACCCATCTTCCGGTTCAGCGATTCAGGTAGGATACCGAAGACAGCCGATTTCTCCCAAGAAGCGGAAAGCGACAAATCACGACACACGGTTACCAGGCTGCTCGTATTGAGCAAGGGAAGGGACCCAACTATCGACGTCATCGTGGGGTTGTCGCTGTACTGAATGGCAGCGGTTCCATGATACATGGATTTATAGGGGCTCGAACGGACGGAGAAAGTATGACTGACAGCCAACTGCTGACGACGACCGAAACATCGTTAGCGGTGATCGAGGCGATTCAGGAACTCGACGGGGCGACGCCAGCCGAACTCGCGGCGGCACTCGAGTTATCCGAGAGTGCGGTCTACAAACACCTCTATACCCTCGCGAAACACGGCTATGTCGCCTCCGAAGGCGACGAATACCGACTCGGGGCGCGGTTCTATCACATCGGGATGTACGTTCGAAACCGCAGCAAAGTATACGAGTTGGCGGGCAAGTACGTCATCGAACTCGCCGAGCAATCGAACGAGGAATCCGATTTCGGAATCGAGGAGAATGGTCGCATCGTGACACTGTTCGATTCGGTCGGTAGTTCCGCCAAGCCAAGTTCCCGGCTCAACAACTACGAGTACATGCATACGACGGCCATCGGGAAGGCGATCCTCGCTCGATTGCCGGAGTCACGCATCGACGAAATCGACGACCGGTGGGGCCTCCCGGAACTCACCGAGGAGACGATCACGTCACGGGCGGAACTCGATGCCGAACTCGAGCGCATCCGGGAACGGGGCTACGCGATCAACGATCAAGAGTCGATTCCGGGCAAACGCGTTGCCGGTGTCGTCGCCGAGGGCCCCAATGGGGCCGTCATCGGCGGATTCACCGTCTCCGGTCCGGCGTACCGGATCGAAGACGCCGATCTCCACCAGGAATTTCCCGACATCCTGCAGCGAGTCGTCCCGAATTTCGAGACGGAACTGGTCTCACAGGGACTCCTGTAATCGACCCCGGGATCGACGAGAGAGGAGATGATCGATCAATTGTAGCCGCTATACGGGCAACTTGAATGGTGTCCGTATAGATTTTCCCGCGATATCCGTTGAATATCCCGCAGAGAACGGCACTACAGGCACCCATCCGCGCGCTCTCCCGATTTTCCTTCAAAAGATTAAAATAGTACAACTCAGACAGTGGGTGTGTATGTCATACGAATCCCTTCCGATTGCGGCACTAGCGCTGGCACCGCCGATTATCGCGATCGCACTCGCGATGTATACGCGCCAAGTACTCGTGTCGTTGTTCGCCGGGGTATGGATCGGGGCGTTGATGATCGCCGACTGGAATCCGATCGCAGCAACAGCGTTGTCAATGGACTGGATCGTCGAGGTCGTCAGATCACCGTTTGACACCAAGTTTCTAATTCTGATTATGTTCATGGGCGCTGGTGCCGCGTTTATTTACAAGTCAGGCGGGATCATCGCACTCCAGAACTGGATCGGTCATCGGGTGAACACGGCACGAGACTCGCAGATCCTCACATGGCTCATTGGGATTTTCATTTTCTTCGACTCGTATACGAGTACCATCGTGACTGGAAACGCGACTCGTGAGCTGTCTCAGGAAAACAACACCTCTCGAGAGATGCACGCCTACGTGCTGGACTCGACGACTTCGCCGGTGACGACATTCGGACCCGTCTCGAACTGGATCGGGTACCAAGTATCGATGATCATCGTTGGGTTCGAAGCTGCCCGGTTCACCGCCGAGGAAGTCGGCATCACCGCATTCGGACTCTTCCTGCAGAGCATTCCATGGAACATCTACTGTTTCCTAGCGTTCTTCATGGTCGGATTCATTTCGATTACGCAGCGATTCTACGGTCCGATGCTGAACGCGGAGTGGCGGGCGCGCAAAGAAAAGAAAACTCGACGGGACGACGCGACGCCGCTCTCGGACATCACGACCGACGTCGGTGAGCCGAGCGAGAAGAACCCGACGCTGATCAATTTCTTCGCACCGATTCTGTCGCTGCTGGTCGTCGGACTCGTCTCGATGTGGTGGCTCGGTGGCGGCCACCAGTCCGGTGTCGATATCGCGACTGCGTTCCAGGAAACCGATGTCGCACTCGGTCTCCTATACGGTTCGTTCGCGTTCATGGCCGTCGGCATGCTCGGTGCCGTCGGATTCGGAACCATGGACCTCGAGGAAGCGAGCGATACCGTGATTAGCGGGTTCAAGACGATGATGATCGCGGCCGCGATCATCGTCCTCGCGTGGAGTATCGGTCACGCCGCTGAGCAGGTCGGAACCGCCCAGTATATCGTTGACGTCATGGTCGACAGTAGCATCCCCGGCTCGTTCCTACCGCTGCTGATCTTCCTTGCGGCGATGTTCATCGCGTTTACGACGGGAACGTCGTGGGGGACCATGGCTATTCTGACCCCGCTGGCGATTCCGCTTGGCTACGAAATGTCCGGACTGTCGATCCTGCCGGTTCTCATGGGAGTGCTGTTCGGCGGCGCGATCTGGGGCGATCACGTCTCACCGATCAGTGATACGACCGTCATGTCGTCGATCTTCGCCGGTTCGGACCACATCGATCACGTGACGACACAGATTCCGTTCGCGATGACCGCAGCCGGCGTGACGGTCCTCATGTTGCTCCTGTACGCAGTCGGTGTGACGTCGCCGCTGGTGTTGCTCCCGCTAGCAGTCGTCCTCACTGCGGGCGCTGTCATCGCACTGAACAAGTTCGATGCTCGCCGCAAGAATCTGCCCGAAGTCATGCCGACGACCGACGCCATCGACAACGGTGAAATCGACGTCGATGCGATCGAGAACGGAAGCAAAACCGACGGAACCCGGATCAACGGACGGTACAGTTTCGTCGAATCGATTCCGCTGACCGCAGTCGGGATCGTTATCGCCTATCTCTGCCTGGTATTCGGGTTTATGACCCTCGGCTTCTAGGCGAGGATCGGGACTTCCGTTGCAGCGTTTTTGATGACGAAAGTGTATCCGGCTATGCATCGTCCGGGTACCAGAGACAGCACGACCGATTCGTCGAGATATTCTCCGTGCGGTACCCGGCAGGGTTCTCTTACCGAGCGGAGATCGTCGTGGCCAATGTCAATCATAACCGATATAGGTTTTGTTCGGGCAGTACGACGTATGTCGACTGTGTACGTCATTGCTACCGGCGGCACGATCGTGAGTACCTCGAGCGACACCGGGACGGTCCCGACCGAGTCAGTACAGGAGTTAGTGCAGGCCTATCCGGAGACGTTCGAACACGTCGATATCGAACTGGAACAACTCACGCAAGCCCCGAGTTCGGAGTTGACAATCGACGATCTCGTGACACTGAGTGATCGTGTGCGAGCCGTTGCCGACGATATCGATGGAGTCGTCGTCCTCCACGGAACCGATACGATCGAAGAGACCGCGTACTACCTCGATCTCGTACTCGACGTCGACGTCCCAGTCGTCCTCACTGGCGCACAACGACCGTACGATAGCCGTAGTCCCGACGGGCCGGCGAACATTCACGGGGCCCTCGCGGCAGCGAGTCACGATCACGTTCGGACGGGTGCCTACGTCTTCTTCAACGACCGTCTTCACGCAGCGCGACCAGTAACGAAAGAACATAGCAGCAATCCCGACGCGTACGGTTCGGGCAACTACGGACCGGTCGCCGATCGGACACCGAACGGTCTTTGGTTCTACCGGCGACCCGAGAGTCTATCGGTGACGCTCCCCACACGAGGTATCACGGCGACCGTCGAGGTCGTACCGACGTCGACGGACACCGACGGAAGACAGATCAGTCACGCCATCGATCGCGGCGTCGATGGAATCGTCGTCGACGCGCTCGGACTCGGAAATGTTCCCGCAAACGTTGCAGATGCCATCGGTGACGCCGTTGACAACGACGTTGTCGTCGTTATTGCGACGCGGTGTCGCAACGGTGTCGTCTCGCCAGTGTACGGGTCCAAAGGCGGTGGCGCAGCTCTCGAGGAAGAGGGCGTGCTGTTCGCATCGAACCTTCCAGCCCACAAGGCCCGAATCAAACTCCTGGTCGCTCTGTCACAGCAATCAGACGAGACGGTTGGAGAAGCGTTTGATGCCAGCCAAATCGACGGGCATGGGTATGCGTGACGGAAGTTTTCGAATAGTGAGATGCAGTTGTTTGCCAGAACGGATTCGTGTAGCCAATCGCTCCGCGGCGACGGGGTTCCGTGATACGGAGAGTGGAACCGGACCTGGCTCGATACGTCGGTAATTCGGCGAAATACGCAGCAGACTGCCTCTCGAACATCGAAGCAGTGTCCAGTTGACAGGGATACCGGTCGATATCAGAACGACGTCGAAAACCGCTCACTGTTCCGTGCATTCCGGATCCGGTCACCTCTCTTCGTAGCGTACGAACTGTGGCTGTTATCGGGCGCCAATTGATCGCGCGTCAGCAAAGGGTCCGAACAGAGCCTGTAAAACCGAAAGCACGTGTACGGAGACAGATAACGGCCGGTGACCGGCGACCCAAGGCGAACGCCGGCAAACCCGACCGCCAGTGGCAACGAACGCATTCGATGGTCGTCGATGAACTAAACTATAATATATTCATAATACATATGGTTCAGACATATCATCGGGAATAACTCGAGGCGACCGAGGGCCCGACCCACGCGACGGGACGAACGTCTCGTGGCGAAACGACCGTTCGAGGCGCTATCGTCCGACTATCGATCACCTCGAGTTGAAACGGTCTCGAATCGTCGACCGAGTCACTGTGGACCGCCCGGAGTACAGTACGGCTGCAGACCGGCAGTTGTTGGCGAACGCGGCCAGCTAAGGGAGTATACTACGTTCGATGGATGGCCCGACGTATTGACTGCATAATCAAAGAAATAATACAGGATCTCTTTTTGGCCATCATACTGATATTATTGACATCGCCAGAAGTCGTCCACAGGAAGGCGTCGGCAGCCGGCCGCTGGGGAGTGATAGGAACGCTTTTGATCGCATCGTCTGTGGATTCGCACATGCAAATCGCAGTTCTCGGAGCCGGGAGTATGGGACACGGCATCGCGCAGGTCTCCGCGACGGCGGGCCACGACGTGGTTCTGCGTGACGTCGAGGACGACCTCGTCGAGGACGGCCTCGAGGGGATCCGGGAGAACCTCCAGGGCGGGGTCGACCGGGACAAGCTTACCGAAGACGAGATGGCGGCGGCCTTAGAGCGCATCGAGGGGACGACCGACCTCGAGGCGGCGGTCGCGGACGCCGACTTGGTCGTCGAGGCGGTGCCGGAGGACATGGACCTCAAACAGCAGGTGTTCTCGGACGTCGAGGACGCGACCGGCGAGGACACGGTCATCGCGTCGAACACCTCCTCGCTGTCGGTGACCGAGATGGCAAGCGCCCTCGAGAACCCGGAACGGGCCGTCGGCCTGCACTTTTTCAACCCGCCGCATATCATGGATCTCGTCGAGATCATTATCGCCGAGCAGACCGACGAGCGAACCGAGGAGTTCGCGATCGACTACGTCCGGGACATCGAGAAGGAGGACGTGGTCGTCCGGGACACGGCCGGTTTCGCCACCTCGCGGCTGGGACTGGCGCTGGGGCTCGAGGCGATCCGGATGGTCGAACAGGGCGTCGCCAGCCCGGCGGACATCGACGAGGGGATGGAGATCGGCTACGGCCATCCGATGGGCCCGATCGAGCTGACCGACCACGTCGGACTGGACGTCCGCCTGCACATCGCCGAATACCTCCGCGAGGAACTCGGCGAGCGGTTCAAGCCACCGCAGTCGCTGCGCCGGAAGGTTCGGGCCGGCAAGCTCGGCAAGAAGACCGGCGAGGGCTACTACGTCTGGGAGGACGGCGAACGCGTCGGCACGAGCGGTGACTGGGACGAGTAACGGCGACATGACGGCCGTGGTGTAACAGCCGCAGTCGTCGCCGCTCGAGCGCGCACAACCCCCAACTAGTTAGGCAGATCGTTTGTTGCGGCGTCCCCCATAGAAGCGGATACCGTCCGCGAGATCGGACGGCGGCCCCGGGGGCGCACGTGGGAAAACGACGGGGCCACTTTTCGCTCGGTCACCACTCCCAGCACCTCGCCCCCACGTGCGGGCCGGACGGTTCGAGAGCGGCCGTCCGGTCGCTTCCCATTGACTCGTGAGTGACCGGACGCCAGCGAGCCCCAGTACTGTCGGCAATGCGGGCGCTTTTAGCCGCGCCTGTGGAAGGATAACGCATGTCCCTCGAGCCGAGCGCTGACCCGGCCGCCGACCGGCGCGCGAACTACGACTACCGGAGCGACGACGTCGACCGCCCGGCGCTGGTCGCGGACCTCGAGGCCGTCGTCGACTGCGAAGTGCGGGGCGACTCCTACTCCCGGCAACTGTACGCGACCGACGCGAGCGCCTACGAGCTGACGCCGATCGCCGTCGCCTTCCCGGAGTCGACGGCCGACGTCGCGGGGATCCTCGAGTACTGTGAGGCGCGGGAGATCCCGGTCCTCCCGCGGGGCGGGGGAACGAGCCTCGCCGGACAGACGGTCAACCGGGCCGTCGTCCTCGATTTCACCCGGCACATGGACGGGATCCGCGAGATCGATCCCGAGGGCCGGACCGCGACGGTCCGGCCGGGGACGATCCTCGGGACGCTGAACGAAGCCCTCGAGCCACACGATCTCAAGTTCGCCCCCGATCCGGCGTGGGGCGACAAGAGCGCGATCGGCGGGGCGATCGGCAACAACTCGACGGGCGCTCACTCGCTGCAGTACGGCAAGACCGACGCCTACATCGAGGGGGTCGAGGCCGTCCTCGCGGACGGCACCGTGACGCGCTTTGGCGAGAGTACTCGCGAGGAGATCGGCGAGCGGGCCGACCCCGACGGCGACCTCGAGGCCCGGATCTATGCCGAAGTCCAGCGGATCCTCGAGGAGGACGCGGACCGCATCGCGGACACCTACCCCGACCTCAAGCGCAACGTCTCGGGGTACAATCTGGACCGGCTCGTCGCCGAGGCCCGCGGCGATGAACTTCCCGGCGGCGAGGACACCGGCGAGCCGGGCACTGTCAACCTCGCGCGGCTACTGGCCGGCAGCGAGGGTACGCTGGCGATCATCACCGAGGCGACGGTCTCGCTCGAGCCGGTCCCCGAGACGAAGGCCGTCTCCCTGCTTTGCTACCGTGACCTCCACGAGGCGATGGAAGACGTCGAGCCGATCCTCGCACACGATCCCGCGGCGGTCGAGGTATTGGACGACGTGTTGCTCGATCTGGCCCGCGACACGGCGGAGTTCGGCCCCGTTACCGAGACCCTCCCCGAAGAGACCAACGCCGTGTTGCTCGTGGAGTTCTACGCCGCGGACGCCGACCACGGGAAAGCGCAGGTCGCGGGCCTGCTGGCCGACCGCGTCCCGTCGGCGACGCCGGCGGGGGAGCCGGCCGACGACGCACCGAGAAGCGATACCGAAACCCCCGCTCTCGCAGCGCTCGAGGCCTACGACGCACCCGAGCGCGCCAAGCTGTGGAAGCTCCGGAAGTCCGGCCTCCCGATCCTGCTCTCGCGGACCACCGACGCGAAACACATCTCGTTTATCGAGGACACCGCGATCCCGCCGGCGAAGCTCCCCGAGTTCGTCGAGCGCTTCGAGGCGATCCTCGAGGCCCACGACACCTACGCGAGCTTCTACGCCCACGCCGGGCCCGGCGTGCTTCACGTCCGGCCACTGGTGAACACGAAGACCGAGATCGGCCTCGAGCAACTCCACGGCATCGCGGACGACGTGACGGACCTCGTGGTCGAACTCGGGGGCTCGGTCTCGGGCGAACACGGCGACGGCCGCGCCCGTACCCAGTGGAATCGCAAGCGCTACGGCGACGACCTCTGGGAGACCTTTCAGGACCTCAAGACGGCGTTCGATCCCGATTGGATCCTGAACCCGGGACAGGTCGTCTTCCGCGAGGCGGAACCGACCGACCTCCGGGAGAATCTCCGGTTCGATCCCGACTACGAGTTCGACGCCGGCTTCGAGCCGACACTCGAGTGGGACACCGACAACGGGATGCAGGGGATGGTCGAACTCTGTCACGGCTGTGGCGGCTGTCGGGGCGAGCAGTCGACGACCGGCGGCGTGATGTGTCCGACCTACCGCGCGAGCCACGAGGAGATCACGGCCACCCGCGGCCGGGCCAACGCGCTCCGGGGGGCGATGAGCGGCGATCTCGACCCCGACGAGGCGGTCTCCGACGAGTTCGTCGAGGAGGTGATGGATCTCTGTATCGGCTGCAAGGGCTGTGCCATCGACTGCCCCAGCGAGGTCGACATGGCGAAGCTCAAGGCCGAAGTCACCCACGAGTACCACGAGCGAAACGGCGCGACGCTGCGCGATCGGCTCTTCGCCAACGTCGCGACCCTCTCGAAGTGGGGGAGCCGGCTCGCGCCGCTCTCGAACGTCCTCCCGAAACTGCCGGGCGCACGCACGGCCCTCGAGGCCGTCGTCGGGATCGATTCGGACCGGCCGCTGCCGACGTTCCGCGCGAAGACGTTCCGGGACTGGTTCCACGAGCGAGGCGGCGCGAGAATCGACGAGCGTAACGCGACCCGCAAAGCCATCCTCTACCCCGACACCTACACCAACTACAGCCACCCCGAGGCCGGGAAGGCGGCCGTCCGCGTCCTCGAGGCTGCGGGCGTTCACGTCGCGGTCCCGGACGACCTCGGCGACACCGGCCGGCCCGCGTTCTCGAAGGGGTTCCTCGAGAAAGCCAGAGAGACGGCCCGGGAGAACGTCACTGCGCTCGCGCCGCGAGTCGCCGACGGCTGGGACGTGGTCGTCATCGAGCCCTCCGACGCGGTCATGTTCCAGTCCGATTACCTCGACCTGCTCGGCTCGGACGCCGCCGAGCGGCTGGCGGGGAGTACGTACGGCGTCTGCGAGTACCTCGACACCTTCCGACTGGACGAGGGGATCGCCTTCGACGAGCGAGCGGCCACCGACGACTTGGTCTATCACGGCCACTGCCACCAGCAGTCGGTCGCGAAAGACCACCACGCCGTCGGCATCCTTCGCCGAGCGGGCTACGCCGTCGATCCGCTCGATTCGGGCTGTTGCGGGATGGCCGGCAGTTTCGGCTACGAGTCCGAACACGCCTCGATGAGCGACGCCATCGCCGAGATCCTCTACGAGCAGGTCGAGGACAGTCCCGGGGGCCGGGTCGTCGCTCCCGGCGCGTCCTGTCGCACGCAACTCGAGAACCGGCCGGACGCCACCGAGGAACCGCCGACGCCGATCGAAGTCGTCGCCGACGCGCTCGAGTGAGACGGTCCGCCGGAACGACTTCGAAGTCCGTATTCCGAAGCGGCCGATCAGTCGTCGGTTGCGGGCACTCGGGCGAAGTTCTCGAGGGCGTGGTCGCCCAGCAAGAGGACGACGGCGGCCCCGATGAGATTGAAGACGAGATCCAGCGCGGTGTCACGTTTGCCGTAGGTGACCAGTACCGGTTCGAGACCGAGCCGGTTCGCGGTCGCATGGATGACGTACTCGAGGAGTTCCCAGCAGCAGCCGGCGACGGCGACGGCGGCGACGACGCGCGGGGAGGGATCGTCACCGCGGCGACGGGCGGCCGCGAAGGCGGCGCTGCCCACGAGCGTCGACGAATAGGCGTGAGTCAGGTGGTCCCACCACCAGACGTCGTCGTAGGGGCCGAGCATGCCGATGGCGTGGGTAAGCATCGCACCGTCGACGTACGCGCGTTGCCACGGGCGAAACTCGAGTCCGAAGACGCGTTCGACGACGTCGGGAGTGTAGGTCGCCGCGAACGCGACAATGGCGTTGACGACCGCACCCGGATCGCGTTGGCGTACGCCCGCGACGAGGACGGCGACGAGTGCCGCTCGGACGCCGCGTTCGGCCGTCCGTTCTCCGTTCATTGCGGAATCGGTTGGAGCGCTGACTGATAAAAATACCGTTCAGTCGTGCCGACCCGTCACAGATACCGCGCGGGGACGTAAGGGCGAACCGCCGCCGGGAGCAACGGAACGAGTCGCTCGGCGACGGTCGCGAGCGGCTTGCGCAACAGGACGTAGACGGCCGACACCGCGACGAGGCCGACTGCGAGAGCAGTCACGGGGCCGTCGCCGAGCATGACGAGCGGCACCGCAACGACCCCGGCGACGAAGAGGTCCTCGGGAGCGCCGTCGTATCGGACCCACCGTCGCGGGCGAACCCAGCGACCGTGATAGTGGCTGTAGACCGCCCGCTCGGAGGTCCCCTGCCAGGGCCGCAACTCGAGGCCGCTCCCGGCTGCGTCGGCGACGGCGTGAAGCGCCGCGGCCGCGAGACCGACGGCGATCGCGACCGTCACGGGCGTGGGGACGAGCGCCGCGATGACGACTGCCGGCACCGTCGCGATCGAGCCGTACACGGGGTAATGAAGCGTCTTCCGATGGCCGGTGTAGAGGTCGAGATCGGGAGCCACCCCACCGACCAGTCCCGCGAGGAACGCGGCCGGCGCGAGGTCCGGAGCGACCGCTAGCAGGGGCAACGCCAGGAGCAGTCCCAGCAGCGCGTGGGTCGTCGCCATCATTGTGTCCCCTCGTAAGCGACGAGAAGGGAAATACGTTTCCCGCCTCCCGACTTGCTCGAGTAGCGGCGTCGACACCGACGAGAGCGGTCGTCCCGGCTACGTACCGAGCAGGTCGTCGTAGCGCGCGCCGGTCTGTTTCAGCGTCTCGGTTGAGTAGAGTCGCTCGTGGTCGACGGGGAGGTAATCGGCGGCGAGTTCGTCGATCTTCTCGTCGACCGCGTCGGGATCGCGGCCGTGGATCATCGTGAACAGGTTGTACGGCCAGTCCTGCTCGGGCCGGCGGGGCCGATGATAGCAGAGGGTGACGTAGGGCAACCCGCCAGCCCGCTCGCCCCACGCGTCGAGGTCCTCGTCGGGAACGTCCCAGACGACCATGCAGTTGGCGTCGAAGCCCGTAGCGACGTGGTTGATCACGCAGCCGATCCGCTTGATACAGCCGGTCGCGAGCAGGCGTTCGACGGCCGCGAGGACGTCGTCGACGGGGGCGTCGAGCGCCGTGGCGATGTCCCGGTACGGCGTCGCCGAGAGGGGGAAGCCGTCCTGAATCTCGAGCAGGAGGTCGGCCTCGAGCGCGGAGAGATCGCCTGTCGCCGCCTCGCTGATCCGGGTCGCCGAGGAGTCGGTGCCGGCCTCGAGCGATTCGCGCGCAAAGCGGTCGGCGTTGACGACGGGGAACTCGAGATCGATGTAGTAATCGGTCAGCATCGGCAGGTTCAACACGTCACAGCCGGTTCGGGTCTCGATCTCGGCGAGGATCTCGTCACGGGCCTCGCGGGAGCCGGCGGTGACGACGAACCACATGTTCCACTCGTGGTCGCGGGCGTAGTTGTGGTTGACCTGCCGGTACTCGTTGACGATCGCCGCGATCTCGTCGAAGCGGTCCGCGGGGGCCTGGATCGCGGCAAGCGTCGAAGAGCCGATCACGGGCGGGTTGAGGACGGCTCCGAACCGGCGGGCGATCCCCGCCTCTCGCAGGGCTCGAACGCGGTCGACCGCGGCGGACTCGTCGATCCCGAGGTCGGCACCGACGCGGTCGAACGGGCGTTCCTCGATCGGGAACCCGCTCTGATAGCCGTCGATCAGCGCCGCGTCCACGTCGTCGATGGCGTCGCGCCAGTTCCCCGACAGGGCACTCATTGGTCGTCCTAGGGAGAAGGGGACCGTATCGTTTTCGGGTCGTCTCGGCGGACGGGAGCGCCGGACGATCGCCGTGGCGCCGCGTCGCTCGAGCGACATCGAACCCGTCGTTTGACGGCCGCGGGAATCCCGGAAACGCGGGGTTTTTGCGGTGGCCGTCCGAAGCCTCGCCCATGGCGCAGGCATCCCAGGAGTTCGGCGATTGGCCGTTGAAACGCCTGATGACGGAGGTAGTCGGTTCCGGCCCCAAATCGGCCGACGACATGGACCGCGAGCAGGCCCGCGAGGCCTTCCAGCGGATCCTGGCCGGCGAGCCCGACCAGACCACCCTCGGCGCGTTCTGGCTGGCGAATCGCTGGAAGCGCAACAACCCCGAGGAGCTGGCGGCCTACACCGACGTCATGCGCGAGGAGTCGGTCGTGACCGCCGAACCCGAAGCAGATCCGGTCGACTGCGGCGCGAACTACGACGGCAAGGACACCTCCGCCATCCTCGGCGTCGGTGCCGGCGTCGTCGCCGCCGCCGCGGGCACGCCGGTCGTCGTCCACTCCGGGGACCGTGTTCCCTCCCAGAAGGCGACCCCCTACAAACACGTCCTCGAGGAACTCGGCGTTCGGACCGAACTCGAGCCGGGCGAGAGCGCCGACATGGTCGACGAGACCGGCTTCGGCTTCTACTACCAGCCCGCGTTCAACCCCGTCATCGACGACCTCTTCGACCGTCGCGACGAGATGGGCGTCCGAACGTTCGTCAACACGATCGAGACCGTCGCCAACCCGGCGAACGCGGACGTCCACCTGGGGTCGTTCTACCACCTCGCGTTCGCGAAGAAGATGATCGACCTGGTCCGCGAGAGCGATCGGCTGGACTACTCGCGGGCCATCTTCTTCCAAGGAATGGAAGGCTACGACGATATCCGACCCGGCTACACCAAAGTCGCGGAGTGGGACGAGGGCGAGGACCTCGAGGACTACGAGATCGAGACCGCCGAGTACGGGATGGACATGGAACGCGAGGACCTCGCCGTCGACGACATCGCGGTCGATTCCGCGACGATCACCGCGGAGGTACTGTCCGGCGACCGCGAGGACCACTTCGCCGACGCCATCGCGCTCAACGGCGCGTTCCGGATGTACGCCCGCCAGGACGTCGAGAGCCTGGACGCGGGCCTCGAGCGGGCTCGTGACGTCATCGACGACGGCAGCGCACAGGCCGTCCTCGAGGACCTGCAGGCGTTCTGACCGAGCGCCGGTCCGCTCGCCGATCGATCGGTCCGACGGGAACGGGTTGCCGGGCCGATCCCTCGTCCGCGTTCGGAAAAGACGGATCGTCTCTCAGTTGTGCAATCGGATCGGAACGAGTATTCGGGTAACTCCGACACCCATAGTCCGAAAGACTAGTTTCAGTATGTTTTCAGCGACTACAAGCGCTCGAGCGGTCGCTCCCGGCGCGGACTCGATCCCGGAACCGACGGCGACGACAGCAGGATGGTACGTGCCGGCCAGTGACTGGGGTCGTCCGCCGGCCGGGGTGTGAAACGGGACACCTTTTTGATCGGTGGCCGTGACCGTCACCCATGGACGAATCACTCGAGACAGTCCTAGTGGAGTTCGACGAAGACAGCGGCGTCGGTACGCTGACGATGAACCGGCCGGACGCGCTGAACGCGCTGAGCGCCCAGCTCAGGGACGACATCGTCGCGGGCCTCGAACTGCTCGAGGAGCAAAACGAGGGTGCCGACGGCGTCGCCTTACGTGCCGTGGTCCTCGAGGGGGCCGGCGAGAAGGCCTTCTGTGCCGGCGCGGACATCGGCGGCTTCTCCGACGCGTCGGCCGGCGGCACCTCGGCCCGGAGCCA
Organism: Natrinema sp. H-ect1; assembly: GCF_041821105.1. Classification (NCBI taxonomy): domain Archaea; kingdom Methanobacteriati; phylum Methanobacteriota; class Halobacteria; order Halobacteriales; family Natrialbaceae; genus Natrinema; species Natrinema sp. H-ect1. Next base: position 444,133 of record NZ_JBGUBA010000003.1, on the reverse strand, counting down.
CTACGATTTCATTCGGGACTTCCCCGCGCCGGTCATCGCGAAGATCGATGGCTACTGTCTGGGCGGCGGCTTAGAGACCGCGCTGGCCTGTGACTTCCGACTGGCCAGCGAGAGCAGTACGTTCGGCTTCCCCGAAGTGAACCTCGGCATCCTGCCCGGTGCCGGCGGCGTCCAGTACGTCACGAAGATCGCCGGCCCCGCCGTCGCGAAGGAACTCGCGATGACTGGCGAGCATATTTCCGCGGAACGGGCGGGCGAGGAAGGCATCGTCAACCACGTCTACGCCGACGACGAGTTCGAGGACGAAGTCGACACGTTCGTCGACGATCTTGCCGGGCAGGCACCGCTTGCGATCCAGGCGATCAAGAAGTCCGCGGACATGGCAGTTCACAGCGGGCTCGAGGAAGGGCTGGCCTACGACAACCAGCTCTTTCAGGAACTGCTCAAGACCGAGGACCACGCGGAGGGCGCGGCGGCGTTTGCTGAGGACCGCGAGCCCGAGTTCGACGGGAAGTAACGGCGACGGACGAACGGACGAACGGACGGCGTTCCACTTCGGATTGAGTTCACGATCTGCAGTGGCGCGCGCTGTGTCGCGGTGAGTGGCGAACGAACCGCGACACGACGTTGTGCGAGGGATGAGCGAGCGCCGAAGGGCGTGAGCGAATCGGCTGGGGAGGACGTGGAATCCCTAGTTGCCACGATAGCAGGACGTACTCGATTGTCAATTCTAACGACCGGTCATTGTATATCTTCGACCGAGAGAGTGCGCTGCTATCGTGGCTACACGGAATAACCACACCCTCCCCAGCCGATTCGCTCGGTACACTCGCTCATCCCTCGCGCGGGGTCATCGATCGGCCGTCGCTACCGCTCCGACCGATCGACAGCGCACGCCACTGCTACCGGTTCGTCGATCTGGATGGGACCGAGTCCGTCCGGGACCGAAACCGATCGTCAGTCCCACTCCTCACCGATGCCGGTCAGCGAGAACGGGCCAACGGGGAGGTTGTAGCCGTCCTCGAGCGCCTTGTCGACCTGTTCCTCCGTGGCGATCCCCTCGTCGACGATCTTCTTGGCCTCCTCGCGCATCGCCGCGTGACAGCGGTTGGCGAGGAAGCCGTAGGAGCCGGGATCGTCGTCGATGGTGACCCGCGTCTTCCCGAGTTCGTCGACCAGTTCCTCGGCGCGCTCGACGACGGCTTCGTCAGTCTCCGGTGCCTGGACGATTTCGACCATGTCCATGACCGCGACGGGATTGAAAAAGTGCGTCACCGCGACCCGAGAGGGGTCGGAAACGGCGTTGGCGATCGACGTGACGGCGAACCCGCTCGTGTTCGAGTACAGCGGCTGATCGTCCGTGACCTCGTCCAGATCGCGGAAGACCTGCCCCTTGATCGCCAGGTCTTCGGTAACCGCCTCGATCGTGAAGTCGGTCCCGTCGGTCGCCGCGTCGAGATCCGTCGTGAACGTCATCCGCTCGAGGACAGCGTCTTTCTCGTCCGCGGAGAGATACCCGCCCTCGACGGCGTCCTCGAGCCCGTAATTGCCCGAGATCACGCGTTCGCGAGCCTCGTCGGCCAACTCCTCGTTGATCTCGCGGACGGTCACGTCGTAGCCGTTCCGTGCGAGTACCTGTGCGATACCGGCGCCCATGATGCCGCCACCGACGACGGCAGCACTCTTTTGTGCCATGGCACCAACCTTCACGGGTACCGACTTAGTTCTTATCAACGTGCGTGGAGGCCGGTGTCGTTCGCCGGCTCGAGCCGCTCACCGACCCGCCGACGGGATCGCTGGCGCGACGCGACGCTGCGAGGCGGACGCGGTCCCGACACCGCCGACCGACGTTCAGCTGGTGTCAACGTCCAGAAGCTATTTTACCCGTGGTATGGTGGGACATTACATGGCAATCGGAGAGTACCGCGACGAGCCGGCGGAGATGGACGACGTCGAGCGCGAGGTCGCCGCGGCGCAGTATCCCGAGGGCGGGCTGGTGGTCGGCCTCGGGCTCGGAATCGTCCTCCCGCTGGTTACGGCCCCGGCGCTGCTCGCTGTGACACCGTTTCTCGGTGGCGTCGTCGGGTTCGCCCTCGGTCGACGGGTCCGCGACGCCGCCGTCCGACGCCGGCGGGCCGATCGAACGACGGCAGAATGAGTGCCTCCGGCGACGCCGACGCGGCGACGCTGTCCTCAAGCATCGGTATCGTCGGCGTCCTCGCGCTGTTGGTCGGGAACGCGATCTCGGTGCCGATATTCGTCCTGCCGGGGCCGCTGGCGGGGACCGCGGGCCCGTCGCTCGTGGTAGCGATCCTCCTGGCGGCGATCCCGGCGTCGTTCGTCGTCCTCTACAACGCCCTGCTCGGGTCGGCGATGCCAGTCGCCGGTGGGCTGTACGTCTATATCTCTCGTCTGACTGCGCCGTACTGGGGCTTTCTGGTCCCGTTTACCATCCCGCTGGTCGCGTGGGCGTCCTTGCTCATCACGGCGACGGGCTTCGCGGAGTACACCCGGATATTCGTCGACGTCCCGTCGACACCGTTGATTTACGTCCTGCTGGCGTTCGTCCTGCTGGTCAACCTGATCGGGCTCAGGGTCGTCGCACAGGTCCAACTCGTCTTCTTCGCCGGGCTCGTGATCGCGCTCCTGACCTTTATCGTCCCCGGTGCGACCGCGGTCGACGCCGCCAACTACGCGCCGTTTTTCCCGGACTACGGCGCGTTCGGGCTCGCAGTGGTCGCCCTGTTCTATCCGTTCCTTGGCTTCGGACTGCTGGTCGAACTGGGCGAAGAGATCGAGAACCCCGGCCGGACGATCCCGCTGGTGCTGGGGCTGGGCATCGGGATCGTCGCCCTGTTTTACGTGGCGCTGATCGCCGTCCTCGTCGGCGTCGTTCCCTACACCGAACTGGGGGCCGAAGCCGATCTCGCGATGGCTGCCGCGCAATTTCTCCCGTGGTGGGGCGAGTACGTCGTCGCCGCCGGTGCCGTCTTCGCGGTCGTCACGACCGTGAACACGACGCTTTTGGTATTCTCCCGGACGCTCATGCGCGCGAGCCGCGACGGCATCCTCCCGGCGTCGCTCGCCCGGATCCACCCGCGGTTCGAGACGCCCCACTACGCCGTTGCGCTGCTTGGCCTCCCGCCGTTCGTACTCGTGCCGATCGCGGACGAGATCGTGGGGCTCTCGGTGTTCATCGGCCTGGCCAGCCTCACCGCGTACTTCTTCTGTGCGATCGGGCTCTGGAACCTGCCCCGGGAGTTCCCCGCCCACTACGCCAACGCCCCGTTCCGACTCCGGCGATACCGGGGGCTCCTCCTCGCGGTCCTCGGCGGGGCCGTCGCGACCGGCGCGTTCTGGATCGTCACGCTGCTCCAGCGGCCGATCGTCGGCGTCGTCCTCGTGGGCTGGTTCGTCGTCGCCTACGGCTACTACCGCTACCGGCTCGCGAAGACCGACCGGGCCGAGACTTACCGGACGATGACCTCCCTCGACCGCCACGAGCGCGTCGAAGAGAGCGAGGCACACCACGCCTCGGGTGACGCGAGCGGGGACACCCCGCGAGCGGACGCCGGCGAGGGCGGCGACTGACCGCTCGAGCGGCGTCCGGGTACCCCGACGGACTCGATCCGCGTGACAGGGACTGCACATTTAATAGCCGCGACGAGTAGTATGTGGTATGGCAACTGAGTACACGCCAACCGAGATGATGGACCGGGAGTCCCGATCGAACCGCTACTACCGCAACGCGGTCGAGCGCCACTGGGACCCCGGCGAGATCGCCCTCGAGCGAGACGTCGAGAACTTACTCGCGTTCATGGAGGAGACGGACGGCTACGACCGAGAGTCGTGGTATGGCACCCTCAACGGCATCGCGAAGTTCGGCGCGGGGGAAGACGCCGTCACCGAGGATCTCGCGCCGTTGGGGGCCGTCCTCGACGACATCGACGACCAGCTGTTCCTGACGACCCAACTGTACGAGGAGGCCAAGCACGCGGACTTCTTCGATCGCTACTGGCGAGAGGTCATCTGGACGGTCGAGGACGAACTGGGCTGGGAGCGATCGAACCCGCGCCACGAGCGGTGGTTCAACGACCCCTACATCGAGCTGTTCGACCGCAATCGGAAAGCGCAGTTCCGACTGCTCGAGGAGGACACACCCGAAAACAGGGCGAAAGCGTACTGTCATTACCATCTCACCGTGGAGGGGATCCTTGCACAGACGGGCTATTACGGGATGCAGACCTCCTACGGCGGCGAGTTCGAGGGGCTGCCGCACCTGCCGGGGCTCGTCCAGGGCTTTACCAAGATCCGCAGCGACGAGGGCCGCCACGTCGGCTTCGGGATGAACCAGCTCAAGAAGCTCATCGCCGAGGGGGTCGACCCCCACCTCATCGAGGAGACCGTCGAGGAGCTGCTCCCGCTCGTCCAGGGGATCACCGAGGACGAGCGGTTCCAGCCCGACGACCCCGCGGATCGCCGCGGCCTCGAGTCCGGCGAACTGGCCGAGTACGCGATCGAGAAACACACCGACCGGATGCAACAGATCACCGACGCCGCGGCCGACATTCCGGACGTCGACGACCTGGTGGCACTCGAGGGCGACGACTGAGCGATTCGCGCCGATCACGGCTGCGGGGCCACAGCCCTGACCGACCGCCGACAGTAGACTTTTGGGACCGGATCGGGACGTGGTACCATGCAGCTCGATTCCGTTCGAATACTCGACCTGTCGCGCCTGTTGCCGGGCCCGTACGCGACGCAACTGCTCGCCGACGCGGGTGCCGACGTGATCAAGGTCGAGGACACGGATGCGGGCGACTACGCCCGCTATACGCCGCCGACGACGGAGCGTGACGTCGGCGCACTGTTCGACAGCGTCAACCGCGGCAAACGCAGCGTCGCGCTCGACCTGAAATCGGGGGGCGGCCGCGAGGCGTTTTACGACCTCGTCGCCGAGGCCGACGTCGTCTTCGAACAGTTCCGGCCCGGCGTCGCCGACCGACTCGAGATCGACTACGAGACGCTCGTCGCGTACAACGAGGACCTGGTCTACTGCTCGCTGTCGGGCTACGGGGGGACCGGACCCTACGCCGAGCGCGCGGGCCACGACCTCAACTACGTCGGGGTGGCCGGCTTACTCGATATGACCCGGGAAGACGAGGAAATGGCCCCACAGATCCCGGGCTATCAGATCGGCGACCTCGGTGGCGGGCTGTTCGCGGCGTTTTCGATCGTCGGCGGGCTCCTCTCGCGGGAACTCGGCAACGGCGGCGAGTACGTCGACGTGGCCATGACCGACGTGGTCGCCTCCTTCTCGCAGGCGATCAGTCACGAGGCGCTGACCGGCGACAATCCTCGACCGGGTGAAACGGCGCTTACTGGCCAGTTCCCCTGGTACGACGTCTACGAGACCGCCGACGGCCGCTATCTGACGCTGGCGGCCCTCGAGCCGAAGTTCTGGACGGCCTTCTGCGAGGAGGTCGGCCGCGAGGACCTGACGGACCTACACGGAACGGACGATCCGGCCGAACTCGAAGCCGTCCGCGAGGAACTCGAGACCCTGTTCGCGACCCGCACGCGGGACGACTGGCTCGACGAACTGAGCGACGAGACGATGACCGGGCCGGTCTGTACGCCCGCCGAGGCGCTCGAGCATCCGCAACTCGAGGCCCGCGGGCTGGTCGAACGGCCCGACGACGCGCCGCCACGGGTCGGGTTCCCGGCGCTGGGGTCGAACGCCCCCGAGGGCCGCGACGAATCGGTCCCCGGCCACGGCGAGCATACGGACGAACTGCTCGCCGCCGCGGGATACGACGCGGACGAACGTGCCGCGCTTCGCGACCGCGGTGCGATCCGTTAATCGCCGCGTCGACGGCGCAACCGCCGTCTCGCCCCAAATCATAAGGTACTGGACAGAATAGTGGCGACGACCATGATGGGTGTCCAGTTAACACTTGACAAGGTACTCGAGCGGGCGGTCGACCTCTACCCCGATCGGGAGTTGGTGACGAAACTGCCCGACGGGAGCGTCCATCGGTACACGTACGGCGACGCGTACGACCGGATCAATCAGCTCGCGCACGCGCTCGACGACCTCGGACTCGACCGGGGCGATCGGGTCGGCGTCGTCGCGACGAACCACTACCGCCACTACGAACTGTACTTCGGGCCGGCGTGTTCGGGACGGTCGATTCACATGTGCAACATGCGGCTGCCCGATCACCACTTCGTCCACACGATCGACGACGCCGAAGACCGCGTGATCTTCGTCGATCCCGGCCTCATCGAGAAGGTCGAAGCCAACGCCGACGACCTCGATACCGTCGAGCAGTACGTCGTCCTCGACGACGAGGTCCCCGAGACTGACCTCGAGCCGGTGACCGACTACGAGTCGCTGCTCGAGGGCCAGCCGACCGACTACGAGTGGCCGGACATCGACGAGGACGCGGAGTACGGCATGTGTCACACCTCGGGAACGACGGGGCTGCCCAAGGGCGTCGCCTACTCCCACCGGGCGATGTACCTCCACAGCATCATGGGCGGCCACGTCGACGCCAACGGAATCGGCGAGCGCGACACGATTCTCCCCGTCGTGCCGATGTTCCACGCCAACGGCTGGGGGCTCCCCTACGGCGCGACGCTCGTGGGAGCAAAGCAGGTCTTTCCCTCGGTCCACACCGATCCCGAGACGATCGCCCGGCTGATCGACGAGGAGGGCGTGACCTTCTCCGCGGCCGTACCGACGATCTGGCTCGAGATGGCGGAGTTCTTGGACGAGAACCCCGAGGTCGACATCTCGAACATCGACCGGCTGACGGTCGGCGGGTCGGCGCCACCGGAGTCGCTCATCCGGAAGTACGACGAGGAGTACGACGCGCCGATCCTCCAGGGCTGGGGGATGACCGAGACTTCGCCGCTTGGCACGCTCAGTACGCTCCGGAAGGAGACGGCGGCACTGCCCAGCGACGAGCAATACGAGTACCGCGCGAAGGCCGGTATCCCCGTCCCGGGGATGCAGACCCGGGTGATCGACGACGACGGCGAGGAGGTCCCCGCCGACGGGGAGACGATGGGCGAACTGCAGGTCCGCAGCCCGTGGGTGACCGACGGCTACCACAATCGGCCCGAGGAGAACGAGCAGGCCTTTACGGACGACGGCTACCTGCGGACCGGCGACATCGCCACCCGCGACGAGATGGGGTACATCGACGTCGTCGACCGCGACAAGGACGTCATCAAGTCCGGCGGCGAGTGGATCTCCTCGGTCCAACTCGAGAACGAACTGATCGGCCACGAGGCCGTCAGCGAGGCGACGGTCATCGCCGTCGACCACGAGCGTTGGCAGGAGCGGCCCATGGCGGTCGTGGTGCCGAGAGACGGTGCGAGCGTCGACGCGGACGACCTCGAGGCCCACCTCGCCGAGACGTTCCCCTCGTGGTGGTTGCCCGACGTCTACGAGATCGTCGACGAGATTCCGAAGACCTCGACCGGCAAATTCGACAAGAAGACGCTCCGAGACCAGTTCGACGTGGTCCTCGAGGCTGAAGACGACGAACAGGCACCACAGCAGTAAGCGATCCCATCGATATTTCACATGGTAGCAAACATCACAGACGGCGTGAGTTTCGACACCGACGACGAGACCGAACTGATCCTCGAGAGCATCGACGAGTTCATCGAGCGGGAGGTCGAGCCGATCGTCGAGGAGTTGGGCGACACCTACACCAACCCCCGAAAGGGCCACCACGAGAACGGCCGGTGGACCGACGAGTTGCTCGCGGCCCGCGAGGAGATCAGGCGGAAGTCGGCCGAGGCGGGGTTCTACGCGATGAACCTGCCCGAGGACGCGGGCGGCGACGGCATCTCACCGGTCACCTGGTATCGGGCGAAGAAACGCCTCGCCAGCCACGGCGGCGGCCTCGAGCGGTACGTCCTCGCCGGCCCCGAGGGACCGAAGCCACTGCTGTTACAGGCCGAGGGCGACCAACGCGAGAAATATCTCGAGCCCGTGGTCCGCGGCGAGAAGTCGACGGCGTTCGGCCAGACAGAGCCCGGCGTGGGATCGGATTCGCCGAATATGGAAACCACCGCGGAGAGAGACGGCGACGAGTGGCTCATCAACGGGCGCAAGCAGTGGATCACCAACGCGCCCTACGCCGACTTCGTCCAACTCTTCGCCCGGACCACGCCACAGGAAGAGGTCGGTCGCTACGGCGGTATCACCTGCTTCATCGTCGAGGAAGACGAGTACGAGATCGGGTCGTACAACAACGCCGTCGGCGCGGAGGGGTCACAGGCCGAAATCGTTCTCGACGGCGTTCGCGTCCCCGAGGACCGCGTCCTCGGCGAAGTCGACGAGGCCTTCTACGCCGCGATGGAGTTCCTCTCGCTCGGGCGACTCGAGCTGGGTGCCGAAGCCGTGGGGTACAGCGAGTACCTGCTCGAAGAGGCCGGCGAGTACGTCACTGAGCGCGAGGCCTTCGGCGAGCCGATCGGGAACTTCCAGCAGGTCTCCGCGAAGCTCGCGAAGGGGAAGGCGAAGACCTACGCGGCCGACGCGGCGGGACTGAAACTTGCCTGGAAGATGGCCCAGAACGAGCGGACGATCATGGACTCGTCGGTGCTGAAGTGGTTCGCCACGAACGTCCTTTGGGAAGTCGCCGATGCGGCGGTGCAGGTCAACGGCGCAAACGGGCTGGCCGAGGAGAGCCCCTACATGGATCTGGTCCACCAGGCGCGGATCCTGCGGATCGTCGAGGGAACCGACGAGATCCAGCTCAACACGATCGCGAAGACGATGGGCATCACGGAGTAACTGCCTTCCACTGCTCCGCTCGAGGGGATGGCCCCGCTCGCTCGTTGAGGAGGGGGGTTCGCGTCCCAGCTCGCGGTCGCAACTGCGGTTCGCCGAGACGAACGCTTTTCACTCGGTACGGTTATGACTCGCATCATGGTAACGGAACCCACAGACCGGACTGCCGCCGGACTCGCGCGGGCGATCCGCGACGGCGAGTTCTCGCCGACCGCGGTCGTCGACGCGGTCCTCGAGCGAATACACGAACGAAACGAGCGGACGAACGCCTTCGTGACGGTGACCGACGACCTCGCCCGCGAGATGGCCGCGGACGCGGAGCGGGCGATCGACGAGGGCGAGCCGCTCGGGCCGCTGCACGGTGTCCCCGTCGCGATCAAAGACCTCGACGACGTCGAAGGAGTCCGAACGACCGCCGGCTCCCTGCTCTTCGAGGACCGCGTCGCCGAGTCGGACTCGCCGTTCGTCGCCCGGTTGAAGGCGGCGGGCGCGATCGTCGTCGGCAAGACCAACACGCCCGAGTTCGGGCTCGGGACGACCACCGACAACCGCGTCGTCGGGCCGACGGGGACGCCGTTCGACCCCGACCGCGTCTCGGGGGGCTCCTCCGGCGGGGCCGGCGCGGCGCTTGCCGACCGGCTCGTCCCGCTCGCACCCGGCTCCGACGCCGGCGGATCGGTTCGCGTTCCGGCGAGTTTCTGCGGCGTCTACGGGCTCAAGCCCACGCAGGGCGTGATCCCGAACGTCAGTCGACCGAACGGGTTCGCGAGCCACACCCCTTTCTCCACGAACGGGCCGCTGGCTCGCACCGTCGAGGACGCAGCGCTCTCGCTGGACGTGATGGCCGGCGCCCACCCGCGGGACCCGTTCTCGATCCCGAAGAGGGGCGAGTACCGCGCCGCGGTCGACCGGCCGATCGACGAGATGGAGATCGCCTTCAGTCCCGATATGGGGGTCTATCCCGTCGATCCCGCCGTGCGAGAGGTCCTCGAGGACGCCGTCTCGGCGCTCGAGCGCGCCGGCGCAACGGTCGATCGGGTCGATCCGGACCTGGGACACGACAACGAGGAGATACTGGAGGCCTATTACACCATGGCGACCGTGCGGTGGGGGTCGCTGCTCGAGAACCTCCGGGCGGAGGGGTTCGACCCGCTGGGCGAGGACCGCGACCGCCTACGGCCGTATCTCGTCGAACTGATCGTCGACGCCGAGGAGCCGACGACGCGGGAGTACAAGCGCGCTGACGTGGTCCGGACCCACGTTCTCGACGGGCTGGTCGACCTGTTCGACGAATACGACCTCCTCGTGACGGCGACGGCGGGGACGATGCCGTTCCCCCACGACGAGGAACCGGAAGAGATCGACGGCGTCGAGATCGAACCGTATCGGGGCTGGGTCCTCACCCAGCCGTTCAACCTCACCGGCCAGCCGGCGGCCTCGGTCCCGGCCGGCCTCGTCGACGGGCTCCCCGTCGGGATGCAAATCGCGGGGCAGCGACACGACGACGACGCGGTCATCGCGGCCAGCGCCGCCGTCGAACGACAGCGGCCGTGGCACGACGCGTATCCCGAGTAGGAGAGAACTGTCCGCAGTCGGTTCGTGGTCGCCGTCAGAAGCTAAAGAGGTCGATCCCACCCGTGACGCCGATCACCTGCCCGGTCACGTAGCTCGCCTGTTCCGAGCAGAGGTACGTGACCATGTTGGCGACATCCTCCTCGGTCCCGAGGTGGCGCATCGGCGTCGCGTCGGCGATGCGCGCGTAGTACTCGTCGACGTTCTCCCGGAGTTCGTCGGGATCCATGTCGGCCCAGTCGCCGACGACGATGTTTGGCGCGATGACGTTCGAGGTGACCCCCGACTGGGCCCCCTCGAGCGCCATCGTCCGGCCGACGCCGATCATGGCGGCCTTCGTCGCGGAGTAGGAAAACTGGCCGAAACCGCCGTACCAGCCGGCCATCGAGGACATGTTGACGATCCGGCCCCAGCCGCGTTCGCACATCCGCGGGAACAGTTCCTTGCTGATGTTGTAGGTGCCGGTGAGGTTGATCTCGACGTCGCGGTCCCAGACATCGTCGTCGTAGTCGCCGACGCGCGAGCGGGCGTCGACCATCGCGGCGTTGTTCACGAGGACGTCTACGCCACCGAACGCGTCGCGGACCTCGGCCATCGAGTCGGCGACGTCCGCGCGGTCGGTCAGATCGCACTCGAGGGCCATCGCCTCGCCGCCCCCGGCGGTCTCGTTGATTGCCGCGGCGGTCTCCCCTGCGCCGTCGGCGTCCACGTCGAGGACGACGACGTCCGCGCCTTCCTCGGCGAGCAGTCGACAGTCTGCGCTTCCGATGCGTCCGGCCCCGCCGGTGACGACGGCGGTCCGGTCCTGTAGTCCGAAATCCATCGCCCGAGCGAATACTACACGATCTGATTTAATCGTTGTGGAGGGGTAGCACTCGTCATGCCGGCCGACGATCCTGAGTACCCCGAAAAGAGTCCAGCACGGTCGATCACGAATATATGCACAACTTCTATGACGGATCGCGGAATACTCAAGTCCACGTCATGAACTCCGCAGTCATCGTCGACGCCGTCCGAACGCCGTTCGGGAAACGCGACGGGTCGTTCAGCGACACGCACCCGCAGGACCTGGCCGCCGAACCGCTCGAGGCCCTGCGCGAGCGCAACGGGTTCGAGCCGGAGACGATCGAGGACGTCATCTACGGCTGTGTCACGCCCGTCGACGAACAGGGGCTGAACATCGGGCGGCTCGCGCCGATGGTCGCCGGCTGGGGCGATGTCGTCCCCGGCGTTCAGTTGAACCGGATGTGCGGATCGGGTCAGCAGGCCGCGAACTTCGCCGCCGCGAACGTCATGGCCGGCCAGCACGACGTCCTCATCGCCGGCGGGGTCGAACACATGACCCGCGTGCCGATGGGGTCGGACGGCGACGCACCGACTGACACGTACTTCGAGTATTTCGACGAACTGACCACGCAGGGCGAAGGGGCCGAACGCATCGCCGAGAACTACGGCCTCACGCGCTCGGAACTCGACGAGATCGCCGCCGACTCCCAACGGCGCTGGAAGCGGGCCTGGGACGAGGGCCGCTACGACGACCAGATCACGCCCGTCGAGACCGAACTCGACGGCGAGGAGATCGTCGTCGAACAGGACGAACACCCGCGGCCGGGCACGGACGAGGAAACGCTCGCCGAACTCCCGCTGTCGTTCCGCGAAGAAGGCGAGGGCGTTCACCACCCCGGCAACTCCTCGGGGATCGTCGACGGCTCCTGTGCGCTACTGATCACCAGCGAGGCGGCCGCCGAAGAACACGGCTGGGAGCCGATGGCCCGCATCGTCCAGACCGAGGTCGTCGGCGTCGACCCCGTCACGATGCTTCGCGGCCCCATCCCGGCGACCGAGAACGTCCTCGAGAAAGCCGACATGGGCGTCGGTGATATCGATCTCTTCGAGGTCAACGAGGCCTTCGCCTCGGTCGTCGCGGCCTGGCTCGAGGAGACCGGCGCGTCCTGGGAGGACGTCAACGTCAACGGCGGGGCGATCGCCCACGGCCACCCGCTGGGCGCGACCGGCGCGATGTTGCTGACCAAACTGGCCCACGAACTCGAGCGCACCGGCCAGGACACCGCGCTCTCGACGATGTGTATCGGCTTCGGCCAGGGCGTCGCGACAATCCTCGAACGGGTCTGAGCGGACGACCGCCGTCGGGAGCCGAATGGAAGCGGGCATCGCTTCGGAACGCGTAGTCGATTCGCCACCCGTTCGTTGCCAATGTATGCGTTTCTTTACCTATAGCTTTACAATGCTGTATGCGGTTATGGGTGATATGGAGTACCACGACTCCGAGAAAGCAAAAGAGGTTGCGGGCCGCGTAGAGGACTTCATGGACGAAGTCGTCATTCCACGCGAGCGAGAGGCACTCGCGACGGGTGAGACGATCTCCATGGACGAGATCCACGAGATGTGGGAGATGGCCAAGGAGCGCGACCTGTTCGCGCCCCAGGTCCCCGAGGAGTACGGCGGGCAGGGACTGGACTTCAGCGACATGCTGCCGTCGTTCGAGCAGGTCGGCCGCTCGCTGATCGGCGCGATCGCGATCCGGGCCAACGCGCCCCAGGAAGGGAACATGCACACCCTCGAGATGGTCGGCACGGACGAGCAGAAAGAGGAGTACCTGCGCCCGCTCGTCCAGGGCGAGATCTCCACTGCCTTCGCGATGACCGAGCCCAAGGTGGGTGCCGGCTCTGACCCGAAGATGCTCCAGAGTACCGCCGTCAAGGACGGCGACGAGTGGGTCATCAACGGGCACAAGTGGTGGACCTCGGACGGGCTGGGTGCGGACTACTATCTGACGATGGTCCGGACCGATCTGGACGCCCATCCCTACGAGGGTGCCTCGATCATTCTCGTGCCGCGTGACGCCGACGGCGTCGAGGTCGTCCGCAACGTCGATCACCTGGGCGGCCACGGGATCACCGAGCGCGAGGGCGGGCACGCCGAGATGAAGTTCGACAACGTCCGCGTCCCCGTCGAGAACACCCTCGGCGAGGAAGGCGACGGGTTCCGCATCGCCCAGATGCGCCTCGGCGGCGGTCGGCTCACCCACTGCATGCGCTACTCCGGAATGGCACAGCGCTCGCTCGAGATCGCGAAGGCCTACCTTCAGGAACGGGAGGCCTTCGGCTCGAAACTCGAGGACAAGCAGGCGCTGCGCCACCGCATCGCCGACGCCGAAACCCGCCTGCACGCCGCACGAACGATGGTTCGCCACGCCGCGCGCGAACTCGATCGCAGCGACGCACGCATCGAGGTCGCGATGTCGAAGATGTTCACCGCGAACGTCACCAACGATACGATCGACCTCGCGCTGCAGTGTTGTGGCGGCAACGGGATCGGGAAGGACATCCCGATCGCACACTTCTACGAGAACGTCCGCGCGTTCCGCATCGTCGACGGGGCCGACGAGGTCCACCGTCGCTCGATCGCCCGCTGGGCGTTCGAGGACGTCGACGAGACCGAGATCGAGAACACCCTCCAGTTCGACGAGGGCCTGCGACACGACGAACTCAAGGAGTAACGCTCGCCTCGAGTCCCCGGCCTCGCCGCCGGGTTCCACGTGCCCCATCGTCGCCGACTCGACGGCTGTCGCCGTCGGCCGGTTTTGTCGGGGCAGATTGCCATTGCCGAGCCGCTGGCCTGTCTGCCCGTGTAACCCCGTCGGCGAAATCGTGTCACCTGTACCCATAGATATTTACTTCTCGGAAGGAATGCCAACACCATATGAGTGGAGATACCACATCACGCAAATCCGATAGCGCGGGGCTCGAGAACATCCGCAAGGCGTCGGATGCGGTCGAGAAGTCCACGGCGGGGATCGCCGTCGAGAAAACGATCGAACGCTGGCGGACGCTCGGTGCCATCGTCGTGCTGGCGATCACTAGCGTCTTGCTGTACCAGATCGACGGCTACCTCTCGATCGACTCGCAGGTGTTCGGCGGCATCACGCTCGCTCTTTTCGCCTACTTCCTCGTGACGCTGCGAACGGACATCCGGATGGAGTAACGCCGTCGGACGACGGCAGCTATTTCCCGTCCGCTACTGAATGACTCCCGCATGAACGCCGAGGCGGTCGCACCGTGATCGACTGGACGCTGGACGGGTTCCTCCCGACCCGGCGACAACCGGCCCCAAGAGTCGAAACTGCGGCCGACCGAGACGTGCTGTTCGCCCGCGTGGCAGCGGCGGCGATCGACCTGTTTCTCTGTTACGTCCTGCTCGAGTTCCCGCTGATCTACGCCGCGAGCGTGGTCCTCAGCGGGCCCTACGAGGCGCTGGGTGGGTACGTCGTCTTCCTGTCGCTGGTCGCGCTCTTGCCGCTCTATGTTACCTACTCCTTCGTCTGTGAGTGGCGCTACGGGCGGACGCCGGGGAAAGTCAACCGCGGCCTGCTGGTCGTCATGGCCGACGGTCGCGAGTGTACGCTCCGGGCAAGCGCCGTCCGAAACCTCTGTCGGTACGTCGATCTCCTCGGCGTCCCGCCGCTGGTACTCGGGCTCGTCTCGGCGCTGGTGGCCGACGGCCGACGCGTCGGCGATCTCGCCGCCGGCACGATCGTCGTTCGCTCGACGGCACCGGCGGATCTCGAGACGGCGGTCGCTGCCGACACGGAGACGAGCGCGGCCGCTCGAGCGAGCCGCGACGAAAAGAACTGACCGGAATCAGGCGATCCGTACGCCGGAGTCGTTGTCGTACAGCTGGATGTAGTCGTCCTCGAAGACGAGGCCGTACTCCCCACCGTTGCCCTCGAAGTCGGGATCGGTGACGACGACGATCTCGCCGAACTCGGTGTCGAAGAAGCTGTGGGTCGCATCGCCCAGCGGCTCGTCGAGCAGGTGCGTCGCCGGGATACCGGCGTCAGGATCGTCGCTGACCCGGATGTACTGTGGCCGGAGGCCGACGCGGACGTCCTCGCCGGCCCAGCCCTCGAGACCGTCGCGGGCGAGGGCGTACTCGTAGCCACCGACGTCGAGTTCGGCGGTCCCGTTGACCGCGCCGACGTTGCCCTCGAAGAACTGCGTCGACGGCTGGCCGATGAACTGGCTGACGAACTGCGAGGCCGGCTCGTCGTAGACCTCCTTCGGTGGAGCGACCTGTGCCAGTTCGCCGTCGTTGATCACGGCGACGCGGTCGGACATGGTCATCGCCTCCTCCTGGTCGTGGGTCACGTACAGCGTCGGACAGCCGATTTCGTCGGTCACCTTCTCGATGACCGGCCGCAGTTCGGCCTTGAGTTTCGCGTCCAGGTCCGACATCGGCTCGTCGAACAGGAAAATCTCCGGGTCCCGCACGAGCGATCGCCCGAGTGCGACGCGCTGTTGCTGGCCGCCCGAGAGATCCGCGGGCATCTTCTTTAACTGGTCCGTGATCTGGAGCAACTCGGCGGCCTCCTCGACGCGGGCCATGCGTTCCTCCCGGGAGAAGCCGGAGATCTTGAGCCCGTAGGCCATGTTCTCCTGAACGCTCATGTGGGGGTAGAGCGCGATGTCCTGGAACAGCAACGCGATGTTGCGTTCCTGAACCGGCTTCTGTGTTACGTCACGGTCGCCGAATTTGATCGTCCCGCTGGTCGGCTTGTTCAGCCCCGCGACACAGCGTAGGGTCGTGGTCTTGCCACAGCCCGAGGGGCCGACCAGCGTCACGAACTCGCCGTCCTCGATGGTGAGGTCGACGTCGTCGACGGCGACGATGCTGTTACCCGATTCGTTGTACACTTTCGTCAGGTTCCGGATCTCGATGTCTGGCATATGTTGGTATGTCTCGTGGTGTTAGTTGTAAAGGTGATGCACGCTCAGAGGGCTCTGACCTGGAACCCCTTCAGCAGGTAGCTCTGCATGAAGTAGGCAAACAGCAGCGGCGGCAGCGTCATGGCCAGCGAGATCGCCATCAGGTAGGCCTGCGGCAGGAACTGTGCCTGCCCCATCGCTCGGAGGATACCGGGCGCGAACGTCGTGGTATCGGTCTGGGGCAGGAGGATCTGCGCGAACGTGAAGTCGTTCCACGCGAGCGCGAAGGCAAACAGCGCCGCGGCGATGATCGCCGGTCGGCACTGCGGCACGACGACGTCACGAAAGCCCCGCCACCGCGATGCGCCGTCGACCCACGCGGCTTCCTCGTGGGCCTCCGGGATCGTCATGATGTACTTCCACATCAGCCAGACCGCGAAGGGCATCGAGATCGCCGACAGGGCGATGATGAGCCCGAAGCGGGTCCCGAGCAGGCCGATGTTCTGCCAGATCTGGTAGAGCGGGATCCCGATGACGATCGGGCTGAAGAGGTAGCCGATCAGGAGGATCCGTGCGAAGTTCTCCTTTTGCGGGAAGTCCAGTCGCGCGAGGCCGTAGCCGGCGATCAGCGAGACGAGGACGACCGTCACGATGGTCCCGATAGCCACCACGACCGTGTTGAACATGTAGGTGTACATCTCCGGTTCGGTCAGGACGTTGAAGTTGTCCAGCGTGAAGATGTCCGGCGTGGGGAAGACGGTGACTGTGTCTTCGACCGTCTCGTACTCGGTAAAGGCCAACTGGGTCATCCAGTAGATCGGCCAGGCACCGACGAGGACGATGATCGCGGTGCTGACGACTTTCAGTGATTCGATAACACGCGTCTCGCGGTCGTATGAGAGGCCGAAGACGCCTCCCGGTGGTTCGCTTTGGCTCATGTCGTCGTCTCAACCTCCTCGCTGGGGTTGAAGAGTTTGAAGTAGATGATCGCCGACGCTAGCAGGAACAGGAACATGACTACGGCGATCGCGTTGGCGAGGCCGTAGGCCTGGTCCGTGTACACGGTCTTGTAGGCCAGCACGGGCAGCGTCGTCGTGGCGTTACCGGGGCCACCCTCAGTGAGCTGCCAGATGATGTCGAACTTGTTGAACATGAAGACCGAACGGAGCAGGACGACGACCGTCACGATCCCCATGAGACGCGGCAGCGTGATGTCGCGGAACATCTGCCAGCGGTTCGCGCCACAGACCTTCGCCGCCTCGTAGAACCGATCGGGAATCGCGCGCAACTGTGCGAGCGTGAAGATGGTGACGAAGACGGCGAACTTCCAGGTCCCGACGAGGATCAGCAGCCGCATCGCCCAGTCGCGCGAGCCCAGCGGGGCCTCCCGTCCGCCCCATAGGCCGAGCCACTCAGCGCCGATCATCTGGAAGACGCCGCCGGCCGGATCGAACACCCGCAGCGCCACCAGCGAGACGATGATCGTCGGGATCAGGTAGGCCGTAAAGACCACCGCAGTGAGCAGTTTCTGCCCGCGGGTGATGCGGTTCAGCACCAGCGCCATCCAGAGCCCGACGGCGAGCTGGAGGAGGGTACTGCCGACCATGTAGACGATCCCCCGCCACAGCGAGCCCCAGAACGTGGAGATGTTCAGGACCTCCCGGTAGTTCGCGAGGCCGGCCCACTGCCACTCCGGATTGAGCGTGTGGATCTCGTGTAACGATGCCCAGAACGCGAACGCGACTGGCAACACCGCGATGAGCAAGTACAGGACGACGACTGGAAGCACGGTCCCGATTCCCGCGACCGTCTCCCGCTTTACCGGCAGGTCGTCCCACGGAATGTACGCCCTGCCAGGCCGTATCGATTCTCCGGTTTCACTGGCCATATCTAGATTTCCTCTGCGTGCATGTATGTTAATCTCACGGTTGGCTATAAACGATTCCCTCCGGCGCTCACACGGCCGAAAGAGGGTCGGCCGTCCGGCGCCGATTATCCGAACGTGTCCTGTGCCTCTGCGAAGGCGTCCTCGAGTTCCCCGTACCCCCAGTCGTAGGCCTCCTGTGGCGTCATCGAGTCGGTGACCACTCGGTTGATCATCTCGCCGTAGAACCACTGCCGTTGCATGTACAGTGACACCGGCGAGGAGGTGTTTGCCGCATCGACGCTGCCGTAGTGGTTGCCCCAGATCTCGTCCTGGACGTACTGGAGTTTCTCGAGCAAGTGGCCGTGATTCTCGAAGATGTCCTGGTTCTGGAACGCGTCCGATTCCAGCACGTCGGAGTAGGTCGGCAGGAACCGACCGGGGTCCGTCTCGTAGAAGCTCACGGTGCGCTCCATGCTATCGGCGTAGAGCCACTCGAACCACTCCTTGGCGTCGCCCGGCCGCTCGGAGTTCGCGAAGATGTGGTAGCCGTCAGGGGCCGGCGAGGACAGCCAGTTCTCGCTCGGATCGACGCCGTCCTGCATCGGGTACGGGATGATCTCGGTGTTCTCGGCGACCGAACGCAGCCCGTCGCTGTCGTTGGCCTCGGCAGCCTGTGCGGTGACGCCGACCGGCCACGCGTTGAGGTGATAACACTGGGCGTATTCGCCCTGTACCCAGCTGCTGAGCGAGCTGGCCCAGCCGATATTGGTCGGATCCGGCGAGTACTGTGAGAGTTCGTCCACGTACTCCAGTACCTCGACCACCGTGTCTTCGGGCCACCAGATCTCGAGTTCGTCGCGGGCGTCCGAGTCCTTCCAGCGGAGACCGATACCGGAGATGCCCGCGCTCGCGAGCAGGACGAGCATTTCGTCCTGGCTCTTGCCGGTCTTGGCCCCGGCCAGCCCGTAGCCGCGCATGCCCTCGAGATCGCCGCCGGCGTTGTCGATCACCTCGGCGTTCTCGAGGACATCGCTGAACGTCTCCGGTTCGTCAAGGCCGAGTTCCTCGTAGACGTCGGCCCGGTATTGGAAGTTCGAGACGTACACGCCGTGGGGGATCTGGTAGATGTCGTCTCCCTCACCGAGGAACGCACCGCCGGCATTCAGTTCCCCGTTTACCTCCTCGATCGACGAGACGACGTCGTTGACGGTCTCGAGCTGGTCCGTCTCCCAGATGTCGGCCACCTGGTCGAACGTGGACGTGTTCGCTTCCGGTGGATTGCCCGCCTGAATCAGCTGTGAGAGCCGCGACTCCTGACTCCCCGACATCCCTGCTTCCTCGACCGAGACGGGGATGTCGGTCTCGTCCTCGAACTGGGGCTCGAGGTCTTCCCAGACCGATTGCCACGCGTCGTTGTAGTAGTCCGTCAGGAATTGGACGTCGTCGTCACCGCCACCGCCACCGAGACAACCGGCCATTGCCCCCGCGAGTCCTACACCTGCACCCGTAAGCACCCGTCGCCTGTTGATGGAATCCCGTGTCATTGGTTCACAATCACTCTTGTCCACTGCTAACATCCTGCTACTCCCATATAAACGTTCATGTTTTTTCCACCAGTTTACTCGGAGGATTCACCCGAAGCGCCTCCGTTAGCCGTCCTGACGGAGAATTATCATAATATCGCGTATAGGTATGAAACGGGGACGCGGACAGGTCACGGGGGCGGGCGGCCGACGGTCAGGCGGGGAAACACCCGGTCATGGCCGGTCATTGCGGGCCGACGGTTTCGGACACCCAGCCGGTCGCGCCGTCCGGCTTCGGGCCGTCCTCCTCGGGGATCTGGAGGTTCCCGTCCCCGTCGCGGGCCCGGACGATCACCTCGTGGCGCCCGCCGGCGCCGTACTCGTGTCGCCACTGCCGCCAGACGTCGTCGCCGGGCAGGGGCTCGGAGAGGTCGGCCTCGGTCCAGGTGTCGCCGCCGTCGGTCGACACCTCGACGGCCTCGATCCCCCTGGTGCCGGCGTAGGCGTGCCCGGCGACCTCGTACCGGGCGCCGTCGAAGCGATTGACCTGCCAGAGCTTGGCGACCGTCTCGACCGGCCCGGTGCCGTGCCAGCCGCGGTGTTCCCAGTAGCCCATGGTGTCCTCGTCCCGGACCTCGATCTCGGTCAACCACTTCACGTTGATCTCGCCCCAGTGGCCCGGCACGAGCGCGCGCAACGGTGCCCCGTGTGCCCGGGGCAGCGGCCGCCCGTTCATCCGATAGGCCAACAGCCCCGGCCACAGCGCGTCGATCGGGAACTCGTTGTAGTAGTCGTCGGCACCGTGCAGGATGACACGATCGCCCTCGGGACCCGCCGCCTCGAGCAGGTCGGCGACGGGCACGCCGCTCCAGAGGGCGGTGTCCATCTGACGGCCGTTGAGTCGATCGCCGACACACCGCAGCGTGACGAAGCGGTCTTCCAGCGCCATCGCCTCGATGTCGGCGAAGTCGTACTCCTGCTCCTCGGCGACCGCCCCCGTGATCGAAAGCGACCACTCGTCGCGATCGACGGCGGGGTCGACGTTGCCGATGTCGACCTGATAGAAGTCCGTACTGACGAGCGGCTCGAGGCCCTCGACTGCGAGCGATTGCTCTTTCGCGCGCGTCAGCGATTCCCGGACCGCGGGGCGGGCGTCCTCGGGGATCTCGAGGGGCGAGGGGAACGACTCCTCGCCAGTACCGTGGACGAAGACGGCGAGCGCGCTCACGCCGATCGCCGTCCCGAGGGAGCCGAGAACGCGTCGCCGCTCGAGCGAGCCGAGTGGGCGATCCGTGCCGGCGGCGAGGACGGTCGCCACGGCGGCCACGAGCAGGACGATCCCCGCGCCGGCGGCGGTGCCAAGCGCCGACGGCCGGGACCGCGTGAGTCCGAACGCGAGCGCCGACGGCAGGGCCTGCCCGAGGAGGACGCCGACGACGGCTTTCCCACGTCCCCGGTCCAGTAGCCCGGCGGCGGGACCGCGTCCCAGCAGGAGCGCCACCCCGGGGAGGGCGGCCAGTCCGAACGCGAGACAGGCCACCGCGATGGCCAGCAGAAACGCCAGCTGATGCCCGAGCGTCCCGAGTTGCGTGATCGCGAAGGTGATGAGCGCGTCGGGGCTGAGCGCGACGACGAGTCGGTCGAACGGCGTCACGACGAACGCCGGCCGTCGGCCGACGGCCAGATACGACCCCGCGACGGCAGCCAGTCCCGCAGCGAGCGCCACCGCGACCGCGGGCAGCCACGGTCGCACCCGGACGACCGCACTCCGTACGCGTGAACCCACCATGGTAACATCTAGCAATACTCCTGCCCGAACATGAAAGCTTCGCGCACGTGAGTAGGGACGGGCGGTTACGGGTCCGAGCCCCCGGCGTCGTCAGTCCGCTTTCACGCCCGCCCGCGAGACTTCGGGGTTGCGCAGCAGCGGGAGCGAGACGATCGTCAGGCAACTGAACACGAGCGCCGCACAGAGGACGTAGGTCAGCTGGTAGCCGAACCAGAGGTCCACCGCGGGGATGGCGACAAGGGGGCCGAGACTGAGCCCGACGTCGCCCATCACCTGATAGACGCCGCCCATCCGGCCGAGTTCGTCGCCGGGGGTGAGATCGCCCATGATCGCCAGCAATGCGGGCGCGGCCGCCCCCATCCCCGCGCCGACGAGGACGATCGCCCCGAGCAGCGCCTCGATGGTGGGCACGTAGGCGATCACCAGAAAGCCCGCCCCCATCGCGAGAAACGCCGGCACTGTCAGCAGCGTCCGATCGCTGACCATGTCCGAGATCCAGCCGGTCACGATCGTCATGGATCCCGAGGTGATCACGCCCAGTCCCATCACGATCCCGCTGATGCCGGCCGCGCCCAGCGCCGACAGCTCGAGGCCGTAGTCGCTGGCGTAGCGGGCCAGCGTCGAGAGGATGATCCCGCCCCAGAGAAAGCGGACGGCGAAGTTGCCGTAGCCGATCAGGACGACGGTCGGGTTGGCCGCGAGCAAGGCGGGGACCTCCCGGAGCTTGGCGGAACGACCCTCGTCGGCACCGCCGTGAACGTCGGGGAGGACGAGCGTCGCGACGGTGCCGGCGACCAGCGCGAGGACGCCCGCCGTGAGGAAGGCGGTCTGCATGCTGGCAAGGTCGGTCAACAGACCGCCGAGGACGAGCCCGGTCGGGAAGCCGAGCGACTGCCCGCCCCGCATGTAGCCGACCCAGCGGCCGCGGTTGTCCGCGGTCGTCACGTAGGTGATGGTCGCGAACGCGCCGATGAAGACGAACGCGCTGCCGATCCCCCAGAACAGCCGCGCCAGCACGAAGACCAGCCCCGGCAGCGACACGTCGCCAAGCAGGGGGAGCGTCCCGAGGTGGGTCGGCGGCGTCTTGAGCCCGACGACGTAGCCGAAGGGGGCAAGCGCCTGCGTGAACAGCCCGAAGATCATCGGCGTCCGCGCGCCGTACTGGTCGATGATCGTCCCCGCCGGCGTGTTCATGAACAGCCGTCCGATCCGGTTCGCCGAGAGGATGATGCTCAACATGACCGCGGAGATGACGAGTTTCTCGTCGAGCAACGGCAGCGTCGGGAACGCGACCCCGGTCGCGACGCCGCCGAAGAAAACCCCCGCGATAACCGCGAGCGCGATCGTCCGGATCTCCCCCGTCGAGTAAGTGGCCTCCTCAGACATGGTGGCAGTGGTCGACGACTCGAGCGCGCACGGGTATCCGTCTCACGATTCGAGCCCGCGTTCGTCGGCAATCTCGTCGCGCAACTTCGTCTTGCGGATCTTTCCGCTGCCGGTCTTGGGGAGTTCCGAGCGCACCTCGACGATGCGGGGGTGTTTGTAGGGTGCGAGTTCGTCGAGGACGTACGACTCGACGTCCTCGGCGGAGATCTCGGCTCCCTCGGCGGGCGTGATCGCGGCGGCGACGGTCTCGCCCCGGCGCTCGTCGGGGAGACCGAAGACCGCGGCTTCGTGGATTTCGGGATGGTCGTACAGCAGGTCCTCTATCTCGCGTGGATAGACGTTGTAGCCGCCGGTCAGGATCATCTCCTTCTCGCGGCCCTTGATGTAGTAGTAGTTGTCCTCGTCGCGGGTCCCGATGTCGCCGGTCCGGAAGAAGCCGTCCTCGGTGAAGACCGCCTCGTTCGCTTCGGGGTTCTTGTAGTAGCCTTTCATCACCTGCGAGCCGGCGATGAGTATCTCGCCTTCCTCGCCGGGCTCGACCTCCTCGCCGTCCTCGTCGACGACCTTCGAGCGCGTGTGGCCGACCGGCTGGCCGACGCTGCCGGGCCGGTTGCCGAGCGACGACCACCGGATCGTGTGGCTCGTCGCGGTCGTCTCGGTCAGCCCGTACCCCTCGGTGAGGGGCACGTCGAGTGCCTCCTCGAACCCCTCGCGGGTCGGCTGCGGGAGCTTGTCGCCGCCCTGTCCCGCTCGGACGAGCGTCGACAGGTCGTACTCGTCGGGATCGTAGGCCTCGAGCAAGTCGACGAACATCGCGGCGACGCCGACGAAGGCCGGAATGTCGTGTTCGTCGAGTTTCTCGAGGACGAGTTCGGGGTCCCACTGATCTGGCCGCAGCAGGTGCAGCGTCCGGCCGGCACACAGCGAGGACATCATGCCGACCATCCCCGTGATGTGGTACATCGGCAGGACGATGATGCCGTCGCCCTTGATCGGGCCGGCGCTGTAGCTCGAGACGGCCTGAGCGATCTGGACCCGGAAGTTGCGGTGGGTCAGCAGGACACCCTTCGGCTTCCCGGTCGTTCCCGAGGTGTAGGGCTGGAGGAGGACGTCCTCGTCCTCGCGGTCGACGACCGCCGCCTCGGTATCGGTACCCAGTTCAGGCAGGGAGGGGTGGTCGCTGCCGGCCGTCGCGCTGACGATGTCGGTCTCGAGGTCGGCGACGGCCTCGCGGACGTACTCGTCGGCCGACCCCTCCACGAGGACCGCCTCGGCGTCGGCATGGTCGAGCTGGTATTCGATCTCGCGGCGGCGGTACTCGGGGTTCAGCGGGCTGGCGATGATCCCAGCGTGACAGCAGGCCCAGACGACGGTACAGAAGTCGATGCCATTGGGCATGTAGACGCCGACGCGGTCGCCGGCCGCGAGGCCGAGTTCCCGCAGACCGTCGGCAAAGCGCGCGACGCGGTCGCCGAACTCACGGTAGGTGATGGTCTCGCCAGCGTGTTCGATCGCGATCGTGTCGGGATGCTCCGCGACCGCTCGCTCGAGGAGGTTGGCGACGTTGCCGTCGTAGGGCGACTCCATGAGCGTCTCCGCGGAGACGATATCGAGCTCCATGTTGGCCCTGATTTGTCGTTCGACCTGAAAAGTATATGGGTACTGGTAACACGGTTCGTGTTTCGGCCGCGTCTCGCGCGGTCGGGCGTCGGCTCCGAGGCCACCGTGAACTCGAGTCGGGCGCTCGCGGCGACGCGTCGTTACTCGCCGAGGCGAGGGATGCCCTTGATCTCGATGGTTTCGCCGACCATGTACGATGAGGCGGGGCTGGCGAGGAACTGCGCGAGGTCGGCGACTTCCTCGGGTTTGCCGATGGTCCGGTCGGGGCTGGTGCGGGCGATTTCGTCGGCGTCGTCCTCGACCCCCATCTGGGTACGGACGCCCTCCGTAGCGACGAGTCCGGGTGCGATGCAGTTGACCCAGATCCCGTCCTCGGCCCAGTCGGCCGCCGACGATGTGGTGAAGTTGACGACGCCGGCCTTGGCCGCGCCGTAGTGGCTCATCGTCTTCGAGCCGCGGGTCCCCGCGACGCTGGCGAAGTTGACGATCCGGCCGCCGCCGTTGTCGCGCATGTACTCGACGGCCAGTTGCGAGCAGTGGAAGGTGCCGTGGAGGTTGATGTCGACGATGGTCTTCCAGCCGTTCTCGCTGATCTCCGAGGGCGGGGCCTGGAAGCTCGCCCCCGCGTTGTTGATCAGGATGTCGAGCCCGCCGAACGTCTCGACTGTCTCGTCGATCAGGTCGCCGACCGCGTCGCGGTCGGTCACGTCGCACTCGATCGCGATCGCCTCGCCCGGCCGCTCGCTCTCGTTGATGGCGTCGGCCACCGGCTGGACGTTATCGATGTCCCGCGAGGTGACGACCACGTTCGCGCCGTCGTCGGCGAATCGCTCGACGATGGTTTTCCCGATCCCGCTCGAGGAACCGGTGACGATCGCGGTCTCCCCGTCGACGCTGAACTGGTCGACCGTCATTGGTCGCCCTCCACGATGTGCGTTCGTTCTACTGACCGGTCTCCATACCCGAGTGTGACAGTCACTGCCATGAGCGTGTCCGTGTTCATCGACCGCCGGTATAAGCTATTCGACCGGTCCCCACGAAGGGCGTCCGAGAGGGGTACTGTTATGTCAGTCGTCCGCAAACCATGGCGGCAATGAAACGCGGCAACCGCACCGAGGCGCGACGCGACGCGACGATCGACCAGCCCGCGACGACCGGAGGAGCCACGGAGGGCCACGATGCCGAATAGACCGATCGAGGAACTCGAGGCGATGGTCGGCGACACCACGGTCACGGCCGAGGCGTTCCGGATCGAGCCGGGCAAAGTCGAGGAGTTCGCGCGGGCGATCACCGCCGAGGATCCCGTCTTCCGCGACGAGTCGGTCGCCGCCGAGCGGGGCCACGATCGCGTTCCCGCGCCGCTGACCTACTCGCAGGTCGCCCGCTTCCCGCGATACACCCCCGCCGACGTCGACGGCAAGGGCTTCGACCTCGCCTTCCAGCCGGAGTACGTCATCCACGGCGAGCAGGCCCACGAGTACGAACGCCCCGTCTACGTCGGCGACGTTCTCGAGGGGACGACAACCCTCGCCGACGTCTTCCAGCGCGAAGGGGGACGAGCGGGGACGATGACCTTCGCCGTCCTCGAGACCGAGTACCGAACCCCGGAGGGCGAACTCGTCCTGACCGACCGCTCGACGGCGATCGAAACGGAGGGCGCGATCGACGACGGCGACGAGGGCGCGGCCGAAGGCGACGCCGAGAGCGACGGCGAGCCGGCCGAGCCCGACGGCGGCACCGCCGAAGCGGACCCCACGACGCCCTCGCCGACCGTCGACGAGTTCGAGCGCGTCCGGACGGTCGACGGCCTCGAGCCCGGCGACGCCGGCCCGACGGTCGTCGTCAAGGACCTCGAGCGCCAGCACTTCGTCAAATACGCCGGGGCAAGCGGCGACTTCAACCCGATCCACTACGACGAACCGTACGCGACCGGGGCGGGCAACGAGAGCGTCTTCGGCCAGGGGATGTTCACCGCCGGCGTCACCTCGCGGGTCGTCGCCAACTGGTTCGATCTGCGGGACGTGACGAGCTTCGGCGTCCGGTTCCAGTCGCGGGTCTTCCCCGGCGACACCGTCGTCGCGAGCGGCTCGGTCGCCGAGGTCGACCCCGATGCCGGCACGGTCGAGGCGGCACTCGAGGCCCGGACGACCGAGGGCGAGACGCTGCTGGCCGGGACGGCGACGGCCGACCTCGAATAAAAAAGACGCGTTCGAACTCTTACTCCGGTACGAACACCGGGATCGCGGCCTCGTCGGAAACCTGCCAGAACGCCACCCCGACGGCCGCGCCGATCTCGAGGTCGTCGGGATCGGCGTCGAGCAGGGCGAGCAGGCGTGGTCCCTCGGCGAGGTCGATCGCGCCGACGACGTAGGGCGTCCGCTCGCCGAAGCCGGGTTCGCCGGGGACGTGGCAGACGGTGTAGGTATAGATCGTCCCGACGCCCTCGCTGTCGGCGAACGGCGGGTCCTCGGCCCCGCAGGCGGTACAGACCGCCCGTGGGTACAGCTGGCGGTGACCGCACTCGCAGTCCTGATAGCGCAGTTCGCCCTCAAGCGTGCCCGCCCAGAAGGGGGCCGTCGCGCCGCTCGGGACCGGTACCGGCCCCTCCCACTCCTCGCGGCGGTCCTCGACGCGTCCTGTCATGATTCCCTCCGGAGGACGACGGTGCTACTCGAGGAGAGTAAGCCGCCGGTACCGTGAGCGACGGCGACCTCGGCGTCGTCGACCTGGCGGTCGCCCTCGTAGTCGCCCCGGAGTTGGCGCGCGGCCTCGATGAGGACGAAAACCCCGAAGTGACCGGGGTGACAGTACGACAGGCCGCCGCCCTGCGTGTTCATCGGTAGTTCGCCGCCCGGCGCGGTGGTGCCGCCCGAGACGAACTCGCCGCCTTCGCCCTTCTCGCAGAAGCCCAGGTCCTCGAGGGTCACGAGGGCGGTGTAGGTAAACGAGTCGTAAATCTCGGCGACGTCGACGTCGTCGTGGGTAATACCGGCTTGGTCGAACGCCTTCGGGCCGGTCACCGCGGCCCCGGTGGTCGTCATGTCGGGCATCTCGCTGATGTCCTGACGGTGAGTACTCGTCGAGGCGACGCCCGCGACGGCGATCTCCGGGACGCCCAGTTCCGCGGCCTTCTCCTCGCTGACGAGGACGACCGCGCCCCCGCCGTCCGAGACGAGACAGCAGTCCAGCAGGTTGAACGGCTCGGCGATCTCCCGGGACTCGAGGACGTCGTCGACGGTGATCGGCTCGCGCTGGGCGGCCTTGGGGTTCATCGACGCCCACTCACGGGTCGCGACGGCGATTTCGGCGAGCTGTTCCTCGGTGGTGCCGTACTCGTGCATGTGCCGGCGCGCGGCCATCGCGTAGGCACCCGGCGGGCGGAAGAGACCGGTCGGCCGGACGAAGCCGTCGATCGGGTGGGTCTCCTCGAGCGACTGGTTCCTGCCGGGGCCGGTCTTGCTCGTCGAGCCGTAGGCGACGACCACCACGTCGGCCTCGTCGCGGGCCATCGCGTCGCGGACGTGGCCACAGAAGTGTTCGAACGACGAGCCGCCGATCTCGGTCCCCTCGAGAAACGAGGGGTCGTCGAGGTCGAGGTACTCGGACAGTACCAGTGCGGGCATGTAGTCGTTGCCGCCCGCGACCGCGACGCCGTCGACCTCCGCTAGCTGGCAGCCGGCGTCCTCGAGGGCGCGCACTGTCGCGATCGCGGCGTTGTCCAGCCAGTTCCGGTCGGGCGTCTCGCCGAGGTCGCTCTCGGCGACGCCCGCGAGAATCGGTTCAGCCACGGGTGTCCCTCCGTCGTACCGGTCGTATCATCGTCTCCCGATATCTCGACCGAACGCAAATAAGTTGTGGTAGGGGATACCACAGGACGTGGGCCATCGGGTCACACAGCAGTGGGACCCCGCCGTCGTCGGCTACCGAGAGATACTATTTTATACCATTCCGTGATATCGTGTGACATGGATTTGGCAAGCGTTAGCGAGAGTGCAAGGGAAGGGAACGTCGCGCGGCTCCACGACGAGACGGCGCGGCTGCACGGCGACGCGCAGGCGATCGAGTACCACGGGCAGACACTGACCCACGACGACCTCAGAGCCGAGAGCGCCCGCTTCGCCGGCGGGCTGGCCGACCTGGGGCTCGAGCCGGGGGATATCATACTCCAGTACCTGCCGAACTGTCCGCCGTACCTGATCGGCGCGCTCGGCGCGTTCAAAGCCGGCGTGATCGTCTCGCCGGTCAACCCTCAGTACCGCAAACGCGAGCTGACCTACCAGCTCGAGGACACCGAGGCCGCGGCCGTTCTCACCCACGAGGCCCTCGAACCCCACCTCGCGGAGGCACTCGAGGCGATCGACTGGGATCCGATCGTCATCGCCGTCGATAGCGACACCGACGACGATGGCGTCCACGCCTTCGACGACATCCGCGGCGAAGAGCGGTTCGTCGAGCGGGCCGACGACGACGTGGCGCTGCTGCCGTACACCTCAGGGACGACCGGGAAACCGAAGGGCGTTCAACTCACCCACCGGAACTTCCGCGCCCAGACGTTCTCCGTCCTCGCACAGGAGCAGACCCTCGAGGGCGAGGCCGTCAAGAGCCTCGTCTGGCTGCCGCTCTATCACATCACCGGCTTCACGCACACCGCCTGGCAGCCCCTCGTCCGCGGCGGGAGCGTCTATCTGCGCAGCGCGGCCAACTGGGACGGCGACGCCGCCATGCAGTTGATCGAGGAGGAGGGGATCACCCACTACGTCGGCGTCACCGCGATGTACGTCGACATGATCAACAGCGACGACTTCGGCGAGTACGACCTGACCAGCCTCGAGTCGGCCGGCGAGGGTGGTGCGAAGATGTCCGTCGCGGTCCAGGAGGAGTTCGAGGAGACCGCGGGCGTCGAGATGGCCGAGGGGTACGGGCTGACCGAGACCAACGGCGCGACCCACTCCCAGCGCAACTCGACGTTCGGCCTGCGCCACGGGACGATCGGCCAGCCGACCCGCATGACCGAGGCCAAGATCGTCGACTCGAGCGGGGAGACCGTCGACATCGGCGAGGAGGGGGAACTCCTCGTTCGGGGCCCACAGGTAATGAAAGGGTACCACGGGATGCCGGAGGCGACCGAGCGGGCCTTCACCGAGGACGGCTTCTTCCGGACCGGCGACATCGCTCGACGGGACGCGGACAACTACTACGAGATCGTCGACCGGAAAAAGCACATGATCAACTCGGCCGGCTACAACATCTACCCGAGCGAACTCGAGGAGCTACTGGCCGAACACGAGGCCGTCGCCGAGGGCGCTGTGGTCGGGATTCCCGACGAACGACGCAACGAGGTGCCGAAGGCATACGTCGTCACCGCACCGGGCGTCGAGCCCGGCGAAGATATCACGAGCGAGGAGATCACGGAGTACTTCCTCGACAACGTCGCCTCCTACAAACACCCCCGCGAGGTCGAGTTCATCGAGGAACTGCCCCGGACGACCTCGGGGAAGATCCAGAAGTACAAACTCGAAGGCGGCGAGGACGAGTCGTGAATGTCGTCGTCTCCCCGCACGTCCTCGCGGGCGGCGGGCCGCTGGTCACCGCCGAGATCCGCGAGCGTCGGCCAGGGATCGACCTCGAGTACGTCGAGGACGAGACCGACCTCCCGGCGGCGGTCGCCGACGCCGAGGCCCTCGTCACCCACCGGCTCCCCGACGAGATACTCGAGGCTGCCGACGGGCTCGAGTGGGTACAGGCGCTCAGTGCCGGCACCGACCGCTTCGATCACGGCGCACTGGCCGACCGCGGCGTGGCGCTGACGAACGTCTCGGGAATCCACGCGAAGCCGATCGGCCAGCAGGTCCTGGGGTATCTGTTGCACTTCGAGCGCGGGTTCGACCGCGCGATCGCCCAGCAGGACGACCGCGAGTGGGAGCGCTACATGGGCGGCGAACTCGGCGACCGAACCGTCGGGATCGTCGGCGTCGGCGCGATCGGCTCGAACGTGGCCGACTACTGCCGGACCTTCGAAGCCCGCGTGATCGGGACGAAGCGGGACCCGACCGACGCGCCCGAGAGCGTCGACGAGATTTACGGTCCCGACGGGCTCGAGTCCGTCCTCGCCGAGAGCGACTACCTCGTGGTCGCCTGTCCGCTGACCGACGAGACGCGGGGACTGCTCGACGCCAAGGCGCTCGCGACGCTGCCGGAGGACGCGGTGCTGGTCAACATCGCCCGCGGGAAGGTCGTCGATCAGGCCGCGCTGGTCGACGCCCTCGAGACCGGTGATCTCGGCGGGGCCGCGCTGGACGTCTTCGAGGAGGAACCCCTCCCCGAGGAATCGCCGCTGTGGGACCGCGACGACGTCCTCGTGACGCCGCATATGGCCGGCAGCACGCCCCACTACTGGGAGCGCTGTGCCGACGTCTTCCTCCGGAACTACGATCGGTTCCGCGACGGCGAGGCGCTCGAGAACCGCGTCGTCTGATTTTTCCACTCCGCTCGCGGCCGCACCCGTCCATAGATTGAAGGGTCGACCCGTCGACCATCGGGTATGTCAGACCTTCGCATCGACGCGATGGTACCGAAGCTGGCGAACGATTCGGGCGAGGCCGCCGCCCGCGCCGAGGAACTCGGGTTCGACGGCGTCTGGACGCCCGAGATGGACAACGACGCGTTCCTGCCGCACCCGGTGATCGCCAACCGAACCGAGGAGATCCAGCAGGGGACGCGAATCGCACTCTCGTTCACCCGCAGCCCGATGGCGCTGGCCTACACCGCCTGGGACCTCGCCCAGTACACCGACGGCCGGTTCGTCCTTGGCCTCGGCACGCAGGTCAAAGGCCACAACGAACGCCGCTTCAGCGTCGACTGGGAGTCGCCCGGCCCGCGACTGCGCGAGGTCGTCGAGTCGTTGCGGCACATCTTCGACGTATTCCAGGGCGAGGCAGACCTCGACTACGAGGGCGACCACTACTCGTTCTCGCTCATGACGGACAACTTCAATCCGGGGCCGATCGACCATCCTGACGTCCCGATCTACATCGCCGGCGTCAACGAGTACAACATCCGGCTCGCGGGCGAGCTCTGCGACGGACTGGACATGCACGTCTTCAACACCCCCGGCTACACCGACGACGTCATCGCGCCGACCGTTGCCGAGGGGGCCGATCGCGGGGAGCGGTCCCTCGAGGACGTCGCCCTCTCCGCGAGTCCGTTCGTCGTGACGGGCGAGACCGAGGACGAACGCGAGCGATCCCGCCGGGAGGTGCGCCGGCGAATCGCCTTCTACGGCAGCACCCGGACCTATCACGACGTCCTCGAACACCACGGCTGGAAGTCCGTCGGCGAGGAGTTACACGAACTCTCCAAAGACGGCGAGTGGGAGGAGATGGCCGACCTCGTGACCGACGAGATGGTGTCGACGTTCGCGATCGAAGCGCCGCCCGAAGAACTACTCACGGAGGCGCGGGCGGTCTACGGCGGGATCGCCGACCGAGTCGTCCTCCCGCTCGATCACGGGGAGGCCTTCCTGAACGAGTAGTAGCGAGCGCCGTCGCGGACCTCGTGTTCGATCCTGCCCCGCCCCTCGAGCGTGCCGAGCGCCCCGAGCGTGTCGAGCAACTGGGCGGGGTGCCGAACCTCGCCGCTGCGATGCCGGGTGATCTCTAAGGGCGTCGCCGGCCCGACGGCGCTGACCGCCTCGAGGGTTTCGGCCGTGAGCGACTCCAGGGCCGACCGCGTACTCTCGATGGCTCCCTCGTAGTCGGTAAAGACCGGACCGTGCCCGGGGAAGACCCGATCGATCGCACGGCCCTCGAGCCGGTCCATCGCGCGGTGAAAGTCGTCGACGGCGTCGTAGGCACCGTAGTCGAGGCCGACGTTGATCGCGCCCGGTCGGAACGGTTCGATGAGCGCGTCCCCCGAAAAGAGGACGCGCTCGCCGTTGACCTCGGTCGCCAGACTGGCGTGGTGAACCTGGTGGCCGGGCGTGTGGATCGGGTCGAACGCCCGGCCCGCGACGGTGACCGGCTCGTCGAACGCGAACGGCACTGCCGCCTCGGGCTCGAGCAGCCGGCGGTTGCGCTCGAGCGACGACTTCGCGCGTTCGGTCTCGCGTTCGATGGCCTCGCCGTGGTAGCCGGCCGACCGGCCGATCTCGCGGATCCCCGCCGCGAGGTCGGCCGGATCGCGCTCGAGTTGCTCGAGGACGGGCCGGGGAGCGTAGACGGTCGCACCGGCCTCGCGCAACAGCGGGACCTGCCCGATGTGATCGCTGTGGGGATGCGTGACGACCACCGCAGCGACGTCCTCGAGGTCGTACCCCGCCGCCGCCAGCCCGTCGCGGATCGTCGCCTCGGCGCGCGCTTCGGGGTCGCCGGTGTCGATCAGGATCGGCGCGGGTTCCTCGATGAGATAGGCCGCGGCGTGTTTCGGCGGCCACTCGATGTCGAAGTCGATTCGCGACACCTGCCCCGTGGCGGCGCTTGCGCCCCGCTCCGTCGACTCACCCATCTCAGATGAGTTCGCGAGCGATCGTCCGTTTCTGGATCTCGTCGGTCCCCTCGAAGATGCGGAAGACCCGCGCCGAGCGGTAGTTGCGTTCGATCGGCAGGTCCTTCATGAAGCCGGCCCCGCCGTGGACCTGCATCGCGATGTCGGCCGCGTCGTTGGCCAGCTTCGCGCCACGGAGCTTCGCCATCGACTCCTCTTTCCGAGCGCGCTCGCCGTTGTCCATCTTCCAGGCGGCGTAGCGGTAGAGCTGGCGGACCTGTTCGATGTCGGTCGCGAGTTCGGCCAGCTGGAAGGAGATCCCCTGTCGGTGGCCGATTGGCTTGCCGAACGTCTCCCGATCGCGTGCGTACTCGAGGGACATGTCCAGCAGGAACTCGGCCGTCCCGACCGCGCCGGCCGCGATATTGATCCGGCCACCGCCGATCCAGTCCATCGCGGACTGGAACCCGGCGTCGACCTCGCCCAGCACCTGCTCCTCGCCGACGCGGCAGTCGTCGAAGTGGAGTTCGGCGTGGGTCCCGGGCGTCATCCCCATGGCGCGGTGGATCTTGCCGACCTCGAAACCGGGCGTCTCCTTGTCGACGAGGAAGCAGGTGATCCCGCTGAGATCGCCGTCGTCGCCGCTGGTCCGGGCAAAGACCATCGCGAAGTCGGCGTAGGGCGCGTTCGTGATGTAGACCTTCTGGCCGTTGATGACCCACTCGTCGCCGTCCTTCTCGGCGCGGGTGTCCATGTGATGGGCGTCGCTGCCGTGTCCCGGCTCGGTCAGCGCGAAACAGGTCGTGATCTCGCCGTCCATCAGCGGCTCGAGGTACTCCTCGCGCTGGCGTTCGTCGCAGTTCAGCAGGATCGGCGTTGGCCCACCCGCACCGCCGAAGATGGCGCTGTGAAAGCCCGGCGGCCGATTGGACATGTGTTCGCCGACGATGGCGCGAGTGAGGATGTCGACATCGCCGCCGCCGACTTCCTCGGGCATCGTCATGCCGTAGAAGCCCGCCTCGACGGATTTCTGGCGGATCTTCTCGACGATATTGCGGTACTCGGGGACCTGCCGATGCTCGTCGTCGACGATCTCCTTCTCGTAGTCCGCGCCGAGGAACTCGTCGTACTCGTTCTCGAGCGGGGCGACCTCCTGATCGATGAACTCGTCGAGTGCCTTCTTGATCTGGACGGCTTCGGACGGTTCGCTGAAGTCCATAATCTACGTCACATGACGCCCTACATAAACGTTACCATGACACTCGTTTTCAGTCGACATGCAGTGGGCCGATCGCCGTGAATCCGCCGGTTCGGGCCCAAAACCGCGTCGGTTCGGAGTTGAATCGATTTTTTCGTCCGTAACCGGCGTTCAGCAGAGCGGAACAGTTTTGGCACCCATCGTTGAACGTGGTGTATGACAACACCGGGCGTAGATGGAGGGAATCGGGTCGAAGCGGTGGTGAAGACCCTCGATATTCTCGAGGCACTGTGGCAGGCCGAAGGGGCCGGCGTCACCGAACTCACCGAGCGAACGGGGGTGGCAAAGAGTACGGTACACGCCCATCTGACGACGCTGCGGTCGAAGGGATACGTCGTCCAGGACGGCGACGAATACCGGCTAAGCCTCCGGTTTCTCTCCTTCGGGGAACACGTCAAACACGCCGAGCCGCTGTACGAGGCCGCCGACGCGCCGATCGACGAACTGTCGGCGCAGGTCGGCGAGCGAGTCCTCTGTTCGACACACCAGAACGGGCTCGGGACGGTCATCAACGTCAGCGAGGGGACCCGTTCCTTTACCAGCGACATCGATGTCGGCACGCACACCTATCTCCACAGTTCGGCCGGCGGCAAGGCGATGCTCGCTCACTTTCCCGAGGAGCGCGTCGAAGACGTGATCGAACAGTGGGGGCTCCCGGCATTTTCCGAAAACACGATTACCGACCGAGAGACGCTCTACGACGAACTCGACGCGATCCGGGAGGACGGCGTCGCGTACAACAACGGGGAGTACCTCCGGGGAATCAGCGCGATCGGCGCTCCGATCTTGGGTAACGACGGCACCGTCTACGGGGCGGTCACCGTCGCCGGCCCACAACACCGCCTCGAGAACGAGTGGGAGGAAAACGACCTGCGTGACCGGTTGCTGTCGACGGCGAACACGATCGAAGTGAACGTGATGTTCTCGTAGCCGTTCAGTCAGGCCGAACGCAGCAGTACAGAGCGAGACGAACGCCGGTTGGAACCCAGCAACCGTGGACGGGCACGAAAAGCGGTCGTTCCCCAAGAGATTTACAGCCATACGGTTGTAATAGGACATCGGTGGTCGGCCGGTGGTCGCCGCGGCCCCGCCGGCGTTCGATAGGCAGTCGCCGGCCGACGAGCGACCGGGGCGCCGGTCCCATCGAGTGGTGTTCGAAACCCTATCTAACGGAGTACAAAGTATACTATTTTACTGATAAATGTCTCCTCCTCGAGCGATTGGTTCGAAAATCCAGTATCGTCCGTGGGTCGTTCCAAATAGTTCCAAATCGAACGAATGGAGTCCTTTAACCGGACTACTCGGAAACGAGACGGGGCAATCGGCTCAGACGGCGTTCCAGCCCCTATTCGTCGCTACCGCCACACTGTTCGTACGTATTCCCACAGTCAACAACGGCTTTTCGGGCAGAATCGTATAGCCGCTGTGGCATCGATCCGGGAGAGAACCGAGCGGCCGCGGACCGATCCATCAAAGTTATAAATAAAATAGTGGTTTCGAATGGTGTCGACTATCCAGTATTTGTTGACGGGACTGGCCGGACTCACCGCGAGTGGCCGGTCGGACTCGAGCAAGGGATTACACTGTTTTCATGAGAGGAGATTCCTATGAACATCGGCAGAGAACTGCCGGCAAATTATGAACGAATTTATGTGGCGGCCGTCCGATACGGATGGTATGCGACTCGAAGACAAGACAGTAGTTATCACAGGCGCGGCGTCGGGGATCGGTCGGTCGACCGCCAAGCGGTGTGCCGAGGAAGGGGCACGCGTCATCGTCACGGACGTCGATATCGAGGGCGGCGAGGAGACCGTCGAGCGAATCGAGGCGGCCGGCGGCGAGGCGGAGTTCGCCGAACTCGACGTCACCGACAGCGAGGGGTTCCACGACGTCGTCGATACCGTGGCCGAGGAGTACGGCATCGACGTCATGGTCAACAACGCCGGCACCGGCCATCCCGGCGGGAACCTCGAGGACCTCGACGACGAGACCCGGGACTTCGTGATCGACATCAACATCAAGGGCGTCTGGAACGGCTGTTCGGCCGCGCTGCCCCACATGAAAGACCAGGGCCACGGCTCGATCGTCAACGTCGGTTCGCTGGCGAGCATTCTCGGGCTCCCCAAGCAGGCGGCCTACTCGACGACCAAGGCCGCCGTATTGAACATGACTCGGACGGTCGCGGCCGAGGCCGGCCCCTACGGCATCCGCGCCAACGCCGTCTGCCCCGGCTTCACCGAGACACAGATGCTCGAGGGCTTTCTCGCACAGCAGGACGACCCGGAGGTAGCCAGAGCGGAGATGGTCGAGGACTACCCGCTCAAGCGACTGGGCGAGCCCGAGGAGATCGCGAACGCCATCCTCTTTCTTGCCAGCGACGAGGCCTCGTTCGTCAGCGGCCACGGGCTGGTCGTCGACGGCGGATTCTCGACGTGCTAACGGCGTTCCGTGAGTACGGCGACCCCGTGTCGTCGTTCGGAACCGCTGCAAGCCGGTGAATCGAAACACCCAATTCGCCGTTCTGAATTGCGTAACCACGTGACAGGATACGACGCAGTGCTATTCGACAGCGACGGGGTACTCGTCGAGCCGCCGGCGTCCGAAACCCAACTCGAGGCGACGCAGGCTGCATTTCGGGAAGCGGGCGTCGACGACGTCGCCCCCGATCACCTCGACGACATCGTGAGCGGCG
This sequence comes from Natrinema sp. H-ect1, assembly GCF_041821105.1. Taxonomy (NCBI): domain Archaea; kingdom Methanobacteriati; phylum Methanobacteriota; class Halobacteria; order Halobacteriales; family Natrialbaceae; genus Natrinema; species Natrinema sp. H-ect1. The sequence continues at coordinate 407,404 of NZ_JBGUBA010000003.1, read as the reverse complement.
TGACCGTCGAAGTCCTACACGAGATCTGTGCCGAGTACGACCTCGAGCCGACGACGTTCTGGGAAGCCCGCGAACGCCACGACGAACGCTCCCAGTTCGCGGCGTTCAGGGACGGTACTCGAGACCGATACGACGACGTGGCGACGATCGCGGACCTTCCACAGGACCGAGGCGTCGTGAGCAATAACCACCACAGTACGATCGAATTCGTCCTGGATGCGTTCGATCTCGACTCGCTGTTCGAGACCTATTACGGTCGCCCGAAGACGATCGAGAGCCTGCAGGTGAAGAAGCCGGATCCCCACTTCCTCGAGCGGGCTCTCGCTGATCTCGAGGCCGACTCGGCACTCTACGTCGGCGACAGCGAACACGACGTGATCGCGGCCCACCGCGCTGGCATCGACTCCGCGTTCGTCCGTCGCCGGCACTGTCGCGACGACGAACTCTCGGTCACGCCGACGTACGATATCGAGACGCTGTCGGCGCTCCCGGCTATCGTGGACGGTTGAGCGCCGATCCGATCACCGCTCGGCGGGGATGGCCACGCTTGCGAGCTGATCGCCCGCGGTCACCGTCGCCTCGCGCGTGAGCGCATAGAGAAGTCCGCCTCGTTCCGTGCGGGCCTCCTGAAGCGCGTCGTAGGTCGTCGGGTCGTATACCGTCCCGATCGGCTCACCCTCGGCGATCTCGTCGCCGACGGCGAGCCCGGGCGTCGGCCGGAAGAGGCCGGCGGCGTCGGCGGAGACCTGCCCGAGGTGGTTGCGGGCGATCCGCTGGTCGCGCTCGGGGACCGCGCCGGGGAGCAACTCGAGGGAGCGACAGACGGCCAACAGCCCCGTCACGCCCGTCTCGACGACGTCTTCGAGGATCTGTTTGTTGTGGGCGAGTTCCGGCGTGATCGACGGGATACCTGCCTCGGCGGCGGCGACCCGGAGCTTCCCCTCGAAACCGCGTCGATGCCACTCGTCGGGGGCGTCTTCGCCGGCCCCCTCGGCCAGCAGGAGATCGGTGCCGAACGCCGCCGCGAGACCACGGGAGCGCTCGTCGCCCTCGCGATAGACGACGTGGGGCAGCATGTCGGGACTCCCCGTGTGGAGGTCGACGACGGCGTCGGCCACCGTGACGTACTCCCAGAGGCGGGCGGCCAGCCGCTGGTGGAGGCTGCCCTCGGCGTCGCCCGGCCAGATCCGGTTCATGTTCGGGTGGACGCTGTCGAGTTGCTCCGGCGTCGTATACGAGACCCGGTCGAACGTTAGCGGGTTCGCGACGGGAACGGCGATCACGGTTCCGGACAGCGACTCGAGGGGAAGTCGCTCGTGGAACCGCCGGAGGACTTCGGTGCCGTTGATCTCGCGACCGTGCTGGGCCGCCTGCACGTACAGCGTCGGCCCCGGCTCCGCGCCGCGATAGGTGTGGACGGTGGTCGTCAGTGCCACGCCCGACGGGAGCCGCGCGAGCGTCACCCGTTCCGCCGTGTGTGCGCCGTCAGTCATATCGGTCGTTCCACGGCCGACGGTATGTAACTGCGGCCGGCCCTCGTCGTTCGAGACCGTCACAGCGCCGTCGGAATCGGTACCCGCCGTCTCGAGACCACTACCGTTTTCCCTCGGCCCGCCGTCGCGCATGGTATGGGAGACGTTACTGCCACCCTGCACACGAACCGCGGCGATATCGAGGTCGAACTCTACGACGAGCGTGCCCCCCGAACCGTCGACAACTTCGTCGGGCTCGCGACCGGCGGCAAGACCTGGGAAGACCCCGAGACGGGCGAGGAGATCGACGGCGAGCCCCTGTACGACGACGTCGCCTTCCACCGCGTCATCGAGGGCTTCATGATTCAGGGCGGCGACCCGACCGAGACCGGCCGCGGCGGTCCCGGCTATCAGTTCGACGACGAGTTCCACGACGAACTACGCCACGACGATGAGGGCATCCTGAGCATGGCCAACTCCGGGCCCGACACCAACGGCTCGCAGTTCTTCATTACGCTCGACGCCCAGCCCCACCTCGACGACCGCCACGCCGTGTTCGGCAAGGTCACCGACGGCATGGACGTCGTCCACGAGATCGGAAACGTCGAGACCGACGCCAACGACCAGCCCCAGGAGGACGTCGTCCTCGAGTCGGTCTCCGTCGACTACGAGTAAACTCGCTCGAGCCGGTCGACCAAGACGTTTTATCGAACACCGTCTTGTGGGCGTAACATGGAATCGCCTTCGCCCACTGACGGACTCCGGACGCGGCTTCGACGACAGGAGGTCGTTACCGACCTCGGCCGGCGGGCGCTGGAGACGGACGACCCCGAGGGGTTCCTTCGCGACGTGGCCGCGACCGTCACCGAGACGGTCGGAGCCGAGTACTGTGTCGTCCTCGAGTCGCTTCCGGACGGGGAGACCGGCGTTTGTAGAGCCAGCATCGGCTGGGAAGCCGATCGGATCGGGGCGACGGTTTCGACTGGACCGGAGACGCATCTGGGTGCGTCGCTTCGAGCCGACCAGTCGGTCGTCACCGACGATCCGGGGGCCGACGAACGGATGGTCCTCCCCGAGTCACTCGCCGCACAGTCGATCACCAGCGCCGTCGGCGTCCCCATCGGCTCCGACGACGATCCATGGGGCGTCCTCGCGGTGTATGCGACCGACCGAGCGGCGGCTACGGACGCGACGGTCGACTTCTGCCGCCGCGTGGCCGCCCTCCTCGAGCCGGCCGTCGAGAACGTCCGCACGCGGCGCGACCTTGCGGCGTCCAAGCGGCGCTACCGGACGCTCGTCGATCACTTCCCCAACGGCGTGGTCACGCTCGTCGACGAGGACCTCACGTACCGGACCGTCGGCGGCGAGCCAACGGCCGTCGCCGGCGTCACGGCCGCCGAGATCGAGGGGGAATCGGTCCGGGACGCCATCCCGGAGTCGCTGGCCGACGAACTCGTCCCGCGGTACGAGGCCGCACTCGAGGGCGAGTCCAGTTCGTTCGAGGCGACCTCGAACGGCCGCGTCTACGATTTCCACGTCATCCCGGTTCGTGACGACGGCGGCGAGCCGACCGCCGCGATCGGCATGTCCCAGGACGTCACCGAGCGCGACGAGTACGAACGCCAACTCGAGCGGTACCAGCAATACACCGACGAGATCCTGGACGCGATCGACGACGTGTTCTACGTCGTCGACGCGGACGGCGATCTCCAGCGCTGGAACGAAAGCCTGACCGCAGTGACGGGGTATCCGGACGAGGAGATCGCGTCGATGGAGCCGACCGACTTCTTCGACGGCGAGGACCGAACGACCGCCGCCGCTGCGATCCGCGAGGGTTTCGAGACGGGGTCGGTCAGCGTCGAAGTGAACCTCGCTACGAACGACGGCGACACCGTCCCCTTCGAGTTCAACGCCACGACGCTCGAGGACCCCCAGGGGAACGCGGTGCTGGCGGGGATCGGGCGCGACGTCAGCGACCGGGTCGAGCGCCAGCGTCGACTCGAGGAGTCGGAACGACGCTACCGGACGCTGGCCAAGCACTTCCCCAACGGGGCCGTCGGTATCTACGATCACGCCCTCACGTACACGCTCGCCGAGGGTATCGAACTCGGCGAGACGCTTCCCGCCGCGGACCGACTCGAGGGCAGCCGGCTCCCCGACCGCTTCCCCGACCACGCGGTGGCGGACCTCGAGCCGCTGTTCCGGGCGGCCCTCGAGGGCGAGACCGGCGACGTCCAGACCGAGGTCGGCGGCCGCGTCTGGCGCGTCTGGGCGACGCCGTTGCGCGACGCCGACGGCGAGATCTTCGCCGGGCTCAGTTTCGCACAGGACGTGACCGAGCAGGTCGAACGCGAAAACGACCTCGAGCGCTACGAGACCATCGTCGAGGTGGTCAACGACGGCGTCTACGTCGTCGACGAGGACGGCTACTTCACCATGGTCAACGAGACGTACGCAGCGATGCTGGGGTACGATCCATCGGATCTCATCGGCGAACACGTCTCGCTGGTCGCCGACGAGACGGTCATCGACCGGGCCAGGGAACTGGAATCCGACACAGCGGCCGGCGAGTTGCCGACGATAGAAGCCCCGATTCGAACGGCTGACGGCGACACGATCCCCATGGAAGCGAGCTTCGCGATGTTGCCGACCGACGACAGTTCGTGGCACCGCGTCGGCGTCGCCCGGGACATCAGCGAACGGAAAGCCTGGGAACGGGAACTCGAGGAGAGCGAGCGACGGTACCGGACCCTCGTCGAGAACTTCCCCGACGGCGCGGTCGGCCTCTACGACGAGGCCCTCGAGTATCTCGTCGTCGGTGGCGAGGCCTTCGACAAACTGGGCATCGCGGAGTCGGAGGTCATCGGGACGACCCTCGCCGATCGGTACCCCGACGACCTCGTCGCGGAGATCGAACCCCACTTCCGGGCCGTCTTCGACGGCGAGTCAAACACGTTCGAGTATCGGACCCGCGGCCGGGACGTACGGGCCCACACCCTGCCGGTCCGAAACGAGGACGGCGAGATCTTCGCGGGCATGGTCATGGCCCAGGACGTCACCGAGCGACGGGAGTACGAACGAAAGCTCGAGCAGTCCAACGAACGCTTAGAGCAGTTCGCCTACGCCGCCTCCCACGACCTGCAGGAGCCACTGCGGATGATCACGAGCTATCTGACCCTCCTCGAGCAGCGCTACGGCGACGCCTTCGACGAGGACGGCGAGGAGTTCCTGGCCTACGCCGTCGACGGCGCCGAGCGGATGCGGGAGATGATCGACGGCCTCCTCGAGTACTCGCGAGTGGAAACGAACGGCAACCCGTTCGAGCCGACGGACCTGAACGCGGTCCTCGAGGACGTGCTGGCGGACCTGCAGGTCCGGATCGAGGAGACCGACGCCGAGGTCACGATCGGTGACCTTCCCCGTCTCGAGGCCGACGCCAGTCAGTTGCGGCAGGTGTTCCAGAACCTGCTCGAGAACGCGCTGACCTACAGCGGCGACGAGCCGCCCCGGATCCGCGTCGACGCCGAACGGCGGGGCGACGAGTGGGAGATCGCGGTACGCGACGAGGGGATCGGGATCGATTCCGACGACGTCGACCGCGTGTTCACGATCTTCGATCGGCTCCACGGCCGCGAGGAGTACGAGGGGACGGGAATCGGGCTCGCGCTGTGTGAACGCATCGTCGAGCGCCACGGCGGCGAGATCACCATCGACTCCGCACCCGGCGAGGGAACGACGGTCTCGGTCGTCCTGCCCGTCTCGCCGGAGTGAGCCGCGACGGAGAGCGGCCACCGCCGGTAGTCGGCGTACCCATTTAGGGTCGCCGGCCCGTACGGACCCCATGGGCTGGACAGCCGACGACATCCCCGACCAAAGCGGACGGACGATCGTTATCACCGGCGCGAACAGCGGCATCGGCCTCGAGGCCACGCGCGAACTCGCGCGCAACGGCGCGACGGTGATCATGGCCTGTCGCAGCACCGAGCGCGGCGCGGACGCGGCCGACGGGATTCGCGAGGACATCCCCGGTGCCGACCTCCGCGTCGAGGCCTGTGATCTGGGCGATCTCGCGTCCGTTCGCGACTTCGCGGCCCGACTCGAGGAGTCGATCGACGTCCTCGTCAACAACGCCGGAGTCATGGCGATCCCCCGCTCGGAGACCGACGACGGCTTCGAGACCCAGTTCGGCGTCAACCACCTCGGCCACTTCGCGCTGACCGGACTCTTGCTCGAGAACCTCGGGCTCGAGACCGAGCCCGACTCGCGGGTCGTCACCGTCTCGAGCGGCGTCCACGAGAACGGCAAGATCGACTTCGACGACCTCCAGCACGAGGACGGCTACGACAAGTGGGACGCCTACGCCCAGTCGAAGTTGGCGAACGTCCTGTTCGCCTACGAACTCGAGCGCCGGCTGCTCACCGCCGACGCGAACGCGGCGAGCATGGCGGTCCATCCCGGCTACGCGAACACCCAGTTACAGCTGCGCGGCCCCGAGCAGAGTGGCAGCCGACTCCGCAAAGCCGCGATGAGGGTACTAAACACCGTCGCAGCCCAATCGGCCGCGATGGGCGCGCTCCCGACCCTGTATGCCGCCACCGCGCCCGAAGCCGAGGGCGGAGCCTACTACGGCCCTGGCGGCCTGATGAACATGCGCGGCACGCCCGAACGCCAGGCCTCCTCGGACCGCTCCTACGACGAAGACACCGCCCGACGGCTCTGGCGCGTCTCGAGCGAACTGACCGGCGTCACGTACGATCTGCCGACGCCGGCAGCAGACGTTCCGGCGTAACCGAGGGTCGCTTCGGCACCGGCCGGATCGCCCGGAACTGCTCTCCATGAACGAGACCGGCTGCGTTCGATACCTAGTGACACTAGAACTGCGGACCGACGAACGACTGTCACGAAAGTATGTCGGCATGAGTAGACGTCCTCTTACCAACCATTTTGAGTTCATTTTCGAGAGCCGTCAACCGCTCGCAGGTCCCCGGTCGGCGACGGACGTGGGATCGCTCGATGTAGTCGACCAGGCGTCGAGAGAGAAAGCCGGCCTTCCGGCGTCGAACCACCGAGATCTCGAGAGCAGTGGCGAAAATAGGAGTTCCGTTCCGAGACGTGGCGACCGACTTTCGTCCCCGTCTCGAGAAACCGAGTAAAACTCCGTTAGAAGAGTTTTACGGTGCGCTTGTGCCCTTAGCGTAGTCTTCATCGACGGTACACGATCGATCGGTGTGTATCGCTGCTTGGTTCGCTACGGTCAGATAACACCAATATGCCAATATGTGATTGAGAATGGTGGGTTTGAGGAAGAAGAAGCGAACCGGAACGCGGAATCAGCACGCGGATCTCGACTTCTCAGGGTCGGTGGAGACGGGCAGACTCGAGACGAGCGCCGCGTGGGGCGGCGGCCGAGTCGATCCCCGTCCCGGCTCACTCCGTCAGTGGCATCTCCGTGCCGCGGACGCTATCGACGATGACGTCCCCGTCGGGGCGGGACGCGATCCAGAACAGTTTGTGGGCGTCGACCGACCGTTCGAAGGTCAGGTCCGGCGCGGAGCCGACGGCGACTTTCCGGAGCGTCCACGTGAACACCGCGTCTTCGGCCTTGTCTCGGACCTGCGCGTCGGAGAGTTCCGACGGGAGGAGAAGGACGTCGTCGACGGTTTCCGTGACGGTGTCGGGAAACACGTCGGCCCTGACGGCGAGCCGGCGAGCGCGGTCGACGCTGACGACGTACTCGATGTCGCGGTCCGAAAGCAGTGGTCGTTCGATCGTCGCGACGGCGTCGTAGATCCGATACGGGTACGCGACGGCACCGACGCGACCGCTCGAGTCGACGTCCTCGCGCGTCACCGTCGGTTCGATGACGGTAAGGGCGGCTCGGTCATGCGACTCGCCCGTGAGCGTCGCGGGCTCGACCGAGCGTCGGCGCGCGTCGCTCATTTACTCGTCACCCTCGTCCCAGTACTCGCTGGCGGTCACGTGTGCGCGAATGGTGTCGGTTTCCGTGACGGCCTTTGGTTCGACGTCGCGACCGCCGTCGGTCACGTAGTCGGGAGTCCCGGTCGGATCGTCGGCGCTCGAGAGGGACGAGAGCGGTTTGTTGAAGGAATCGAAGTGATCGTCGACGCCCTCGGGCGGCGTCGTCAGCAGCGAGACGACGATGAGTGTCGCCGTCGAGAGGATGAACGCGGGGAAGAGCCCGTAGACGCCGACCAGCCCCGTGAGGAACGGCGACCCCTCGATGGCCCCCATGAGGCCGAGCAGTTCGAGGATGGTCGACAGCTGCGTCCAGATGACCATCGTCGTGGTCCCGACGATCATGCTCGCGACGGAGCCCGTCGCGGTGACCCGTTTCCACCACACGGCCGCGATGAGCGTCGGTCCGATGGCCGCGCCGAGGCCGCCCCACGCGTAGTCGAGGACGAGCGTGTAGATCGGCGTATTCTGTGCGAGGAGCGCAAACGCGACGCTGGCTGCGCCGAGTCCGAGCGTGACGTACTGGGAGTAGCGAACGAGCCGCTCCTGGCTCGCGTCCGGATTGACGTAGCCGTGATAGACGTCCTCGACGATGGCACTCGTCGCGACCAGCAGCTGCGAGTCGGCACTGGACATCATCGCGGCGAGAGCGGCCGCAAGGATGATCCCCGCGATCGCACCGGGGAAGAACTCGAGCGTAAGCAGCGGCATGACGTTGTTCGGGTCCTCGATGCCGCCCTGCCCGAAGACGACCAGCGCATAGAGCCCGACGAAGCCGGCGCCGATGTAGGCGACGAACATGAACAGTTGGGCGACCAGCGCCGCGAGACGAATGTTCTCGACTTCGTCGATCCCCATGAATCGGACCATCACGTGCGGGTTCCCGGGAATGCCGAGCCCGATGGCGGCGTAGCTGATGATCCCGAAGATCGCGGCCCAACCGGTCATGCCGGCCGTGACGCTCGTGTACGAACTCCCGACGGACGCGAGGTCGCCGAACGGGAGCCCGTAGTTGGTAAAGGCGATGATCGGCAGGATGATGAACGCGACCAGAATGATCGCACCCTGCACGTAGTCCGACCACGCGACCGCGAAGTAGCCGCCGAGCATGGTGTAGCCGACGACGATGACGCCGCCGACGAGGATCCCGACCAGCGACGAGACGCCGGTGAGGACCTCGAGCAACGTCCCGGCGGCGACGATCTGTGCGCCGACGTATCCGCCTTCGAAGAGCATCAGGACGAACGCGGAGACGCCTTTGACGTAGCCGGTGTCGTCCTGCAGTCGTGTCTCGAAGAAGGTCGGTAACGTAACTGCCTTCACGATCTCGGTGTACTTCCGGAGGCGTTTCGCGATGCCGGCCCACGCAAACAGGTCGGCGGGGATCATCCCGAGACCGTTGTAGAAGGCCATCACGCCGGTCCCGAACGCGTCGCTCGGGACACCGAGCGTGAGCCAGCCGCTCATCTCGGAGGCGCGTTCGGAGAAGCCGGTGACGACCGGGCCGACGCTCCGACCGCCGATGACGTAGTCGTCGACGGAATCCATGAGACGCGAGGAGTACAGTCCGATACCGAGGAGGACAAGCAGGTAGACGGCGAACGTTCCGAGGACCCAGCTCCCGGCCGAGCCGGCTAACCCCTCACTGGCCATGTTTCGCCTCCTCGTAGCGCTCACGGAGTCGTTTCTCTCGCTTCCCTTCCCAGACGTAGTAGATGACGAGCATCGCTAGGTACAGGACGAACGGTCCGAATAACCAGATCAATTCGACTGATCCACTCTCTGGCATAGTGGCGTGTGCTTACTACCCACAAATAAATATACCGAATTTGCACCCTTTATATCGGACGTATCAGCGCGGAAGAATCAGAGAGCCGACGCTCGAGCGAGCTGGTAGACGACGCCGTCGCGAACCCCGCAGTCCGGTCAGACGCCGACAACGGCGCGGAGCGCAAACAGTGCGTTCTCCTTGCGCTCGCGGATCCGTCGGTAGAAGTACTGCATCCACTTGTCGCCGTAGGGGACGTACTGATTGACCTCGTACCCCTTCGCGGCGAGTTCGCGCTGGGCGTCCTCGCGGACCCCCATCAGCATCTGGATCTCGAACGGCGTCCCGTACTCCTTGTGGAGGTCGACCGCGACCTGAAGCATTGCCGGGTCGTGGCTCCCGACCGCGACACCCTGGTCGAATTCGCGAAACAGGAACTCGAGGTGGTCCTCGTAGGCGTCGTCGACGGCCGATTTCGAGTCGAGGGCGACCGACGACGGTTCGTCGTAGGCGCCTTTCACCAGCCGGACGGCGGCGGGAACGTCAGCGAGGCGACGGAGGTCATCGCGCGTCCGCGTGAGGTTCGCCTGAATCGCGACGCCGACGCCGTGGGGATGGTCCCGGGCCGTCGCTTCGACGGCGTCGAGCGTCGTGTCGGTCGTCGTGTGGTCTTCCATGTCACACCAGACGAACACGTCCTCGGCCGCCGCCGTCTCGACGATTCGTTCGAAGTTTTCCCTGAAGACGTCCGGTCCGACGTCGATACCGATCTGGGACGGTTTGACCGAGACGCTGCCGTTCAGGCCACGGCTGGCCAGTTCGGAGACGAGGTGACAGTACGCGTCGGCGTCCTCCGCGGCGGGTTCGGGATCGTCGTAGTGTTCGCCGAGGAGGTTCAGGATGCCGCCCATCCCCGCTTCGTTACACTCCGAAACGTGGTCCAGAGCGCCTGACGCAGTCGTTCCGGCGACGAACCGGCTCGCGATCGGTGGTATCATACCGGACTGCTGGGACGACAAGCACCTAAATGGATACCCGACCAAAAGATTCGTCCGTCAAAACGCGAAATAATACACGGTGATCAGACGTCGTCGGGGTTGAGCAGTTTCGCTTCGGCCTTCCGGAGATGCTCGAGCAGCGTCGTCTTCGAGACGCCGAGTTCGTCCGCGAGTTCGCGCGTGCTGATCTCGCGGGGCCACGCGTAGTAGTTCCGCTCGCAGGCGAGTTCGAACGCCTCACGCTGGCGCGGCGTAAGGAGATCCGTCCGATCGGCGGTCTCCGACGGACCGCCGTCGGGCGTGGCGACCCGACTGATCGAAATCTCCGCGTCCGTCTCGGCCCGGATGGCCTCGAGTCGACGCCGGATCTCGTCGCGACCGCCGGCGACGAAGACCGGCCAGTGTTCGACGCCACTCTCGACGCGCACCGACGCGTCGTGGATGAAGCCATGCGAGACGAGCGTGTCGCTGATACTGTGTTCGGGCTCGTACTCGACGAACAGTTCGCGCGTCGCGTTCCCCGGGTTCGGTGCCGTCGTGGGGCGCTGGCCGAGTTCAACCGTCGAGTGCGTTAGCGGAGACTCGGCCGCGAACGCGACGAACTCGTCGAGTTGTGCCGTCGTGTCGGCGTAGACGGTGAAGTGACCCTTGACCGTCTCCTCGACGGTTCGGTGGACGGTGTGGACGAGCAAGCCGGCGTCGACCGCCTCGGTCGCCTGCAGGCCCCAGCAGTCCGGATGCCAGATATCGAGCGTGAGTCGCGTCCCGTCGGTCGCCCCTGTCGTGGTCGTCGTCGAACTCGTACTGCTCATGTGTCGATTCTACTCGGACAGTACGCCGTGAGGACTATAAACATACTGAATACCGATATCATGGACCGGTCGTGGACTCGTGTCGGCCCCGTACCGCGCCGCGAGCCGAAAGCGCGGGTCGCGTCGCGGTCCCCATCGTCGATCGTCGCCGGGGGCGGCGCGCCCGACCATGGGAGGCCGTGGTTATTCCGCCGTGATCCGTCATCCGTACTGTATGAGCCAGCAGACGACAGAGCAACCCGACCGACACTACATCGACGGCGAATGGACGGACGGCGAAGGCGACGAAACCTTCGCAAGCGAGAACCCGGCAACTGGCGAGACGTTGCGCACCTTCCACCGCGGAACGCAATCCGACGTCGATCGAGCCCTCGAGGCCGCGGAGGCGGCACAGGAGGAGTGGCGCGACCTGTCGCACATCGACCGCGCGGAGTTCCTCTGGGATATCTACCACGAACTGCGCGAGCGGACGGACGAACTCGGCGAGATCGTCACCAAGGAGTGTGGCAAGGAGATCTCCGAAGGGAAAGCCGACGTCGTCGAAGCCGCACACATGGTCGAGTGGGCCGCGGGCAACGCCCGCCACCCACACGGTGACGTGGTCCCCTCCGAGATCGGGAGCAAGGACGCGTACATGCGCCGCAAGCCCCGGGGCGTCGTCGGCTGTATCACGCCGTGGAACTTCCCCGTCGCGATCCCGTTCTGGCACATGGCCGTCTCGCTGGTCGAGGGCAACACCGTGGTCTGGAAGCCCGCCGAGCAGACCCCGTGGTGTGGCCAGATCATCGCCGAGATGTTCGAGGACGCGGGGATCCCCGACGGCGTGTTCAACATGGTACAGGGCTTCGGCGACGCCGGGGCCTCGATCGTCGACGACCCACGCGTCGACACCGTCCTCTTTACCGGTTCGGCCGAGGTCGGTCAAGAGGTCGCTCAAACCGTCGCCGAACAGCCCGGCAAACTCGCTGCCTGCGAGATGGGCGGCAAGAACGCCATCGTCATCAGCGACGAGGCCGACCTCGATACCGCCGTCCACTCGGCAGTCATGAGTTCGTTCAAGACCACCGGTCAGCGCTGTGTCTCCGCCGAACGGCTGATCGTCCACGAGGATGTCTACGACGAGTTCAAGGAGCGCTTCGTCGAGATCGCCGAGAACATCGCGGTCGGCGACCCGCTGGCCGAAGACACGTTCATGGGGCCGCTCGTCGAGGGCGAACACAAGGAGAAGGTCCTCGAGTACAACGAACTCGCACGAAGCGAGGACGTGAACGTCCTCGTCGACCGCGACGAACTGGCCGACGCGGAGGTTCCCGACGGCCACGAGGACGGCCACTGGATCGGCCCGTTCGTCTACGAGGCCGACCCGGACGCCGACCTCCGATGTACACAAGAGGAGGTCTTCGGCCCCCACGTCGCGCTCATGACGTACTCGGGCGACATCGAGGACGGCGTCGAGATCCACAACGACACCGAGTACGGGCTCGCGGGAGCGATCATCTCCGAGGACTACCGCGAGGTCAACTACTACCGCGACAACGCCGAGGTCGGACTCGCGTACGGGAACCTGCCGTGTATCGGCGCGGAGGTTCACCTGCCCTTCGGCGGCGTCAACAAGTCCGGGAACGGCTACCCGAGCGGTCGCGAAGTGATCGAGGCCGTCACCGAGCGCACCGCCTGGACGCTGAACAACTCCAAAGACATCGAGATGGCTCAGGGACTGTCCGCCGACATTACGACCGACGATGACTGAGACGAACTGTCCGCTCTGTGGGCGACTGACAGACACACCGGAGGAGTGGTGTCAGCACTGCGGGTGGACGAACCACTGCGGCGCCGATTAGCGCCGGTCGACCGGATCACCGCCCCGAACCAGTCGTGCGGATCGCCCGCGGTCGCCGACGGCAGCACGTTCCGAAGGTGCGAACACCGGAACACCGAATCCGAGCCGACGAGGGAGATAACGGCCGGAATCGACCGCGCCGATCGAGTTCGCCGTCTTCCGTTCACGCATTCCGAACGGACGGCCACCGACGGGAGTTGGAGCCCGGCACGCCACACCACCGATCGCCTGTGGTACTGTGGCGCATATATAGACGGATAGGGTACTACCCAAATACCGATTTGGCATCGTAAATCATCAAGAAATAAACCGTGAATTCGACGATCCTCCCAGAACACGGTTCACACATTCCGAACCCTTATGCACGGACGACACGACGACTTCGAACGATGACCGACGATCGCCCTCGGCCGGTCAAGACGACGCAAACGTCGCTCGCACTCGTTCGCGCGGTCCGCGAGAGCGACGGTGCCACGCTGAGCGAACTGGCCGACCGCCTCGAGCTGGCGAAAAGCACCGTCCACAACCACCTCCACACGCTGGTCGACGAGGGGTTCCTCGTCCGGGACGGCGACACCTTCCACGTCGGTCTCCAGTTCCTCGCGTTCGGCGAACACGCACGCGGACGAAACCCGCTGTACGCGACGGCGCGCCGGCACGTCTACTCCCTCGCCGAAACGACCGGCCACGAAGCCGACTTCATCGTCGAGGAGAACGGCCGCGCGTACTCTCTCGAGTACGCGATCGGCGAGTCGTCCCGACGGAGTCTGTCCGAATCCAGCCCGTTCCGGGCGGGCAACCGGTTCTACATGCACAACTGCGCCTCCGGAAAGGCCTTGCTGGCGTCGATGTCCGAATCCCGGGTCGGCGAGATTCTCGAGCGCTGGGGGCTGCCGGCGACGACCGACCACACCATCACCGACGAGGCCGAACTGTTCGACGAACTCGAGGCGATCCGCCGTCGCGGATATGCGGTCAACGACGAGGAGTTGATCGACGGCTATCGGTCCATCGGGGCGGCCGTAACCGACCCCAACGGCGAGGTCGTCGGGGCGTTCTCGGTCGGCGGACCGACCTATCGCATGGCGACCGACGAGTCGACGGCCGAGGAGTTGGCACAACTGCTTCGAGACGAAATCGGATCGCTCGAGTCCACGCTGTTCTGACACCCATTACACACATATGTTTGTAATCGGGATCGTGGGTTTCAACGCCGGGTCAGCTGCTCCGTCCCGGTCGATGCGGCGGGGTCACGTCACGGAAACGGAGCCTCTCAGGTGGTAATATATCTATCCGACAACTATACCGAGGCCCGTATACACTATTGCATATTTACCAAACAATAGCTGGCAAAGAAATAGAGACCATAAAACTATTTTGAAACGGCAGACGTACCGACACTCGATAAGCCTTGTCGAGTATATGAGTTCCTCAATTCCTGATTCACTGTATAAACACATCTTTTGGGCAATACTGCCGAAACAAAACGAGGTTCGACACAGTATCCATGCGTTTCACGACTAGGCCAAAGTGTGAACGCACTCAGCAGGTTTTGTAGCAACAGCGATCCTGTCTCCGATATTGTATTGTTCTTTAGAAACAATATTGTCTGTTGTGCAATAACATGATAGTATTGGTACTTCTGGGAGAGACAATCGGCCACCCGATACCGAGAGACGAATCACCAGCCACAGAGCAGCCACGACGACGAGCGGCCGAACCGGTCTCGAATCGAACCCAGCAGTGGCGTCGCTGGTTCACGGCGGGTGGAATCGATACCGTGACTCGCGCCAACCGTAACGCGAAAGGCCGCTCGCTCGAACGGGGACACATGAGCGACGACGACGGTATCCAGCAGGCCAGCGACGTCGGTTCCGGCGACGCACCCCCGGTCGACGAGAAACCCTACAAGATCATCTTCGAGGCCAACAAGTGCTTCGGTGCGGGCAAGTGCGCCGAGGTCAGCGACAACTGGGAGATGTCGATCGCCTCCGGAATGGCCCAGCCCGAGGAGTACTTCATCGCCGAGGACGACCTCGATCACAACGTCCGCGCCGCGGAGGTCTGTCCGGCCAAGAAAGACGACGGCTGCATCCACGTCGTCGACCGCCGGACCGACGAGGAGATCGCGCCCGATCCCCACGGCGACGGCACGTTGAGCGTCGACTGGTAGGCCGACGGCGCGAACGCACACCGAAACGCACATCCCCACCCCGGAACAACCATCGAACGCCTTCTGTGCGAGGGTAGCCAAGCAGGCCAACGGCGGTGGGCTTAAGACCCGCTCTCGTAGGAGTCCTTGGGTTCAAATCCCAACCCTCGCATACCGACTCGAACGACAGTGAGAGTCGTGTCTGCGAGACGCGGGATTCGAATCAGACCGAGGTTCTGCGAATACGCGAGGAGGTTCTCGGGCGTGGTTCAAATCCCAACCCTCGCATGTCGCTGCGAGCAATCCGCGACAGCACAACGACAGCCCTCGAGCCGAAATCCGCGATCCCGATCGACGGGATCAGTCCGACGGCTCGTAGTGTTCCCGATGGACGACCGTCTCGGTATCCCCGCGGACGGCAGTCACGACGATCTGATCGCCGTCGGCGTTGAGCCGAACGTTCGCCCAAGTCCCCGCCCACGACGTCGACGGCTCGGTCTTGTCTTCACCGTAGAACTCGAACGTCGAGTCGGCGATCGTCGATTCGATGCGGATCAGATCGGCCTTGCGGCCGGGCTCGTCGGTAAGGTGGACGCGGGCGTAGTATCCGGTGTCGGAGTCGGAGCCCTCGGGGGCGTTCACCGCGTCGACGCCCCACTCGATCCGCTCGACGACGTCGTCGTCGGTGTCGATGATCTCCGGCTCGAACGCCTCCTCGGGGTCTTCGGGCGTGTCGTCCTCGCTCTCTATCCAGAAGATCTTCCACTCGTCGCCTTCGGTCACGAGCGCGTAGACGCCGGCACTGTCGCCGACGGCCGCATCGTCCAGTTCGGCGCGGACCAGCACGATCTCCGCGTCGTCGATCTCGGCCTCGAGGTCGGACTCCGCGAACCAGAACTCGGCACCCTCCAGTTCGCGGACGTCCGCGACGGAGCCGTCGGCCGTCACGACCTCGGTCTCGAGGGCGTCGAGATCGGCGGAGCCGCTCGATTCGAACTCCCACTCCGGATCAGTGAGCAGCCCCTGTAACGGGCTCGCGCTGTGGACGACCGCGGCCATCGCGTCGGGATCCTCGGCCTGAGCGGCCTCGAGGTAGGTCTCGATGACCTGTTCGTGGTCCGGTTCGCTTTCGGGTTCGGACTCGCCGCCGTCGGGGTCCGGTTCGTCGTCGCCGTCGGATTCGTCGTCGCTCGGACCGTCGCTCAGACAGCCCGCAAGGAGGGACGAGGTGCCGATGCCAGCGGTGACCAGGTAGGTTCGGCGTTCCATGCCTACTAGTTGGTTAATTTATATTGTCATAAGGACCACGCTTCCAACCGGGAGAAGCGAGACGAAGCGGCGAGGGCGGACCCCGATCGAATCGGACACAGCGACGGACCGAGACGGTCGGAACCGCCGTGGATCCGTGGACCAAGTGGCAC
The DNA here is from genome assembly GCF_041821105.1 of Natrinema sp. H-ect1. NCBI lineage: Archaea > Methanobacteriati > Methanobacteriota > Halobacteria > Halobacteriales > Natrialbaceae > Natrinema > Natrinema sp. H-ect1. Next base: position 390,965 of record NZ_JBGUBA010000003.1, on the reverse strand, counting down.
TCAGAACGGGTACTCGCGAGGCTCGTGCTGGATCGAGATCCACTTCGTCGTCGTCACTTCCTCGAGGATCTGCTCGCCGTTGTACCGGCCCATGCCCGATTGCTTCATCCCGCCGAAGGGGACGTGTGGCTCGTCGTTGACCGGCTGGTCGTTGATGTGGATCATTCCCGTCTCGATCCCGTCCGCGATCCGGCGAGCCCGTTCGATGGTCTCGCTGTGGACCGACCCCGAGAGACCGTGGATCGTGTCGTTGGCCAGTTCGATCGCCTCGTCGTCGCTCGCGTAGGGGATCACGGGCGCGACGGGACCGAAGTGTTCGTTGCAGGCCGCGGCCATGTCGTTGTCGGCGTCGGAGAGGACTGTGGGCTCGACGACGAGTCCGTCGTGGTCGCCGCCGGTCTCGAGGGTCGCGCCCGCGTCGACCGATTCCTCGACGTACTCGAGGATCTGATCGCGCTGACTCTCGTCGATGATGGGACCGATGACGGTGTCGTCGTCGGTCGGATCGCCGGTCGGCAGCGACGCGGCCCGGTCGGCCAGCGCGTCGACGTACTCGTCGTAGACGTCCTCGTGGACCAGGTGGCGGTTGATGGAGATGCAGATCTGGCCCTGGTGCAGAAAGGAACCGAAGACGCCGCCGTCGACGGCCCGCTCGAGGTCGGCGTCGTCGGTGACGACGTGGACGTTGTTCCCGCCGAGTTCCATGGCGGGTAGGGCGCAGTTGCGCGCCGCCGTGGCGGCGACCCCCTGTCCGATCTCGGTCGAGCCGGTGAAGGCGATAGTCCGGGGGATGTCGTGGCCGGCGACCGCGTCGCCGATCTCGGAGCCGCGGCCGGGGACGACGCTGAGGACGCCATCGGGGACGCCCGCGGCCTCGAAGATCCGCGCGAGCAGCAACCCGCCCGTGATCGGCGTGTTCGAGGCGGGTTTGAGGACGACCGAATTCCCGGCAGCGATCGCCGGCGCGACAGCCCGCATCGAGAGATGCAGCGGGAAGTTCCACGGCGAGATGACGCCGACGACGCCGACCGGCACTCGCTCGGCGACGTTTTCCTTGCCCGGCGTGATCGAGTCCGCGTGCTGGCCGTCCATCCGGAACGGGTAACTGGCGGCCTGTTGCATCATCCCCCTCGCAGTCTCCACTTCGGCCTCCGATTTGACCCGCGTACTCCCCGATTCGCGGGCCAGTAGCTCGACGATCTCCTCGCGGTGATCCCCGACGAACTGGATAGCCGCGCTGATCACCCCTGCACGGGCCTGTGGCGGTTGCTGGGCCCACGTCTCCTGTGCCGACGCGGCGGTCTCGTAGGCCCGGTCGACATCGGCGTCGGTCCCCGCCGGGACGGACGCGATCGCTTCGCGCGTGTACGGGTTCTCGACGGTGATCGCGTCGCGATCGCCGTCGTCGTCGGACTGCGTCCGACTGCTCGCGGGACTTCGTCCCGCGCTGTCGGTCCAGTCGCCCGCGAGATAGAGCGATTCCCAGCCGCCGTCGGGTGCCAGTGGAAGGTCCGTCATGCGAGCGACATAGCCCTCGAGCGGGCATAAGTAGCGGACGCGCAAGCGCAACGATCGGCCGCGTCAGGAGAGTCGGCGCGGCAGCAACACTGCAAGCGGGGCGTAAATCGCCAGGCCGATCACGGCCGTCGCGAGGACCCCAAGCAGGACGTTCTCGTTGACGAACCGCCACGCGAGCAACAGGATCCCCGCCGGCGGGAGCGCGAGCCCGGCCGCCGTGCGGTGGAACCGACGGAGCTGGTCGCCGACGGGTTCCGGAGTCGTCTCGATCTCGCTGGAGTCGTCGTCCGCCACGAGGGCGGGAAAAGAAAGGTACGTTCCGAGCCCCATCACGAGCCCGACGAACGCGCCGAAGATCGGTTGGCCGAACAGTACGAGCCCGAGATAGCCAAACACCGGCAACTCGAGGACGCCAATGCCGGCACCGATCAGTCCGGGCGAGCGGTCGCCGTCGTCGGCCGAGCCCGACCGTTCGTCACGAGAGTCGTTCATATCCGTGTCGACTCACTACAGCCATATTACCGTTTTCTGTCACTCGCCTACTCCTCGCTCTCGGCGAGGTCCGCCGCGCGCAACTCTTCGCTGGCCTCGCGGACCTCCCGCATGACCGTCGAGATGCGTTCCTCGGCCTCGAGTTCCTCCTCGACCGAGAGGTCGACGCCTTCGACCTCGAGTAAGAACTTGGCGACCTCGGTGGCCTCGTACATCACGTCGTCGAGTTCCTCGGCGGTGAAGAAGTCACACATCGCGCCGTAGAGGAAGGTCGCGCCGGCGGTTCGGACCTTCTCCTCGAAGGAGGCTCGTGCCTGATTGACCGCCTGCGGGGAGTAGGTGTCGGTCATGAAGGGGACGAGTTCGGGGAGGTTCTCGCCGATCTTGGTCATCTCGACGCCGGTCTCGGTCCGGAAGTCCGAACAGAGCCGCGCGATGGCCCACTCGCGAGCGGTGATGTACGTGCGGTCCCGGAGGAACTCGTTGACCCGGTCGTACTGCGCGCCGTCCATCTTCGTGAACCGGGCATACTTCTGTACGTCCTCGGGGACGTCGTCGTCCTGCGGGTCGGGGTCCGGCACCCCCGGCATCGAGCCGCCGTCGCCGTCCTCGTCTGCCGTCCCAGCGGGTTCGGGTTCGGGATCGCGGTCCGATTCGGCGTCGTCGCCCTCGAACCGAGACGCGTCCAGTCCGTCCTCGTCCATGCCCGCGTATTACCAGCTATCCGAGATAAGGGTTGTTCTCGAGCCGACCGGCTCGAGGGCGGCGCGATCGACCCCCGTCGTCGACCCCGGCGGGCCGTGGGTCGGCGACGACGGGCGGTCGGGGACCGGTTACTCGGCCCGTAAACACTTTTCCCGCCAGCCGGAGTTCGACCGGATTTAAGTCCGTGAGGGGCATGCGGTAGTATATGTCACAGACGCCAGTCGTAGTCAAGGCAGTGCGGACGCCACAGGGGAAAGAAGACGGCGTGTACGCCGACGTTCGCAGCGAGGACCTCTCGGTGCCACTGATCGACGAGATCCTGGCCGAAACCGGCCTCTCCGGTGAGGAAATCGACGATCTGATGTGGGGCTGTGCCCAGCAGCGCGAGGAACAGGACAACAACCTCGCCCGCGTCATCGCCTTGCTCTCCGAACTCGGCGAGTCGGTGCCGGCGACGACGATCAACCGCTGGTGTGCCTCCTCGATGCAGTCGGTCATCTCCGCCTCCGACGCCATCGCGGCCGGCAACCGAGACGCCATCATCGCCGGCGGCGTCGAGAGCATGAGCCGCGTCGCGATGGGCGAGAGCTACGGCCACATCCACCCGAAGATCTCCGAACTGTACGACCTCGGGGATCTGCAGATGGGGATGACCGCCGAGAAAGTCGCCGAGGAGTACGGCGTCAGTCGCGAGGAACAGGACGAGTACGCCGCCCGTAGCCAGCAGCGAGCCACCGAGGCGACCGAGGAAGGCCGCTTCGACGACGAGATCGTCCCGATCGAAACCGAGGACGGCACCGTCGAGGAAGACGAGGGCATCCGACCGGGCACGACCACGGAGACGCTCGCCGAACTCCCCACCGTGTTCAAGGAGGACGGCACCGTCACGCCCGGCAACGCCTCCCAGATCTCCGACGGCGCGGCCGCCCTGCTGGTCACCAGCAAGGACTTCGCCGAGGAACACGACCTCGAGATCATGGCCGAGGTCGGCCGGAACAACGTCGCCGGCGTCGACCCGACCGTCATGGGGATCGGCCCGGTCCCGGCCACGAAGGGCCTGCTCGAGCGCAACGGCCGCGACATCGACGAGTACGACCTCGTGGAACTCAACGAGGCCTTCGCGAGCCAGTCGCTGTACTCGCGGGACGAACTCGGCATCGACCCCGACATCTTCAACGTCAACGGCGGAGCGATCGCGCTGGGTCACCCGCTGGGTGCCTCGGGCGCGCGTCTGCCCGTGACGCTGATCCACGAACTCCAGAAGCGCGGCGGTGGCCTCGGGCTGGCGACGCTGTGTGTCGGCTTCGGTCAGGGTGCGGCGATCGAATTCGACGTTAACTAAGCAGCGGGGACTGGACTTTTTGGTCCAGATTTTGCGAGGACGACGTAGGAGCGTCGTCCGAGACAAAAGGTGGTCGCGTCAGGGTGCGGCGATCGAATTCGACGTGAACTGAGCGCGGTTCGGAGGCCAGCGGCCGAGAACCGCGGATCGCGAGCGGGGAACGCGGTGACCCGCGAGCGGCGGAAACTGGACTTTTTGGTCCGGATTTTGCGAGGACAACGCGGGAGCGTCGCCTGAGACAAAAAGTACTGTTGCTCCGATAGGATATTCACGCTCGAGTTGTTTCGGTCACATATGAGCGGTGTGAAACGTCTCTATGATCGCACCGATACGTGGCTCCGAGGACTCTCTCGCGGACCGTACGCGGCCGTGTTGGGGCTAATGACCGGTATCGGCGTCCTCGCAGCCGGGTACCTGTTGAGTCGAGACCTCCTCCTCCTTCGAGCGCTCACGATGGCGCTTGTCATGTTCGGTCTGGAGTACGCGTTCGGACGTTTCGGGGCCAACGAGAGCTAACAGCACCCCGTCCTCTCACTGCCACCGTCCTCGAGTCCCGTCAGGTGGCGGGTCGTTTAGTAGTCTCGAGTCCGTAGGCCGCGTATGCGCATCGGCCTCCTCGCGATCATCGTCGGCATCCCGCTGGCCTGGCATCTCGGGCTCACCGCGGTCGCCTACTGGGACGCCGGTCGGGTGGGCCTCGAGCCCCAGTGGAAGTGGGCGGCGATCACCTTCTGTATCCCGCTGATCGGGTTTTTCATCTACATCTTCGAGCGCAGCGAACTCTCCTACGACCCCGAGAGCGACCCCTATCGGGGACACAACGTCAACATCCACCCCTCGCGCGCCGACGACACGTCGCTGCCGTCACGCGGTGACGACCGCCTCGAGCCGGAACTCGAGGAAACCGACGACGAGTAGCGGACGGGGTCGTGGCTTCAAGCCGCTGGCCGGTGAACCCACAGGGGATGCCCGACCACGGCACAGTCACCCTCGTCCCCAGCGTCCACTTCTCGCCGAGCCACTGCCGGCGGGTCCGCGAACGGATCCGTGCGGTCGAGCCGGACCTCGTGGCCGTCGAACTCGACGAGTCGCGCTTCGAGCGCCTCGAGGCCGATAGCGGGCCGGCTCTCACCGAACTGAGCCGCGAACTGTCGCCGCCGGCCGCGGCTGCCTACAGCGCGGTGCGTGCGTTCCAGCGGACGGTCGTTCGCCTCGCCGGACTCGATCCCGACTACACCGACATGGAGGCCGCCATCGAGACGGCCGCCGAGTGCGACCTCGACGTCGCGCTGATCGACGATCCGGTGGCGGAGACCCTGCGGGAACTCGCCCGTCGCGTCGGGCCGTTGACGATCCCTCGAAGTATGCTCCGTGCGCAGTCGATGGGACCGGACGCGTACGTCGACCAGTTGGCGCTGCTCGAGCAGCCCGTCGCGGAGATCTCACACGGCGACGACGTCCAGCCGGCGATCGACCACCTACGGCGGCTGTTCCCCGAGGTGGCGGCGGTACTGATCGACCGCCGGGATCGGTCGATGGCGCGGCGACTGCACGCGCTCCGTCGTGAGGGCTACGACGTCGTCGCGGTCGTCGGCGCGGGCCACCACAACGGGGTCGAGCGGCGGCTCGCGACGCTCGAGGGCGAGCGCAACGCCGCCGAGCGGACCGAGTCGGTCCCGATCAGAACGCCCGCACGGACGGTAACGCGAATTCCGATCGAGTGAGCGGGCTCGAGTCGCTCGCGCCGACCGGGGCAAATCGGGTCGCGATCAGTCGTCGGCCGGTGCCGCGCTTCCCCCGCCGACTTTCGTGTCGGGGACGGTGCCGTCGTCGTTCCAGCCGCGCTCGGCGTAGTACTCCTCGAGGCCCTGCTCGAAGTCGGGCAGCTCGTAGGGCAGCCGGTCGTCGCCGCGGTCGAAGCCGCGCTGGTTGTTGAAGTGCCGTTCCATGGCGACGACTTCGCCACCGAGGGCGAGCAGGTCGTCGTAGTCGGCATCGAGCAGCGTCTCGATGCGTTCCTCGGTCAGGAAGTCCCGGGAGAACTTACAGAAGATCGCGCTGTCCTTGACAGCGTTTAGGTTCTCGAGTTCGACGAGCTTGGGCGGCTTGCCCTCGAGACCCTCCTTCTGGAACGCGTCTTCCTCGCCGACTAGCGGGTACTCGTAGGGGTAGAACTCGGCGTACATGTGGTCGGCACCGCGGTTCGAGGTAGCGAAGGCCAGCCCCTGTCCGTTCAGGGTGCGGCCGTCGTGGGCGGCAAATTCCATGCCCTTGACCGACCAGTTCTCGACGCCGAGGTCCTCGTGGATCCGGTCGACGCCCTCCGCGAGCGTATCGCCGACGCCCTCGCGGTGGGCGATCTGCTCGACGAGGTCGTGGATGAGATCGACGTTGCCGAACTCGTCTTCGCTCTTGAGGTAGGCCGCGATGGTGTCGCCCGTCGAAATGGTGTCGAGCCCGTAGACGTCACACAGCTTGTTCGATTGCATCACGTCGACGATGTCGTCGACGCCCGAGTTCGAGCCGAAGGCCATCAGCGTCTCGAACTCAGGGCCTTCCGTCTCGAGGCCGGACTCCTCGTCCCGGGTCGGCAGCTTGCAGGCGAAGGCACACGACGAGCAGGTGCCTTTCTTGTACTTCTTCTCCTCGACGCGGTCGCCGCTGATCCCGTCGATCCCCTCGAAGGACAGGTCCTCGAAGTAGTAACTCGAGAGGGCCTCGACCATGTTGGCGTACTCGGCGACCGAGGTGGTCCCCTGTGCCTTCATCGGGTGGTCGGCCTGCGCGGCCTCGCCGTGGATCTCCATCTGGACGGCCGGGATCTCGACCTCGCGGGTCGAGTCGCCGTCGAAGGTGATCGCCTTGACGTTTTTCGCGCCCAGCACCGCGCCGAGACCGCCGCGGCCGAAGGCCCGTTCTTCCGAGGTCATGACCGAGGCAAAGCGGACCTCGTTCTCGCCGGCCGGCCCGATAACGGCGGTGTGTTCCGGCCCGAGATCGTGTTCGTCCTCGAGGTACTCGCAGGTCTCGGGCACGGTCGCCCCCTCGAGGTCGGGGACGGCCTCGAACTCGACGCCGTCGTCGGTGACGTGGACGACGACGAGGTCGTCGCTCGCGCCGGTAATCTCGACGGCACTGTAGCCGGTCCCCGTAAAGTTCCGCGAGACGAACCCGCCGGCGTTCGAGGAGAGCAGCCCGTCGGTCAGCGGCGAGACGGTCGTCGCCGACGTCCGCCCGGTGAAGCTCATCGTCGAGTGCTGAAGCGGCCCCGTCGCGAAGAACAGGCGGTTGTCGGCTCCGAGCGGATCGACATCGAACGGGATCCGCTCGTGGGCGAGTTTCGTCCCGAGCGCCCGACCGCCGACATAGGACTCGAGGACGTCGTCGATGTCTTCGGTCTCGACGGTTCGGTCCCCGACATCGATCGAACACAGCGGTCCCCGTGAGTGTTTCATAGTACCACAGTGGTGGACACGGCCGCAAAACGGTATCGGTTTTTCGGGCGGGATTCGACGCTGAGCCGTTCGGGCGGCGGCTGCGATCGGGCCGGCGGATCCCGAGTCGGCCCGGATTTATCCACTCGCAACGTCTGGTCCCGGTATGTCCCAGCCGGACGAGTCGCTCGAGGGCGCGACCATCGACGACGTTTACGAGCAACTCGAGACGCTCGAGGAGACGGTCGACACGGCCGACGAGCGGACGGAGGTGCGGCGGACGATGCGGCTACTGGGCCGGCTCTCGCACAATGCGGCGGTCGGGAACGTCATCACCCGGTTCACCTACAAGGACAAGGCCGAAGCGTTCGTCGGCAGCGTCGTCATCGGGCTCCCGATGCTGGTCGAGGACGGCGTCTTCAGTATCGGCGCGTTCCTCGCGACCCATCCGGCGCTGCTGGCGGCGAACCTCTTGTTTACGGTCGGGCTCGTCGTCGGCATCCTCTACGTCGCCGACTTCAGGGAGGTGCAGATCCACGACCCCTACTTCGGCCTCGTGCCGCGTCGCCCGGTCTGGGTCCTGCTCATCGCGTTCGCGACCGCGGCCGGGCTCATGACGTTGTGGGGGCGGGTCGCGTGGGACGAGCCGTGGGTCAATCTCTGTCAGGTCTCGGTCGTCTTCACCGCGATGGCGCTTGGCGGCTCGCTGGGCGATATCCTCCCCGGCGAAGCCGAGCATCGGCCGACCGACGCCCCCGATCGTCACGGGGACGATCGCGACGACGCGTAAGACAGTCGGCGCGAACGCAACGTTTTTCCGAATCACGGCGAAGCCGGCCGCATGGTCAGTACGTCGATCCTGTTCGCACTGGGCGCGTTGCTCCTCTATGGCGGCTGGGCGGTGGCCGGCGGCGTCGCGACCCGCTCGCTCTCGCCGGTCAACGCCGTGTTCCTCTCCTACGTCGCGAGCCTCGTCATCGCCGGCGGCTACGTCCTCTCGCTTCGCCGTCCCGTCTCCGGCACCCGCGTCGACGTCGCCGCCGCCCTCGTCTCCGGCGCGTTCCTCGCGGCCGCCTCCATCTGCTTCTACGCCGGCCTCGCCCGGGGCAACATGGCGATCGTCTCCGCGATCGCGGCGCTCTACTTCGTGATCCCGGCCATCGTCGGCGTCTTCTACTTCGGGGCACAGCTCAGCGCGACGAACGTCGCGGGACTTGTCCTCGCGGTCGTCGCCGTCGGCCTCGTCGCGACCTGATCAGTCAGTCCGTCCGCGAGAAGCCGAGTGTTAGACCGGTTTGCCACACTGGTTGATCGCCTCCTGAACGGCCTCCGTGCGGCCGATGAGCGTGATATGATCCCCCGCCTGCAGTTCGACGTCGGGGGTCGGCACTTCGCTGGTCCCGTTCCGGCTCACGAGTGCGATGAGAACGCCGTTCGGGAGTTCGCCCCCGACGTCGACGATCCGCTGCCCGACGAGATCCTCGTCGGTGATCTCGATCTCTTGTACGTCGCCGGAGCGACCGAGTTCGGACATCCAGTCCGAGAGCGCGGGCCGCTCGATCCGATTGTCGATCGCCCACGCGGTCGACTCGGCCGCCGAGATCGTCTGGACGCCGAGGTCCTCGAACGCCGACGCGTTCGACGGGTTGTTCGCCCGAGCGATCACGTTCTCGACGTCGAAGTTCGATTTCGCGAGCTGGGCCACGAGGAGGTTCACGTCGTCGTCGCCGGACGCCGCGACGACGGTCTTGGCGTTCTCCACGCCCGCCTCGCGTAACACCTCGGTGTCGGTGCCGTCGCCTTCGCGGGCGGTGAACCCGTCGTTGCGAAGCTCCTCGAGGACCGTCTTGTCCGCCTCGATCAGGACCACGTTTTCGCCGCGCGCTTCGAGTCGTTCTGCCAGCGAGCGACCGACGCGGCCGCCGCCGATGATGAGTACACGCATGGGTATCACGTCGAGTGTCTCCGCGATCTGCCGGGCCAGGCCGCCCTCGAGGACGACCGTCACGAGGATGACGAGAAAGACCGTCCCGACGAGCAGGTCCGCACCGGCCGGGTTGGTCGGCGCTGCGCCGGTCTGGAGTCGGATCGCGAACAGCGTCGCGACCGAGGCCGGAATGATCCCCCGCGGCCCGACGGCGCTCATAAAGAGCCGCTCTCTGAACGTAAACCGGCCACCCCGTGTCGAGAGAAAGACCAGAAACGGCCGCAAGACGAGCATGACAGCCACCACGACCGCCACGCCGCCGAGCCCGAGCGCGAACAGTTGGTCGAACTCGAGCAGTGCCGCGAGGGTGATGAAGACGAAGGAGAGAACGAGCAGGGTGATATCGCCCTTGAACGCCTCGATCTCCTCCTCGTAGGGGAGGTTGGCGTTGCCCAGGATCAGGCCGGCCGTCGCCGCGGCCGCGACGCCCGCCTCGGCGAAAACGTAATCGGCCGTCCCGAAGGCGACGATCGCCCCCGCTAACGTCAGCAATCGTGCGTTCCGCGGCGCATCGTCGGGCGAAATGTCGACGTACTGCAACACCGCCCAGACGACCGCAGCGACGACGACGCCGACGAGCAGGCCCGTTCCGAGCCGCTCGGCGAACAGTTGCAGGTAGACGTCCGCGTGGGCCTCTCTGACGGTCATCGACTTGAACAGCACGACCGCGAGGATCGCCGCCGTCACGTCGTTGACGATCCCCTCCGTCTCGAGGGTCGCTGCGACCCGGTCACGGACGGGGACGACCTTCAGGATCGGCGTGACGACCGTCGGTCCCGTCGCGACCAAGAGTGCGCCGATCAACAGCGCGATGTCCCAGTTCGCCCCGAGGAAAAAGCGGACTGCGCCGGCGGTTCCCAGAAAGGCGATCGCCGCACCGACCGTCGTCAATCGGATCACGGCTGCCGGCGCTTCCCGTATCTTCTCGGCCTTGAGGTGGAACGCACCCTCGAAGACGATGATGGCTACCGAGAGCCCGACGATCGTCGAGAGTCCGCTCTCGCCGAAGGAATCGATGGTCAATACGCCGAGCCCCTCCGGACCGATCGCGACCCCCGCGGTGATGAGAAAGAGAACACTCGGCACCCGAAACCGTGCCGACAACAACTGTGAGAGGACACCGAGTCCGACGATCATGGCGACCAGTATCAGAAGGTCGCCACTGGCCTCTGCACCCGTCATTGTCGGACCCGGCGCTCCATACCCGATCGCCGTCCCGGTGCGACTCGTCCGTCCATTCGGTTGGAAGGAATCAGTCCATGCGGTTAACTCCTGTGAGAAATCCGTACGAATGGCCGAGGGTAACTGCTGCCGCGTCGATCGCGGCCGAGCGGGATCGAACGCGTCGGCCGTCGGCAAGCCGGACCGATCAGGCGTCCTCGTAGATCCGGTCGACCCGATCCTCGAACCGCTCGAGGATGACCCGTCGCTTCTTTTTCATCGTCGGGGTGAGCATGTCGTTTTCCTCGGTGAACTCCTGGGGAACGAGTTCGAACTGCTTGATCGTCTCGTGTTTCTCGAAGTTCTCGTTGACGCGATCGACCTCTTCCTGAATGTGATCGCGGACGCGCTCGTCGTCACACATCGCCTGCGGGTCGTCGGGCAGGTCGATCCCCTCCGCGTCGGCCCACTCGCGGACGTGGTTCGTGTTCGGTACCAGCAGGGCACCGATGAACTTCTCGCCGTCACCGACGACCATCGCCTGCTCGACGACCTCGCTGGCCGCGAAGGCGTCCTCGAGCGGGCCGGGCGCGACGTTTTTCCCCGTCGAAAGGACGATGATCTGCTTGACGCGATCGCGGAACTCGAGGTAGCCGTCGGGGCGGACGTGGATGATGTCGCCGGTACGGAACCAGCGCGTGCCGTCGTCGTCCTCGGTGAACGCGCCCTCGGTCGCACCGGGCTTGTTCCAGTAGCCCTGCGTGACGTTGGGGCCGTTGACGAGGAGTTCGCCGACCTCGCCGGCGTCGTCCGTGAAGGCGTCCTGATCGGCGATGGCCTCGTCGACTTTCACCTCGACGTTGGACAGCGTCGGCCCGATGGTCCCGATCTTCGCGCCCTCGGGCGGGTTCGTCGCGACGATGGGCGAGGTCTCGGTCAGCCCGTACCCCTCGAAGATCGGCAGCCCCATCGCGTGATAGAGCCGACACAGCTCCGGCGAGAGGCTCCCGCCGCCGCTGATCAGGATCTCGATGTTGCCGCCGAGCGCTTCCCGAACCGTCGAGAAGACGAGTTTGTCGGCCAGGGCTTGCTTGGCCTTCAGGATCGCGCCCGGCGACTCCGCCTGCTGGTACGCGACGCCGACGTCGGTCGCCCACTCGAAGATCCGCCGGGAGACGCTCGAGCCGCTGGCCTCCTCGCGGATGCCGTCGTAGATCTTCTCGTAGACGCGGGGAACGCTCGTGGCCGTCGTCGGTTGGACGGTGCTGAAGTCCTCCTGGAGCGTGTCCGGGCTCTCCGCGTAGGCGATACAGGTGCCGCCGGCAAACAGGGCGAAGTGGCCTGCAGTCCGCTCGAAGACGTGAGCCAGCGGCAGATACGACATCGCTACCGACTCCTCGTCGAGGACGGGGACGTCGTCGTCCTTGTCCGGCCGCGGACCGAACCGCTTCCGGGAGCCGTTGACGTTCGATCGGAAGTTCCAGTGGGTCAGCTGGACGCCCTTTGGCTTGCCCGTCGTCCCGCTTGTGTAGATCAGGCTCGCCAGATCGTCGAGATCGATCCCATCGATGCGCTCCTGGTAGGTCTCGAGGTCGAAGGCGTCCTCACCGCGGTCGTAGACCTCGCCAAGCGTCAGCACGTCGTCGCGATCGTCGTAGCCGTCGACCTCGTCGATGGTGACGATGAACTCGAGGTCGAGTTCGTCCTCGACCGCGAGGACGTTCTCGAGCAGGTCCGCGTTCTCGACGACGACGCCGTCGGCGTCGGGGTCGTCGAGCAGGTACGCGACCTGGTCGGGCGAGGAACTCGTATAGACCGTCGTGACGGCCGCGCCAGCAGACAGCAGGGCGAAGTCGGTCTGGGCCCACTCCATGCGCGTGTTCGAGAAGATACCGACCCGATCGCCCGTTTCGACCCCCAGTTCGCGAAAGCCGGCCGAGAGGTTGCGAACGATGTCGCGCATCTCGGCATAGGAGAGGGTCCGGAACTCGCCGGGCGTCGCGGCGGGGACGACGTCGTCCGTCAGCGACCGATCGTAGATACCGCCCTTGTACTGTTGGGCTGGACGGTTCGTGTACCGCTCGGCCGCGTCCTCGAACATGCGTGCGAGATTCGTCTCGCCGATGACCTCGTCCTCGTACTCTCGTTCCGCGTCCCGCCAGTTCATATGTGTGTGAGAGTTGCTCCCGTGCGATAAAACGTGATGAAACTTGTTTCATCTATCACTACGTTTATCGCTCGTCGCTGCCGTACGGGAGAGAACCCGCGAGCGCCCCGAAACCGGGCGCTCAACCGAAAAGATCCGAGCGCTGGTTTCGAAATCGGCTCCGAGCGATGAAACCGAGTCGCCATGGCGGCGACGCTACCCGGTCACTCCCGGTGGTCGAGATAGCCCAACACGCCACGCGTGTTCAGTTTCGCCTCCTCGCTGGCTTTCTCCCTGCCCCAGACGTCGGCCAGCTCGGCCTCGTCGGCGAAGTACTCCAGCACCGCCTCGTCGTCGGCGAGTTCGCGGCGTTTGTCGGCGACCAGGTCGACCCACTCCTCGAGGACGGTCGCGTATTCGTCGAGAGCCCGTTCGGCGTCGTCGCCGACGAATCGAGGGCCGAAATGCGGGTACAGGAGGACGGCTGGGTCGAGGGCTTGCAGCATTTCGACGTCCGCGAGACACTGCTCGAGGTCGAAGTTCGAGGGCGGCGAGGTCGGCCTGATCCGTTCGACGTCGGGGACCCAGATGCCGGCGGCGTCGGCGACGAAGACCGCGTCGTTTGCGGGATCTTCGTAGACGACCTGATGGGGGGCGTGGCCGGGTGCCGCGTGGACTCGCAGTTCGTGTGTCCCGAGATCGATATGGTCCCCGTCCTCGATCGCGACGATCCGGTCCTCGGGGACGGGTTCGGGTTCGACGTAGTGGTCCCACTGGTCGCCGACGGCCGCCTTCGTCCCCGCGACCAGTCGGGAGGGGTCGGCGATGTGATCGGCCCCCAGCGAGGGGACGTAGACGTCGGCGTTCGGACAGTCGGCGGCGAGAAAGCCGGCCCCGCCGGCGTGATCGAGGTGGACGTGTGTCAGCGCGATGACCGCGAGGTCCTCGCGGTCGATGCCGACCTCGGCGAGCGCCTCCCGAAGCAGGTCGTAGTTCGTACCGATGCCCGTATCGACGACGGCCGGGCGGTCATCGTCGAGGATGTAAACGGCACCGTAGCCGCTGGTTTCGTACATTCCCGTATCGAGGTAGTAGCAGTCCGAACAGTCGCCGGCGGTGACCTCGCGGACGTCTCCGATTGCCATATCGAAACGCCGTCATGGGACCCGATAAAAGCTCGCGTCGCGGCGACCCCGGGCCCAGAGCCGGTACAGATTTCACACCTCGCTCTCATGGACAGTGTAAATGACCCGCATCGTCCGCGAATCGCCACCGTCATCGGGGCCGATATGAGCCACGATACGCCGGCTTCGAGCCGACTCATCGGCACCCCGCTGTGGCTCGAGCGGTCGTCGCTGCCCTGGCTCGTCACCGCGTTCGGCGGGCTCTCGATCGCCGGCCTCGTCGGCTGGTGGCTCGCCTTCGCGGACACGATCGGGGCCACCGCCTACCTGACCACCCTGCTCTCGATCGGCGTCCCCGCCGTCGGACTGGGTTGGGGCGGCCACCGGCTCACGGAAAGCGACATCGATGAGAGCCGGTACGGCCGAGTATGCAAGTGGTGTTTCGGCGGTGCGGTCGCCTTTCTGGCGGTCAACATGCTATCGATCGTCTTCTTTCCCGCCGACTCGGTGGCCGCCAACACCACCTGGGCCCACTTCGCGCTCAACACGGGCGCTGTCGGCGGGTTCGCCGTCGGTTACGTCGAAGCGCGGGCCATCCAGCGGGAGGTCGAAGCGACGGCCGCCACGGTCCGCGCCCGGCAACTCGAGGACGAACGGGAGCTGCTGGCGTACCTGAACGACCTGTTGCGACACGAGGTCCTCAACTCCTCCCAGATCATCGGGGGGCATGCGACGCTCCTGCAGGCGGAGTGTGACCGCGAGGCGGTCCGCGACCGCCTCGAGACGATCGAACGCGAGAGTGACGATCTCGTCGGCGTCATCGAGGACGTTCGGGCGATGCTGGACGCGAATCGGGGGCCACAGAGCGGGACCGCGGTCGATCTCGTCGCGGTACTCGAGGCTCAACTCCTCGAGTATCGCACCCGGTTCGACGACGTCGACATCGAGGCCGACCTGCCGGAAACTGCCCACGTCAGCGCTAACGAAGGCGTCAAGTGGATCTTCGCGAACCTCCTCGAGAACGCGATCGAACACAACGAGGGGCGGGCCCGCGTTCGGGTCACCGCCGAGCGGGGGCCGGAAACCGTCGTCGTCAGGGTCGCCGACGACGGCCCGGGAATTGCCGAGGCCGACAGGGAAACGCTGTTCGAACGCAGATCGACCAACCACGGGCTCGGGCTCTACCTCTCGCGGATCCTCGCGAACAGGTACGGGGGCGGCGTCGAACTCGTCGAGACCGGCCCGGACGGCAGCGTCTTCGGGGTGACCTTACAGCGCGCGGCGTCCACCGACGCGGACGTCGATGCGGCCGAGCGTTCGCAGTGAGGCGACTGCCCGTCACCGCTCGGCCGACTCCTTCCACTCGCCGATCCCCGATGGATCGAGGTGGACGTGTGCGTCACCGACGTCCTCAAGGCCCCGGAGGCGATCGACCAACGCCGACTCGATGTCGTGGGCCTCCCGGAACGGCATGTCACCGTCGACCTCGACGTGGACCTCGACCTCGAGGACGGTACCGTCGTAGAAGACCGTCAGGTCGTGGACGCCCTCGACGGCCGGGTGGCGACGGAGGGCCCCAGTGATCTCCCCCCGTTTCTCGGGCCCGGGAGCAGCACCGATGAGGTAGTCGACGTTTTCCCGGCCGATCTCGACGCCCTGATAGACGACGAGCAGGCTGACGAGGCCGCCGGCGATCGGGTCGAGGATCGGGTAGTTCACCAGCACGCCGAGGACGCCGACGATGGCGGCGATCGACGTGTAGATGTCGTTCAGACAGTCCTTCGCGAGCGCGGCGAGTGCGGTCGACTGGAGACGGTCGTTGATCCGGACGGTGTAGCGATAGACCAGGTACATATCGCCGATCGAGAAGCCAAGCGCCGCGAGCAACAGGACGCTGAACTCGATATCGGGGCCTGCCAGGAGACCCTCGACCGACCGGTAGAGCAGGTTCAGCCCGAGCAGTGCGATCATCGCCCCGACGAAAAGCGCCGTCAGCGGTTCGATCCGGTCGTGCCCGTGTGGATGCGTCGTGTCGGGTTCGTCGAATGAACTCCGCCCCCAGACGAGGACGACGACGCTGGCGACCAGATCCGCCAGCGAGTGGGCCGCGTCGGCGAGCAGGGCAACGCTGCCGAAGGCAAGCCCCGCGCTTCCCTCGGCGACGATCTTCACGACGTTACCGAGGACGTTCGCCCACGACGCTCGCGCGAACGCCGACCGACCACCGTCCGCGGGGACGTCTTCGGCCATGGCTCGGTTTAGAGCGAGTCTAACCTTGGGTCTTTCCCTCCTCGCTCGTCGCGGCGTGACGGTGTTCGCAACGTTCATTTCGTGCCTGGACGAACCGCGTCGTATCCGGGCGATGGGGCCCGCCTGACCCAACTGCCGACTGTCGCTCCTGGGCCGTGACACTCCCGCGTCGTGGGCGCCGGTCGGCTGACGGTCCCTGCCACCACCAGCCATGGCAGACTCACATCCCCTCGTTCGACTCGAGACGGTCGCACTGATCGCTATCGGCGGGTTCGCCGGCTCGAACCTCCGGCTCTTCGCGATGGGTGTGGTCCCGGATACGGCGTCGATCGTCCTCGTCAACGCGGTCGCCAGTGCCGTCCTCGCCGTCGTCGTCTACGAGGCCGAGGCCGCCGGCCGGCTGTCGTCGCGGGCGCGACTCGTCTTTACGACCGGATTCCTCTCCTCGCTGTCGACCTACAGTACGTTCGCGCTGCAGGCCGCGCTCGCGTCGACGCCGCTTGCCCTGCTGGGCATCGTCGCCGCCAACTACGGTTTCGGACTTGCCGGGGTACTCGCGGGTCGTGCGCTCGCGCGTCGCCTCGGCGGTCCCCGACCCGCCGGTGGTGAGACGGCGTGAGCCCGGCACTGCTGAGCGCCCCGCTGCTCAAGGCGCTCGCCAGCGCGACCGTCACCGTCGACCCCGAGCCGGCCCACGTCGTCGGCACCGGCGGCGCGATCGGGGCGGTCTGTCGGTACCTGGTCGGCCACTGGGCCTCGAGTCGCCTCGAGAGCGGGCGGCTCCCGCTGGCGACGTTCGTCGTCAACGTTCTCGGGAGCTTCGCCCTCGGGCTCGTCGTCTTCGCAGGCGCGAGCGAGTCGACGCTACGACTCGTCGCGACCGGGTTCTGTGGCTCGTTCACGACGTTTTCCTCGTTTTCCGTCGAGACCGTTCGACTGTACGAGGACGGCGACCGCGCCCTCGCGATCGGCAACGCCGCGGCCAGTCTCGCCGGGTCGCTCGCCGCGATCGGCCTCGCGTGGGGACTCGTCGCCGCCCTCTGAGGCCCGGCTCCGGGCACCACGCCGGCCCGGTCGAAACACGTTAGCGATCCCCCAGGTGCGGTACCTATCCCCATGGTTTCGCGCGATCCGCTCGGGTTCGACCCGTGGTAGGTATATGTCCGGCCTGCGTTAGACGACGCTATGGCGGCTCGCCAAGACGCGTGGCGCATCTACCGCGAGTCACTGCCGATCCTCGTGGTCAGCCTCGCCGGCGGGGTTTTCGCCGGCTCAGTCCTCGGCTCGGAGGGGATGACCGCGGGATTCGAGCGGTTCCCCGGCCTCCTGTTGCTCCTGCCCGCATTCCTCGCGACTCGGGGGAACGTCTACGGGGCACTCGGCGCGCGCATCTCGAGTGGCCTCCATCAGGGGATGATCGATCCGGAGTTCTCGTGGGACCGGCGACTCGTCAACGCCGTCGCGGCCTCCTTTATCAACGGGATCGGCATCTCGGTGTTCATCGCCGTCCTCTCGTGGGGAATTCTCCAGTTGCTGGGTCGCGACTCCGCGCGGCTGATCGAACTCATCGGTATCATGCTGGTCTCGGGCGTGTTGACCTCGTTCACGCTGATCTTCGGCATGCTGGCGCTGGTGTTTGCCAGCTACGAGTACGGGCTCGATCCCGACAACCTGATCGGGCCGATCGTCACCACACTCGGCGATATCTTCGGCGTCGTCTTCCTGTTCGTCGCGATCACCGTCGTCGGGGTGATCTTCTGATGGGCGCGACCGATCCCGACGAGTCGGTCAACACCTGGTCGGTCCGGAGCATCGTCGCCACGATGTTTCCCATCCTGATCGCACTCTCGATCCTCGAGATGGGGTCGGGCTACGTCCTCGAGGAACTCGAGGCAACCTACCTGGCAAATCCCACGCTGCTCGTCCTGGTGCCCGTGATGATCGGTATGGGCGGCAACCTCGGCGCGATCCTCTCCTCGCGGCTCTCGACGCGGCTCCACCTGGGCCTGCTCGAGTTCGACCCCCGCGACGAGGTGCTGTGGACGAACGTGTTGGCGATACTCGGGCTCGCGGCGACGATCTTTACCGCGCTGGGGATCGTCGCCTGGCTCGTCGGCCAGTTCATCGCCGAACCGATGGCGCTCGTTGACCTCATGGTCATCTCGGTCGTCAGCGGGATGGTGCTGGCCGGGCTGGCGATCGTCCTCAGCGTCCTCGCGACCTACGTCTCCTACAAACAGGGGCTGGACCCCGACGACACGACGATCCCGGTCGTCACGAACGTCTGTGACATCCTCGGCGTGATCGTCCTCTCGGGGGTTGCGATCGTCGTCCTGAACTGAGACCGTCCCGAACGGAACTCGAGGCTCGAACGCCGGACTGGCGTCTCACCGGTCACAGCCGACTCGAGAAAGGACCGTTTTCCCGTCGTATCTTCACCTTGTGACCAGAACTACTTAAAGGGCGAGCGACCCGGTGGGCCCCGAACCCGCCCTCCGCGTGGCTACGCGGACGCGAGATCCCGGAAGGCGGCGGCGGCCGTCCGGGTCCCTTTCGCGATCAATACGTCGCCGCCGCGCAGTTCGGCATCGGCGTCGGCCACCAGCAGCCAGCCCTCGTCCGGCCGGCGGATGGCGATTACCGACATCGTCGAGTCGGCGTCGGGAACGCCCTCGGTCACCGCAGTCCCGTCGAGTTCGCTGCCCCGTTCGACCGGGATGCGGGCGATGATCTCGTCGCTCTCCTGGACCGCCAACTGGACGACCGGATGGACGTCGATATCGCGCAGGACGCCCTCGCTGATCTCGATCGCGGTGTCGCTGATCCGCTCGGTGCTGCTGCCCAGTTGGATCAGTCCGCGCAACACGACCGGATCCGTCGCGTCCGCGGCCGCCCGCAACGTCCAGGCCTCGAACCGCGACTGCATCGCGTCGACCTCGACCTCCAAGTTGCGGACCTCCTCGGCGAGTTCCTCGCTGTCGAACAGCACGCTGCTGTAGGCCAGATCGACCGCCAGCTCCGAGAAGTCCTTCATGTGGATGATCGTGTCCACCGCCCGCTCGAGATCGTCGATGTCGGGGCTCTCGACCGTGGGCGCTTCGTAGGCCTCCCCGGTCAGGGTCTCACAGACATCGCCGATCGCCGCGTCGGGCCCCCGGAGAAAGGCGACGTCGTCGGCCTCGATCCGCGTCGTCGGCCCCGGGTTGAGTAGCCACTCGCTGCCCCGCCGGAGCGCGATGGCTCGGACGCCGGTCTCGGACTCGAGGTCGATGTCCTGCAGCGTCCGGCCGGCGTATGGGGAGTCGGCCGCGACGACCCCCCGGAGCAGGGCTTCCGCGGCGTCGGGCAGGGCCGCCCGCATCGCTTCGGGCAGCCCCATATCCTCGAGGACGATCTTCGCGATGTCGCCGGCGGCATCGCTGATCTCGTCGGCAGCCCCGACGATGCCAAGCACCGGCGCGAGCTGTTCGGCGTCGGCCGGTTTCCGGGCGGCCATCAGCAGGCTCATCCGCGCGCGCATCTCGAGGACGTCCATTCGCTCCTCGAGTCGGAGGACCTCCGTCGCGAGTTCCTCGCTGCGATGGAGGACCGCCGAGTACGAGAGGTCGATCAACAGCTCCGCGGTGTCTTTCATCTCGACGAGTACGTCCTTGACACTGACCGGCTCGTACTCGATCGATGCCGACGATGTCTCGCCCTCGAGCGGATCCATACCTCGAGAGTCCGCCCGCCGACGAAAAAAGCGTTTCCCGCCGATCCCGCGGCCGACCGCGAGCCAGCCTTCCGACACGGTTTTGCCCGGGCACAGAGAACGCACGAGCATGCTCGACCGGACCGATCTACGCGAGAACCCAGACGAGGTGCGCTCGGCCCTCGATGACCGCGGGGCCGACGTCGATATCGACGAGTTACTCGAACTCGACGAGCGCTGGCGGGAGCTGAAAGCCCGCGGCGACGACCTGCGCCACGAGCGCAACCAGATCACCAAGAAGATCGGACAGCTCGTCGCCGACGGCGAGGACGAGAAACGGGAGGAGGCCATCGAGCGCTCCCAGGACCTCAAAGCCGAGATCGAGGACGTCGAGGACGAGGCCATCGAACTGCAGGACGAACTCCAGGAGCGGCTGCTCGAGGTCCCCCAGCTCCCCGACGAGAGCGTGCCGCTGGGCGTCGACGAGCGCCACAACGTCGAGGATCGCCGCTGGGGCTTCGACGAGGACCACGACCTCCCCGACGAGGTCACCCCCCACTACGAACTCGGCGAGGAACTCGACATCATCGACGAGGAACGGGCCGCCAAGACGACCGGTGCCGGCTTCTACTTCCTCAAAGGCGAGGGCGCACAGCTGGAACACGCCCTGATCCAATTCATGATGGACGTCCACCGCAAGCAGGGCTACGTCGACGTCTTCCCGCCGGTCCCGGTCAAGAGTTCGTCGATGCAGGGAACCGGCCAGTTGCCGAAGTTCGCCGACGACGCCTACCGGCTGGGCGGCAGCAACGACGAGGAGTACGACCACGACGACCTCTGGCTCTGTCCCACGGCAGAGGTCCCGGTCACCAACATGTACGCCGACGAGATCCTGCTGGACGACGACCTCCCGCTGAAACACCAGGCCTACACCCCGAACTTCCGGCGTGAAGCCGGCGAACACGGCACCGAAACCCGGGGCATCGTCCGCGTCCACCAGTTCAACAAGGTCGAACTCGTCAACTTCGTCGAACCCGAGGACAGCTACGACCGCCTCGAGGACCTGCTCGACGAGGCCGAGGAGGTCCTCCGTCGGCTCGACCTGCCCTACCGCATCCTCGAACTCTGTACCGGCGATCTCACGTTCGCCTCCGCCAAGACCTACGACATCGAGGTCTGGGCCCCCGGCGACGACATGGACGACGGCCCCGAGGAAGGCGGGCGCTGGCTCGAAGTCTCGAGCGCATCGAACTTCGAGGACTTCCAGGCCCGGCGTGCCGGCCTGCGCTACCGACCCGAGCGCCACGAGTCGGCCGAGTACCTGCATACCCTGAACGCGTCGGGACTCGCGATCCCGCGGGTGATGGTGGCCATCCTCGAGTACTACCAGAACGAGGACGGCACGGTCACGATCCCCGAACCCTTGCGGCCGTACATGGGCGGCAAAGAGGTCATCGAAGGCCACGAGAAGGTCGGCGAGTCGGCGCTGGGTGCAGGCGAACGCGAGTAGCGCGCTCCCGCCGGTCTCCCTTGTCCGGAATCACCTATAGTAGCTCTTGAAACGATTTACACACCGATCGCAACGTTGTCCTGCGATCGGGTGTGCATTGACTTTCAAGAGCTACTATAGCCCGTCAGAACGGTGATCTCGGGTCCGGAGTCGATACGTCTGGGGCGGGATATGCTGACCAGTGGAGGTGAGAAATACTGTGCGATCGGATCCTCGTCGACGACTGGGTCGTCCGTTGCTGACTCGACGGGTAGGGGTGCCGACGGCGGACGATCGCCGCGAACGCGCGCCGGCGGCCAGTTCGGGGGATCACCGCGACGGAATCACCGTCGATGGCCGGGTTACTGCCCCCGGGTCAGTCGCCCGCACCGATACTAACGGCGTTACTGGCTGGCCAAGTTCCGGATGTCCTCGACGGCGTCGGCCGCGTTGTTCAGCGCGTCCGCGATCGGCGGCAGCGTAGCGTCTTCGGCGGCTGCACGGGCCTCCTCGACGGTACTCACGTCGTACTCGACGCCGGCCTGGGCCTCGATCTCGGCCGTGACCTGCGTGAAGATCTCCTCGGCGAGGGCGTCGATCGTCTCGGCATCGGCGCTGTCGATCGTCCCGACCGGCTCGACGTTCTCGAGTTGTGCGTTGATGTCCTCGACGATCGAGTTGATCTCTGCGACCGTTTCGCTATCGCCGTCCTCACCGTCGCCGTCGTCACCGTCGCCGCCGTCGTCGATGGTGTAGTCGGCGATAGTCGCGATCTCCTCGACGGCGTCGGCCGCGTTGTTCAGCGCGTCCGCGATCGGCGGCAACGAGGCCTCCTCGGCCGCTTCTCGTGCCTCCGCGGGCGTACTCACGTCGTACTCGACACCGGCCTGGGCTTCGATCTCGGCCGTGACCTGCGTGAAGATCTCCTCGATGAGCGCGCCGATCGTCTCGTCGTCGGTGTCCTCGATCGTCCCGACCGGCTCGACGTTCTCGAGTTGTGCGTTGATGTCCTCGACGATCGAGTTGATCTCCGCGACCGGATCGTCGTCGCCACCGTCGTCATCACCGTCGTCGATGGTGTAGTCGGCGATAGCCGCGATCTCCTCGACGGCATCGGCCGCGTTGTTCAGCGCGTCCGCGATCGGCGGCAACGAGGCCTCCTCGGCCGCTTCCCGTGCCTCCGCGGGCGTACTCACGTCGTACTCGACGCCGGCCTGCGCTTCGATCTCGGCCGTGACCTGCGTGAAGATCTCCTCGATGAGCGCGCCGATCGTCTCGTCGTCGGTGTCCTCGATCGTCCCAACCGGCTCGACGTTTGCGAGTTGCGCGTTGATGTCCTCGATGATGGCGTTGATCTCCGCGACGGGGCCGTCATCGCCGGGACCTTCGTCCTCTTCTTCCGTGACGACCTCGCCGTCGGCTTCGCCGCCGATACCGGCGTCTGCAGCCGCGTTGCGCATGACGACGTTCAGGTCCGTCTCGCTCGAGCCGCTGACGTCGTTGACGCTAACCACGAGGCGGAGGGCGACGTTCTTTTCAGTCACACTGCCGTCTTCTGCCGCTCGGAAATCCGATGCGGAGAGACCGTCGTGATCGAGGACGCTCCCCGAAAGGTCCTCTCCGAGGGAAACGTCCGACTGGCTGGTGCCGCTGACCGAAGTCGTCGCCTCGTCGATCGTCGCCGCGTTGCCACCGTGGACTACCTGGAGTTCGACCGTCGCTTCCCCTGGGTTCTCGTCCAGTCCTTCGTACTGGAAGACGACGTTGGTCGCACCTGCACGGATGTCCGAGAGGGACCCGTCGTCACTTTCCCCGCTGATGCTAGTTCCGGTGAACCGATAGTCGCCGATTTCTGCTGCTGCTGAACCCGAAAGCACTACTGCAGTGCCGATAGCTGCCGTGCCGATACCGCCTGTACTCGCGATGAACTTGCGTCGATTCATTGTTGCTCTCTGACGCCGTACGACGCCCGGCGCTGGCGGACTCACAGCATTGCCACTCGTCGGTTACCTGCACTGACCGACCGCGTTCGCAACGCGACTTATTTGCGTGTGAGTGGCGCAACAAACTATGCCCCCAGTGATAAATATTTTCGATTATAAATTACAAATAATTTTCAACCGTTTTTAGATTTATTAAAGTAACAACCAGCCAACATGCCGATCGACGATGCATCGAGAACGGGTAGTGGCGAATCAACGGCTGCGACACGACAACGTCAGGACTCCTCGAGAGCAGTTAGGCGGTTCCACGTCACGACGGGTTTCGTCGGAACGACGGGCGAAACTGGAACACGGTGTCGACGAGCCGTGAGAGCGTCTCCACTCGCGGTCGATAGAAAGCGCGGCTGATCGGAGAGAACCGAACGCGTCCGATCAGCACGTGGGTGCGAGGCTGTCCGTTTCGAACGGCGGCCTTATATGTAGTCGATACTCGGCGGCAGTTCGAGCTTCATGCCCTTGCGCTCGCGGATCTCCATGATCTTGTCGCGCTGGAGGGAGTTGGACATGACCTCGAAGCCGGCGTTCTCGGTGTTCCAGGAGGCGCGGCCCTCGGTCGCGGAGCGGATGTCCGAGGCGAAGCCGATCATCTCGCCGACGGGCGCGATGCCCTCGACGACCATCAGATCGCCTTCCTGGTACATGTCGTCGACGCGGCCACGACGGCCCTGGATCTCGCCCGAGGCCGCGCCCATGTGGTCGTTGGGCACGTCGATGCGGACGTCCTGCATCGGCTCGAGCATCTTGATCTGGCCGTCGATCAGCGACTTGTGGACGGCTTCGCGGGTCGCGGGGATGACCTGTGCCGGGCCACGGTGGATGGTGTCCTCGTGGAGCCGTGCGTCGTGCAGGCGGATGAGCGTCCCCTGAACCGGCTCGTTGGCGAGCGGGCCGTTGTCGAGGGCCTCCTCGAGCCCCTCGATGACGAGTTCCATCGTCTCGTTCAGGTGCTGAATCCCCTTCGTGTCGTCGATGAGGACGTTCGTCCCGTGGATGTGTTCGACGTTCTGGGAGGTCTCCTTCTCCATGCCGGCCTCCTGCAGGGCCTCACGGCGTTCCTGCTCGGGCATGTCCATCGAGGCCTCGCCGCGCTTGATGGTCTCGACGAGGTCGTCCGTCATCGGCTCGATGGAGATGTAGAAGCGGTTGTGCCGGTTCGGCGAGATCCCCTCCACTTCGTCGCTGGGCTCCTGGGGCTGCTCGCGGTAGACGACGATCGGCTCACCGGTGTTGACCGGGATACCCTGGTTCTTCTCGATACGCTGGGTGATGACCTCGAGGTGAAGCTCACCCTGTCCCGAAATGAGGTGTTCGCCGGTGTCCTCGTTGATGTCGATCTGGATCGTCGGGTCCTCCTTGGAGACCTGTCGCAGCGTCTCGATCAGCTTCGGCAGGTCGTCCATGTTCTGGGCCTCGACGGACTTCGTAATGACCGGCTCCGAGATGTGTTCGATCGACTCGAACGGCGTCATCTCGACACTCGAGACGGTCGAGCCGGCGATGGCGTCTTTGAGACCCGTGACGGCGGCGATGTTCCCGGCGGGAACCTCGTCGACCTCCTCGCGTTCACCGCCCATGTAGATCCCGACCGACTGGATGCGGTTCTTGCCGGCGGTCCCGGAGACGTACAGCTCCTGGCCCTTCTCGAGGGTACCCGAGAAGACACGTCCCGCGGCGATCTCGCCGGCGTGGGGGTCGATCCCGATGTCGGTAACCATCAGGACGACGTCGCCGTCCTCGTCGACGAGGCGCATCGACTCCGAGAGGTCGCTCTCGTCGTCACCGCGCCAGATACGCGGGATACGACGGGGCTGGGCCTCGAGGGGGTCCGGGAAGTGTTCACAGACCATGTCGAGGACGACGTCCGACAGCGGCGTCCGGTCGTGGAGTTCCTGGCGCTTGTCGGCGCGCTCGAGTTCCATGATTTCGCCGAAGTCCATCCCGGTGCGTTGCATCGACGGCATGGAGACGCCCCACTTGTACAGCGCGGAGCCGAAGCCGACGGTACCGTCTTCGACGGAGACCGTCCAGTCCTCGATGTCGTCCATCTCCTCGGTCATGCCGCGGATGAGTTCGTTGACGTCGTGGATGACCGAGAGGAGACGCTGTTGCATCTCCTCGGGACCCTCCTGCAGCTCGGAGATCAGGCGGTCGACCTTGTTGATGAACAGCGTCGGCTTGACGCCCTCTCGCAGTGCCTGTCGCAGCACCGTCTCGGTCTGGGGCATGGCCCCTTCGACGGCGTCGACGACCACGAGGGCACCGTCGACGGCCCGCATCGCGCGGGTGACGTCGCCACCGAAGTCGACGTGGCCCGGCGTGTCGATGAGGTTGATGAGGTGGTTTTCGTCCTCGTACTCGTGAGTCATCGAGACGTTCGCCGCGTCGATGGTGATCCCGCGTTCCTGCTCGTCTTCCTCGGTGTCCATCGCGAGCTGTTCACCGGCGGTCTCGTCGGAGATCATGCCGGCACCGGCCAGCAGGTTGTCCGTGAGGGTCGTTTTCCCGTGGTCGACGTGAGCGGCGATGGCGATGTTCCGAATGTTCTTCGGTTCGTCCATCAGCCGTTCACACTCTTGGACGATCTTCTTGCGTCGGCCCATATACCCCTCATTACCGGCAGCGGGGTCAAAAGGGTAGTGTTTCGTCGGCGCCGAAATCCGCCGCTTTTCCCCGTTCGAACGGTTGAATATCCAGTTTGGGTGAGTGAATCGTTCTCATAATTCTCCGGTTCGGTGGGAGGAACGAGCAGCGACCGGCCCGGGTATCGGCCGGATCAGTCGTGCCGCCCGCGTCGGGACGACGGCAAGAACTTTCATGGTAACATGAACGAAACGATTGTTGACATGGTCGATTCGAGTCGACGAGCGTTTCTGGCAGGGGGGATCGCAGCGGGGAGTATCGGGATCGCGGGCTGTACGGGTGACATTCCCGGGCTCGGTACCGACGACGGCAACGGCGAGGACGAGGGGACGAGCCTGCCGTCGTTTCACAGCTGGTTGTACGCACCCGAAGCCGTCGGTATCGGCCCATACACGTACACGTACGCTGACGGCGAGACGTTCGAAGACGGGACGAGCGACCGGTCGTCCCCGAACATCGGGTGGGCGCTCGAGACGATCCGCTACGGGGACAACGAGCAGTTCGACGACGTCGATCACGCGGTTTCGATCGATTACCGCGATGAGCGGACCACGTTCGGAGCCGTCATCGCGGGCGGGTTCGACGTCGCGGAGATACAGTCGGAAATAAACGAGTCGACCACCGAGGAAGACGACGTGGAGACGGCGACCCACAGGTCCTACGACGTCTATTACGACGACCAGTACGCCATCGCGATCGGTGACGAAAGCCTCCCGACGTACCTCATGGGGAACGCCGGCGACGCACAGGACGCAACGGGCCGTGACATCGTCGAGACGATGATCGACGCTCGGGCCGGAGACGCCGCTCGGCTGCACGCCGGCGACGAGAGCGCCGACCGGCTCCTGCGTGAGCAAGGCGAGCGAACGGTGGTCTTCGGGGCGCCGACGTTGCAGGGCGACGCCGAGTCGTTGTTCGAGTCCGCGGGCGACGACGAGACGCCGGCGGTCGAGGCCGCCGGCTTCACCCTCGATGCCGACGAAGAGAACACCGACTACCGCGTGACCGTAATCACCGCGGATCCGGTCGACGACACCGGCGCGTTCGCCGATACCCTCTCCGTACTCGAGTGGTTCGACGAACCGACGAGCACACAGGAGGGCGTCGTCCTCACCTACGAGGGGGGTGCGACCGGAGACGGCGAGCCCGACGGCGAGGAGTCGCCCCCTGAGATGAGCTTCGCCGTCGAAATCGACCGCGGCACGGCGCGGATCACGCACACCGGCGGCGAGACGATTCCCGTCAGCGACCTCGCGGTGCGGTTCGAGCGTGACGGCCGGACGCAGACGATTCCGTTCGAATCGGTCTCGAGCGTCGACGACGTTCGACCGGGCCACACGACGACCGTCGGAGTCGACGGTGCCGACCCCGGCAGCGAACTCCGGGTGGTGTGGACGCCGGGGCCCGATGTACTCTACGTCGAGTCGGTCCCGAGGACGACGAATAGCCGACCTGACGCATCGTTTGCCGTCGAAATCGATCGCGGTACGGCGAGAATCACGCACACTGACGGCGAGACGATTCCCGTCAGCGACCTCGCGGTGCGGTTCGAGCGTGACGGCCAGACGCAGACGATCCCGTTCGAATCGGTCTCGAGCGTCGACGACGTTCGACCGGGCCACACGACGACCGTCGGGGTCGACGGAGCCGATCCCGGCAGCGAACTCCGGGTCGTGTGGACCCCCGGACCCGCCGTACTCCACGTCGAATCCGTCCCGGAGACCTCGAGTAGCCAACTGAACGCATCGTTCGCCATCGAATTCGACCTCAGTCGCGACACAGCGACCGTCCACCACACGGGGGGCGATTCGGTTCCCGCCGACGAACTGGACGTCGTCGTCCACGGGGAGAGGTCCCGGGATGTCGCCTGGAGCGAACTGTCGAGCGACCGGACCGTCGAACGGGGCGATTCCGTGACGGTCGACCTGACCGAAGGCGACTACGGTGGACTCCTCTTCGTCGGCTGGCGTCCCGAAGGGGAAATACTCGAGCGCAGGGAGATCCCGAGCCCGTAGTCGTGTCGTCGTGAGCCGTCGCTGAATCGTCGCCGTTCGCTCCCCGAACCGACGGCGGCTGGTTCGGAGTCACCGGACCGTGTAACGCGGGCGTACAACGCGTTGTAGTCTCCGTGCGAACGCACAAAAGAGTCAAATCCCGTCGGCTCTTGGTAGAACTACACATGGACATTCGCGTGCAGGGACCGGGCCCGACCTCTCCATTCCTCAGCGCCCGGGACCTCTTCGAAACCGAACACGACCTCTCGCTGCCGGTCCACGTCCAGCTTCGGGACGATCCCGACGAACGGACCTGGGCCGCCCACTACGACGATCGCCACGTCCTGAACATCTCACGACAGGCCGCCTCGAGCGCGATGGCCCGCGAACTCGCCCTCCACGAGTTCGCACACATGGCGCGTCACGAACAGGACCACCCCTCACACACCCAGTCGACCGAGGAGGTTCTCTACCTGGCACTGGCCGGCAAGAGCGTCGAACGCCGCAAGCTCTCGCACTGCTACCAGATCGCCAACCACATGAAAGACATCTACGCCGACGACATCACCCTCTCGGTCGGTCCCGGCGAGAAACTGCTCTCCTTCCTCGAGTCGAGTCTGGCCGCGGCGGTTGCCGATCGGCCCGAAACGCCGCCCCGTCCAGGCCTCGAGCGGCTGTCCGCCAGCGCCGATCCCGAGATCACGGCGGTGAACGCGGCCTTCGCGCTCGCGCTCGCGGAGCGACACGACCTCGTCGACAGGGACCACCGACTCTACGATCTCGCGCACGCGGCAGCGATGGACGCCCCGGAGATCGACTTCGAAGGGTTCAAACGGCGGTTCCGGGAACTCGGGCGGGAGACCGACGCGAGTACGTACCGACAGGTGCTGGTCGATGCGACCCGGTCGTACGTCGGCGGTGACGGCCTTGCGGCCGATTGAGTACCGTCGTGACGTGTGGGTCCGGCATCGACACCCACAGCGCACAACGCGACGCCCATCGCTCGAGCCAGCCTACAGTTCGGCCCGAACGTTTATTGTTTGATGCCAAGAACGTGTGGAACATAGAGAATGTTCTCGGGAACGGACGGCGTGGGGGCTACTGACGGGGGGTTCTCCGACGAGTTATCGCGATTGAAACGCCGGGGGGCAAGCGTTCTCGTCGTCGGCTCCGTCCAACCCGATCAGTGTCGGGACGCCTGTCGACGGCTGCTTGGCTGTGATGCCGATCGGGTCCGGCGACGCGTCCTCGTCTCGACGACGGCAGGCCCACACCACGCCACACACCACATCGACGAGGCCGGGTCGGCGGCCCTCTCGGTCATCGCTTACGAGACGCAGGCTCGCAACGTCACAACGGCCGAGCCGGGGGAGACACCGTCGGTCGGCACGGAAACGACCGAAGCGGAGTCGCTCGCCGACCTCGGGCTCGCCATCGAACAGGGGATCGAGAACTTCGAAACCAGTACCGCCGCGCTCGAACCCGGCGAAGTCAGGCTGGGGATCGACTCGCTGCTCCCGTTGCTCGAGGCGGACGGTCGCCAGCGGGTGTTCAAATTCCTTCATCTCATCAACGGACGAACGCGGGACGTCAATGGGATGGCCCACTACCACCTGCCGGTCGAGCGCGACGCCAGAATCGTCCAGACTCTCTCGCCGCTTTTCGATATTATCGTCGAACTCCGCGAGCGGAACGGCGACTACCAGGAGCGCTGGACGATCGAAGACGGCGACCGCCGTTCCGGTTGGGTATCGGTCGGCGCCGAGTAACGGCTCGGAGCCAGCCCAGTTCCGAGCGACGACCCCGGCGGTTCGCGGGCGACCGCACGAGTGACCGTTCCAATGAAACCGAAATTCGAGCCCACACGACGCGGCGTAGAAATAATCGATCCGATCGAGCGACACCGCTACCATCTCGAGACCGGAAGTCCGGTAACCCCATCGGCAGCGGATACTGATCGGATCGGCTTTCCGATCGGGTCCGCAGTGACGGTGACGACCGATTCGATCACGTTACCGAAGCCCGATACGGTCCTCGTTCGGGACTCGGACGGGCTGATGCTCACCGAGGTAAGCCCGACCGAGCAGGTGGGGCTCCCGCCGGACGAGTATACGCTTGATTTGTCCGGTCCGCTGAAAGTATACGCTCGTGTTACCGGTTCCGTACAGGTGTTTTCGGACCGGGAGAAGACGTATCTCACCTTCGGGACGGAGACGGCCGTCCACCTCGGGGCCAGATCGTTACACAAGCGCCCGGCGAGAACGATTACGACGACGACTGCGCCGACCGATCTGATGGCCGCAGTGTCGGCGTTCGGCTCGGAGCTGAAGACGACGTCACCGGAACGGGCGTATCCGACGCTGCGGGGGCATCCGCCCCGTCTCGAACTCGGCGACGAACTCCGGATACCGGCCCCACTCGATCGAGATCACAGCGTTCGGATAGCGGTTCCCGAGACGCTCCGGCACGTGTTCGTCGTCGCACCGCTCGCGTACTATCTCGATGCGGAAGTCGTTCCGGGATCGAGTCCACGGATCGTCACCGAAAGCGGATACACGCAGTCACTCGACGGTTCGGACGGGTTCGAACCGGCAGTCAAGCGGGCCCTGCAACGAACGTTCCTCCTCGACTGTGTCGTCAGGACCGAAGGAAACACGCCGCTCCCGTCACGCGAACGACGATCGATCGAACCGGTGATCGACCTCGATATCGCGGACACGTACGACCGACCGTTGGCCGAACGGCTCGAGCGCTATCTCGAGATTCCATACGAGAAACTGGAACCCCATCTCCCGGACTGGCAGTTCGAGACACGACTCGAGCCGACCGCCGATCACGTGCCGTTTCTCCCGTTTCTCGCCGACGATCTCGCGGTCGTCACGACGAGAGAAAGCGACCGAGACCGGGCGGGGCCGGAGCCGGTCGCGGAACGGGCGATCGACGCGTTCACGCGGGACGATTTCGTGCGAAGCACACAGCCCAGTTCCGTCCGTGGGGACACACGCGTCGAGACGGCAACGGAACAGTCGGCCGTCCCGACGGTCCAGCAGTCGTGGACCGGTATCGACGATACGGAAATCGTCAGCACCACGTCTGTCACGGCCTACCGGAACGATATCGGGCGAACGCCGAAAGACGGCCCCATCGAAATCGAGGTCGTCTGTAACGACCCGGATATGCGCGAGGAACTCGAAAGCGTCAACGGAACCTACGGGAGCCGGACGCGACTCCCGTTCGAGACGACGATCCACTACGATCTCACCACGAACGACCTCGCGGCCGTTCTCGCGAAAGACAGCGACTTCTTACACTACATCGGACACATCGACGACGAGGGATTCCAGTGTTCGGACGGGAAGTTAGATGCCCACACAGTCGATACCGTCGGGATAAAAGCGTTCTTATTGAACGCATGTCGATCCCACGAGCAGGGACTGCATCTCGTCGAGCGGGGGAGTATCGGCGGAATCGTCACGCTCAGTAACGTCGTCAACAGCGGCGCAGTCAGCGTCGGCGTCCTCGTTTCCCAGCTGTTGAACCTCGGGTTCTCCCTCTACAGCACGCTGGACATCGCCCGGCAGGAAAACATCGTCGGGCAACAGTACCAGTTAGTCGGTGATGGAAGAACGACGATCACACAGTCCGAAACGCGAATCCCGAACGTCTGTCTGGTCTCCGGGGAACGTGACACGCTCACGGCGAACATCGTCGCGTACACGGCGGCAAACAGACGGCACGGAAGCGTCCTGTCGCCACACATCGATTCGGTCGAGTCGTATTTCGTCGTTCCCGGTGAGACGGGGCCGATTTCGGTGACGGAGTCGGAACTCGAGGCGCTTTTCGATGAGGCGTTGTTCCCTGTAATACGGAACGGACACGTCCAGTGGAGTACCGACCTCGTCGACGACTGACTCGAGTCCGACGGACGGAAGCGATCACGGCGGTCGATACCCGACGGCGGTCAACACTGGCACACGAACTCAGCTCCCGGTCCGCGATTTCCGGTTTAGGGGCCGACGAAGGTACTCGCGTTCGTCGCTGCGACGTTGCCTGTCTGTCCGAGTAACAACAGGATCGTAAACAGCGCGCCGATCAGTCGTGGGTGGTTCTTCAGGTACTGTGTAACATCCGTCATGGTACAGTCAACCAATAGTTGTCTGTTGACATAAATCTATCTTAATATAAGATATGCCAAACCAATAATATCAATGATGTGGAACATCAGTAGAACGCGGATGCAAGAACCGACCGGAATTATCTTCGGCCTCGAGTCGGCCGGCGGAAGCGGCTCGACTCGGAGAAGCGATCTCGAACCGCTATGTTCGTCGAAAATGGCCCGCGGTCACGAGCAGCCCGCTCGCTACCGGAAGGCGAAGTTATCCCGTCCGAAGAAAACCGAAACGCAACGGTATAACGCGTTAGCGTGCGGCTGCCGCGACGCGCTCTTTCTCTTCTTTCTGGCTGACGGCGTAGGTGCCAACGTCGTAGTTGGACGCGCCGACGAGCTGGTTTGCGATGGACTCCTCGACGTCAGTGGTCGTCTTGAACGAGTCGTTGTAGACGCCCTCGGCGAGGAACTTCAGGGCCTGGTCGACGCGGCGCTGGGGAGCGACGTCGACGGCCTTCGGGACCGAGATACCACCGTATTTCAGGCGGACGGTTTCCTCGCGCGGGGCCGCGTTCTCGACGGCGGTCACGAGGATCTGAATCGGATTCTCCTCGGTGCGCTCGTGGACGATGTCGAACGCGTCGCTGACGTAGTTGAGGACTTGCTGTTTCTTGCCCGTGTTCTCCTCGGTCTGCATCAAGCGGTTGATGAAGCGCTCGACGATGGAGATCTCGGACTTTTTGAACTGTTTGCTGGCGTGGCGACCCGCGGTGTGAGCGACGGGTGATACCGTGATGTAGCGTTCGGTCGAGGGGTCAGCGTACTCGATTTCGCCGATCTCCCACTCGCCGAACAGCTTGGCCGAAACGTCCGCGCCGCCGGCCGGCGCGTCCGGGTCGGGTTGGTCTTCTGCCGCCATGGTTATCGCACCGGTTTCTCCGCGTTCCCGCGAACGAGTTCCTTCAGTGCGACGCCGTTGACCTTGTCGACCTTGTAGTTGACACCGGAGAGGTCACCCATCGCACGACCCTTGGCCCCACCGATCCCGGCGATGGTGACTTCGTCGTGTTCGTCGATGAACGAAATAGCACCGTCACCGGGACAGAACGCGGTGACTTGCTTGCCGTTCTTGATCAGCTGGACCCGGACGCATTTCCGAATCGCCGAGTTGGGCTGTTTGGCCTCGATGCCGACCTTTTCGAGTACGATACCGCGGGCCTGAGGTGCGCCCTCGAGGGGGTCGGACTTCTCGCGAAGTCCACGGGCGCGGCGCGCGTAGTCCGAGTCGGACCACCGCTGATTCTGGCGGTCCTTCTTGAGCTTGCGCGCGGCGTATTTGCCGTTTGCCATGGGCGTCGCTATCCGACGGAGGCACTTAAGCGACCCGTTTCGAGTCGCGCGTTACGGCTCGAGAATCGGCGACGAGGGGGAACGAAGCGATTTCAGCGCGTTTCGTCGCCGGAGGCGCTCGCTGGCGTCGGATCGGTTGCGTTCGGATCGGTATCGGTGCCGTTCGCGACGACCACTCGTTCCCGACGCAGTCCGGCAATCGACACCTTGTTCGCCTCGCTGCGCGTCGAGTCGTGGCCCGCCTTTCGTCTCGAAGCGCGATCGGGGGTGGGTTTGTTGCCGCGAACCGTCCGACAACTGCGATCCGAAGCGACCGGAACGTCGCCGATCGCGAGTCGGGGCAACCCGAGACATATAATCTTACCGGATCGATAGCTAAAGTTATTAGATAGACTAGGGCTGTTCTGTACTCGTTATGGCCACACTGAACAGTTGGATCAAGCGACTCGTCGGGAGCGCCGACGAGGAGTCCCAGTCCAGCGACGAACTGCAGGCAGTCGATGACCGAATCGGATTCGAAGCCTCACTCGAGGACGCGGAAGTGATCGGGCGGAGTCCCCTGTCGTATATCGCTGCCGGCGAATCGATCTCCGCGTTCGTGGGGAAAGAGATCACGTCCAAACTCGCCGAGTACGGACTCGAGGAGATCGAACCCGACGAATGGTATCCGCTCCAGGTCCCGCTTGCCATGCTGTACGATATGCGCGACGAATACGGCGACGTCAGGATGCGAAACATGGGCCAGAACGTCCCCGAACACGTCGAATTTCCGCCGGACTTGTCCGAAGTCGATAACGCGTTACGGGCGATCGATACGGCCTACCACCAGAACCACCGCGGCAGCGAGATCGGGTCCTACGAGTTCCAACAAGAGGGTCCGAACGCGGGTGTGATGATCTGTGAGAACCCCTATCCGTGTGAATTCGATAAGGGGCTCATCAAGGGCGTCGCGAAGAAGTTCGCCGACAACCCCGTCCAGGTCGAGGAAGTCGGCGACCAGTGTCGATCGGACGGCGATCACCGCTGTGAGTATCGCGTCGAATGGCTTTGATGGGGGTCGTGTCGCGACCGGCGACGTAGCCGGTCGACCCGGTCGTTCCGGTTTCGGAACGAGGAGACTGACTCAGTACGGATACTCTCTCGGTTCGCGCTGGACCGAGATCCATTTGACCGACGTCAGCGTCTCGAGGATCCACTCGTCGTTGTACCGACCCATTCCTGATGCGCCAACACCGCCGAACGCGACGTGCGGTTCGTCGTTCAGCGGCTGGTCGTTGATGTGGACCATGCCCGTCTCCATCGCGTCGGCCACGTCACGCGCTCGAGCGACGTCCGCCGAGTGAACCGATCCCGACAGCCCGTACTCGGTGTCGTTGGCGATCCGAATCGCCTCTTCGTCGGTTTCGAAGGGAACGACCGGCGCGACCGGCCCGAAGTGTTCGTTGCAGGCGACCGGCATGTCGCTGGTGACGTCCGACAGCACCGTCGGCTCGACGAACAGTCCCTCGTAGTCGCCGCCGGCCTCGACCGTCGCGCCGCGTTCGACCGACTCCTCGAGGAAGCCGACGATCTTGTCGCGCTGGCTCTCGTTGATGACCGGGCCGACGAGGGTCCCCTCCTCGAGCGGATCGCCAATGGGGAGTTGCTCGGCGCGGTCGGCCAGCCCCGCCACGTACTCGTCGTACAGCGATTCGTGGACCAGATGGCGGTTGATCGAAATACACTCCTGTCCCTGATGGGTGAACGAGCCGAACGCGCCGGCGTCGATCGCCCGCTCGAGGTCGGCGTCTTCGAGGACGATGTGGGCGTTGTTGCCGCCCAGCTCGAGTGCGGGTTCCGTGTACGCACCGACGGCACGCTGGCCGACGCCGCGTCCGACTTCCGAGGAGCCGGTAAACGACATCACCGACGGGACCGAGTGACCCGAGAAGTGGTCGCCGATCTCGTGGCCGTAGCCGGGGACGACGTTTAGGACGCCCGCCGGGAGGCCGGCCTCTTCGAAGACCTTCGCGAGGACGAGGCCGCCCGTCATCGGAGTGTGTTCGTCCGGTTTTAACACTACGCTGTTGCCGAGCGCGATGGCGGGTGCGACGACGCGACTGGAGAGATACAGCGGGAAGTTCCACGGCGTGATGACGCCGACGACGCCGGCCGGTTCGCGCACGAGCAGGTTCTCCTTGCCCGGCGTGACCGAGTCCTTGCGGCGACCGCCGTCGCGCATCGCCAGTCCGGCACCGACCTCCATCGTCCCCTGTGCGAGTTGGGTCTCGAAGTCCGCTTTCAGCCCGACACCGCCGCACTCGACCGCGAACAACGTCTCTAGGTCGTCGGCGTACTCGCCCAGCAACCGACAGGCCTCGGATACGATCCCGGCACGCTCCTGGGGCGGTCGCTGTGCCCACTCCGCTTGCGCTTCCTCCGCGATCGCGTATGCCTCGTCGACGTCGTCCTCGGTGCCCGAGGGGACCGTCGTCAGGGACGTCCGCGTCGCGGGGTTTTCGACGTCGATCAGGTCACGGTCACCCGCGGGAACCCACTCTCCGTCGAGATACAGGGCGTTCCAGCCGGTTTCCGGCGCGATCTCGAAGTCATCGACGGCGATCTCGTCGGCTGATTCTGCACTCGTATTCGTCATGTGAGTCTGCCTATCGGTGGGCCCGGCTTATTCATTTGGATCCGACATTCACGATAGCGGACTATCGGGATCGTCCGGGATGCATGCCCCCGCCGACGCTGGGAGTTTCGCTGCTCGAGCGACTGGAAAAGGTGGCCCAGCGCCGCTCGCCGGGCGAGCGGGTCCCGAAAACGATCGGACACGCAGTGGATCGAAACCCGCGACAGCCGTTTTTCACCCGGCGGGAATGCGAGTCCGGTTTTTACGCGCTGTGTGGCCTACGCGCCGATATGGCACAGCAGAGCGACTCCCTCGAGCCGTTCCGGGCGATCGAACTGCCCGACGGCAGCGATCCGATCTCGAAAGGGATCGTCCGGCGGATCCGCTCGAACGAGGGCACGATGACGGTCGAAATCGCGATCGACGGGCTCGGCGAGGACCTCGCCGAGCGGATCGTCGAACAGGTCCGGGGGGCGGCGCTTGCGCTGCCGGACGCGGACCACGTCCGCATCGAATCGGTCCGGGACGCGGACAAAGACGTCGAGTTGCCCACGGTCGATCACGTCCTGGCCGTCGCGAGCGCGAAAGGCGGGGTCGGCAAGACGACGGTCGCGGTCGCACTGGCGCGGACCCTCGCCGCCCGTGGGGTCGACGTCGGGCTATTCGATGCGGACATCTACGGCCCGAACGTCCCCCACCTGCTCGAGGACGTCGACGGGCCGGTCCTGACGAACGAACACGGCCAGCCGGTGCCGCTGGCGGCCGAAAACGGACTCGAGATGCTCAGCCCCGGCGTGGCCGGCGGCGACGCGCCGACGGCGCGGCGGGGGGCGATCGCCTACGGTGCGGTCGAGAACCTGCTCGGCCAGGGCGACTGGTCGGACCGCGACGTCATGATCATCGACATGCCCGCGGGCACGGACGACGTAGTCGGGGCGGCGCTGGAACACGTCCCGGTCGACGGGGCCGTCTTCGTCACGACCCCCTTCGACGCGAGCGTCGACGACACGAAACGGACCGTCGACCTGTTCGCCGAGAATGGGGTCGCACCGGTCGCCGGGGTGGTCAACATGAACAGCTTCGACTGCGAGTGCTGTGGGGAGCGCAACCGGCTGTTCGAGGACCCCGTCGACATCGACGTCCCCGTCGTCCACGACCTCCCGTTCGATCGCACCCTTCAGCGCGCTCCCGGCGGGGGTGACTCGCACGAGACGATCGATGCGCTGGCCGAGACCGTCGAATCGTTCATCGACGAGGTCCTCGAGGACGTCCCCGAGGACGCGTTCGATCTGCGGGGGCTGCCGCGGGCCAGCCAGACGCGCCAGCTGTGTGATGAGCTGGCGGCCGCCGACACCGGGGACACCGTCCGGGTCGTCGTCGAGGACCCCGAATGGGTCCGGGACGCCCTCCGGAGCGACGCCGGCGAACTGCTCGCGGACGTCGACCGGGAGGGGATCGCTACCACCGGTGCGTTGCTGACAGTGACGCGGCGCTGATCGGCGTATGACCCCGGGACGGACGTAGCGGCGCGGTGACGACGGTTTTCGCGACTGCTGGATCCGTTTCGTAATAATATGTTCCGCCTGCGCGTGCGAGACTGAAGACTCGGCACAACGACGAGGGACGCTACTTGCCGACCCGACTTGAATACCGCAACAGTTGCAGGTAGCCGGAATCGACGATATCCGATAATTCTGGGGCGTGATGCCGTTTGAACGGTGGTTTATAAACCTGTACCAGTGAAGGAACGGGGCAGGCACATAAATGGTCGGGCGAACACCTCCAGACCGTTCCTGTCAGATAAGAACGGTGGTGAGCCACTTACAGTACCGATCACCATCCGTCACACATGGTGCTCGAACAGTCACCGCGGCACCGGCTCTCGAGCGTGATCGACGCCGGGAGGTGGTGTCGCCATGGCTAACCGCGATCGGAGCGTCGACTCGGCAAACGAGCGGTCGGCCGAAGGAACGTCGGTCTCCCGTCGGACGCTCCTCGGTGGCGCAGGGGCAGCCGGCGTCGCCGGCTTCGCGGGCTGTCTCCGACTGTTTACCGACGACGAGGAGGGGAACGGCAACGGGACGTCGACGGCGTCGAAGCTGAACCCGCTGACGGAGTACCCCAACCGGGAGTGGGAGAGCCACTACCGCGACGTCTGGGACGTCGACGACACCTACTACCTGGCGTGTCGGCCGAACGATACGCACAACTGTTACCTCGAGGCGAACGTCAAGAACGGGGTCGTGACGCGTCTCGGCCCGTCGATGAACTACGGCGAGGCCGAGGACCTGTACGGGAATCAGGCCTCGGACCGCTGGGACCCGCGGGTCTGTCAGAAGGGCCTGTCGATGGTCGAGCGCTTCTACGGCGAACGCCGCGTCACCTCGCCGATGATCCGGCAGGGGTTCAAAGACTGGGTCGACGAGGGGTTCCCGCGCGAGGAGGACGGCTCGATGCCCGAGAAGTACGCCCAGCGTGGCGAAGACAGTTGGTACGAGGCGAGCTGGGACGAGGCCTACGAGTACGCCGCCAAGACGTTCCTGGAACTCGCCGACCACTACTCCGGGGCGGACGCCCAAGAGATGCTGCTCGAGCAGGGGTACGACGACCGCGTCGTCGAGGAGATGCAAGGCGTCGGGACCCGTACGATGAAGTTCCGGGGCGGGATGCCGATGCTCAGTACTATCGGGCTGTTCGGCGAGTACCGCTTTGCCAACTCGATGGCGCTCGTCGATCACCACGTCCGCGACGTGGGCGAGGACGAGGCGCTCGGCGGCGTCGGCGGGGACAACTACACGTTCCACACCGACCTCCCGCCGGGCCATCCGATGGTGACCGGCCAGCAGACGGTCGACTTCGACTTGGCGAACGTCGAGTACGCCGACAACATCGTCCTGGCCGGGATCAACTGGATGTGTACGAAGATGGCCGACTCCCACTGGCTCACCGAGGCCAGGATGAACGGCGCGAACGTGACCGGCATCTTCACCGACTACAACGCCACGTCCTCGAAGTGTGACGAGCTGGTCATCATTCGCCCGGCGACCGACTCGGCGCTGTTCCTCGGCGTCGCCCAGCAGATCATCGCCACCGACGGCTACGACGAGGACTTCGTCCGGTCGAACACGGACCTGCCCCTGTTGGTCCGCATGGATACGGGCGACCACCTCCGTGCGAGCGACGTCTTCGCGGACTACGACCCGGCGGATCTCGAGCGGACGCAGGTCGCGCCAGCCGACGAACACCCGGCCCCGACGACCGTCGACACCGCGGACCAGTGGATCACCCCGGACCAGCGCGAGGACTGGGACGACTTCGTGGTCTACGACGACGCGGCCGGCGGCGTTCGGGCCGTCGACCGCGAGGCGGTCGGCGAGGAGTTCGACGTCGACGCGGCGCTGGAGGGCAGCTGGGAACTCGAACTCGCCGACGGCGACACCGTCGAGGTCCGCCCGGTGTTCGACCTCGTCACGGAGTACCTCGACACGACGTGGGACCCCGAATCCACCGCCGAGGTCACCGGGACCGAACCCGAGGCGGTCACGAACCTCGCCGAGCAGTTCGCCGACAACAAGGAGAGTACCCTGCTGCTCACCGGGATGGGGCCCAACCAGTACTTCAACGGTGACCTGAAAGACCGCGCGGCCTTCCTGGTGGCGTCGCTGACCAGCAACGTCGGCACCCACAG
Source organism: Natrinema sp. H-ect1 (assembly GCF_041821105.1). Lineage (NCBI taxonomy): Archaea > Methanobacteriati > Methanobacteriota > Halobacteria > Halobacteriales > Natrialbaceae > Natrinema > Natrinema sp. H-ect1. The sequence goes on along the minus strand of NZ_JBGUBA010000003.1, from coordinate 351,229 downwards.
CGGCAACGTCGGCAGTTACGCGGGCAACTACCGTGCGGCGATGCTCAACGGGATCCCCCATTACCACCTCGAGGATCCCTTCGATCCGGAACTCGACCCCGACGCCGACTCGCGGGTCGATAGCCGGATCACGATGGAGTCGATGCACTTCTACTCCAACCTCGACAAGCCGCTGAAGATCGAGGGCGAGTACCACATGGGCGACAGCCACATGAACACGCCCACGAAGTCGCTGTGGGTCGCCGGCTCGAACTCGATTCTGGGCAACGCGAAGGGGTCGTACAAGATCATCGAGGGTCTGCTGCGAACCGGGAAACTCGAGGCGTTCTTCTGTAACGAGTGGTGGTGGACGATGACCTGCGAGTACTCCGATATCGTGTTCCCGGCGGACTCGTGGGCCGAGCAGAACGTCCACGACCTCACCGCCTCCGTCACCAACCCCTTCCTGATGGTGTTCCCGGAGACGGGCATCGACCGCGTCTACGACACGCGCCATGACTGCCAGATCTATCAGGGCGTGGCGGAGAAACTGGCCGAGAAACTGGGCGAACCCCGCCTCGAGCAGATGTGGGAGTTCATCGACGAGGACGAGTACAGGGGCAAACCCTACGTCCAACGGATCCTCGACAACTCCAACATGACGAAGGGGTACGACGCCGAGACGCTCATCGAGAAGGCCGAACGCGGCGAGCCGGCCCTGATGATGAGTACGACCTACCCCAAGAAGATCGGGACCAGACAGGCCAAAGACGACGAACCCTGGTACACCAAGACCGGACGGCTCGAGTTCCTCCGCGAGGAGGAGACCTGGACCGAGGTGGGCGAGACCCTCCCAGTCCACCGGGAGGCGGTCGACGGCACCATCTACAAACCTAACGTCATCGTCGACGACGGCGACCACCCGCTCATCGACCCGGAAACCCCCGACGATCTGGGCTGGGACGACGACAACATCGAGGACGCGTCCGCCCGCCAGGTCCGCAACGAGGTCGTGAGTACCGACGACCTCGTGAACTCGAGTCACCCCTTGCAGGACGTCGATCCCGGGTTCAAGTACTCCTTTATGACCCCCAAGTACAGACACGGCGCACACACGTTCTGTAACGCCCTGCCGAACATCGCCGTCTGGTGGGGGCCGTTCGGCGACCGGGACCGCAAGGACGATCGCAAACCGTACTTCGGCGAGGGCTACGTCGAGATGAACCCCGAGGACGCCAAAGAAGAGGGATTCGAAGACGGTGACTACGTGTGGGTCGACGCCGACCCCAATGACCGGCCGTATCCCAGCGCCAACGGGGATCCCGACGAGTACTCGCGGGCGTTGATGCGGGTGCGATACCAGCCCGCCATGCCGCGGGGCGTGACCCGGAGCTGGCACAACCTCAATCAGGCCAGCCACGGGACGACCGAGGCGACGCCCGACCGAACGGGCATGGCGAAAAACGAGGAGACCGACTACGTGTCGCTGTACCGGCGCGGGGGCCACCAGAGCATGACCCGCTCGTGGCTCCGGCCGACCATCCTGACCGACGAGATGAACCGCAAGGGGCTGATGGGCCAGACCATCGGCAAGGGCTTCGCCCCGGACGTCCACTGTGCCAACGGCGCACCCAGAGAATCGTTCGTCAAGTTCGAGAAGGAAGGCGACGCCGGCGAGGACGGCGAAGGGCTGTGGCGACCTGCCGAGATGGGGCTACGGCCCGGCTACGAAACCGAGACGATGCAGCGGTATCTCGACGGCGACTTCACGTCAACGGAGGGTGACTAACGATGCCAACAGTCGACAACTGGCAACTCGGCCGCGAGATGGAGTACCCCTACGAGGGCGCACGCCCCGACGACCAGTGGGCCGGCGTCTTCGACCTGAACAAGTGTATCGAGTGCCAGACGTGTACCCTGGCCTGCAAGACCACGTGGACCCACGGCGAGGGTCAGGAACACATGTTCTGGAACAACGTCGAAACCAAACCCTACGGCTCCCACCCGGTCGGCTGGGACAAGCGCACCCTCGAGGATCTCGACCCCGGCGACTGGGAGGACGGGACCTACGAGGGCGACACGATCTTCGAGGCCAACGGGACCGACTGGGACGATTCGGAGAACAATCCCCAGGAGTCCCAGCAGGCGGCCGGGGAGCTGGCCGGCTTCTTCCCGGGCACCGACGACTGGCGGTATCCGAACCTCGGCGAGGACGAGATCGCCGGCGACTCGATGGAGTCGATCACCCACTTCGACGAGGAGACCCACCCCGTGTGGTTCTTCTATCTCCCGCGGATCTGCAACCACTGTACGTACGCCGCGTGTGCCGGCTCCTGTCCGGTCCCCGCCATCTACAAGCGGGAAGAGGACGGGGTCGTCCTCATCGACGAGGACTCCTGTCAGGCCTTCCAGCAGTGCAACGAGGCCTGCCCCTACAAGAAGGCGATCTTCAACCCCGCCGAGAGCAAGTCACAGAAGTGCATCGGCTGCTATACGAAGACCGAGCAGGGAAAGGCCCCGCAGTGTTTCGAGAACTGTCTGGGGAAGATCCGCCTCCACGGCTACATCAACCCGCCCGAGGAAGCCGACGAATCCGATCCGATGGCCGAGCCCACGAACCCGCTCGACTTCGTCGTCCACCAGAAAGAGCTGGCGAAGCCGCTGTACCCGCAGTTCGGCCTCGAGCCGAACGTCTACTACGTGCCGCCGATCACGGCACCGACCGACTACCTCTCCCAGATGTTCGGTCCGGGCGTCGAGGACGCCATCGCCACCTACCGCGCGATGCGTAACGGCGACGAGCCCGCGCTCAAGGGGCTGTTCAAACTGATGGGGTCGACCGAGTGGTCGATCACGGCCTTCGAGATCGACGGCGACGAAGCGGTCGGCTACTACGAGGGCGACGAGGTCGGTCGCGTGCCGATCACCGAACCCACCGCCGAACGGGATCGCTACGACGAAGACGAGGACGTCTACCGGCTGGATATCACGTAACCATGAGCGAGAACACCATCCTCGGCGGCCCGCCGAACCGGGCCACGGACGCGACCGACGAACCGGAAACCGAGCCGACGCCGGACCCGGCCGACCTGCCGGGCGACGCCGAGACGGCGGTCCACCGGAGCCGGCTCTACTCGCTGCTCTCGCTCGGGTTCGACCGCCCGGGCGAGGACTTCGAGGCGGCCCGCGACGAGGACGCATACGCCGCGGACCTCCACGCGTCCGCAGCGGCGATCGATCCCGAGATTGCCGCGGCAGCCGCGGCCGTCACCGACGCCCTCGAGGGCATCGACGGCGACGAACTCCACCACCAGTGGGCCGCCCTGTTCGGCGTCGAGGAGGGGGTGACCGTCTCCCCCTACGAGCTGACGTACCTCCCGGGCCCGCTGATGACCAACGTCCGCCGGCTCGCCGACATCAGAGGGTTCTACGAGGCGTTCGACCTCTCACTGGCCGACGAGGGGACCGACCGCGGGGATCACGTCTGCTACCTGACGGAGTTCCTGAGTGCGCTCTGTCTCCGGGAGGCCTCGCTCCGGGAGAGGGGCGACGACGAGGGCGTCGCGATCGTCGTCGACGCGCGGCGCTCGTTCCTCGAGGACCACCTCGGCCGGTGGTACTGGCGGCTCGCCGACGAGGTCGGCAGCCACGACGACGGGACGTTCTACGCCGCGCTCGCGGAGCTACTGGCCGCACTGGTCGAACACGAGATCGAGACCCTCGACCTCGACCCCGACTGGGTCCCGGACGATCCCGAGGTCACCGAGTGGAACGAGGACGTCTTCGGTGACGCCGGCCGCGGCTGTGGCGGTTGCGGCGCGAACGTCGGCGACTTGGGCTGAGAATCGCGGCGAAAAGCGTTCTGATCGGCCGACCTCCGCGTCGGAGGTCGCGTCGCTCCGCCTCGAGAGAGAAACCAAAAACGGGCTACAACAGCTGGATGTCGTCGATTCCGAAGTGGCGCTTCGCGAGGGTGCGGGCGGCGTCGATCGTGCGACCGTTCGTGCCGATCGCGACGCCGTGATCCGCTTGCGCGACCTCGACGTACGCGACGGTATCGTCGTTTTCGCTGATCGTGACGTTGTAGACCGCCGCCGGTGCGAGCGCGTTGGCGACGAACTCCGCGGTGTTGTCGGCGTCTTCGACGAGTCGGACCTGCGCATCGGCACGATCCTCGAACCGCTTTACGGTACGGCCGTCGGGACCGATCGCCTCGCCCATGCCGCCGCGTTCGACGACGATCAGGAGACTGTCACCGCCGTCGGTGACGAGACAGTCCCGCCCGTCGACGCCGGTCACGTCCTCGAAGGCCGCCAGATACTGCCGGGCGTCGTCGTCGAGGGTAACGCCCATCGATCAGTCGGCCTGACCGCTGCCGGAGGTGGTCGACCCCATCCGGAGATCGACGTCGCCGGTGCCGAGCTTGATCGGCTTGCCGACGATGACGTTCTCCGTGACGCCGTCGAGATCGTCGACTTCGCCGTGGATCGCGGCGTTGAGCAGGTGGTTGACCGTCACCTCGAACGCCGCGCGGGCCAGCACGGACTCCTTCGAGCCCGAGATCCCGTGGCGACCGATCGACTCGATCTCGCCGCGGTTGGTCATCATGTCCGCGACCAGCATCAGGTGGCGGACGTTCACGTCGTCGAGACCCTGCTCGGCCAGCGTGTTGTTCGTCTCCTCGATGATGGCCTCGCGAGCCGCCTCGATGCCGAGGTTCCGATGGATCTCGTGGATGTTGTTACACGTCGTTCGTGAGGCGTCGACGCCCTCGATCTCCAAGACGTCGCCGAAGGCCGACCCCTCGGTGTAGAGGACGAACTCCTCGTTGCCGTTGTCCAGTTCCTCGCGGCGGATGACGACGCGGGAGATGTCCTCGATTCCTTTGAACGTGATATCGCGCAACTCCTCGACGAGCTGGAGGAGGTCCCGGTAGGACGGCTCCTCGGGGCCGAACTGGATCTCGGTGCCCTGCTGGACCGTCTGGACGCCCAGTGAGTCCTCGATGATCCCCGCGACCTCGTCGGGTGTGATCATCCGCTCTTTGAGGGTGTCCTCGTTGAGCGAGATCTGGACGCGCATGTCCGCGACGTTCGTCGAGACGTCACCCAGCGCGAGGATCTTCGTCGCCTCGATCTTCCAGACGACCTCGTGGGCCTTCTCGCGCTCGGTGGCGTACTCGCCCTCGAGGTAGACGGTCATCATCGGCGTATCCGGGGTCTTCCGGGCGTCGACCAGTTCGATCAGCCGGGGCAGCCCCTGGGTCACGTCGATCTCGGCGACGCCGGCGTAGTGGAACGTGTTCATCGTCAGCTGCGTCCCGGGTTCGCCGATCGACTGGGCCGAGACGGTGCCGACGGGATCGAGCGGATCGACGCGGGTGTCGAGATACCGGGTCTCGACGGCCTTCGCCAGTTCGTCGGCGTCCTCGACGGTCGCGTCGCCGCGATCCTCGAGGGTCTCGTAGACGTTGTCCTTGAGTCGCCGCGGGAGATCGGTGTCCTCGACGACCGCGATGGTATCGTCGTCGACGTCGTACTCGACGTTAGTCATCGGAACTCACCTCCGTGCCCTCGGTCAGTCGGTCGTCGGCGTGTTCCGAGAGGTTCGTCGGGCGCGGCTTGGAGCCGAGGAACTCTTCGCGGTCTTCCTCGGAATCGAACTCCGAATCGAGGACGCGGCTGGCGATCGCCTCGACGTCGATGTCGTTGTCCTCGTCGGAGGAGACCTTGACCGGCGAGGTGCCGTCCTCGCCGAACTCGAACTGGACGATCGTGTCCGAGGTGTCCCGGACCGTGCCGTCGTACTGGGTCTCGAGTTCCGAGAGGGCGTTGATCAGCCGCCGCTGCAGGTAGCCGGACTTCGAGGTCCGGACTGCAGTGTCGACCAGGCCCTCGCGGCCACCCATCGCGTGGAAGAAGAACTCCCGAGGCGTGAGCCCGCTGGTGTAGGAGTTCTCGACGAAGCCGTGGGCCTCGGCCGAGAGGTCGTTCGGTTCGTAGTGCGAGAGGGTGCGGTCCTCGTAGCCGCGGTTGATCCGCTCGCCCCGAACTGCCTGCTGACCGACGGCACCGGCCATCTGGGTCAGGTTGAGCATCGACCCACGCGCACCGGAGTTGGCCATGACGACCGCGGGGTTGTCGTCCTGGAAGTGTTCGTCAGCGATGTTCCCCGCGTTGTCACGCGCACGCGAGAGCGTCTGCATGATCTTCATCTCGAGGGTCTCGTCGATGGTCCGCCCGGGGAGACTCTCGAGTTCGTTGTTCTCGTAGGCTTCGATCAGTTCTTCGACGCGGTCGTTGGCGTCCGCGATCGTCTCGTCGATGCGGGACTCGGCCTCATCTGGGATGGTCTCGTCGTCGATTCCGATCGAGAACCCGAAGTGCATGATCGCCCGCATGGCAAGCGTCGAGACCTCGTTGACGAAGATCCGGGCGCGGGTGTTGCCGTAGACCTTCGTGATGGTGTCGACGATCTCGCCGCCGAACTCGCCGACCTCGTCCTCGGCGATGGTCCCCTTGAGGAGCTGGCCGTCCTCGACGACGACTTCGTCGCCGACGGTGCCGGTGAACTCCAGATCGAGGTCGTCGGGAAGCAGTTCCGAGAAGACGTCGTGACCGGTCCAGAACGGCTCGCCCTCGTCGTCGACGCCGCTGGGTTCGGGCAGTTCGTCGATCCGGGTGGCACGCAGCAGGTCAAGCGCCTGCGTCTCGTTGAACCGGGGGTTGTCGTGGGTCAGGAGGTACATCCCACTGATGTGGTCCTGAATTGCCCCGATGATGTTCTCGCCGAACCGCGGCGAGAGCATCTGTTCTTGCACGCGCATGAGGACGCGCGCTTCGGCGCGGGCTTCCTCGTTTTGCAGCGCGTGCATGTTCATCTCGTCGCCGTCGAAGTCGGCGTTATAGGGCGGACAGACGACGGTGTTCAGCCGGAACGTCTTGTACGGCATGACCACGACCTCGTGGGCCATGATCGACATCCGGTGCAGCGACGGCTGGCGGTTGAAGATGACGATGTCGCCGTCGATGAGGTGGCGGTTGACTTCCCAACCGGCCTCGACCTTCTCGGCGAGTTGCTCGCAGTTCTTCTCGGTCACCTTCAGCCGACGACCGTCCGGCCGTCGGACGTAGTTCGCGCCGGGGTGGCCCTCCGGTCCGTTGGAGACGAACCGCCGGGCGTCCTCGAGATTGCGCTCGGTGACGTTCATCGTCTGGGTCATCTCCTTGGCCACGCGATCGGGGACACCGACCTCGTTGAGCGAGAGGGTCGGGTCCGGCGAAATGACGGTTCGGGCGGAGAAGTTGACACGCTTCCCGGACAGCGAGCCGCGGAAGCGACCCTCCTTGCCCTTCAGGCGCTGGGAGAGGGTCTTGAGGGGGCGGCCGGAGCGATGTCGCGCCGGCGGCGTTCCCGAGATCTCGTTGTCCATGAACGTCGTGACGTGGTACTGCAGCAGTTCCCAGAGGTCCTCGATGATCAGCTGGGGCGCGCCGGCCTCGCGGTTCTCCATGAACCGCTGGTTGATCCGGATGATGTCGACCAGCTTGTGCGTGAGGTCGTCCTCGGAGCGCTGGCCGTTGTCGAGCGTGATCGACGGCCGCGCGGTGACCGGCGGTACCGGGAGGACGGTGAGGATCATCCATTCGGGACGGGAGCGCTCGGGGTTGATCCCCAGAACCTCCATGTCCTCGTCCGGGATCGCTTCGAACCAGTCCCGGATGTCGCTCGGCATCAGCTTGTTCGTGTCCTCCTCGGTCAGGTCGATGTCCAGGGCCTTCTCGATGGCCTTGCGCTGGCTCTCGCGCGGGCGGAACGAGCCCGAGAGGATCTCGTTGACCCGGGTGAGTTCGATCTCGGTCTGCTCGGCGAGTTCGTCCGGCGTCGTCCGCTCGATGCCTTCCTCCTCGTCGCCCTGCATCGCGCCGGCGATGCGCTGGGAGTACTCGCTGGTCAGGACCTGCTGGACCTCGTAGTAGGTCGTCGGCTTCTCGTGGTCGATGTCGTACTGGATTTCGCCGCAGAACGGACATCGGTCCTTCTTACGGGCCTGCCGAATGGCGGCCTTCGTCACGTCGTTGAGATCCCGGCTCAGCTTCCGCGATTCGTCGAGCTGGTCGTGGAACTCGTCGCGCTCGTCCTCGGTCAGCAGCAGGCGGGAACACTCCCGGCAGGTGCCACGCAGGAGCCGTCGGATGAGCTTCGTGAAGCCGACGTGGATCACCGGCGCGGCCAGCTCGATGTGACCGAAGTGGCCGTTACAGGAACCCGAGTGCTTCCCGCAGGTCTTGCACTCGAGGCCGGGGTCGATGACGCCCAGCCGCGGGTCCATCAGCCCCATGTCGATGGGGAAGCCGTCATCGTCGTAGGTGTCGGCGGTGATGATCTTCGTCGCGCTCATCTCCCGGTACTCCTCGGGCTCCATGAGCCCGAAGTTGATCGCTCCGATGTCTTTGGGTGTCGTGTCTTGCATGGGTTAGACGGCGTCCTCCAGTTCGAGTCGCGGTGCGATACCCAGCGCCTTCATCTCGTCCAAGAGGAGCTTGAACGCGTAGCTCATCTCGATCTCGTGGATATCGGTCTCCTCGTCGCAGTTCGGACAGTAGACACGCCGTTGTTCGACGTTCTCGACCGCGCTCATCCCACAGTTGGCACAGACGTGGATGAACTCACGGTCGGATTCGTCGAGGAGTCGTTCTTTCAGCGTCATGGCCGCCCCGTGGCCGATGAACACGTCGCGTTCCATCTCCCCGATACGGAGCCCGCCCTCGCGGGCCCGCCCCTCGGTGGGCTGGCGGGTCAGCACCTGCACCGGCCCGCGCGAGCGGGCGTGCAGCTTGTTCGAGACCATGTGGTAGAGCTTCTGGTAGAAGATCACGCCGACGAAGATCTCGGCCTCGATCTTCTCACCCGTGATGCCCGAGTACATGGTCTCCTTGCCGGCGGAATCGAAGCCGGCCTCCTCGAGCCCCTCACGGAGTTCGTCCTTGTCCTCGCCGAGGAAGGGCGTCCCGTCGACGCGGCGACCTTCCATCGAGCCGAGTTTGCCGCCGATCATCTCGAGGATGTGGCCGACGGTCATCCGGGACGGCAGGGCGTGGGGGTTCAGCACGAGGTCGGGGACGACCCCTTCCTCGGTGAAGGGCATGTCCTCCTGGGGTGCGAGGTGGCCGACGACCCCCTTCTGGCCGTGGCGGCTGGCGAACTTGTCCCCGAGTTCGGGGATCCGTTCGTCACGCACCGAGACCTTCGAGAGCTTCGAGCCGTCCTCGCCCTCCATGAGCGTGACGGTGTCGACGATCCCCGACTCGCCCGAGCGCATCGTGACGGAGGTCTCGCGCCGTTTCTGGGGTGAGAGTCCACCCATGTCGTCGGGCTCCTCGAGGAATCGCGGCGGGGACGTCTTCCCGAGCAGGACGGAGTTCTCGTCGACCGTCGTCTCGGGGTTGACCAGTCCGTCCTCGTCGAGGTGGTTGTAGGCTTCCTCGCCGCGGGCCCCGCGGACGTCCTGGGAGGGGATCTCGAAGCGGTCCTCCTGGCCGCCCGGATACCGGCGTTCCTCGCCCTCGTAGGTCCGGAAGAAATGCGAGCGAGCGAGCGCACGCTCGACGCTGGCCTTGTTCATGACCAGCGCGTCCTCGATGTTGAACCCCTCGTAGCTCATCACGGCGACGACGAAGTTCTGGGCGGCGGGCCGCTCGTCGTAGCCGATCTGTTCGGTCGTCTGGGTCTTGACCATCGAGAGCTGCGGGTAATGCAGCAGGTGCTGGCGCGTGTCCGGCCGAATGCGGTAGTTCGCGCTGGGCAGACCGAGCGACTGTTTGATCATCCCCGCCCCCATCGTAATGCGGGGACTGGCGTTGTGTTCGGGGTAGGGGATCATCCCCGCACCGATCGAGAAGATCAGCGACGGGTCGATCTCGAGGTGGGTGTGGTTCTCGGTCAGATCGTCCTCGTCGACGCCCACGAGGATGTCCTCTTCCTCCTCGGCGTCGATGAATTCGATGTAGCCGTGATCGACCAGATCTTCGAACTCGAGGTCGCCCTCCTGGAGCGCCTCGATTTCCTGCTCGGAGATGCGCGGTTCGCCGTCCTCGACGACCAGAAGCGGTCGTCGCGCGCGGCCGGCGTCGGCGTTGACGATCACTTCGCGGGTGCGGTCTTTGACCGAGACGTTGACCATCTCGGAGACATCGCCGATGCGTCGTGCTTCTCGGATCTGTTCTGCGAGTTCGTGCGGATCGGGGTGGGTCCCCACCAGCGATCCGTTGACGTAGACTTTCGCCTCTCGTTCTTGGCTGCTCATGATTTAGTCGTCCCCTGAGGCCGCCGTTCGTTCGATACCCTCGAGGCCGGGAATGCCCTCGACCCCCATGGATGCCAGTTCGCGTTTGAGTTCCTGTTCGTCCTCGACGTTCTGGGACAGCTCCATCGACTGGGCGAAGTTCTTCACCAGCCCACAGTTGGGACCCTCCGGCGTCTCGGAGGGACCGATGCGACCCCACTGGGTCGCGTGGAGGTCCCGCGCCTCGAAGTGTGGCTGCGAGCGCGAGAGCGGACTGCGCAGGCGGCGCAGGTGCGAGAGAACGCCCATGAAGTCGGTCCGGTCGACCAGCTGGCTCACGCCGGAGCGGCCGCCGACCCAGTTGCCCGTCGCGATCGGATGCTCGAGCCGTTCGGTCAGGACGTCCGAGCGGACGACCGTGTTGACCGAGAGCTGCCGGTTGCGCATGTTCGCGCGCTCGAGCTGGTATTTGACGTCCCGGGCCAGCTTGTTCAGCGCGGTCCGGAACAGGTCCTTCATCAGGTCGCCGCTGACCTTCAGCCGCTTGTTCGCGTAGTGGTCCTTGTCGTCGGAATCGCGCCGGCCCAAGGCGAGTTCGAAGCAGGCTTCGGCCATCCGACAGAGGTAGTGGGCCTTGTTGATGCGGACGTCCTCTTCCTCGACGCCGTCCTCGTGGAGATGCGGCAGGAGATAGCGGTCGATGACGTAATTCGCGCGCTTGAGCTGGTAGTTCTTGCCCTGCCCGGAGGCGACGCGTTTGCCCAGTTCCTCGATGGCCTCCTCTTCGGTCTGGACCTCCGCTTCCTCTAAGTTCTCGAGCATGTACTTGACGACCTCGGGGTCGTTCGAGACCTTGTGGACGATCTCCTCGTCCGACTCCAGTCCGAGGGCGCGCACGAGCGTGACGAAGTTGATCGAGCCCGAGACCGACGGGAACGATACCTCGAGCAGGCCGTCCCGTGTTCGTTCACACAGCACCAGGGCGCGGTAGCCACGGCGCTGGGAGAACGTCTTGGCGACCTGGATCTCGTCGCCGTACTTGGTGTCGTATTCGGCGAGGATCTTGTTCGGTGCGAGGTCCTCGCTGGTCATCAGGACCCGCTCGGAGCCGTTGACGATGAAGTAGCCGCCGGGGTCGGCGGGGTCCTCGCCGATCTCGATCAGTTCCTCGTCGGAGAAGCCGGCGATGTTACACTTCTCGGAGCCGACCATGATCGGCATCCGACCGATCTTCGTCTCCGTGGAGTCGACGACCCGCTGGTCGCCCTCCTCGCCCTTGACGATCGACATCTCCATGAAGACGGGCGCGGAGTAGGTGATGTTCCGGAGGCGGGCCTCCTGCGGGTAGAGCAGTTCCTCGGAGCCGTCGGCCTCGCGGACGCGGGGCGTGACGACGCGGACGTCGCCCAGCTCGACGTGGACCGGCTCTTCGCCTTCCTTGTCACCGATGTCCGTGTCGATCGTCGCCTTCTCGTCGACGACCTCCTGCATCCCCCGGTTGAGGAAGGCGTTGAACGAGCGGTAGTGGTGTTCGGCGATCCGTTCCTTCGAGAAATATTCGCGCGAGATCTCTCGTCGTTTGTCGCGGTTGAGTTCCATTGCCATTTATTCCACCACGAGTCGGTATACGACTGACTGGTCGGTCGTCCGCGAGTCGCGTACGATCCGAATGACGTCGCCGACCGCCGCGTCGTCGGGGAGCGCGGCGTCGTTGCGCTTTATTTTCGGCAGATCTGTACGATCGATGTTGTATTCCGTCAGCACTTCCTCGAGTTCGTCGTCCTCGAGGACGGTATGCTCCGGAACGAGTTCGTGTTGGCTTACGTCTACCATGTGTGGGTGTGCGTGTCTGCTATCGGGAGAGAAGCGGCTGTCACGAGATACTACAGGCAGATAGCGGCGGGAACCATTTAACGGTTACTAACTCGGGGCACAAGCAGGGCTACCCGGCCGGGCGAACCTGACCGGAGCGAACGATCACACTCGAGAGTAGCCGGTTCTCAGTTATATTCCTTGTGGGTCGTGTGATCCGGTATCACGATACTGGCGAGAGGGGCGCTCGAGGCGGCGATCATGGATCGATTGACCGTACCACACGGGGTTCGATTGAAAAGCCTTAATACTGTAACCGCGAAATGAAGAGTTGCGAGCCCGGGTGGTGTAGTGGCCCATCATACAACCCTGTCACGGTTGTGACGCGGGTTCAAATCCCGCCTCGGGCGCTTTTCCGACCTCAACGTCCACGAGCGATCAGTTTACTGGCCGCGAGTAGTCCGGGATCGGAACAGCGGTATTCGGGCGTTTTTCATGAACTAACCGACAGCAATGTGTAGCGCTACGTATCACGCAAAGACGACCCCGACGCCGTAAACGGAGAACGTCGCGATGGAGGATCACAACGAGACGGGTCAACGGATCGAACGCTCACTCGAGTAACTGCACCGTGTCACAGTTGCCACCGGCAGACACATTATATAGACGACACGGTACGCTGTTACGGGACCCGCGAGAATAACTTGTCAGTCAGTATCAAAAACGGTCGGGGAACAAAACCCTTAATACTCCGACGGCGAAACGAAGAGTTGCGAGCCCGGGTGGTGTAGTGGCCCATCATACAACCCTGTCACGGTTGTGACGCGGGTTCAAATCCCGCCTCGGGCGCTTTTCCGATCTCAACTTCCACCAGCGACCAGTTTACTGGCCGCGAGTAGTCCGGGATCGGAACAGCGGTACTCGAGCGTCTTCTTCAACAATCAACTCCGAAACACTGCTGGCGTGTATTCGATACGTCATCGACGGTCGGCTTCGGGACGAAAACGAGCGACGTTCCGAGGAGAGGTGTCCCGCCCGATCGTTTTTCTGCCAACGGGCGGCGAATCGCAGCATGCGAAACTCGAAAGCGGTCGGTGACGTGACCGAAGCGAGGGCCATCGCGACGCTCGTCGCCCACGGGTACAGCGTCTCGGTTCCGTTCGGCGATAACGACAAGTACGACCTCATCGCAGACGATGGCTCCGAACTCACGCGGATTCAATGTAAGACCGGCTGGTCGAACAAGCCGGAAACGCTGCGATTCAACACGCACTCCCAGACGACGCGGGACGGACAGTACCACGAGACGACGTATCACGATTCGGTCGACGCGTTCCTCGTCTATTATCCCGAGAACGAACGATTCTACTGCATTGACGCGGCCGAAGCGACGGCACAGAAGATGGAGCTGCGGTTCGACGGTGAGATTGATCACCCTGCGATCAACTGGGCTTCGGAGTACGAGTTCGATGGGCGGCTGCCGTGACTCCCGCGACCGATGTGGACACTAGATAATTCGAGTCGGCCCAAACGGAATGCTAATCATTTAGTCCCCGCTCACCAATACGTCGGAAAACGAGGAGTAGCGTCCAAGGCAATGACGAACCCGATCACCGTACTCATCGTCGATAACGAACCCGGATTCGCGGACCTCGCCGGCGAGATGCTCGAGCGCGAACGCGAGTCGATCGTCGCCGAGGCGGCGACGAACGGCCGGGAGGCGCTGGCAGTCATCGAGCGGCAGGACGTCGACTGTATCGTCAGCGACTACGAGATACCGGAGATGACCGGCCTCGAGCTGTTGGAGCGGGTCCGCGAGGACGATCCGGATCTCCCCTTTATTCTCTTTACGGGGCGGGGATCGGAGGAGATCGCCAGCGAGGCGATCGCGGCGGGGGTCACACAGTACCGCCAGAAAGAGTCGGGCACGAAGCAGTATGCCCTGCTGGCCAACCAGATCACGAACGCCGTCGCCCAGTACCGTACCGAGACGGAACTCCGGGAGAGCGAGCGCCGGTACGAGCGAACGCTGACGACGCTTCACGAGACGACGCGGGACCTGATGCGCGCGGAAACCAAAGACGAGATCTATCGGTCGGCGGTCGAGACGGCCGACGAGATCCTCGAGGTAGCCGTCGCCGCGGCCTACGCGTTCGAGCCGACCGCGGGCGTTCTCGAACACGCGGCATCGACGGGACAGTCACTGGAGTTGGGCGATCCCGAGACGCGCTTTGAGCGGGGCGAGGGGCTCGTCTGGGACGTGTTCTCCGAAGGGGAAAGTGCCTGTTACACGGACGTCACTCGCGGAGACGGCATCGAGGCGGTGAGTCGGTGCGAGGCGATCGTACCGCTTGGAACCCACGGCGTGTTAGTCGCGGGAACGGAGGGGACTGGCGGATTCGACGAGACGATGACGGAGCTGTTGCACATCCTGGGGGCCAACACGGAGGCCGCACTGGATCGCGCCGAGCGCGAGCAGTTGCTTCGGGATCACGACCGGACGTTGACCCAGCAAAACGAGGAGCTGACCCGACTCAATCACACGAACGAGATCGTCCGGGAGATCAATCACGGGATCGCACAGGCGTCGACGCGGGACGAAATCGAAGCGACCGTCTGCGATCGACTCGCCGAGACGGACCGGTATCGCTTCGCCTGGATCGCCGTGAGCGACGACGATCCGCCCGTCCCGGCTGCCTGGGCCGGTATCGACGCCGCCTACATCGACCGGATCCGTGACGACGGGGAGCGCGCACCCGAGATCGGACTGGTCCGGGAGACGCTCGAGGGGAACGGCGTCCGAACGGTCCGGGACGTCCTCGAGGCCGACGGGTGGCAGTCGCGGCGCAAGGAGGCGCTAACCTACGGCTATCAGACTGTACTCGGCGTACCGTTGGTCGCCGACGAGCGCCGATACGGGGCCCTGGTGGTCCACGTCGCGGGGGCCGACTCGGTCGGCGAGAGCGAGCGCGAAGTCCTCGCCGAACTCGGGGAGACGATCGGCCACGCGATCCGGTCGGTCGAACGGACCCGCGCGATGGTGACCGACAGCCGTCTCGAACTCGAACTCACGGTCGGTGACTCGCGGTTGTTGCTCAACCGCCTCTCCGACCACGCCGCGAACACGGGACCGATCAGGCTCGAGGGCGTGGTCGATCGGGGTGAGGACGGCGTCGTGCTATTCGTCAGTGCGCCGGCGACGGCGTCGCTGACCGACCTCGAGGCCGACTGGGCGTCGATCGAGACGCTGTCGATCGTCTCCGAGGGCGACGACGAACGGCTGTTCGAACTCACCGTCACGTCGACGCCGTTTCTCGACGTCTTGCGGACTTACGATGTCCAGATACGGATGGCGACGGCCGAGGACGGGACGGCGACGGTCGTCCTCGAGGTGCCACAGGGGGTCGAGACCCGGTCGCTGGTCGAGGCGATCAGAGAGGAGTATCCCGAGACGGAACTCGTGGCCAAACGCGAGCGGACGGGAACGATATCGGCGCGACAGCTCGATACGCATCTGGCCGAGCGACTCACCGACAAACAGTTGGAAGCGCTGCAGGCGGCCCACTACAGCGGGTTTTTCGAGTGGCCACGCGAGAGTACCGGCGAGGATCTGGCGGACGCACTGGACGTGTCGTCGCCGACCTATCACTACCATCTCCGTGCGGCCGAACGAAAGCTCGTTTCGTTGGCGTTCGACGGAAGCGCTAACTGATTAGTACCTGGTCACTTCCGACACCAACCGATTAGAGACTGCCCGTACCCAGCATCGGTTCGTACCGCCGAATGGCGATCCGCAATCGATTGTCGCCACCCCCAATTCCCCCACTCCCCTTTCCCCGAACTCGCGCCCGATAGCGACCGCTGGCTTCCGTGGTTCGAGCCATCGAGCGAGTCGAGTGAAACGACGAACCGATTCGTCACGCGACACGGCGCCGACGACCCGTCGGTGCGACAGTCGTTCGCGGGGACATTGCCGAACGACCCGATAACTGAACTCGACGGGAAGTAGTAGCTGCCAGTAGTTATTATCCGATTCGGCACTAACTGATTAGTAATAGTATCTCGGCAGTACTAATAGATTAGAAGATATTCTTAACCCACACCGCGACGTACCCGTAAGTGGCGATACGAGACAGACTGTCGCCACCCCCACCCCCTTTCCC
This sequence comes from Natrinema sp. H-ect1, assembly GCF_041821105.1. Classification (NCBI taxonomy): domain Archaea; kingdom Methanobacteriati; phylum Methanobacteriota; class Halobacteria; order Halobacteriales; family Natrialbaceae; genus Natrinema; species Natrinema sp. H-ect1. Next base: position 334,990 of record NZ_JBGUBA010000003.1, on the reverse strand, counting down.
CACCCCCCTTTCCACACGTCCCGTTCAGCGACAGCGACTGCGGACGATCTCGAAGCGAGACCAACCGGGAAAGCGGTGCGACCGGCCCGTGAGAGACGACGATGTTATCGTGGCGATTGTCGTCGGGACTGCCCGTCGCCCGCATCCTCCCACTCGATCCAGTCGTGTTCCCAGCCCCGGCGGGATTCGGCGCGTCGTTGGGCCCGCTCGCGGTCCTCGCGAGTCGTCCGATTGCGCTCGACCGCGCCGGACTGCTCGCCCTCAACGAGAAGCGGGTCGAACGAAACCGGGTCGAACCGGTCGACGGCGCCGTCGCTCGAGACGGCCTCGAGACGCTGTCGCTGAGTGCCACGGGGGAAGACGAGCCGGCCGCGGTCGGTCAACTGCGAGAGCAGCGCGCGGGGCGGATCGACCGCGGCCGCTTCGAGCAGGATGCGGTCGAAGGGCGCGTACTCGGGGAGGCCGTCCGCGCCGTCGCGGCGGTCGACGAGGACGCCCTCGTAGCCCGCTTCAGCGAGGTTGCCTCGAGCCGCGACGACTAACGGGCGGGAGATGTCGACGGCGTGGACGTTCGTCTCGCCGACGATCTCGGCCGTCACGGCGGCGGTGTAGCCGACGCCGGCACCGACGATCAACACCGTCTGGTCGCGCTCGAGCGCCAGCGCTTGCAGCAGGCGGGCGACGGTGCTGGGGGCGAGGACGCGCGTCCCGAGGGACTCGTGGTCGCGGTCGGCGTAGGCCGTCCGCTCGTCGTCGACGAAGGCGTGACGCGGGACGTCGCGCATCGCGACGGCCACGTCCTCATCGCTCAGTACGTCCCTGGGCGGGGACTCGAGGCCGTCGACCATGTCCTCGCGCAGTACCGCGGGGTCCATACGTCAGCTATCGGGGCGGCGGTTATGAATGGCGCGCTTGCGGGGAGACGCCGTCACACGGTTATCGTAGCCACTGCAACGATTGACACGCTGATCGCAACGCTGGCGTGCGATCGGGCGTGCAGTGACTTTCAGTGGCTACTATCGCCCCGCATCTCGACGAACCGGACGCCGCCGCGTTCGGTCCGCTCGAGCGAGCCGTCCGGGCGTTTCGTCGCGTCGACGAGCGTCTGGCGGCCGGTGCCGACAGGGGCGAGCAGCTGTCCGCCGGGCCGGACCTGTTCGACGACCGGAGCCGGGAACTCGGCGATAGCGCAGGTAAAATAGACGGCGTCGTAGGGCGCGTGGTCGGGCCAGCCCTCGCGGCCGTCGCCGACCCGGACCGAGACGCCGTCGTAGCCCAGATCGGCGAGTCGCTCGCGGGCTCGGTCGGCCAGTTCGGCGCTGTACTCGACGCTGTAGACGCGCTCGTCGCCGACCAGTTCGGCCGTGACGGCCGCGTGGTAGCCACAGCCGGTGCCGATCTCGAGGACCCGGTCGCCGGGTTCGGCCGCGAGGAGGTCGGCCATGATCGCGACCATGTGCGGCGCGCTGATCGTCTGGCCGTCGCCGATCGGGAGCGGTCGGTCGGCGTAGGCGCTCTCGCGACGGTCCGGCGGGACGAACTCGTGGCGTGGAACGGCCTCGAGGGTCGCGAGGACACGGTCGTCGTCGACGCGAGCCGCGACGGTCTCGACCATCCGCTGGCGGGCGGCCTCGTCGCTGTCGGACATAGTCGAGGGTACGGACTCGGACGCCGTATGCGGTCGGGTAGCAGGTCCCGGCACCGACCGGAGCAGCGGCTGACGGGATTAGGTATAACTCTCGAGGCAGAACCCGTCGGTCGGTACCAGTGGGGAGACCGACACGAACCGGACGGTTCGTGATGTCGTCCGACTACCAGGCCGACCAGGCGCTGCTTTGCTCGTCGTAGGCGTAGACGCGCTTGATGTCCTTCGCGAAGCCGGTGTCGCCCGGTTCCTCGAAGCGGTCCCGGCGGTAGCCCTCGGCGTCGCCGCGGACGACGAAGGCGTCGATCTCGAACTCGTCGTCGCCGAACGACTCGACCGCGCCGACCTCGAACTCGTAGTCGCCGGGCACCTGCACCGTAATGGAACGGCTGTCGTCTTTCGAGCCGTCCTGTGGGTGGACGGTGACGTTGACTGCCACGTTGTCGACCTCGCGGGTCCAGACGGTCTCGATCTCGTCCGCGGGTGCCTCATCGACCCGCTTGTGACCGTCGAGTTCGACGCTCGTGACGCGAACCGTCGAGAGGACTTCCTCGGTCTCCAAGATGAACTCGTCGCCGACCTCGATCGACTCGTCTTCGGGTGCGGTGACGTTCGCAGTAAAGGACTCGCCGCCCTGGGAGACGACGACGTCTATCGTGACCTCGCGCTCGCTGTCGGGCTGGACCTTGTGGACGTGACTGCACTCGCTGCAACGAACGGTGTAGGTGCCGCCGCCTTCCGTCAGTACCTCATGGACCGTCTCGAGGTCCGGCGAACAGGAGGGACAGGGCGTCGGAACCCGATCCGGTGTCTCGCTCATGGGCTGTCTAGACGCTACGCACTGAAAAGGCGATTGAACCCGTCGCGCCCGTTCGAACGGCGGTCGTCAGTTGTCCTGGATCGCGTCGATGACCATCGCCGCGGCCACGATCGGCTCTTTCGGGACGGAACTGGCGTCGTCGATGGAGATCTCGTACCGGTCACGGAGCCCGAGTTGGCCGTCGATCGAGCCGACGTGAGCGCCCGACTGGTCGGTGATCTCGTACTTGTGCGGGATCAGCTCGCCGAACGGAACGACGTTCCGGACCAGCGTTACCATCGCGCCGCGGGAAGCGATGGCGGCCAGTTTCTCTTCGGTCGTCGCGTCGCGGATCGTCCACGTGTCCTGCAACAGCGAGTAGTCGTTGTCCAGAATCACGAGGTCCTCGCCGGTCCGGGCGTCGGTGAGGACGTAGTTGCCCGCGACGTCGAGGATCCCGCCGGCTTTCACGGTGAAGACCTCGTTGCCCTCGCCGTCGACGAAGGGGAACTCCTCTTTCATCTTCAGCATCTTCTGCTTCCCCTTGAGGACGGTGTTGCCGTCGCTATCGAGGGCTCTGTACTTGTTCCGGACGAGTCCCTGCTCGACCGTGTAGCGGTCGTCGGTCAGTTCGAGACCCCGAATGTCGTACGCTCGAGAATCGCTCATGATTGGGGCCACACGGCACCATCACTTGAATCCACTATATTCGCACACTTCCGGCACGCATCGAAGCCCGGTCAGGCGTCGGTCGGCGTCGGCAGATCGATGGGCTCGCCGTCGGCGTAGACGGTCGGCTCGCGGAGGATGCCGTCGAGGTGGATCGGCGCGTCCGTGTCGCCGCCGATCCCCGCGTCGTCGCCGATCGCGATGTGGACAGTCCCGCCCGCCTTCTCGTCCAGCAGGACCGAGCCGACGAGTTCGGTGACCGCGACGTTCGTCCCGATGCCCAGCTCCGCGAGGTTGTACGCGGCGTCGCCAACGTCTTCGGCCGCGCCCTCGACTGTCTCGCGGATTTCGTCGTCGGAGATGCGGGTGACGAGGCCGTCCTCGACCTCGAAGGTGAGCCGCTGGTCGGCCTCGAACAGCCCGTGGGGCCGCATCGTCCCGTCGACGACGAAGGTTCCGTCGGCGGTCTCGGGGCTGATGAAGACCTCGCCCGCGGGCAGGTTCGACATCTCGCCGGACTCGTGGACGATGCCGGTGTCCGAGAGCCACCGCCGCCCGGCGACGCCGAAGGTGATGTCGGTCCCAGCTTCGGTCGTGACCCGGATCTCGTCGGCGTCGGCGACCTGCTCGCGGACCGACTCGCAATGGGCCGCGATCGACTCGTAATCGGCCTCGAGTCCGGTCGTGAACACGTCTTCGGTGATCCCCGGCAGGGTCGCGACCCGCGCCCCGGCTTCGTTGGCCTCGGTCCGGGCGCGGGTGTGACTCAGGCTCTTCGTCGTCGGTGCCAGAACCACGTCGGCCCCGGCCATCGCCGCCGCGACGGGCTCGGGGGGCTCGCTGCCGTGCGTGTCGCCCGGCGGATATCTGACGATCACGGTGTCGTCGGTGATCTCGGAGGCGACCTCGTAGAGCGCCTCGCCGATCCGCTCGCGCTTGTCGTCGGTGACGATCGCACACGACTCCGCCGCGTCGAGAGCCAGACATTGACGGACGGCCGTCTCCGCCGCCGCTCGAAGTGCTGCCATACAGTACCCTGGGGTAAGCGGGCCGATATGTCTTGCCCTCGGCCCGTCGCCGGCATGCAATCGTCCGGTCCCGACGCGGTGGATCGGCGGCTCGAGCGAGCCGTTCGAGCGCCGAGATCGGCCTCGAGAGGGATCGAAAACTCCGATCCGAGTAAACGTCGACTGTGACGGCTCGAAACGATTATCCCGCTCGGTGGTCCACTCCCGAGCATATGCAACAGGTCGCGATCAACGGCTACGGTACGATCGGCAAACGCGTCGCGGACGCGGTCCGACAGCAGCCCGATATGGAGGTACTGGGCGTCGCGAAGACCCGCCCTAACTTCGAGGCCGAGACGGCGGTCGAGAAGGGGTTCCCGCTGTACGCGGCCGTCGAGGAGCGTGAACACCTGTTCGACGAGGCCGGCCTCGAGATCGCCGGTCCCGTCGAGGACCTCGTGGCCGAGGCCGACGTCGTCGTCGACGCCACGCCCTCCGGTATCGGTGCCCAAAACAAGGACCTCTACGAGGAGTACGACACGCCGGCGCTCTACCAGGGCGGCGAGGACGCCGACCTCGTCGAGACGAGCTTCAACGCGCGCTCGAACTTCGAGGACGCCGTCGATGCCGACCACGTCCGCGTCGTCTCCTGTAACACGACCGGCCTCTCTCGTGTCATCGCCCCGCTGCGCGAGGCCTACGGCGTCGAGAAGGTCCGCGCGACGCTCGTTCGTCGCGGTGGTGACCCCGGCCAGACCTCCCGCGGCCCGATCAACGACATCCTGCCGAACCCGGTCACCATTCCGTCCCACCACGGCCCCGACGTCGAGACCATCTTCGACGATCTGGACATCGACACGCTCGGGATGAAGGTACCCGCGACGCTGATGCACATGCACAGTCTCAACGTCACCCTCGAGGAGGAGGTCGACGCCGCCGAGGTCCGCGAACTGCTGGCCGACGAGTCGCGCCTGTTCCTGATCCCCGAGCGAATGGACATCGACGGCAGCGGCAAACTCAAGGAGTACGCCCTCGACGCGGGTCGTCCGCGCGGCGACATCTGGGAGAACTGCATCTGGGAGGAGTCGATCTCGACCGTCGGCGACGACCTCTATCTCTTCCAGGGGATCCACCAGGAGAGCGACGTCGTCCCCGAAAACGTCGACGCGATCCGCGCCGTAACCGGCAGCGCCGACGCCGCCGAGAGCATCGCAACCACCAACGAGGCGCTTGGCATCGGACTATAGACGCGAAAAAGTCGGTTTTCGGAACGGGTTTCGAGGACCGCTCGAGGCCTCGAGAACACCGGAACGACATCGGGTCAGGCACCGGCGGTCGGACGCGACCACCGATTCTATAGCGACGACAGAAAGTTTTTGCCACGCGGTCCCCTAGACCGCCACATGCGCCGAGACGACCGCGACGAACCCTTCGACGACCTGTTTCGCGAGATCGAGCGGATGATGAACGAGATGATGAACGGCGCGGACGGCAACGTCGATTTCGACTCCTCGAACGACGTCGAGAACGGCTTCGGTATGGACACGCACGTCGACATCCACGAGACCGACGACGAGGTCCGGGTCGTCGCCGACCTCCCCGGCGTCGAGAAGGACAACATCGAACTCGAGTGCGACGGCAAGACCCTGACCATCTCCGCGGAGAGCGATCATCGCCAGTACGACGAGCGCGTCTCCCTGCCGAGCCGCGTCAACGAACACACCGCCTCGGCGACCTACAACAACGGCGTCCTCGAGGTCGTCTTCGATCGGGCCGAACAGTCCTCGGACATCAGTCTCGAGTAGTCGGGCAGTCGCGGTCGACCCCTCGTTTTCCGTCTCGTCATCGGGCGTTCGGAGCTGGTTCTATGGCTAACTGATTGTGGAGTTCACGGGCAAGACGGGCGGATCGGCGGGATCTAATGGAAATGGAACGATCCCTTTTGACACGGTTGGGGCAGAAAGCGTCCTGCTATCGTGGCAATACTGAATGGCCACGCCCTCCCCAGCCGATTTCTACTCACGGGCACGAAGTGCCCGGTCGTATGGTTCGCGGAACCGTCGGTTCCGCGCTAACGCTCAGTCACTTCGTTCCCTCGCTCATCCCTCGCACGGTGTCCTCGACTGCCTTCACTATCGTTCAGGCAGTCGACAGCGCGCGCCACCGCATCTCCATCCGTATGCGTACGTGGAAGCGCAGCATTTCAGGCCGCGTTTCGAACGACCAGTCGGCGCTCCGACGACCGTCACTCCGCGGCCGTCCGGATCGCGGTCGCGAGCCGGTCGTAGAAGTCCGGCTCGTACTTCGTCTCGGCGTCGATCGTCGGGCGGGCGTTCGTCTCGTTGACCACCAGCCGGTCATCGGTCTCGAGCAGATCGACACCCAGAAACGAAATCTCGAGTTCGGCGGCGACGGATTCGGCGAGGGTTCGCCACTCCGCGGGGAGATCGACGCCGGTGGCCTCGGCCCCGCGGTGGACGTTGTGTTTCCACTGGCCCTCCTGCATCGCGTCGTCGGGCAGTCGTCGCTCGACCGCGCCGACGTACTCGCCCTCGAGGACCATCACGCGGTAGTCCGTCGCGTTCGGGAGGTACTCCTGAACGAGAAAGGAGCGGTCGCCGGTCGCGCGGTAGTCGTGGACCAGCGAGAGGTAGTCACAGATCCCCAGGAAGGAATCGAGATCGTGGGCCTTCGCGACGCCGACTCCCCGCGTCGTCGAATTTGGTTTGACGACGACCGGCGGCTCGAAGCGGTCGAAGACCGCCGCCAGTTCGTCCTCGCTCACGTCGTTCGAGACGTAGACCGACCGCGGCACCGGGAGGTCTGCCCGCTCGAGGCGGGCCAGCACCTCGGCTTTGTTCCGCGAGGTCAGCACGGCGTCGTGGTCGTTGAGCCACGGGATCTCGAGCAGGGCGTCGGCGACCCCGCCCTCCATGAGCCGGCCGGGGTAGACGAAGCCGACGTCGTAGTCGCCGGCCGCCCACGGCGCGTCGTCCCCCAGCGGGATCACGCGCTCGCTCGCGGGCACGTGATGAACCCGTATCCCCCGCTCGGCCAGCGGCTCTCGCATCCGCCCGAACGTCTCCTGGTCGTTCGCGACCGCGAGATCGATCATACGTGGGACTCGGGGCGAGGGAGGCAAAAAACTGCTCGAGGCGGCGATCCGGAATCAAACCGCAGTGGCCGGGAGTGCGTCTCGAGCGACTGCGAGAGACGCACAACCCGGGGGAGGGCAGGCGCTCACCGGTACCGACCGCGAGTGAGCGAAGCGAACGAGCGGGCCGACGACCGATGTGGAGAACGCTATGCGTTCGGAACGGAGGGAGGAGTGCTTTTGGTCCAGCTTTTACCGAGCGACGGCGCGCCGCGGAGCGCCAACGGCGCTCCCGGCGCGAAACGAGCGCAGCGTAAAAGGTGGTTTCTAGGCGATCAGCTGCTCTTCGCCGCGCTCGACGACGACGCGACACGGCGGCGAGATCTTGTTGTAGGAGCGCCGCAGGGCGTCCTTGGCGAATTCGGCGTCGTCGACGTCACACCAGATGGTGAAGATGCGCTCGCCGGCGTCGATGCGAGCGGCGGTGCCGACGATCTTCCCGAAGGCCTGGCGCATCCCGTCGGAGACACGGTCTGCCCCCGCGCCCGTCGCCTGCTTGTTCTCCCGGATGACGTGATGGGGGAACTTGCGCAGGACCATCTTGTAGTTGTTCTCGCCGGCGTTTTTCAGCATGTGACGGTTCGCCGAGAGGCGCGAGGCCTCGAGGCTCCCGTGGCGGATCTGGACCTCTTCTTCCGTGATGAGGCTGATCTGGACGGGGTAGTCCTCGGCGTTTGCCTGAGCGTCGCCCATCTTGTGCTGTGCGATCTTCGAACCCGGGATGCCGGTGATGTATTCGCGGCGCGTGTAGGCCGGCTTACTGATCTCCCGGTACATGGAGGCAGGTTTGTCGGACATGGTGGTTACTTACGAAAACGGAAGCCCACCGAGCGGATAAAGGCTTCGAAGCGCCGCGTCCGTCGCTGTCGGGAAGTTACGACCAACAGTATTCAACCGCCGACGATGGCATAGACGGGGTTCCAACGCAATCTTTAATCATCTGACCGTAATAGTATGCATAGATGGTAAAGAGTACCCGTCACGCGAAATACGAACTCTACTACCACATAGTGTTCGTGCCGAAGTATCGGCGTTCGCACCTGACGGAGAAGACGAAGGAACGTCTCGAAACCATCTTCGCGGAAATCTGTGACGACAAAGACCTCGAACTGGCCGAGTCCGAGGTCATGCCTGACCACGTACACCTGTTCATCGGGAGTCCACCGAAGAACGCCCCGTCACTCATCGTCAACTGGGTGAAGGGCATCTCCGCCCGCAAGTACAATCAGCGGTACGATGACCGCGTGAAGTGGACTCGTTCGTACTACGTCGGAACAGCGGGAAGCGCCTCGAAGGGCGCTGTCGAACAGTACATCGCTGAACAGGAAGGTGACGGCGAATGAAGCGCGTCAACACCTTCGAGGTGGTTCCACAGACCGAGAACGACAAAGAGTGCCTCCTACGGCTACTTGACGCCTCCGCCTCTCTGTGGAACGAGTTGACCTACGAACGTCGTCAGAACTACTTCGGTGACGGCGACGTGTGGGACACTTCCGAGTATCGAGGGCGCTACAACGGCGTCGTCGGAAGCGCGACCGTCCAACAGGTCACGCGCAAGAACAGCGAAGCGTGGCGGTCGTTCTTCGCCCTCAAAGAGAAAGGCGAGGACGCCAACCCACCGTCGTACTGGGGCAACGAGGAAGACGGACGCGAACTCCGTACCTACATCCGCAACAACCAGTACACGATTGAGTGGGGCGATCGTAGCCGTCTCGAAATTCCTGTCGGGCAAGAACTGAAAGACGAATACGGACTCGGCTACCACGAACGACTCCGCCTCGAAGTCCGAGGCAACCCGAAGTGGAACGGCGAACAGGGTCGTCTGGAACTCGAGTACGACGGGGTTAGCGACACGTTCAGGGCTTTTCAACCAGTCACTGTCCCTGATTCTCGACTGGATTCACCACTGGCTTCCGAAGAAGCCGCCCTCGATGTTGGCGCGAACAATCTCGTCGCGTGTTCCACAACTACTGGTTCCCAGTACCTCTACGACGGTCGTGAGTTGTTCGGACGGTTCCGCGAGACGACCAACGAAATTGCCCGCCTACAGTCGAAACTCCGAGAGGGACGCTACAGTTCCAAGCGGATTCGACGGCTGTACCGACAGCGGACGAAGCGCCGTGACCACGCGCAGAACGCGCTAGTGCGTGACCTCGTTGAACGGTTGTACGACGAGGGCGTGGCGACGGTGTACGTGGGCGATTTGACCGACGTGCTGGAAACACATTGGTCGGACAGGGTGAACGAGAAGACGCACAACTTCTGGGCGTTCAAGAAGTTCATCCACCGTCTCGCGTGTGTCTGTGAGGAGTACGGCATCTCTCTCGAAGTCGAGTCGGAAGCATGGACGAGTCAGACGTGTCCTGAGTGTGGCGACCACGAGGAGACGGTTCGCCACGAGGATACGCTGTCGTGTCCGTGTGGGTTCGAGGGGCACGCCGACCTCACAGCGTCAGAGACGTTCCTTCGAGAAAACAGCGATTGCGAAGTCAGGCCGATGGCACGGCCCGTGCGATTCGAGTGGGACGACCACGACTGGTCGGGGAAACCATACCCTCATGAAGGTCCCAAAGAAGTGCGCACGAACCCGCAAGTTGCCTCCGTGGGTCGGTAGCCGAACCCCCAACGGAGGAATCCTCGCGCTTTAGCGCGGGGAGGATGTCAAGCCGTGATCGGGTCGGTCGCGGCGGCCGCGGTCACGTAGCCGGCCTCGGTTTCCTCGAGCAGCCCCCGACTCGAGAGCGAGCCGACGACGCTCAGAATCGCCAGTTTCCGGAGGCCAAGCGCCTGCTGTAGGTCGGTCGCGGTCGCTTCGCCGGCCGCCTCGAGGTAGAGGTAGACCAGTTTCGACTGGGCGGACTCGAGTTCGGCCGGTAGCTCGTCGACGCGCGGTGAGGGAGTTGTCGTTTCCATCAGTGTACGAACACGAAACCACGAACTCGCATATAACGCTATGGGAGGCATAGTATCGAGACGCTAGGTAGTATTATTGCAATTATATGTCCCTATAGCCTGCTCGAGCGGTCGAACCGCTCGAGCGCCGCGCGGCTTCGACCGCAAACGTCGAGTCGTCGGCGCGCTTAAGGGTCCGCCGCCGAAAGAAACGACTATGAGAAGTTTCCGGATCGGCTCGCTGTTCGGGATCCCGATCAAGCTCGATCTCACGTTCTTGCTCGTGTTGCCGCTGTTTGCGTACCTAATCGGCACACGGATCGAACCCGTCGCCGAGATCCTCAACGAGGTGCTGGGAGCCGGGATCGACATCGGGGCCATCACCGGCGGGCCGATTCCGTGGCTCCTCGGGCTGACAGCCGCTGTCGGCCTGTTCGTCGGCGTCGTCCTTCACGAGCTGGGCCACTCGCTGACCGCCCAGCGGTACGGGTTCCCCATCGATTCGATCACGCTCTGGCTGTTCGGCGGTATCGCCTCGTTCTCGGAGATGCCCGAAGACTGGCGACAGGAACTGAACATCGCCATCGCGGGGCCGATCGTCAGCGTCCTCGTCGGCATCGGCTCCTACGGTCTCTTCGTCCTCACGCCCGAAGTCCTCGGCGGAGCATCGCCGGGACTGCTTAGCGGGACGCGGTTCGTCCTCGGCTATCTCGCGATTCTGAACGTCGCGCTCGCCGTCTTCAACATGCTCCCCGCGTTCCCGATGGACGGCGGCCGCGTGCTGCGCGCGCTGCTGGCCCGGGGCCGCCCCTACGCGCAGGCGACCCAACAGGCCGCGAGCGTCGGGAAGCTGTTCGCGGTCTTCATGGGTCTGTTTGGACTGTTCGCGCTGAACATCATCCTCATCGGCGTCGCCTTCTTCGTCTTCATCGCCGCCTCGAGCGAGGCCCAGCAGGTGACGATGAAGGCGGCCTTTCAGGACGTCACCGTCGGCGACATCATGACGCCGGTCGAGGACCTCCACACGGTCGAACCCGACACAACGGTCGCGGTGCTGATCGAACGGATGTTCCGGGAGCGACACACCGGCTACCCGGTCGTCGAACGCAGTGCGACCGGCGAGGGCCTTGTCGGGCTCGTGACCCTGTCCGACGCCCGCGAGATTGATCAGGTCGAACGGGAGGCCTACACCGTCGCGGACGTGATGACGACCGACCTGCAGACGATCACGCCGGACTCGAACGCGATGACCGCCATCGAACGGATGCAGGAACACGGGATCGGCCGACTCCTCGTCGTCGAGACCCCCGACGCGGGCGGGTCGTTCGGCGAACCCCGACCCGAAGACGGCGACCTCGTCGGGCTGATCTCGCGCAGCGACGTGATGACCGCCCTCGACATCGTCCAGCAAAGCGGTTCGATCGCGCCCTCGAGCCGACCCCGAACCGCGGACTGATCGCCCCCAGTGTGAGCAACGATATCGGCCGTATCGGCCGGTTCGAGTGCCGATACCAACATTCTTAACCGCGGCGGGGGCCGATGCCATGGCGATGCCACCGGCCATCGAAACCGTCGATCTCGTGAAGGAATATGGCGATCTCCGCGCCCTCCAAGAGCTGTCGCTGACCGTCGAGGAAGGCGAGTTCTTCGGCCTGCTCGGCCCCAACGGGGCGGGAAAGACGACGTTTATCAATACGCTGGTCGGCCTGGTCCGCAAGACCGGCGGCGACGCTCGGGTCTTCGGTCACGACGTCGAGGACGATTACCGGCAAGCTCGCGACGCCATCGGCCTCGCCCCCCAGGAGTTCAACGTCGATCGCTTCTTCCCCATCAAGGAGGTGCTGATGCACAAGGCCGGCTACCACGGAATCCCCGAGGACGAGGCCGCCGAACGGGCCGACGAGGTCCTCAAACGCGTCGGGATCTACGACAAGCGAAACGAACGCTTCGACTGGCTCTCCGGCGGGATGAAACGTCGGCTGCTGCTCGCTCGAGCGCTCGTCACCGATCCCGATCTCCTCATTCTGGACGAGCCGACCGCCGGCGTCGACGTTCAACTCCGCCACGACCTCTGGGAACTCGTCACCGAACTCAACGAGGAGGGGACGACGATTCTCCTCACTACGCACTACATCGAGGAGGCCGAACGGCTCTGTGATCGGGTCGCGATCATGAACGAGGGCCGGAAGGTGACCGTCGCGACCCCGGACGAACTGAAACAGCGGGGCACCGACACCATCGCCGTGCGACTCGAGTCCGAGCCGTCGACCGCGCCGGATCTCGGGGCCTACGCACACGAAACGACGGTGTCGGGTGACCGGCTCGAGGTCCGGGTCGACGACGGCGGCGCGACCGCGCCGCGGCTGCTCAACGACCTCGAGGCCCGCGGGTTCGAGATCGCCGACCTCGAGATCACGCGGACCTCGCTCGAGGAGATCTTCGTCGATCTGACCCGCAGCGAGGACCGGACCGTCACGCGATCGTCGGCCGAGAGCGCGGACGGCGAGGAGACGGCGACCGACCGCGAGCGGGAACGCGAACAAGAGGGGGTCGCCTGATGCTGTCAGTCGGCTTCCGGGCGCTCTTTCGGCGCGAGGTATTGCGGTTCGTCCGCCGGCCGAAGAACACGTTCATGCCGCCGGCGATCACGAACGTCCTCTACTTCGCCGTCTTCGGCGTGATCCTGGGCGGCCGGATCGACGAGATCGCGGGCTACCCCTACATCCTCTTTATCGTCCCCGGACTGATCGTCCTCGGGGCGATCTCGAACGCCTTCGAGAACGCCTCGTTCTCGATCTTCCACGGGCGGTGGAACGAGTACATTCACGAGACGCTGACCTCGCCGCTGTCCTACGCGGAGATGGTCGTTGCCTACGTCGGTGCCAGCGCGGTGCGTGGCCTGGTCGTCGGGATCATCATCGCCGCCGTGGGCCGGCTGTTCGTCCCGATCGGGTTCGAACACGGCCTGTTCCTGATCGCGACGATGGTCGTCATCACGTCGCTGTTCGCCGGGCTCGGGATTATCGGCGGGCTCGTCGCGCGGGACTTCGACGACCTGACGGTCATGAACCAGTTCATCCTCCGACCGCTCGTGTTCTTCGGCGCGGTCTTCTACTCGCTCGAGACGTTCGAGCAGGCCTGGCAGATAACCCTCTCGCTGCTGAACCCGATGGTCTACATGGTCGACAGCGTCCGCTATGGGCTGCTTGGCCACTCGGACCTGATCGGCGTCGGCGTGTTGCCCGCGCCCTACGCCGACTTCGCGCCGCTGTTCGCGCTGGGGATCCTGACGACCGCCACTGCGGCGGTGCTGGCGATCGACGTCTACCTGTTCAAGATCGGGTACGGGCTGACCGACTGATAGCGATCGACGGACCGGTCGGGATACAATTATTTGTCCGTCGACTCGATGTGGGACCATGGTTCCCGACAGCTGCCCGAACTGTGGTGCCTCGCTCTCGCCGACCGCGAACTACTGCAGCGAGTGCGGTGACGCGGTTGACGACGATTCGTGGGGCGTCTCGAGCGAGGAGAGTAGCTGGGACTCGGACGGTTCGCGGAGCGACTCGCGGACGGAATACCGCTCGAGCCGCCGGACCGACGGGGACACGACGATGGCGGCGCTCACCCACGTCCTCGCGATATTCACGTGGGCCATCGGGCCGCTGATCGTCCTCATCGCGACCGACGACCCGTTCGTCGAGGAGAACGCGCGGAACGCGCTGAACTGGCAGATCGCGTTCACGTTCTACATGCTCGTCTCGGCCGTCTTCGTCCTCGCGATCATCGGCATCGTCCCGGTACTGCTCTTGCCAGTCGTCGATCTGGCGTTCTGTGCCATCGCCGCGGTCAAGGCTGCCGACGGCGAGGCGTGGTCGTATCCGGCGACTCCTGACATCATCTGAAGAACCGGAACGACCGCCGCCGGCGAGGCGCGGCTTACCCCTCGTACTCGGCGACCTGCACCAACTGCTTCCCGATGTTGTCGCCCTCGAACAGTCCGAGGAAGGCGTCGGGTGCGTTCTCGAAGCCTTCGACGACGTTCTCGCGGTACTGGACGTCGCCGTTCTGAACGAACGTCGAGAGTCGCTCGAGGGCCTCGCCCCACCGGGGCTGGTAGTCGCTGACGAGGAGCCCTTCGACCGTCGCGCGGGATTCGATGAGCTTGGCGAGTTTCCGCGGGCCGGTCGGCACCTCGGTCTCGTTGTAGAGCGCGATCTGGCCACAGACCGCGACGCGAGCGTCGACGTTCAGCCGAGGCCAGACGGCGTCGGTGATCGGGCCGCCGACGTTGTCGAAGTAGACGTCGACGCCGTCGGGACAGGTCTCGTCGATCGCGGCCGAGAGGTCGTCGGTCTCCTTGTAGTTGATCGCGGCGTCGAAACCGAGGTCGTCGGTGAGCCAGTCGATCTTCGCCTCGCTCCCGGCGGTACCGACCACTCGAGCGCCCGCGAGGCGGGCGAGCTGACCGACGACGGAGCCGACCGCGCCCGCCGCGGCGGAGACGACCACCGTGTCGCCGGGTTTCGGGTCACCGACGTCGTTCAGCCCCCAGTAGGCCGTGACGCCGGGCATTCCGAGAACGCCCAGCGCGGTCGAGATCGGTCCGTGGTCGGGATTGACTCGCTGGAGTTCGTTCGCGTCCGCGACGGCGTGTTCCGCCCACAGGAGCTCGCCGGTGACGATGTCGCCCTCGTCGAACCGGCCGCTGTTTGACTCTACGACCTCGCCGACGACACTTGCTTTCATCGGGTCGCCGACGTCCCAGGGTTCGGCGTACGATTCCGCGTCGCGCATGCGACCGCGCATGTACGGGTCGACCGACTGATAGAGCGTCTCGACCAGTACCTCACCGTTGTCCGGTTCGGGCCGGTCGACGGTGACGAGTTCGAAGTTGTCGTGAGTCGGTTCACCGACGGGGCGACTGGCAAGTTGCCACTGTCTGGTTTCTGCCATACCCACTCATGGAGACGGTCATAGGTGAAGATTGGGCTCGCGGAACCTCGCGGCGTCGGCGCGGACGTCGTCTTCCCACGACGGGATACTGGCCTCGAACCTTTTTCATCACCGTTCGTGTAGGTCGAGTATGGGAACCGATCGCGATACCCTCGAGCGGCTACTCGCCGGGAACCGCCGCCACGTCGAGTCGCTGCCCGAGGAGCATTTCGCGGACGTCCAGACCGGCCAGCACCCGTCCGTCGTCGCGGTCTGTTGTTCCGACTCGCGGGTCTCTCACGAGGGGATGTGGGGCGTCGATCGGCCGGGAACGGTGTTTACGCCCAGCAACATCGGGAATCAGGTCTGGGACGACGACAACGGGGAGCGGATCGTCGACGGCGGCGTCCTCTATCCGATCCACCACACCGGGACCGACGCCGTCGCCGTCGTGGGCCACACCGGCTGTGGAGCGGTCACCGCCGCCTATCGGGTCGCGACCGGTGGGGATCCGCCCGGGCCGCGCGGCGTCGATAAGTGGGTCGATATGCTCGTCCCCGTGATCGAAGAGGCCCTCGAGAGCGGGCTGATCGACCGCGCGGCCGACGACGAGGCCGTCATCAACCGGCTCGTCGAGTACAACGTCGACTATCAGGCCCGCTCGCTGTGTGCCGCCGACGAGATCCCGGACCGGGTCGACGTCTACGGCTTCGTCTACGACTTTCAGGGCATCTACGGCGACGAACCGGGGCGTGCATATCTCGTCAGCGTCGACGGCGAGACCGATCCCGACGTCCTCGCCGAACGGGTGCCGTCGGGCGACGAGTCAGCGGTGAAAAGTCTGCTGTACGGCGACGGATCGGTGGAGTGACGGCGACCGCGAGCAGCGTCAGTCGTCGGCCGTCGACTCCGCGACCGGCGTCGTCTCCGTCGGCGTCGCCGCTTCCGGAGTCACCTCCTCGCGGTGGCTCGCCCACTCGAGATCGCCCGCGTAGTGGAACGACTCGTTGTCGCGTTCGGGATCGACGACGGTCAGATCGCCGATCCACCCGTTGTCGAGCAGTTCCCTGACGTCCTCGTGGTCGCGGAGGATCTCGGTCACGCGCTCGCGGGGCGCGTGGATCACCGCGGTCAGGCGCAGCGGCTGGTGGAACGGGCGCTCGTCGTCGAGTTTGAGCGATTGCAGCGGCAGGCCGGTCAACAAGTCACCGCCGTTGCCCTGGACGACGCCGACGTTGCCCACCGGGTTCTGGGTGACCTTCGAGCCGCTCCCGTAGACGCCGTTGTCGACCGTCGCGAAGTAGTACTGGTTGTTGATCCACTGGGTGACCACGAGCGGCCCCGTGACGATCGCCTCGAGGGCGTCGCCGTCCGGATCGACCGACCAGTCGTAGGAGTGGAGGAACGCGCGGCCGTCGAGGTCGCGGTCGGCGGTCAGTTCGCGCGGCCCGATAACGAACGAGGCGTTGCCGGCCAGCCCCCACTCGGGACGGGTCTCGGCCCAGTCGGCCGCCTTGCGCTCGACCTCGTCGACGGCCGCCTCGTCGTCGGCCGACGCGGTACGCTCGGCGGCGGCCTCGGCGCGGGCGCGGGCGAGGTCCTCGCGCAGGGACGCGAGGTCCTCACGGTGGCTCTCGGGCACGTCGTCGTCGAACAGCGTGATCTCGTCGGTCGTCGTGTTGTGTTCGCCCGCGAGGAAGACGGTGTCCTCGGGGATATCGATCCCGTGTTCGCGCAGCGCCGCCTTGACGTCCGGGTCGTTACAGATCGCCGCGAGGACGCGGGCGTTGGGGCCGCCGGGGTTGCCGGCACAGGCCCCGCAGTCGAGACTCGAGCCGAAGGGGTTGTTCGTCGTCTCGCTCGCGTGGCCCGTGAAGACGACCAGCCGGGCGAACTCGGTCCAGCCCATGAGTTCGAAGGCGTTCCGGGCGTACTCGACTTTCGCCTCGTGGCTCATCCCCTGCGGGAGGGCGTGGTCGGCGTGGTCGTGATCGTCGTACGCGTCGTAGTCGACGGCAGGTGCGGCGGCCTCGTGGCGGCTCGGAACGCGCTCCGCGATAGCCGACTCGAGCGTGGCGATCGTCGACGGCGACAGCGTGCGGGCGGCCATCGCCGAGCCGTAGGCGCTGCCGGCCCCCTCGACGAAGGTAAAGGCCGCGACGAGGTTGGACTTGAGCGTCTTGAAATGCTTGCGCGCGGCCGTGGCGAGTCCGGTCCAGCGATCGCGGGCGGCCGCCGACTCGGCGTCGGCGGGCCGGTCGACGATCCGGTGTTCGGGCTCGACGATCGGCGGGCAGGCGTCGGTATCGGCCGCGGCCTCGTAGCCGCGGTGGCGCATCGGCACGCCGAAAAAGCCCGCGTAGCCGTGGGTCTCGTAGGGGCCCTGTGTCTCGACGTGGCGGCGGATCACTTCCGAGCGCGTGTCGATACAGAACACGAGCTGGGCGGCTGGACGACCGCCGTCCCCGGCGGCTTCGGGACCGGTCACGGCGTCGTCGATCCCGTCGAGGAGCCGCTCGCGGTAGCTCTTCTCCCAGGCGGTCAGCCAGATCTCGGGCAGCGGGACCTCGTCGGCATCGGCGTCGATCCCGTCGCCGGCGTCGAGATCGATCGGCGCGTCGAGCAGATCCGTGATCGTCAGCCGCACGGCGAGGTACTGGGCCAGCGTGATCGGGTACTGCTCCTGCCACGGATCGACGGCGTCGTCGGTCCGCTGCGTGATGAACCCGCTCCAGCCCGGCAGCGCCGCGAGATGGGCCTCGAGGATCTCGACCCAGCGCCCCTCGGGGTAGTCGCCGAGGACCGACTCGAGCGCCTCGATTGCCGTCTCGGGCAGGTCGTCGGCGTCGGCGGGGCCGGGCACGTCGCCGTCGTGGGGGGCCACCGCGCGCCACGCCTGATAGAACCCCGCCTCGCGGTTGGGCATCGGCCACTTGGCCTGCCCCTCGTCGAGGAAGGCCGCGAGCCACTTCGAGAGGACCCGATCGACGGTCTCGGTCGCGTCGTCGGGGTCTGCGGCCGTACGTTCCGCTTCGGCGTCGGCCATCTCCTCGAGCAGCGTCTCGGGATCGCGGTCGATCCCGTGGGCCGCCAGTTCCGCCCGGAGCGTGTCGGCGTCGATACGGCCCGACTCCCAGGCGCGGCGGAAGACCGACGGGTGGGGGTAGCCCCGGCCGCCGAACAGCTCTTCGGCTTCCGCGACGGCGCGGTGGAACGGCTCGTCCTCGAACCCCGAGAGGGGGTTGGCCGTGACGAACGAGTGCAGCGGCCAGACCGAGCCGATGCGCTCGGCCGCGCTGTCGATGCTCGCTTCGATGCGACGGGCGTCGTCGGTGTTACGCGTCATTGTATTCCTCCGTGTTGGTGAGGACGGTCGACGGATCGGGTTGGGAAACGTTCAGCAAGGCGACGTAGAGACGCTCGCTCGAGCGATACCAGCCGAGTTCCGCGACGAGATACGCCCCGACGAAGAGGGCGACGACGAGGTAGTGGACGACGGTCAGCTCGGTCGAAACGTGGGTCATCGGGACGCCGGACAGCATCGACGAGACGGCGTTGAACATCACGGCGTAGCCGCCGATGGCGGTCAGGACGACCAGCGGGACGCTGACGAACCGGACCATCGTCGGCAGGGTCGAGCGGCGAAGGATATCGCGGGCCGCGGTCAGCGTCGTCAGGACCACGACCAGCGTCAGGATGGTGCCGCTGTTCAGCGTCAGGCTCGTCGCCTTTCCGGTGAGGATGCCAAAGAGCGCGCCGCCGCCGACGGCCGTCACGAGGCTGACGGCGATCCCGGGGAAGCCGAGTTCGGTGTGGCCCGCGTCTTTGGGAGCTACGCGCTCGACGCCAGCCCCCGACGAGAGGAAGAGATACGCCTTGTAGAAACCGTGCAGGATGAGGTGAGCGATGGCCGCGGCGAAAAAGCCGAGCCCACACTGGAGTAACATAAAGCCCATCTGGGCGATCGTCGAGCTGCCGAGCTTGCGCTTGACGTCCGTCTGGACGAGGATCATCGCCTGCCCGAGCAGGGCGCTGACCGCGCCAACGAGGACGATCGCCGACATGATCACGAGTTCGTTGCCGACCAACGGCGCGAACCTGGTCAACAGGACCCCGCCCGCGTTGACGAACCCGGCGTGCATCAGGGCTGACGCCGGCGTCGGCGCGGTCATCGACGACAGCAGCCACCCGTGAAACGGCACGAGCGCCGACTGGACCATCGCCGCGAGGACGACCCCCGCGGCGGCGACGAGCGTGACCGTCGGCGAGACGCCCTCAAGGCCGGTGAGGATACCGGTAAGCGTCATCGCGCCGGTCGCCCAGGCGAGCAGCGCCACCGAGCCGGCGAGCAGGGCGCTGCTGGCGAGGAAATAGCGGCGGGCGACTCGGCCGGCAGCCTGGGCCTGTGGCCAGTCGCGAACGTGGCCGATGAGACCGGCCAGCAGCAGGCCCATCGCCAGCCACGCGGCCACGAACAGCGCGACGTGGTTCGCCGCGGTCATCGTCATGACGGCGAGGGTAAAGCCAAACACGCGACCGAAGAACCGCTCGATGTCACGGTCGCCGGCCATGTAGCGCCGCGAGTAGCTGTGGACGATCCCACTGAAGAACGTGACCACGACCCACATGACCGCGGTCAATCCGTCAACCCGCAGGAGCGTCGAAACCTCCCAGCCGGCACCCCCTCGAACCGTCAGCGCGAGAACGCCGAGACTGGCCAGAAAGAGCGTCCAGACCGTCCAGGTCGACGCTCGCGGCACGGCCGAACTCGGCGGCGTCGGTTCGGGGCGCTGTGCGACGTCGTCGTCGATCGTTGCTATGTCCTCGGTCATGTATCGTAGTCGACCAGTACGGGACCGGGTCCCGTCGCGACGTGTCGTTCGCGGCAACACTTGCGTAACCGGTCGTCTCTACCCCATATGTGAACAGAGCGGTTATTATAGCCTTCGGTTCGAACAAATCGTTCG
Source organism: Natrinema sp. H-ect1 (assembly GCF_041821105.1). NCBI lineage: Archaea > Methanobacteriati > Methanobacteriota > Halobacteria > Halobacteriales > Natrialbaceae > Natrinema > Natrinema sp. H-ect1. Next base: position 314,922 of record NZ_JBGUBA010000003.1, on the reverse strand, counting down.
TTAGTCGGCGGAACGGGCCGTTACGATCGTTCGTAACCGGCCGCTCGAGCGCCGAGCCGGCGGCTTTCGGCTGAATCGCATGACGAAGTCGCCTCCGGCTGTCGATACGAAGCCCGCGGGCCCGGTCCCCTCGCACCGGTCGTCCAGGCCGGGGTTCCCGACGACCGCGTTAGGAAGAGAACTCGTCGAACGAGGTCGATCGATGACTGCGGACGAGGACTTCGTCGGTGATCGTCAGTCCCATGTCCGCGATCTGCTGTGCGATCGGCGTGACGGCCCTGTCGTTCTCGACGACCACGGTCACGAGGAGGTTCCGCTCGCCCGTGATCAACTCCTGCACCGAGACGACGCCCGAAATCTCGAGCAGGTCGTCGATGTACTCCCCGCGGTCGGGGATCGGTGCCGTACAGAACAGTAGCATCCGGATCGGATAGCCGGACTTCGTGTAATCGATGTTGGCGCTGTAGCCCTTGATGACCCCCTCGGACTCCAGTCGCTGAATGCGCTTGCGGACCGTACTCGAGGAGGCGTCGGTCCGGTCGGCGATCTCGCTGGAGGAGAGGTTCCGTGCCTCCTCCTGGAGCGCGTAGAGGATTTCCCGGTCGACCGCGTCCAGCTCGTACTCCGCCATACGCGTTCGTTGCCGCGGCGGCTATAAGGTACTTCGGCTCCCAAGACTCCGAATACTTATACTGGGAGCCGAAAGGGGAAGGCATGCGCGAACGACTCGAGTCGGATCTCGGCTTCTACTACGCCGTCGGCGGCTTCATCATCGCCGTGTTCGTCGTCGGGATGGCGGCCTTCGCCCTTATCAACCCCGACGGCGTGGGAACGGTGGAACTGGTCGGCCTCTCGGGGGGCTTTTTCCTGTTCATGCTCGTGTACTTCATCGCTATCTCGGTCCAGCGACTCGAGGACGGCGACAGTATCTGAGGGCCCGAGCGCGTCGTATCCGACAGTTCTCGAGACGACTCCGGAGTCACAGGGTTTAAGACTCCCCGGCCGTTCTCTTTAGAAGCAATGGCGAAAGGAACCGTTGATTTCTTCAACGACACTGGCGGCTACGGATTCATCGAGACTGAGGACGCGGACGACGACGTGTTCTTCCACATGGAAGACATCGGCGGCCCGGACCTGGAAGAAGGACAGGAGCTCGAGTTCGACATCGAGCAGGCCCCCAAGGGCCCGCGCGCGACGAACGTCGAGCGCCTGTAGAGCGGATTCGTAACGGTATCGGCACTTGACTGCAGTATTTTATATCCCCGAGCCGCAGCGCTCGTGGCCGTGACACTGGCCTTTAGTAGCGACGGCGCTTGTGTTCCGGTATGACCGAGCCACTGCTTCGCCGCGGCGCGGACCTCGAGTACGAGACCGTCGAGGCAGCCGACGGCCTCGAGAAGGCCGTCCTGCTCAACGACGATCACGGCGCGCCGACGTTTGCGATCCGACGGTTCGTCCTCGAACCCGGCGCCGAGGTACCGAAACACACCAACGACGTCGAACACGAACAGTACGTCCTCGCGGGCGAGTACACCGTGGGGCTCGAGGACGAGGAGTACGAGGTCGAAGCCGGCGACTCGCTGCTTATCCCCGCGGGGACGGTCCACTGGTACCGCAACGAGAGCGACCGGCCGGGCGCGTTCATCTGTGCGGTGCCAAACGGCGACGACGAGATCGAGTTGCTCGAGTGAGGGTACTCAGCGGGTGAGCGCCCGCCGGAGCCAGGTCCCGCTATCCCATCCTTCCTCGCAAGCCACTAGCACGGCGGCATTGGACCGCAACTACTATACATCTTTTAGGTATACCTAAATCAAGATGGCAGAAGCGGAGTCGGTCGGCGGGCACGCGACGACCGGACAGCGAGACGGCTGGGTAACGGGGACCCTCGTCCTCTTCTGCCTGGCGAGTACGGTCGTCACGGTCGTTGCGGGCCTGATTCAGGTGAGCTTTGGAGAGTACTCGATGACGTTTCTCGAGGCCTGGAAGGCGGTGTTCAACCCTGCAGTGATCTTCGATCTCAACGCCTGGGCCTCGTTCCTGTTCGGCACCGAGCGGCCGGACATGAGTACCGACAGTATCGTCGTCTGGAACCTCCGGCTACCGCGGGTGTTCGTCGCTATTATCACCGGTGCGACGCTCGCGGTCTCGGGTGCGATCTTTCAGGCCGTGACGCGAAACGAGCTGGCGAGTCCGTTCGTTCTGGGCGTCAGCTCCGGCGCTGGATTCGCCGTACTGGCGACACTTGTCGTGTTCAGCGGTCTCACGCCCTTCCTCCCGCTGATCGCCGCACTGGGAGGGACCCTCGCGTTCGGGATCGTCTACGCGATCGCCTGGAAGGGGGGGACGAGCCCCGTTCGGCTCGTGCTCGCGGGCGTGATCGTCAACATGGTCTTCCAGTCGCTCCAGCAGGGACTGTTTTTCTTCGCGGACGATCTGGGCGTCGTCCAGACGGCGATCGCCTGGATCACGGGCTCGCTGACGGGAACCGGGTGGGAAGAAGTCCGAATCGCGATCCTACCAGCGGTGATCTCGATCGGGATCGCGCTCGCCGGCGCGCGCCAGTTGAACGTCCTGATGCTCGGCGAGAGTACCGCGCGATCGCTTGGAATGCGCGTCGAACGGGTCCGCTTTTTCTTCTCGGGCGTCGCGATTCTGGCTGCCAGCGTCGCCATCGCCGTTGCCGGCGTTGTCAGTTTCTTCGGTCTCGTCGTCCCCCACATCGTCAGAAACACGGTCGGCGGTGACTACCGGCGGCTGATGATCGGCTGCGCCTTCGCCGGCCCCGCACTGATGGTTACCGCCGACGTCGGTGCCCGGCTCGCGATGGGCGGGACGCAGATGCCCGTCGGCGTCGTGACGGGTCTGATCGGCGGCCCGTACTTCCTCTACCTGATGCGGAAACAGCAATCGATGGGTGAGCTATAATGGCACGTACACAGCGGGATGCGGACCGAGAACGGACACGAATCACCGACGACGAGGGCGTCGAAATCGAGAGCGCACTGGTCGGCGACGGGCTGGAACTCAGCTATCCGTCGAGCGACGGAACCGTCGTGGAGTGTGCCCGACTCGACATCCCCGAGGCAGCGGTCACCGCACTCGTCGGGCCGAACGGCAGCGGGAAGAGTACGCTCCTCAAGGCGCTCTCGAACCACCTCGAGCCGGACGCCGGAACGATCCGGATCCACGGCGAGGACCTCGACTCGTTCAGTCAGAAGGGGCTGGCACGCGAACTGGGGGTTCTATCGCAGGAGAACGATTCGCTGGGCTCGATCTCCGTCGAAGACCTCGTCTATCACGGCCGCTACCCACACCGCGGGTTCTTCGACGGTCGCGACGAGGCGGATCATCGAGCGGTCGAGCGAGCGATCGAGCTAGCCGGCATCGAAGAGATCCGCGACGCCGAACTCGGCCAACTGAGCGGCGGGCAGAAGCAACTGGCTTGGATCGCCATGGTGCTGGCACAGGACACCGACGTCCTGCTGCTCGACGAGCCGACGACGTTTCTCGACGTCCACCACCAGTTCCGCGTCCTCGAGACGATCCGACAACTGAACGAGGACCGGGGCGTCACGGTCGCGGTCATCCTCCACGACATCGCACAAGCGGCCCGCTTCGCGGACTATCTGGTCGCGATGCACGACGGGGAACTGTACGACTGGGGACCGCCCGAGGAGGTCGTCACCGAACAGCTGTTGGCCGACGTGTTCGGCATCGAGGCCACGGTCGAATACGAACCCGAACTACAGGTCCTCCCCAAGCGAGCGCTCCCGGATCGGTAACCGCCCCGTCACCAATCGGTGGGTTTTTCTATTTTTAGGTCAGCCTAAAAGACGATGAGTAATGAACGCAGCGTAACGAGGCGCAACGTGCTTCGAACGGGTGGGGCGGTCGCCGGCGTCGGTGCGATGGCCGGCTGTCTCGATTCCCTCGGATCGTCCGGGAACGAGATCGAATACACGGTGTCGATGCCGCCGGTCGGCGAAGTCGGATTCCCTGGCGTCCCGGAGACGTGGGTCGCCAACAACGGGAGTTGGGCCGATATGGGGATCGCGCTGGGCCAGGACCCGCCGGAAGGCGTCTGGCTGCCGTCCCGATACCACACGCAGTATTACGACGAGATTCCCGACGTCAGCGTCGACAAATCGGGGATGACGCGGATCTCCGACGACGGCGTCGATCCGGAGACGTTCTACGAGATGGACGGGGACGTCCACGTCATCGACCCCAACTTCCTGACGAACCGGTTCGGCGACGATGTCAGCGAGAGCGACATCGAAGACATCGAAAACGACATCGCGCCGTTCTTCGGGAACAGCATCTTCTCGACCGGTTACCCGTGGCACGAAGACTACGAGTACCTGTCTCTGTACGAGGCGTTCGGGAAACTCGCCGAAGTCTTCCAGGAGACCGAGCGCTACGAGGCCTTCGGCGAGGTCCACGACGAGTTCCAGTCGAACGTCGAGGAGATCGTTCCGTCCGAAGAGGAGCGGCCCGAGGTCGCGATCATGTGGGCCGTCGAGAGCGATATGGGGTCGTTCTCTCCGTATCTGATCGGCGAGGGAACGAGCTTCAAGCAGTGGCGCGACCTCGGGGTCAAGGACGCGTTCGCCAACGCCGACGTGCGCGACTTTCACAGCACGCGCGGGAAGGTCGACTACGAAACGCTCCTCGAGATCGATCCCGAAATCATCCTGTTCCGCGGACACGAGAGCAAGACCGCCGAGGAGTTCCAGGACACGATCGTCTCGCAGATGGAAGACGACGACACCGCACGGGAACTGATGGCCGTCCAGAACGGCGACGTCTACCGCGGCGGCCCGCTCTATCAGGGTCCGATCACGAATCTCGTCGTCACGGAACGTGCGGCCAAACAGGTCTACGGCGTCGAGGAGGAACTGTTCGACCGGCAGCGGGTCGCCGACATCGTCAACGGCGACTTCTAGGCTACCGCGCCTCGAGCCAGTCGAACGGCCGCTTGGCCGACGATTCGTCCGCGACCCCGCGCTCGTCGGCGTCCGGGTCGGCCGCGTAATCGTCGACCGCCGGCGGTTCGCCCTCGGTCCCGCTCGAAACGATGTCCGCCGGCTCGGCGTCGACCTCGAAGGTCGACAGCGCGTCCGAGAGTTCCCGCGCACGGTCCGACAGCGATGTTGCGGTCCGGGACACCGCGGCAAGCGACGACGTCTGTTCCTCCGCGGCCGCCGCGACCGTCTCCGCCTCCGCGCTGGTCTCCTCGCTGATCGCCGTCACGTCGTCGGTCATCGAGACGAGCCCCTGGGTCGCGCCGGCCTGTTGCTGGGTCGCCGCCGAGATCTCCTGGACGCCGTCGTTGGTCTCCGCGGCGTAGTCCGAGATCTCCTCGAGCGCTCCGACCGTGGTCTCGACCGCTTCCCGGTGGTCAGCGATCCGGTCGTCGGTCTCGCGGACGACGGCCGCGACCGCTTCGGTCCGGCGGCTGACCCGCTCGAGGCGCTCCTCGACGTCTTCGGCGGCTTCCTGGGTGTCCGCAGCGAGTGACTTGACCTGATCGGCGACGGCCGTGAACTCCGCGTCGTCGGAACTCGAGCGGGCGGCCTCGATGCTCGCGTTGAGTGCCAGCAGGTTCGTCTCCTGGGTGACCCCGCCGATGAACTCGAGGAGGTCGTCGATCGCCTCGATCTCCGCTTCGAGGCGGTCGACCTCGGTGACGGCCGCGTCGGCCTCGTCCTCGATGGCGTTCATCCCCTCGATGGCGCGGCGAGCGGCCCGGCGGGCGTCGGTACTCGTGGTCGCGGTCCGTTCCGCGAGGGTGGCGACCTGCGATGAGGTCGCCGCGATCTCCTCGGTCGTCGTCGACAGCTCGTCGATCTCGGTGCTGATCGACGCGAGCCGGTCGCTCTGGCGCTCGGCCCCGTCGGCGATCTCCTGGACCGACGTCGTCACCTGCTGAGAGGCCGACTGCACCTCGACGACGCCGTCGGCCGTCGACGCGGCCGCGTCGTCGACCGCGTCGGCGAAGGCCCGTGCAGCGGCGACCGTCGCCTCGATGTCGTCCATCATCGCGTTGAACTCGCGGGCGACCGTCGCCATCGCCTCGCTCTCGGTATCGGGCTCGAGCCGCCGCGTGAGATCGCCCTCGGCACAGGCCTGCATCGTCGCGCCGTACTCGTCGGCCGTCCGCTCGAGGTGCCGGGAGAACGTCTCGGACTCCGAACGGGCCCGTTCGGCCTCTGCCCGGGCGGCCTCGGTCTCCTCGAGGCGATCGCGCAGCGATCGGCGCATTCGATCGAGCGAGCGGTGCAGCTCCCCGAGTTCGTCGCTCCGGTCCGACTCGACTGGCTCCGCGAGATCGCCGTCCTCGATCGCAGCCGCGCGGTCGGACAGCGACCGGAGCGATCGGGCCGTCGACCGGCCGACGGTCGCGCCGAGGACGAGCATCCCCCCGAAGGAGACCGCGAGCATCGCGAGGATCCAGTTCGAGATGTCCGACTGCAGCGAGTAGGCCTGCGAGGCCGGCACGCGGGTCGTCAGCGTCCAGTCCGCGTTCCCGAGGTCCGCGTATCCAACGAGCGTCTCGTCGTCCTCGCCCTCGATCGACGTGGTTCCGGCGTCGTCACCGGCACCCGTCGGCGCGACCGTATCGTTTCCGAGCAACAGCGAGCGGTCCTCGGCGAGGACGACCGTCCCGCTCGCGTCGGTGACGACGACCTCGTTCGTGTCGTCGCCCCCGACCATGTACCGGGACAGCGACTCGAGGTCGACGAGCGCCACGAGGGCCCGGTCGGACTCGCCCGGGACCTGACTGATCGCGAGCATCGCCGGTCGCCCGTCGCCCGTCTCGAACGCCTCGGAAAAGACGACCTGCGACCCGTCCGCCGCCGCGTTCGAGAGCCGGTCGGCGACCGCCGGACTGACGGTCCGGTCGTCGTCGACGACCGCGTCCGTCCCGGCGTCGACGTGAACGGTGCCGTCCGACCCGACGTAGTAGGCCCCTTCGACGGCGGACCGGTCGGTCAGGCGGTTGAGCGAATCGGCGATCGCGACCCGGTCGTCGCCGCGAAACGCCGCCGATCTGGGCAGCGATTCCAGCTGCCGTTCAGTCGACTGGAACCAGATGTCGAGCCGATCGGCGTCCTGTTTCGCGTCGCCGACCAGCTGCGATTCGACCTCGGACTCGAGTTCGGTCCCGGTGTGTGCGTAGATACTGCCCCCGAACGCCCCGATCACCACGAGGATGGCGACGAGCGCGGCGAAGAACCGGAGCGCGTAGCTGCGGCGGACTCCCGGCACGGTCTCCCACGAAAGTATCCCCATACAGCGTCGGATTCCGACGCCCCCGATATGTACCTCGCTAAGAATTATATATACGGCTATAGATCGGTCCCGACGGATATGGACGCCATCGCCGTCGCCGCAGTCCGAATCGCTGAAATACCGTCACGGCCTACTCCGTTCCGTGTCGAAGCAGGTCCAGCAGGTCGAAACGATCTTCTGTCACGAGACGGGCGACGACTACCTCGTCGTCGTCGAACGTGACGGCAAACGGCTATTCCGCGCGAAACTCGGACTCTCGGAGACTTCGGCCGGGCCACGCCCCGCGAAGTTCCGGCTGAAACAGGGCTCGAGCGAGGAGCCCCGCCAGCCCGACGAGTTCGTCGAACTGGCCCGCCGAGCCAAGCGGATCCGTATCTCCGAACAGACCTCCGCCGCGGGCCGACAGGACCTGCGGGAGATGCTCGCGGGCTACCAGCTCGAGGACAAGACCAAGACCGTCCGGACCTGTCGGTACTGTGCCGGCGCGGGGCGGTACTCGCCGATCACGACCGACACCGCCGTCAAGGACGACGACGACTGGATCTGTCGCGACTGCGCTCGGCAGGAACTCGAGCGCCAACTGTCCTTTTCCGGCGGTGGCGCGGTCTCGGGTGCCGCAAAGGAACGCCTCGAGGACCTCATGATGGAGGTCCAGGACCTAGAACGGATCGTCAACCTCCTCAAGGGGCGGCTCGATCCCGATCTGACGAAGTTCGATACCATCTCGGCGACGACCGACGAGGTCGACCCCGTCCGGACCGATTCGCTGAACCTGCATCCAGGCCTGCAGAACTTACTCGAGGACCGGTTCGATACCTTGCTACCGGTCCAGAGCCTCTCGGTCGAACACGGTCTCTTTGAGGGCGACGACCAGCTCGTCGTCTCCGCGACGGCGACCGGGAAGACCCTGGTCGGCGAACTGGCCGGCATCAACCGCGTGTTGAACGATAAGGGGACGATGCTCTTTCTCGTGCCCCTCGTGGCGCTGGCAAACCAGAAGTACGAGGACTTTCAGGACGAGTACGGCCACCTCGTCGACGTCTCCATTCGCGTGGGCGCGAGCCGGATCGCCGACGAGGGCGAACGGTTCGATCCCGAGGCCGACGTCATCGTCGGCACCTACGAGGGGATCGACCACGCTCTGCGGACGGGCAAGGAGATGGGCGACATCGGAACCGTCGTCATCGACGAGGTCCACACCCTGAAAGAGGACGACCGGGGCCACCGGCTGGACGGGCTGATCTCCCGACTCAAGTACACCTGCGAGCAGCGCGCGAAGCGCCGCGACGACTACGGCGGCGCGCAGTGGGTCTACCTCTCGGCGACGGTCGGCAACCCCGAACACCTCGCCGAGGTACTCGAGTCGACACTCATCGAGTTCGAAGAGCGGCCGGTCCCGATCGAACGCCACGTCACCTTCGCGGACGGCCAGGAGAAAGTCAGGGTAGAGAACAAACTCGTCAAACGCGAATTCGATACGGAATCGTCGAAGGGGTACCGGGGGCAGACGATCATCTTCACCAACTCCCGGCGGCGCTGTCACGAAATCTCGCGCAAACTCGATTACTCGGCCGCGCCCTACCACGCCGGCTTGGACTACAAACGCCGCAAGGAAGTCGAGCGCAAGTTCGGCGAGCAGGAGCTGTCGGCGGTCGTCACGACCGCCGCGCTCGCAGCCGGTGTCGACTTTCCCGCCTCGCAGGTGGTCTTCGACTCGCTGGCGATGGGCATCGAGTGGCTCTCGGTCCAGGAGTTCCACCAGATGCTCGGACGAGCCGGACGGCCGGACTACCACGACGAGGGGAAAGTGTACGTGCTGGTCGAACCCGACACCGCCTACCACAACTCGATGGAGATGACCGAGGACGAGGTCGCGTTCAAGCTCCTCAAGGGGGAGATGGAGTCCGTGATGACCCACTACGACGAGGCCGCCGCCGTCGAGGAGACCCTCGCGAACGTCGCGGTCGGCGGCAAGGCCGCGAAGTCGCTGAACGACCGCATGCTCGGCGAAGTCCCCACGAAACACGCCATCGGAAAACTGCTCGAGTACGACTTCATCGACGGCTTCGAGCCCACGCCGCTGGGACAGGTCGTCACCGAACACTTCCTCGCGCCCGGACAGGCCTTTACCCTGCTCGACGGCATCCGGAAGGACGCCCACCCCTACGAACTCGTCGCCGACATCGAGTTACGCGACGCAGAGCTGTGACCGTCGACGATCGGTGACGGCGGCCGTGCCCGCGGTCTCGATCCGGCCGGAACCATAAAGAACGAGAGCGCGCAATCGAAGGCCAACGCGGGGATCTCCCCGGCCTTATCATGGATCCGCTTACGCCAGCCGCGATCGAGCCGCCGGCGAACCTCCTGCTCGTCCATCCTGACTGCGACGAGCCCGACGCCTGCGAACAACTGTGTCACGAGGGTGCGGAGACGGCGCGACTCATAGTGACCTTCGGGGACGAGACACCGGAGCCACCGGCCGCGGACGACGTCGATGGCAAGCGAGGCCTGCTCACCATCGGGGACGTGCTGGCCGATTCGGGGACCGAGTCGTCCCCCGACTTCGGCGAGACAGTCGTCACCGACTCGGTCACCGATCCGACCGACCTCTCCGAGATCGGCGTCGCCATCAGTCGGTTCTGCAAGCACTGGTCCGCGGCCGACGAGGATATCGCCGTCTGTTTCGACTCGCTGGACGCACTCCTCCGACATACCTCGCCCGAGGCGGTCTTCCAGTTCGCACACGTCCTCACAAACCGGCTGGCGAACGTCGACGCCTACGCCCACTTTCACTTCGACCCCACCCGTCACGAGGACCGGGTCGTCTCGACGTTCGGAACGATCTTCGACGAGGTCGTCGCCGACGATACCGACGAGTCACTCCCGGAAGCGACCGACGAGGAAGTCGCCGACCTCCTCGCAGAGTGGGAGGACGAGGCAAGCGACGACCTCGAGCCCGCGGCGGACTCGGAGGCCACCGACGAGGAGATCGCGCGAACCCTCAGCCGATAGTCAGACGAACGCGATCTCGAGGACCGACAGGACGATTACGACGATCGAGCCGGGAAGACCGCCGAGGGCGACGATGGCGATGACGACCGGCGTGATCGCGATCGCGAGGCCGAAGACCGCCTGGGCGAGGTACAAGACGACGAGGCCGACGATCGCGTTGACGATGAAGGGGCTGGCCGCTCTGACGAGTTGGGCCGCGACGAGGACGAGTGCAAGGACTGCCACCAACACCAGAATCTCGAGGCCGGTCATAGCGGCGGTATCACGGCAGCCCCCAAAACCGTTCGGACCGTAACGAAACGCTTTATGGCGTTGGGACGGTAGCGGATGGTACGGGATCGTGGGTTAGCTTGGTATACTTCGGGCCTTGGGTGCCCGTGACCCCGGTTCAAATCCGGGCGATCCCATATTGCTGCTGCGAGCAAATCGCGAGCAGCAGCAATTGGAACGAGCCCGGATTCGAACGAGAGAACGGCGAGCGATAGCGAGCCGTTCGCGTGGTTCAAATCCGGGCGATCCCTCCGTTATCGTGAACGATCGGTAAGCGGTGGCTACAAGATCGGATTCTAAGGTTCTGCGCGGAGCGCAGGTTCTCGAGCGTGGCTCGAGTTCCAAATGAGACGCGAGAAGCGTATGCCCTCGAGTGCGACGAGAACGCCTTGGCGGGTGTCGCCAAGGCGACAGCGCCAAAAAATTACAGCATCCTACCCTCACCTTTGCGCGGGATATCTAGGTGAAACACACGAACCCATAGAGATGTATATACTTACCTGTTTTTCTGTAATAATATCTTGAAAATAGCGAGGGAAAGATGGTATTTCGATTACTTAATCAGTGAGACAAGGATCTATTTTGCTCGCCGATACACACCATTCTGGACTTTTGTGAGCTGACCCTTTTCTACAAGTTGCCCGAGTGAGCGACTGATGCTTGATTTTGGACGGTCAATCTGGTCGGCTATTTCAGCAGTAGTAAGCGTTGTTTCCTTAGAACTTCGGAAACAGTCCAGTATTTGTGTCTCAACACGACTCGCCACTTTTTGTAGAAGATCATATTCATATGCAAGCTCTCTCACAGCCTGAAAGTCCATTTGAACGCCGTCTATCCGTTGGCCTTTTATTCCACTTCCACTTCGTAGCTGTGTGTCTTCTATGATACCCCATCTTTCTAGTCGATCAATGTCCTCTGGAGTGAGATTTACCGAGCGGAACTGGAGCGTAGTCTCATTATCAATCCTATAGACCTTGTCTTGTGTCATACTTGAACATCATAATGTACCTGCATATAATTATCGCATTTGTTTTGTCTATTGACCGTATCTGGAAAGAGATTAACGCTATTGTATATCCTCTAAACGGGATACGGAGAGATTGAGCATATAACATAGTTTATTTGATAATTAAGTGTTATTTGTGGATGCCTGGATCAATACTATTCACAACTACGGTAATCTACATAACATACTGGATGATATATTTGATGTTGGCCTATATTACATTGATAGTACTGCAAACATCTGATAGAAGGACTTATGAGCAGAGAGAGGGTACTATGAGATGAGGATGCGGTGCTGGCGGTTAGCGTAACGCGCCGCCGCACCGGTGAGGGCAGTGAGGTAGTAGCTCACAGCCTAATGACATCCGGTTCATTCCGTTTCAACTTCTGTGAGGAGATACTTCCGAACGCTCTCGTCTGTGATTTGGGTTACAATATCCCGATATGGATCTTGTGTAGTTGGTTCGGGATCTTGTGGAATCCCTTTTCCAATTAGCCAACTCAGAATCCGGGATCGAAGGCGGTCTTCTCGAATTGGATCAAATTCGGCTAATTGATAAAATGGGACCGACTCACCTGCTGTCCGAATCCACGATGGGTCAAGCCGATGAATATTTTCGAATGGGAGATCCCCAATAGTGTGATCGTTATCCAACTTCTCGCGTATATACCCTGCAATATAATCTGCCGCATTGGATTGTGGATATGTGCGATCGGCGTCTTGAATAAATGTCAGGTGGACAGGGCAGATCTCATATTGAAAGCTATTATCAAAGTCTGCTGAAATCTGTTTCCGGAGGTGTTTCTCATAATCTGAATACTGGTCTTGTGTCCCATCATGGAGGAGAGCAGCAGGATCAGACTTCCCACTAAAGATATCTTGACCGATAGCGTTGGTTACTGCCTTTTTTGCTGCCATACTTGTAGCAGCGGCCTGTGACTCTATCGTAACTTCCTCTACACATGCAACTGCAGCCCATGTGACTGATGTTTGTTCTAGCGAATCTATGAAATCTTCAACACGGTTCGTTCGTTCATCAAGACACACATCCTCATATCGGACAAGAGACGAGGATTTGTGCTTAAACGGCTTTAGATTACTTTGAATAAGAGATCGGACTAGATCCAGATCTCCACTGCGCTGAGTTCGAACTGCAACACAGACACAAATTCCATCCGTTGATGCCTCATTCCCCGATTCATCAACACCAATCAGGTGCTGGGCACGAATCTGAGTGCCGGTATTGTCATGAATAGAGACAGGACGGAGAGGTGACGGCATTGAGAGTGTAGTGAATATTCGTATACTCCCTTTTAATCATATACGATTTCAGATGCAGAACATCAATGAAAGCTCAAGCCTCCCTGTGGATGTACGTCGACAGAATCCGATCCCCGAATATGCACACGAGTCGCGACATCGCGTGTGCATCTCTCGAGTCGAGCCACCACTCGAGACACTGTTCTATACGACTGGACCACGAGGGCCCGTCGTTGTTGGACTGAAACGGGGCCGTTCAGTGAGTCGAAAGCACGCGAATTTCGGGGGGCGTGTGTACGAGTCTGTGAATCCGAATCAATAGTGACGGCAACGCCGGCGGAACCGGTTCGCGCCTCGCGCGAAGGGCCCTTGCTGGGAGTCCCCGTGGCCGACAGTGCCGAAAATCACAGGGTTCGAGCTACGTCCGCTGTGTCCCAGATGCGCCGGATGACCCCAAGGCGATCCCGGAAACGGATCAACACCACGTTTTTGTCGAAGAGCCGCTGATCGAGTAGTATGGACTCCGAGAGCCTCACGTATATCGTCTCTCTCGTCGTGCTGTTCCTCCTGCTTTGTGCGGCTGTGATCCTGGCGGTAGCGTACGGGGCGGTCGATGTCGTCACCGACTACTACGGGTTGGTGTCGCTCGGGTTCTGATTCTTCGACCGGGCACCGCCGGTGGGAGATCGACCAGCGATAGTAACGACTGAACCGATTTACGCACCGATCGCACAGCCGTCGTGCGATCGGGTGTGCAATGACTTGCAGTGGCTACGATAGTGCGCCGAAAAGCGAGGGCCCGTGTGGACGAGTCCGCGGTCGGAACCGTCGACACGTATCGACAGGAGACCAGTACCAGCGCGGGGACGAGTCGTTCACCGACAGTAAATGAGAGAGGTTTTGTAGGAACGCTTGCAAGATTCGCGTGATCTGCCCCGGTTTGGTACCCATCCGATGGAACCAATCACTCTTGTCCAGAGGTGGGGCAGATCGCCGTACTCTACGGTTACACACCGATCACACAGCCGTCGTGCGGTCGGGTGTGCAATGACTTGCAGTGGCTACTATCGCGGTCACGATACCGAACGGCGGAGTCGCTCGAGCCGGCCGGTAGCGATCGAACGCTCGAGACGGGACCGTCTCGCGGTCTCGAGTGCGACGGCGACCGACGATCACGGTAGGAACAGGAGATGCCGATAGCGGGCGCTTCGATGGGACGGACGAAAACGCAGACGGTTAAACGACCGTGGATGGCGACGTTCCACGGCGGGAACAAGCGGCGTCCAGTGTCAAACCACGAGGGGTGTATGGACAAGCGGTCACAATGGCCACAGTGGGCGGGTCGGTGCTGCATTGGTCGTGTCTGTGTTCGTTGTCATCACCTCACACTACTGTATCGTCCGTTCAATAATAAAGGTTCCCACTAGCGCAATAGATGTAGTCTATGCGGGGAAGAGAAACGAATGTCCATACAGATCAGCTCAGTACGACACTGTTCGATTTCTGGAACACGGACACTGGTGTTTGTGACCAATTAACGCTCGAGGACAGGGGACGGCGACCGACTGCGACGGAACCGACCGACAGACTGGGTCAGTGCGCGACCGTCGCGGGTCGCTCGAGTCGAACGAAACTCCCGTCGCCGCAGACGCAGTCCTCGCTGGTGCCGAGCGGACGGATCGAGTCGTCGCCCGTGATTTCCGCGACGAGGATCACGCCACAGCCCTCACAGCGGACCGCGGCTCGCGTCGGGTCGGAGTGTGTCGACATCGAGTACAACAACGCCCTCCATCGCAATCACTGTCGTTCCAAAATGTGAAGGAGGACCAAAGCGGACCGTCCGCGAGAACGATCAGTTCGAGCCGGCGGCCACGGCCGAGCGCCGACCCACGGAACCGGAGCCCTCAGCGGCCAAACACATGACTGCGGGGGACACACTCCGACCGGAACAGGTCCGTGCTTGATCCGCCCGCAAGCCCAACGGTTTCGGCGTCACCGCAAGTGACAGGACGCATGGCCGATCCTGCCTCGAGCGTCAAGCGGTTGTTCATCAACGGGGTCGTCATCACGATTCCGCTGGTTGCGACGCTACTGGTTGTCTCGGTCGTCCTCAATTTCATTCTCGGGGCCCTCGCACCGGTGATCGCGGGGATCACCTACGTCTGGCCCGACGAGCCGCCGGTGCCGGTGATCCAGTTCGCGACGCTCGCGTCGGTGATCGGGGTCTTCCTGCTAGTCGGACTGGTCGCCGAATACACTCCCGGAACCTACCTCTCCAAGCGGGTCCACGCGACGATGGAGACGATCCCCGGCGTCAGCACCGTCTACGAGAGCGTTCGCCGCGCCAGCAAACTGCTCGTCGAGGACGAATCCGACCAGTTCCAAGACGTGAAACTCGTCGAGTTTCCCCACGAGGGTGCGTACATGCTCGGCTTTCTCACGGCCGAGACACCCCCCATGGTCGAGGCCAGCGCGGGCGAGGACGAGATGGTGACGCTGATGGTCCCGCTCGCGCCCAACCCCGCTACGAACGGCTACGTCATGCACATGCCCGCCGAGAAGGTCCACGAGGTCGACCTGACCGTCGAGGAGGCGTTCCGGTCGATCGCGACGCTCGGCGTGGCCGCCGACAGCCTCGGCGAGGCCAAAGCCGGCGACTGAGCGGCGGCAGGCGACGTGACTGTCCGGAACCAGTTTCGCCCCGGTATACGACCATTTATACCCGATGGCGGCCCTAGCGGTGTGCAATGGCGCAAGCGGGAAACTCCGAACTCGTCGACTCTTTCGAGCAGTTCTTCCGGAACTACTACGACAGCGAGATCAAGCAGCTTGCCCAGCAGTACCCCAACGAGCAGCGGTCGCTGCACGTCGACTGGCAGGACCTCTACCGGTTCGATCCCGATCTTGCCGACGACTTCATCAACCAGCCCGAACAGCTGCAACGATACGCCGAGGAGGCGCTGCGGCTGTACGACCTCCCGATCGACGTGAGCCTCGGGCAGGCCCACGTCCGCGTGCGGAACCTCCCGGAGACGGAGTCGCCCGAGATCCGCGAGATCCGCGCCCGCGATATGAACTCCCTCGTGCAGGTCCACGGCATCGTCCGCAAGGCCACCGACGTCCGCCCGAAGATCGAAGAAGCCGCCTTCGAGTGCCAGCTCTGTGGGACGCTCACTCGCGTCCCCCAGTCCAGCGGCGACTTCCAGGAACCCCACGAATGTCAGGGCTGTGAGCGGCAGGGTCCCTTCCGCGTGAACTTCGACCAGTCCGAGTTCGTCGACTCCCAGAAGCTCCGCGTCCAGGAGAGTCCCGAGGGGCTTCGCGGCGGGGAGACGCCACAAGCACTGGATATCAACATCGAGGACGACATCACCGGCGAGGTCACCCCCGGCGACCACGTCTCCGCGACCGGCGTTCTCCGCCTCGAGCAACAGGGCGACCAACAGGATCCGTCGCCGGTCTTCGACTTCTACATGGAGGGCATGTCCGTCGAGATCGACGAAGAGCAGTTCGAGGACATGGACATCACCGGCGAGGACAAAGAGGAGATCGTCCGTCTCTCGAGTTCCGAGGACATCTACGAGAAGATGGTCGCCTCCATCGCCCCCTCGATCTACGGCTACGACCAGGAGAAGCTCTCGATGATCCTCCAACTGTTCTCCGGCGTCACGAAGCAGTTGCCCGATGGCTCGCGGATCCGGGGCGACCTGCACATGCTTCTCATCGGGGACCCCGGGACGGGTAAGTGCGTCCGCGGCGATACGAAGGTCACGCTCGCAGACGGGCGTGACGTGCCCATCCGCGACCTCGTCGAATCGAACCTCGACGATCCGAAACCGATCGACGACGGCTGGTACGACGAGATCGATATCGACGTCCCCTCCTTGCAAGAAAACGGGGAGATCGATCCACAGCGTGCGACAAAGGTCTGGAAGCGAGAGGCTCCCGACCGGATGTATCGACTCCGGACTGCAGGCGGGCGGGAACTCGAGGTGACACCGTCGCATCCCCTGTTCGTCCAACAGGACGGACGGTTCATGCCGATCGTTGCTGATGAACTCAACGAGGGACAGTTTATCGCAACCCCGCGAAGTGTCGAGACGAACAGCGACGATACCCTTGAGGTTGATTTCCGACGATCCAAGTCCCGAAATGCGGTTCAGCTTGATTTGCCCGAGAAATGGACTCCATCACTGGCACGTCTAATCGGATACATCGTTGCAGAAGGATACGTCGAGCAGCGAGACGATCAGACAGGCTTCGTTTCGATTACGAACAACGATAGAGAAGTGTTAGATGACGCAGCGAATGCACTAGCGGACTTGGGGCTGAATGTTACTGAACGGGACCCGCATGAGTCCAAGGACGCACGCGAACTGCTCTGTTCAGCGGGCGAATTCGTAAGCTTCCTCGACACATTAGCAGAACAGCTTCTACAGTCCTCGGACAATCAATGCGTTCCCGATCCGATTTTCCGGACCACCGAGTCGATCAGATCCGAATTCCTCAAAGCGTTCATCGAAGGAGAAGGGCACGTCTCGGAATCTCAGCGAGAGATAACTGCTGCCTCGACGAGTCGTGAACTCCTCGAAAACGTGAGGACACTGCTTCTCTCACTGGGGATTCGTTCACAGCTTCACGACCGACAGAACGGGAGTTACCGGCTCAGAATAAGCGGCGATGAATTCGAGAAATACGTTTCCAATATCGGGTTCGTAACCCAGCGGAAACAGCGGACCGCGCGACAGTACGCTGACACGGACGGGAACACCAATCTCGACATCATCCCGAATCTCGGAACGGAGCTTCGACGAATTCGTGAAGCGCTCTCGCTCACACAGGCCGAATGTGGGCTCCCCCGGTCGACGTACCAGCATTACGAACGAGGATCACGAAATCCGAGCCGAGACAGTCTCCGACGAATCGTTTCGGCTTTCGAAGATGCGTTACCGAAAAGTGAACATCCGAACGAGGGCGCAGTTCTGACTGACGGAGGAACGGTAGCAAAGGACGTCACTGCTCTCAAGCAGTTCGCCGAAGGCGATATCTGCTGGGAACGGATCGAATCCATCGACGAAGTCGACCCCGATTACGACTGGGTATACGACCTCGAGGTCGGAGGGACGCACAACTACGTTTCGAACGGCATCGTTTCGCACAACTCTCAGATGCTAGCATACATCGAGAACATCGCGCCGCGAGCCGTCTACACCTCCGGGAAGGGTAGCAGTTCGGCGGGTCTCACCGCCGCCGCCGTTCGTGACGACTTCGGCGACGGCCAGCAGTGGAGCCTCGAGGCCGGTGCGCTCGTCCTCGCAGACCAGGGGATCGCCGCCATCGACGAACTCGACAAGATGCGACCGGAAGACCGGTCCGCCATGCACGAGGCCCTCGAGCAACAGAAGATCTCCGTCTCGAAGGCGGGCATCAACGCCACGTTGAAGTCCCGGTGTTCGCTGCTCGGCGCGGCAAACCCCAAGTACGGCCGATTCGATCAGTACGAACCGATCAGCGAGCAGATCGACCTCGAGCCGGCCCTGATTTCGCGGTTCGACCTGATCTTTACCGTGACGGACACGCCCGACGAGGAGAAAGACCGAAATCTCGCGGAACACATCATCACGACCAACTACGCCGGCGAGTTGACCACCCAGCGCGAGGAGATGTCCAGTCTCGAGGTCAGTCAGGGAGAGATCGACGAGATGACCGACCAGGTCGATCCGGAGATCGACGCCGAACTCCTGCGGAAATACATCGCCTACGCCAAGCAGAACTGCCACCCGCGGATGACCGAGGCGGCCCGCAATGCGATCCGGGATTTCTACGTCGATCTGCGCTCGAAAGGGACTGACGAGGACGCCGCGGTGCCGGTCACGGCCCGCAAACTCGAGGCGCTGGTGCGGCTCTCGGAGGCCAGCGCCCGCGTTCGGCTCTCGGATACGGTCGAAGAGGCGGACGCCGAGCGGGTCATCGAGATCGTCCGTTCGTGTCTGCAAGACGTCGGCGTCGATCCCGAGACCGGCGAGTTCGACGCGGACATCGTCGAGGCCGGGACCTCGAAGTCCCAGCGCGACCGGATCAAGAACCTCAAACAGCTCATCGGGGACATCGAAGAGGAATACGACGACGGCGCGCCGGTCGACATCGTCATGGAGCGGGCCGAGGAGATCGGCATGGACCAGTCAAAGGCCGAACACGAGATCGACAAGCTCAAACAGAAAGGCGAGGTCTACGAACCGAGTACGAATACGCTCCGGACGACGTGATCGAGCGGGGCCGCTGAACGGGACGAGAGTGTTTTTACGCGTCGAGCGAGGTGCCACTGCCACTCGGCACCGAGAAACGGTGATTGCCGGTCAGTCCGACGGAGCGGAGACCAGTTCGGCCGACCCGAGTTCCCTGAGATCGACGACGGTCGACCGGATCGTCACCGGTGCGACGTCGGCGACCTCGGCCGCCGTGGCCTGCGTGAGTGTGGGCCAGTCCTCGCGTTCCCCGGCGGCTTTGTAGAGACAGGCCGCCGCAACGCCACTCGGGTTTCGCCCGCCGATCCGTCCCGACTCGAGCAGGGTTTGGACGTGATCGCGGGCGCGTTGCTCGACGGCCGTTCCGACCTCGAGTTTCGAGGCGTATCGGGGCAGGTACTCGGCGGGATCGATCGGCCCGGTCGGGAGCCCGAGTTCGCGGTTCAGCGCGTCGTAGGCGACGGAGAGTTCGTCGCCGTCGGCGCGGGCCGTCTCGGCGATCTCGTCGGTCGTCCGGGCGATCGACCGGGTCCGGCAGGTCGCGTAGATGGCGGCGGCCGCAAACCCCTCGAGCGAGCGGCCCTGGAAGAGCCCCTCGGACTGTGCGGACTCGAAGAGGGCACAGGCCTGCTCTCTGGCCG
Source organism: Natrinema sp. H-ect1 (assembly GCF_041821105.1). Taxonomy (NCBI): domain Archaea; kingdom Methanobacteriati; phylum Methanobacteriota; class Halobacteria; order Halobacteriales; family Natrialbaceae; genus Natrinema; species Natrinema sp. H-ect1. The sequence goes on along the minus strand of NZ_JBGUBA010000003.1, from coordinate 295,192 downwards.
ATTCCGGCAGCGAGAGCGAGGCGGTAATCCGTCTGATTTCGGCGAACCCGTAGACCTGATTCCGTTCGACTTTCGAGGAGATGCGTGCGCGGTTGTGTTCCCTTCGGAGGCGAGCGATCTGTCGACGCTTCCGGCCGGTCAGCCGGGAACTGTATCCCGAATCGGAGCCGGAGCCGTAGCCGATCTCCGTCGACAGTCCACGATCGTGTCTCGAGCGGGTAAGCGGCGCGCCGGTCCGTCGTCGATCGGTGTCCTCGTCCTCGAAGGACCGCCATTCCGGGCCGCGATCGATCGAATCCTCGCCGGAGACGAGTCCGCAGTCCTCACACACGATTTCGGTACCTCTCTGCCGTAATCTGCCATCGCATTCGGGACAGACTGCAGCCGTATCTGCCATCGGTTATTTGTTCTCCCTACAATAGATTGACAACCCCTGATATTTAAAATGTAGGACTGTTTGAATTAAACAGGACAGGGTCAGAGACTGCGTAGCTGAGCCAGCAGCGATGACGACGACGAAGTTGCGGCGTCCTGGGTCGAATCGTCTCGGTCCGCTAACAACCGTTCGTACCGGTCGATGACGGCCTGTCGGCGGGTTTCGCTCCTCGCGACGAGTCGCTCGAGCGCGGCGATTCGAAGTCGAAGTCGAGTTCGTTCGATCCGAACGGACAGCGGCAGTTCACAGGGGGCTGTCTGGTCGATGGACTCGACCGGAGGACGACACCGGCGTGGATCGGCTCGAACGGACCGGTTCCGGTGAGTAATACGCGTCGGTTCGTCGACGGCGGGTTGGGTCGGACCTCGTTCGACGGACATGGCTCGCCTACGGGTTCGACGCTGGATCGGAAAAAGGTCAGTCAGTCGGGTGTCAGACGCGTCAGACGGCGGTCGTGCATCCGGCCGACGTTACTCCTGCAGGTACTCGAGGACGCCGTCGGATCTATCGATCCGACGAGCCCTCACTCGCAAGACTCGCGAGGACGCCGTCGGTGTCGGCCGGCACGGGTTCGGGTTCGCTCCCCGCCGCAACGGCGGCGTCGGGATCTTTGAGCAGGTGGCCGGTGGTCAGACAGGCGACGCGTTCGTCGTCGTCGACGATCCCCTCGGCTCGGAGTTTTCGCAGGCCGGCGACGGAGGCCGCGGAAGCCGGTTCGACGCCAATCCCTTCGGCGGCGATATCCCGCTGGGCTTCGGTGATCTCCTCGTCGGAGACCGCGACGGCGGTCCCGCCGGTTTCTCGGATACCGGGCAGGGCCTTCGGCGCGTTGACCGGGTTCCCGATCCGGATCGCGGTCGCGCGAGTCTCGACGTCATCCCAGCGGCGGACCTCGTCGGCCCCGTTCTCGATCGCTTCGACCATCGGCGCGGCCCCCTCGGCCTGCACGCCGGTCAGTTTCGGCACGTCGTCCTCGTCGAGCGCGCCGGCCTGGACGAGTTCGCGGAAGGCCTTGTACAGCGCCGACGTGTTGCCGGCGTTGCCGACCGGCAGCACGATTCGGTCCGGGACGGTGTCGTAGTCGGCGAGAAAGCCCTCGAGGATCTCGAGGCCGATCGTCTTCTGACCCTCGAGCCGGAAGGGGTTCAGCGAGTTCAGCAGGTAGGCCTCGCCCTGCCCCGCGAGTTCCTGGACGATGTCGAGACAGGCGTCGAAGTTGCCGTCGACCTCGAGAATGCGGGCTCCGTGGAGGCTGGCCTGTGCGATCTTGCCGGCGGCGACCTTGCCCGCGGGCAAGAGGACGAGCGTCTGCATCCCGCCACGGGAGCCGTAGGCGGCCAGGGCGGCGCTGGTGTTGCCCGTCGAAGCACAGGCCAGTCGGCCGACGTCGAGTTCTTTTGCGACCTTGACGCCGACGGTCATGCCGCGGTCCTTGAACGAGCCCGTCGGGTTCATCCCCTCGTGTTTGATCCGCAGCGCTTCGATCCCGATCTCGTCCTCGAGACGGGGGACCTCGTACAGCGGGGTCGCCCCTTCCTGAATCGAGACGCCGGCCTCGAACGGCAGGGCGTCGGCATAGCGCCAGACGCCCTCGCCCTCGAAATCGTCGAACGTCGGCAAATCGGCGTAGCGGACCTCGAGGAGGCCGTCGCAGTCGTCGCAGGTGTAGCGGACGTCGTCGAACGGTGCGAAGGTTTCGCCGCACTCGATGCACTCGAGCCAAACGCCCTCGTCGGCGTCGGCGGGTTGATCGGGTTGCTCGGCCGAGAGACTGAGACTCATTGTCGGAGGGGAGGACCGCAGGGGCAAAAAGTGGGTGGATTCCGCGGTGGACGTCTCAGTCGGCCCCGTCGTCGAACTCGTCGATCACGTCGTGGACCGTCGCGGTCCAGGCGTCCAGGGCCTCGTGGAGCATTGCCTTGGCCTCGGGCAGCGACGTGGCCGTATACTGGTAGACGTCGCCGCCGCCGTCGAGCAGCCGCCGGTCCCGGTACACGAGCCCGCGGTCCCGGAGCGTCGACAGCGACCGGTTGACCGTACTCCGGTCGCGCTCGAGGGCCGTGGCCAGTTCCGCGATCGTACTCCCGGGCCGGTCACACAGGACGAGATAGGTCCGTGTCTCGTGATCCTCGATCCCAAACACGCAACTCATCACCTCTTCGAACGCCGGGTCCGATTCCTCCATCAGTTCTCCGAGGCGATGCTGGTGGGGCTCGGCCATACGATCCCTATGGACGACCGTCTCAAAATACCCGTTGCAGTCGGAACGGTACGAACGGCTCCGGCCGTGGGTTCGCCCCGCTACAACAGGTAGACGACGAGTACCGCCATCGGCCCCAGTAGCATGAGCAGTGCGGCGAGTACGAATCGAAACCACATTGTAAATTTCAGTGATTATCACCCGCAGTATAATACCTCCTTTCGTTTCAACAGGTATGGGAGACGTTATATCGGAGAAACAACCGATTAATCGGAAGCGGAGCGGGTCATCGGTTGACGGTCACGAAGCGGGAAGCCCCGAGCAGCGAGTCGGTTCGGCCGACCGAATAGCCACCGTGTGATCAGTAGCAGGACGTTCAGGCGGGATGATACTGCCACCGTTCAACGGGCCGGAGGCCGGTTGCCGGGCGCTCGTTCCCAGCATATGGAAACGTCACTGGACGTATATTCGAATCCCATCCCAAGCATCGCGTATGTCGACTGACCATGCTCACCACGCCGACCGATCGCTCGTCGTCCACTCGTACTGGCCGTACGCAGTCCTTCTCGGGGGACTGGTCGGAGTGATTCGGCCGGCCCTGACGATCTTTGCCGATATCGGACCGACCACGGGAGTCCTCACGACGCTGCCCGAAATGCAGTTGTGGTGGGTCCTCCACATCGGATACAGCGCCGTCTTCGCGACCGGATACGGGCTGATCGTCTACCACCACCGGCTGCGGCCGTTTTCGGAATCGATTCCCACGGGTGCCGTCCTCGGCCTTGGCTACGGGGTCGCCCTGTGGTTGGGCAACATCGTCATCGGCTGGAACCTCGTTCTCGCGCCACACCTGCTCTCGATGTCGACGCCGATCGATCCGCTGGCGGCTGGCCCGATCGTCGATCACATCGTCTACGGTCTCGGCCTCGGAGTCGTGTACGCGGCCGTCGTCCCGCGGCTGGACACCTACCGTGGCTGAGATTCGGCACTCCGTTTCGCTCACACAAAAACCCGGATCAAAAACCGCCCGCACTCCGTTCGTGATCAAACGCCTACTCGAGCAGCCAACTCAACAGCGCCTTCTGCGCGTGCAGTCGGTTCTACAACCCACCTTTTTCCGTTCGGGTCAGCAGAGCTGACCGCTCACGCAAAAATCTGGACCAAAAAACCGATCACTCACTCCGTTCGTGATCGGCCGCTTACTCCAGCAGCCAACTCAACAACGCCTTCTGCGCGTGGAGTCGGTTCTCGGCCTGATCGAAAACGATCGACCGGTCGCCCTCGATAACGTCATCCGTGACCTCCTCGCCGCGGTGGGCTGGGAGACAATGCATGACCGAGGCGTCGGGGGCGTTCTCGAGCAGGTCCGTGTTGACCTGAAAACCCTCGAAGTCGTTCATCCGGACGTCGCGTTCGTCCTCCTGGCCCATCGAGATCCAGACGTCCGTATAGATGACGTCGGCGTCGGTGGCGGCCTCGACGGGATCGGTCGTGACCGTCGGATCGCCGCCCAGCTCACGGGCCCGCTCGAGGACCTCGCCGTCGACCTCGTACCCCTCCGGCGTCGCGATCGTCAGGTCGATGTCGGTCAGCGCACAACCGAGCGCGAACGACTGGGCGACGTTGTTGCCGTCGCCGATCCAAGCCGCCGAGACGTCCTCGAAGCCGTCCTGGTGTTCGCGGATCGTCTGTAGGTCCGCGAGCGTCTGGCAGGGGTGGGCGTCGTCGGTGAGTCCGTTGACGATCGGCACCGAGGAGTACTCGGCCAGTACCTCGACGTTCTCGTGTTTGAACACGCGGGCCATCACGGCGTCGACGTACCGCGAGAGCGCACGCGAGGTGTCTTTCAGCGGTTCGCCCCGGCCGAGCTGGATGTCGTCTTCCCCGAGGAAGATCGCGTGCCCGCCGAGTTGGGTCATGCCCGTTTCGAAAGAGACCCGGGTACGGGTACTCGCCTTCTGGAAGAGCATCCCGAGGGTCTGGCCGGACAGGTCCGCGTGGTCATCGCCGGCGTCGACGGCGCGTTTGTACTCGTCGGCCCTGTCCAGCACTGCAAGCAGTTCCGCCTCGGAGAGGTCATCGACGTCGAGGAAGTGTCTCGGCTCCGTCTCGTTCGTTGCTGTTGTCATGGTATGATAGGTGGTCTGAAACGTTATTGCTCACTGAGCGTCCGTGCGACGCGCTCGAGGACCGATACCGATCGGTCGAACTCCGACAGCGACAGTCGCTCGTCGGGCGCGTGATCGAGGTCCGAGTTGCCCGGTCCGTAGGTGACCATCGGGCAGTCCCAGGCCCCAGCGTAGATGTTCATGTCGCTCGTGCCGGTCTTGCGCACCAGACGCGGATCGGCGCCCTCCTTCCGGATGGCGACCCGAAACGCCCGGGCGACCGGCGTTCGCGGACTCATCATCACCGGCGGGACCTTGTCCTTCCAGGTCACGGTCCCGACCTCGAGTTCGGCCTCGGCGGCCTCGCGGACGGTCCCGACGTCGAGAGCCGGCGGCACGCGCAACTGGACGTCCATCGTCGCCTCGACGGAGAGTCCGTCGTCGCTGACGCCGCCCTCGATGTCGACCGGCTTGGTCGTCACCTGCTCGAAGACCGGTTCGTACTCGTCGCCCTCGAAGTACTCCTCGACGGCCGACCACCAGCGGACGGCGTGTTGGATCGCGTTCGGGTCCGGCCGAGAGGTGTGGCCGGATTCGCTGGTCGCGACGTACGTCCCGGCGATCAGGCCGCGATACCCTAGCGTGATCCCGTCGGCGCCGGACGGCTCGCCGTTGACGACGGCCTCGGGCGACTCGTCGCGGTCGTCGACAAGATAACGCGACCCCTTCGAGTCGACCTCCTCGCCGACGACGCCGACGAAGGAGACGCCGGTTCGGACGGCGGCGGCCGCCATCGCGGCGAGCGGCCCCGTCGCGTCGACGCTGCCGCGGCCCCAGAGGATCTCGTCGTCGCCGGTCTCCTCGACCTCGACGGGGATGTCCCCGGGGACAGTGTCGATGTGCGAGGTCAGGAGGACGGAATCGTCCGCCGGCGCACGGACGTTCCCGACCGCGTCGATCCAGACCTCCCGGTCGTGGGCCTCGAAGAAGTCCACGAGCCGTTTGGCCGCCTCGCGTTCCTCGCGGGTCGGCGAGGGGATCGAGACGAGATCGACGAGCAACTCGCGGGCCTCGGCGGCCGACACGTCGCTCGAGGGGTCGGCGTTCGCACTCATGAGTCGTCGTTCGCTCCGAGAACGTCGGCGATCGCGTCGACGACTCGATCGGCCTCGGCCCGCTCGAGGACGAGCGGCGGGAGCAGTCGGAGGACGGTTCGACCGGCCGGCAGCGCCAGTACCTGGTGGTTCATCGCGAGGTCGCGGGCGACGCGGTTCGCGCCGCGTTTCAACTCGACGCCGACGAGCAGGCCCTCGCCGCGGACTTCACGCACCGAATCGCCAAGTGCCGCCTCGAGTTCGGTAACCAGATAGTCGCCCATCTCGGCGGCATGAGCGGGCCACTCCTCCTCGACCAGCGTCGAGATCGTCGCGTGGACGGCCGCACCGACCACGGGACCGCCGCTGAACGTGGCGTTGTGCGAGGCCGCGCCGTCGGCGATCCAGTCCTGGACCGCGACCGCGCCGACGGGCAGGCCGTTGCCGAGCCCTTTCGCCGTCGTCAACACGTCGGGCGTGACGCCCGCGTTCTGGCAGGCCCACATCTCGCCCGTGCGGCCCATTCCCGTCTGGACCTCGTCGAGGACGAGCGCCGCGCCGGCCTCCTCGGTGGCCTCGCGGGCCGTCTCGAGGTAGCCCGCGGGCGGGACGTTGATCCCGCCTTCGCCCTGGATCGGCTCGAGGATGACGGCCGCGGTCTCGTCGTCGACCGCGTCCGCGAGTTCCTCGCCGTCGCCGTAAGGGACGAACTCGACGTCGCCGGCCAGCGGCTCGTAGGGCTTCTTGTACTTGTCCTTCCAGGTAGCCGCGAGCGATCCCATGGTGCGCCCGTGGAACGAGCGGGTCGCGGCGACGATCTTCGAGTCACCGGTCGCCGAGCGGGCGAACTTCAAGGCGGCCTCGTTGGCCTCGGTCCCGGAGTTACAGAACCAAGCCGACTCGAGGCCGTCGGGCGCGGCCGCGACGAGCGAGGCGTAGGCGTCCTCGCGCGCCTGCACGGGATAGGAGGAGTCGACGAACGTCAGGTCGGCGACCTGCTCCTGTACCGCGTCGACGACCGCGGGGTGAGAGTGGCCCAGCGGCGTGCAGGCGTAGCTCGCGCCGACGTCGAGATACTCCGTGCCGTCGTCGGTGTAGAGGTACGGCCCCTCACCGCGTTCGATACCGATCGGTTTGCTTCCGGAGATGAAATCGAGGTCGCTCATTCGTCGGCCTCCGTTTCCGCGTCGTGTTCGTCCGCGAGCGCGCCGGGCTCGAGGGTCGTCCCCTCGCCCGCGAGCGCACTCGAGATCGGGTCGTCGGCGTTTGCCGTCGCGACGGTGACCGAAGCCGCGCCTCCCTCGAGGGCTTCCTCGGCGGCCATGACCTTCTTCGTCATGAACCCCTCAGCCGCCGTCTTGACGGCCGCGAACTCCTCGGGGGTCGACGCCGAGTCGATCTTGGTGGACTCGTCGTCGGGATCCTCGTAGATCCCCGAGACGTCGGTCAGCACCACGAGGTCGGCCTCGAGCGCGCCGGCGATCGCCGCCGCAGCGCGATCAGCATCGGCGTTGACTGCCGTGTAGCCGCCCGACTTCTCCTTGCCCAGCATGGGAACGGAGACGACGGGCGTGTAACCGCCCGAAAGCGTCGTCTCGAGGAGGTCGGCGTTGACCGACTCGATTTTGCCCGAGTGGTCGCCGCGCTTGATCTTCTTCTTGCCGTCCTCTGTGACGCGGACGGCGGACTTGCGCTTGCCCTCGAGGAGCTTGCCGTCAGTGCCCGAGAGGCCGACGGCGTCGACGCCCTCGTTGTGCAGGCTCTCGACCAGGTCGGTGTTGAGCTTGCCCGGCATCACCATCTTGAAGACGTCCATCGTCTCCTCGTCGGTGAAGCGGCCGACGACGCCGCCGGGCGTCTCGACGTAGGTGGGTTCCTTGCCGAGGTCCTCGAGCGTCTCGTCGACAGCGGTCGAGCCGCCGTGGGTCAACACGACGTCTTCGCCGTCCGCGACGAGCGAGGCGACGTCGGAAAGCGCCCCTTCGGGATCGACGGCGCGTGCGCCGCCGATCTTCACTACTACCGTCATGGTGCCCCCACGGGGTGCAGCCCCGTGAACTCGAGTCCGGCCGTCTCCTCGAGGCCCAGTGCGACGTTGGCGGCGTGGACCGCCTGTCCCGCGGAGCCTTTCATCATGTTATCGATCGCCGAGAAGACGACGATGCGCTTGTTCGAGGGATCGAGTTCGAAGCCGACCTCGGCGAGGTTGGTGCCAGCGACCGCCTTCGGTTCGGGGTAGCGGTAGACGCCGGAACCGCCGGCAGCCATCCGGACGAACGGCTCGTCCTCGTAACAGCCCCGATAGGCCTGCCAGAGGTCCCCCTTCGAGACCGGTCCCGACGGGAAGACGTGATTCGTCGCGCTCGCGCCGCGGATCATATCCACGGCATGACAGGAGAAGGCCACCGAGGTGTCGAGGAACTGCTCAATCTCGGCCTCGTGGCGGTGGCCCGTCGGCGCGTACGGACGCACGACGCCCGAGCGCTCGGGGTGGCTCGAGGCCTCGCCGCCGCCGGCGCCGCCCTCCGAGGAGCCGACTTTCACGTCGACAACGATCTGCTCGCCGCCCTCGAGGATATCGTGTTCGAACAGCGGGTAGAGCCCGAGGATCGTCGCGGTGGCGTTACAGCCGCCACCCGCGATGAGTTCCGCGCCCTCGAGGTTCTCGCGGTTGATTTCGGGCAGCGCGTACTCGGCTTTCTCGAGGTATTCGGGTGCCTCGTGGCCGTCGTACCACTCGTCGTACTGGGCCTCGCTCTCGAGGCGGAAGTCCGCCGAGAGGTCGACGACGGTGTCGGCGATCTCGAAGAAGTCGTCGATGCGGCCCATCGAGACGCCGTGGGGCGTCGCGGCGAACAGCACGTCGACCGACTCGAGGTCGTCGGGTTCGGTAAAGCGCAGGTCCGACCCGCGAAGCGGCGGGTGGACGGAGCCGACGCTCTTGCCGGCCTTCGACCGGCTCGTGACTTCGACGAGTTCGAAGTTGGGGTGGCCGGCGAGCAGTCGCAGGAGTTCGCCGCCCGTGAAGCCGCTGCCGCCGATGACGCTCGCGGTGACCGCCTCGGCGTCCGGCGCGGCACCGATGTCGTTGCCTACCGTCATTTGGCGGACACCTCGAGTTCCGGATCGGCGGCCGTGGCTTTCTCCTCGAGCCAGTCGACGACGGTGCCGGCGACGTCGGTCTCGACGGCCTCGTCGAGGGCCTTGAACTCGACGGTGTGGTTGACTTCGTGGACGGTGTAGCCGTCCGCGGTCTCCATCAGGTCGATCCCGAGCAGCCCGCCGCCGACGGCGTCGGTGGCTCGTTCGACGAGATCCAGCGCCTCGTCGTCGATCTCGAAGACGTCCGTCTCCGCGCCTTTCGCGGCGTTGGTGATCCAGTGGTCCGACGACCGGACCATCCCGGCGATGGGTTCGCCATCGATCGCCAGCACGCGGATGTCGCGGCCGGGCTTCTCGACGAACTCCTGGACGTAGAACACCTTGTGTTCGTAGTGGCCCAGCGTCGCCTTGTGTTCGAGGATGGCCTCGGCGGCCGACTCGGAGTCGATCTTGGCCATCAGTCGCCCCCACGAGCCCACGACGGGTTTGAGGACGCAGGGGTAGCCGAACTCCTCGATGGCGTCCATCGCGGTCTCTTTGGTGAACGCGACCTTGGTCGCGGGGGTCGGGACGCCCGCGTCCTCGAGCGCGAGGCTGTTCTTTACCTTGTCCGCACAGACGTCGGCGGTCTCGTGGCTGTTGACCACGGGAATGCCGTACGATTCGAAGAACTGCGTGGCGTACAGGCTCCGGCTCGTGGCGAGACACCGGTCGACGACGATGTCGAGCCCGTCGAACGCCGCGGGCGCTTCCGCAATGTCGAAGGTCTGCTTGCGGACGTCGATCTTCGTGATCTCGTGATCGCGCTCGCGAAGCTCGTTGAGCAGGAGCTTCTCGTCTTTGCGAATCCGTGAGTAGAGTATGCCTACGTTCACGCGAGCCACCCCTGATTGTGGGTCGCGGCGCTACGCGCCCCGCGAACCGTCGCAGCGGAGGACGGCAGTTTCCCAGCCGTCTGCAAGGTCACTCACCCCAGTCCTCTTCCAGCTCGGGGGCCTGCTCGAGGACTGGCGGCTCGGTATCGACGACTTCCAGCTCGGCACCGCAGGTCGTACAGTCAACGATTTCTCCCACTTCCAGATCGTCGTGCAGGGACACCTCAGCCCCACACTCGACACATTCGGTCATTGTACCCCAACGTGGGTGCCGGGATCCCTTAAAGCCTTCGAACTTAACAGCAAAATTACATTATCTGCACGCCACGCTAACGGTCCGTCGGAGCTACATTACGGCAGGTCTACTTTGACATATCATGTGTTCGGTAATTGATCCCCTCGCGGGGATCGTCGTCGTACCGGCCGGTCTGCGGGGGGCGATTGCGGCCGGTGTTCCGCCGACACTGGCGAACTGACGACCTCAGACATAGCCGTTCACCTCCGAGCGCAACCGCTCGTGGGCGGCCTCGAGCGCGTCGGTCAACGCCGCGAGGTCGTCGGCGTCGGTCGCCAGCGACTCCCGTGCGGCCTCGAGTTGCGGGGCGACCGCCTCGGGGGCGGGCCCACCCTGCGAGTCGCGGCTCGCGACGCTCTCGACCGGGTCGAGGGCCGCTTCGACCGCCTCGCGCTCGACGTGGGCCTCGAGTGACTCGCCGAGGACCTCCTGAGCCGCGGCCTCGAGGGCGTCGTAGTCCGCACCGCCCTCGGCAGCGATGGCCACCAACTCGTGGGCGGTCCGGAACGGCAACCCGTTCGCCGCCAGCAGGTCCGCGACGCCGGTCGCCGTCGAGAAGCCCTCGCCGGCTTCCGCGGCCAGCGTCTCCTCGTCCCAGTCGGCGGTGGCGACCGCGCCCGCTGCGACCTCGCTGGCCTCGGTCACCGCGTCGACGGTCTCCCAGGCGTGGGTCGTCGCCCGCTGAAGGTCGCGGTTGTACGCGCGGGGCAGCCCCTTCAGCGTCGTCGTCAGTCCCTGAACGCCGCCGGCCGCGTCGCCCGCAACCGCGCGGACGAGTTCCAGCGTGTCCGGGTTCTTCTTCTGGGGCATGATCGACGACGTCGAGGAGTAGTCGTCCGCCAGATCGACGAAGCCGCGGTTCGCGAAGATGATCACGTCCTCCGCCAGCCCCGACAGCGTCGTCGCGTGGGTCGACAGTGCCTGGGTCGTCTCGAGCAGGAAATCGCGGCTCGAGGCGGCGTCCATCGAATTCTCGACGACGCCCTCGAAGCCCAGCAAGTCGGCCGTCCGCTCGCGGTCGATATCGAACGTCGTGCCCGCGAAGGCCGCACCGCCCAGCGGCGACTCGTTGATGCGGCCGTAGGCCGCGAGCAGCCGTTCGGTGTCGCGGCGAACCGCACCCTCGTAGGCCAGCGCCCAGTGGGCCACGGTGGTCGGCTGGGCGGGCTGGAGGTGGGTGTAGCCGGGCATGATCGTCTCCCGATGGTCGTCGGCGACGTCGATCAGCGACTCGCGCAGCGCGAGCGTCGTCTCGATCGCCTCGAGGACATCCTCGCGCAGGCGGTAGCGAATGCAGGCCGCGACCTCGTCGTTGCGCGAGCGTGCGGTGTGCATCTTCCCGCCCTCGGCACCGATGCGTTCGATGACCGCGGTCTCGATGGCTTCGTGGACGTCCTCGCCGTCGGGCAGCGAGCCGTGGCCGTCGACCTCGATCGCGTCCAGTGCGGTGAGGATCTCGCCGGCTACGTCGTCCCCGATGATGTCCCGTTCCGCCAGCATGACGGTGTGGGCGCGGTCGACCTCGAGGTCGGCCTCGAAGATGCGCCGATCGGCCGCGAGCGAGGAGAGGAAGCTCCGGGCGGGGCCGCCGCTGAAGCGGTCCCGGCGGACGACGCCGTCGGATCCGAGAGCCGACGAGGATCGCTCACCGGCCTCGTCGTCCGTGCCGTCGGTCGGCTCGCCGCCGTCCGTCGCGATCGTCGGGTCGGGCTCGACCGCGCCGTCCCCGTGAGCGCTCTCCTCGGTCATGGTTACTCGTCGTCCTCGTCCGCGGCGTTCGCGGCGATGGCCTCGTTCGCGAGGCGGCGCTGGAAGCCGTGGTACTTCGCGACGCCGGTCGCGTCCTCCTGTTTGATCTTCCCGACCGTCTCGGTGTCGAAGGAGGCGTGTTCGGCCGAGTAGGCCGCGTACTTGCTGTCGCGAGCGACCGGGCGCGCCTGGCCGCCCTCGAAGCGGATCGTGACCGTCCCGGTCACGCGCTGTTGGGTTTCGTCGATGAAACTCTCGAGCGCGCTGACAAGCGGTGCGTCGATCAGGCCTTCATAGCCCTTCTGGGACCACTGCTGGTCGATCTGCTGCTTGAACTGGCGTTCCTCCTGGGTGAGGACGAGCCCCTCGAGCGCTTCGTGGGCGTTCAACAGCGTCGTCGCACCGGGGTGTTCGTAGTTCTCGCGGACCTTCAGCCCGAGCATGCGGTCTTCCATCATGTCGGTGCGGCCGACGCCGTACCTGCCGGCGAGGTCGTTGAGGTATTCGATGAGTTCGACCGGCTCGTACTCCTCGCCGTCGACGGCGACGGGGTAGCCATCCTCGAAGGCGATCTCGATCTCCTCGGTCTCGGTGCCGGGCTCGTCGGTCCACGCGTAGATGTCACGCGGCGGGACGTAGTTGGGATCCTCGAGGGCGTCGCCCTCGACCGAGCGGCTCCAGATGTTGGTGTCGATCGACCAGTCGCCGCCGCTGCCGCCCTCGACGGGCAGGTCACGCTCGGCGGCGTACTCCTGTTCCCACTCGCGGGTGAGTCCGAGTTCGCGAACGGGGGCGATCACTTCGAGATCGGAACTGCGCCAGACGGCCTCGAAGCGCAGTTGGTCGTTGCCCTTGCCGGTACAGCCGTGGGCGATGCCGGTACAGTCCTGTTCCTCTGCGACCTCCAGGATCGCTTCCGCGATCACGGGACGGGCAAGCGCCGTGCCGAGCGGGTAGCCCTGATAGGTCGCGTTCGCGCGAACGCTCTCGAGACAGAGTTGAGCGAATTCCGCTCGCGCGTCGACGACGTAGTGTTCGAGGCCGAGCGCCTCGGCGGTTTCTTCGGCTTCGTCGAACTCTTCGGCCGGCTGGCCAACGTCGACGGTAACGCCGATCACGTCGTCATATCCGTATTCCTCCTCGAGCAGCGGGACACAGACGGTCGTGTCCAGGCCGCCCGAGAACGCGAGTGCAACGCGGGTCATGTCGTACTCGAACGACACCAGCGGACGGCCTTAAGCCCATTGGTTTAGTGTTTGAAAATAACCGTTAGAGCGTCTGCTAACCGAAAAATCTGCAGTTTCGGGATCGATGAAACGAATCGGGGACGTGGAGTGAAAGGGTAGACGGGCTCAAAAGGCCCGTCGAAGTCGTCGCGGTCGCCGCCGAGCGACGGTCCCGTCGGTACCGAGAACGGCGAACGTGGTGCCGACGGAGTGGCTCATTGGTAGGGGATGGGGAATCCGAGTATTAAAACCTTTCCGAGTTCGGTTCGGCGACGACTGTGCCGACACGCCGCGAGCGGCTCGTCGATGAGGTGGCCGGCTACTCCTCGTCCTCTTCGGGCAGGGAGAGTACGTTCTCCCGTCCGATCCGAAAGACTTCGATCTCGTCGGCCTCGCGCAGGTCGCCGACGACCTGACTCGTCTTGGCCTCGGTCCAGCCCAGTTCCGAGACCACCGCCTGCTGTTTGATCCGACCGCCGCGTTCCTCGAGCAGGCGGAGGACGCGTTCCTCGTTGCTGAGCAGTTCCGGTGGCGGGCCGTCGGCGGCGTTCGACGCCGAACCGGTCGATCCGTCGGGCTGTGTCGGCCGTTCGGCCTCGCGTTTGCTCCCGTTGTCGGCGGTCCGTTCGCGGCCGAGCAGCCACCCGCCGGCGCCGACGGCCGCGAGCAGGGCCAGTGCCAGAACGACGATCGTCCACGGCATCGTCGGCCCCTCGTTCGAGGGCGTCGCGGTCGTGTTCGCGTTCGAGCCGCCGTCCTCGATCAGGACGACCCACGGCTGTGCCGTGGAGAAGTCGACCTCGCTCCCCCGCCAGATGACCATGTCGTCGGTCCGATTGCTCGGCGACGGATCGATCTGGGGCTGACCGTCGTTCTCGTAGATCGAGTACCCGGCCGGCCAGCGAAACTGCAATCGCGTGTCGTCGTCCAGCGTGAACCCGGAGAGTGCGGGCCCCGCCGTGAGCTGGTTGATCTCGACGGCCGCGAACGATTCCCAGCGGAAAGAGACCTCGACGTGGCCGATTCTCTGTAGTGCGGTCTCGTTTTCCGTCGCGATCGAGAGGTTCGACAGCGACATGTTCTGCCCGGTCTCGTTTGCCCCGTCGGCGACGGTGTCGTTCCACTTGGTCCGCTCCGCGTCGACGTAGGCCTCAGTGTCGGACTCGACGTCCGTCCGCAGCCGTTCCCACGCCGCCTTGGACGTCCCGTTCTCGCCGTAGCGGAACTGGTAGTCGACGGTGACCAGCGCCGAGCCGTTTTCCGCGATGAAAACGTCCATCACGATCTGATCGGCGTCCTCGAGGGCCAGTTCGTCCTCCGCTTGCAGCGCCGCTGGTCGGCTCCCCGGGTCGGCCGCGGCACCGATCGGAGCCGCCGCGGCGGCGACCGAACAAACCACCACCAGCACGATACTCAGGGCTCGCAGCCCCCTCGCGTCCATTATCGGACATGCCTCAGCCGTCCAGATAGGTTTTCCGACGAACGCGTCGGTGCGTTTTTGAGACAGTCACGCGTATCGACCGGTATGCTCGACACGCGCGGCGAACTCGAGGTCGAAACGCTGCTGAAGATCGTCCTCGGACTGCTCGCCGTTTTGCTCGTTATCGAGGTTCTCGAGGCGATCGTCGGGACCATTATCGGTCTGCTGGGACCGCTGATCGCGCTGGTGATCGCCGTCCTGATCGTCCTCTGGCTGCTCGACCGACTCTGAGAGAGAGACCAGCAAACTGATAGCCGTCTCGAACGAAAGGGGAACGAAGTGTACAGCGTCAACGTCCCTCTCCCCGGTCGCGTCCGGCAACTGGCGAACCGGCTCCACCCCGAGCTGATCGGGTTCGAGACCGTCCGCGAGGACCACTCCTGTCTGCTCAAGCGACTCGGCGAGGCAGACCACGTCGCACAGCTCCAACACCGAGCCCACCGCGCGCTCGAGGGCGAGCCCGCCGTCGAGGCCGCGGTAACCGGCATCGACTACTTCGCGGACCCGCCGCTTGGCTCCGCGCCCGTCGTCTACCTGACCGTCGAGAGCCCCGGGCTCGAGCGGATCCACGCCGACCTCACCGACGCCTTCGACGCCGTCGAGGGACTCGAGGGCAGCGATTACGTCCCCCACGTGACCCTCGCGCGCGGCGGCGACCGCGAGACGGCACGGCGATTGGCCGACCGAGAGATCGAGCCCGTCCGCTGGACGGTCGGCGAACTCGAGTTCTGGGACGGGACCCACAAGCTACCGGTCAGCAGCGTTTCGCTGCCGTCCTGAGTCAGGGCGCCGGCGGCTCGCCGTCGTAGGCGTCGTGGCCGCCGTAGAAGTTGAGCATCGCGAACTTGAGTTTTCCCGGCTCGATGTCGATCAGTTCCTCCCGTTCCTCGTGGGGGAAGATGCCGTTGACGCTGTACTTGCCCAGATCGGGCTTTGCCTGCCGGGAGTAGCGCCGGTCGAGCAGGGCGCGAACCCCGACTTCCTCCGGCGACCGGATGACCCGACCGAGCGCCTGTCTCGTCTTGCGGATCGTCGGGAACTCGACGGCGTAGCGCCAGCCCGTATCGGTGCCGTCGAACGCCGCGTCGTAGGCCTCCTGAACCGCCTCGGCCCGGTCATCGAGATGGGGGTACGGGACGCCGACGACCAACACCGTGTGGGCGTCGTCGCCGTCGAAGCTCACCCCCTCCGCGAGGGTGCCCCACAGCGACGTACACAGCACCGCCCCGTCGTCCGCGACGAACTGCTGGCGGAGGTCTTCGGCCGACTGGCCCGGCTCGTCCACGTATACCGTCCGGTCGGTCCGACCGACGAGTCGGTCGGCGTACCGGCTCGCCTCGCCGTAGTTGGGGAAAAAGGCCAGCGTGTTACCTGGCGTCATCCGCACGGCGTCGTGGATCGTCTCAGTCACGTCCGCCTGGACCCCGGGGTCGTCGCGATCCGAGGAGAAAAGCGGCGGCGTCTCGACGGCGAACGTTCGGCGGTTTTCCTCGGCGAACTGGAGACCGTAGGCCATCGACACCGCGTCCTCGATTCCCAGTACGTCCTCGGTGACCTCGAACGGCTGGAGCGTCGCGCTCATCAGGACGGTCGCGTAGATCTCGTCGAAGAGCTGGCCGGTCACCTGCCGTGGCAGACAAGAGTACAGCTCCACGCGACCGTATATTTCGTCCGTACCGGCGTCGCGGGTGACGGCGACGACCGGATACAACCCCTCCGTCGAACCCTCGGTCATCCACGCGCTGACGAAGGCCGCTGCCTGGAGGGTCTGACACTCCGTTCGCGTGGCCGTCTCGCCCTCCCGATAGGCCTCCTCGTACTCCTCGTCTAACTCCTGGCCCAACTTCATCGCCGCCTCCAGATCGTCGTCGATTCCCCGACCCGAGTAGCGCTGGAGGAACTCGAGGGTGAGATCGTCCTTGCGGTCGTCGTTGGCGATGGGGACGTCCGTCCAGTTCTCACCGACTCCCTCCCGATCACCGAATCCAAAGGAGTCCTCGTAGATCTCGACGAGCGCGCGGTGAAACGCCGAGAGGACGTTCGCGGCGTCCTCGGCCCGCGGGTCGTCGCTGTCGGCCAACTCCTCGAGCGCCGACTCGAACGTGCGCTCGGAGCAGGTCCGGGTCGCGTGTTCGCGGGCGGCGTCCTCGACGTTGTGGGCCTCGTCGAAGACGGCGATCACGTCCTCGGGATCGCGACCCAGCCACCGGAAGAACTGTTCTCGAATGGTCGAATCCAACAGGTGGTGGTAGTTACAGACGACCAGATCGACGCCCTCGATCCCCTCCTTGAGGAGTTCGTACCCGCAGAGTTCCTGCCGCTCGGCATACTCGTAGATCTCGTCGGGCGTGCGGACGTCCTCGAAGAGCCAGCCGAAGAACTCGTCCGTATCCTGCGTGAGATTGTTCCGGTAGTAATCACAGACGTTCTGCTCTTCGAGGTCCTCGAGTCGCTCCTCGATGGACTCGAGTTCGTCCATCACCGCCGAGCGGGCGTCGGCCGCCGAGCCGTCGCCGTCCTGACTCTCGGCGAGCAACTCGCGCTGGCGGCGTTCGAGTTGCTCGCGATCCTGCTCGGCGTCGACGACGGCGCGGGTGTTGTCCCGGAGCGTCTGACACTCCTCGTAGCCGACGTCGATGTGACACATCGAGCCCTTCCCCTTGAAGACGACCGTGCGGATCGACTCCTCGCGGGTGATCGCGCGGGCCTCGGCGACGAACTGACGCATCTGCTGGTGGACGTTGGTCGTGATGACGACAGTCTTGTCCTGCTCGCGAGCCACCTCGAGGGCGGGGACGAGCGACGAGAGGGTTTTGCCGGTCCCGCAGGCCCCCTCGAAGAGGACGTCCTGTCCCCGGTGGAGGGCGTTGTGGATGCGGTCCATCGCCTCGCGCTGGTTCTCGTACGGCCGATCGTACGGGAAAAAGCGCATATACCCGGTTTCGGACACATGGGAGGATAGGTTCGCGCTCCGATAAAAGGATTCGTCTCGATTCCGTCGGTCCCTTTAAACGCCGACGCGATACCTGCCAACTCGCCGACCGGCCCGGCCGGCGAACGCGCGCTACAGGGCCATACGTCTCGAGTACCTGCCTCCCGTATGACGATTCCCGGATACGATTCCAGTACCGTCGCCGAGTATACACTCGAGC
Organism: Natrinema sp. H-ect1; assembly: GCF_041821105.1. Lineage (NCBI taxonomy): Archaea > Methanobacteriati > Methanobacteriota > Halobacteria > Halobacteriales > Natrialbaceae > Natrinema > Natrinema sp. H-ect1. Next base: position 277,475 of record NZ_JBGUBA010000003.1, on the reverse strand, counting down.
AGGTGGGAGCCCGCGTCGACCTCGTCGCCGGCGTCGTCCCGGACGCGTTCGCCCTCCGAAAGAGCGGCACGGAACCGCCGGTCGATGCGCTGGCCGACCCGGTCGACCTCGTGGCGTGCGAGGACCTGAAGGCGATCGAGGCCGTCCGGATCGCGCTCGTCTACGACCCCTCGCGGCTGCCGGCCGGCGCGAGTCCGACCGACGTGGCGGTCGCCGTCGAGACTGAGGACGGCTGGGAACCGCTCGAGTCGACGGTCGATCTCGAGGAGACGACGGTGACGGCGGTGTTGAACGATCGGCCGCCGGGCTCGACGGTGGTCGCGGGGTACGACGATACGGACGACGAACGCGACGCATAGCGATCTCGGACGACAGCGAGCTACGTTTCGGGCTCGATGTAGACCTTCTGTACCTGCCCGTCATGATCCATTAGCGCGAGTTCGATCTCGGTGATGCGTTCGGCAACCGTCTCGGCATCGAGATCGGGTTCGAAGGCAACGTCGGCGGTGACAAGCAGTTCCTCGGCACCGAAGTAGACGGTCCGAAAGTCGACGAGTTCGGTGACATCGTCCCAGCCTGCGACGATTTCGCGCAGTTCGTCCTCGTCGTCTCTCGGCAGGCTCTCGCCGAGGATGAGTCGCTTGTTCTGCCAGGCGAGCGCGATTGCGAAGCCCATCAGCATGATCCCGATGAGGAGCGCGGAAGCGGCGTCGTACATCGGGTTCCCGGTGGTCCGGGTGAGGTAGATCCCGAAGAGGGCGATCCCCGCGCCGGCCAGCGCGATGGTGTCCTCGGTGAGCGCGGTCAGAGTCGTCACGTCGCTGGTCTTTGCGAAGGCCTCGCGGAGGCTCGTCCAGCCGTACTCGTCCATCTGGCGGCTGATCCCCTGATAGGCCTTCCAGAGCGCGTAGGACTCGAAGGCGATCGCGCCGAGCAACACGGCGTAGTTGACGTAGACCGGATCGAAGGTCTGACCCAACAGGGTAACGTCTTCGGCGACGCGGTGGACGCCGCCGTGAGTCAACGCGTCGTAGCCGTGGCGCGCGCTCTCCCAGCCGGCGATGCCAAAGAGCATGACGCTGACGAGCAGGCTGTAGAAGAACTGCGCTTTCCCGTGGCCGAACGGATGGGACCGGTTGGCTTCCTGTGCGCCGTACTTGATCCCGACCAACAGGAAGACCTGATTCCCCGTGTCCGAGATGGAGTGATACGTCTCCGACAACATCGCCGGACTGCCGGTCAACAGATACCCGCCGAACTTGAGAACCGCGATCGCGCCGTTCGCGAACAGGGCGGCGAGGACGACGGAGGTGCTACTGGCCATCGGCGTCCTCTACGAAGGCGCGTCCCTAAAATGTAAGCCGTTCTAGAGCCAGTTTCGGCGGGGCTCGAGGCCACGGACGGGGTGCGGCCGCGGCCCGCCGGTCGGTCGCGTCCGAAAGCCACCTGTCGCCGCCGGTCGAAGGCCGCCCATGATCGCGATCTTTTCGGACACGCACAGCAGCGCGGGCCACGAACTCGAGGGCGCGGCCCTGACCGCCGCGCGCGAGGCGGACGTCGTCGTCCACGCGGGCGATTTCACCAGCAACGCGGCGGTCGAGGGGTTTCGAGACGAGTGTGACCGCCTGTTCGCGGTCCACGGCAACGCCGATAGCATGGCGGTCAGGGACCGGCTGCCGACGGCCCGGGTCGTCGAGGCGGGCGGCGTTCGGATCGCGGTGACCCACCGACAGGACGGCGGCGAAACGGGACTCGCGATGTTCGGCCGGTCACGCGGGGCCGACCTCGTCGTCTTCGGGCACAGCCACCGGCCGACGGTCGTCGAAACCGAGGACGTCGTCCTGCTGAATCCGGGCAGCCACGCCGATCCGCGGGGAAACCGGCCCGGCTTCGCCGTCCTCGAGGAGCGCGGCGGGGGACTCGAGGGGGAGATCCGCGAGCCCGACGGGACGGTCCTCGAGACAGTGGCGTTCGCGGGAGAATGAGCGCCAGTCGGGTGGTTTCGTCCCGCCGTGAACGGCGAGGCGTTCGCCTCGAATCTTGCGTAAATCAGCGGGCGACGAAACAGAGAAGCGTGTAGACAGCGAACCGGTCAGTAGGAGTGCAAGCGTCAGGGGGTCCAGGGCGGAACGGCCAGCAGTGGGAAACGACCGCCCGCGGCGGTGGGCTGTCGAACGGAGCGGGCCGCGGGCGGTCGGGGGATGATCGGAACGGATGTCAGGGGAAGCTGGCCTCGATCCCGAGCCGACCCGAACGGGCGTGGAGGGCAGCGGGCCGGCGATCGAGGCGCATTCGGGGATACGCGCCGGCCCACGTTATAGTCGGCGCAAGCTGAAACTCGAGTTTTAGTTAGGTACGTGGCCGTACGGATACGACCGATCGAGGTCGAAACGATTAACCACGCTGACAGTGTACCGCCCGCGTATGCTGGACACCCTGACCGGTCTCGTCCCCGACGATCCCGTCATCATCGCGGTCGTCGTCATCCTCCTGTCGCTGGTCTTCTTCTCGTATCTCCTCCTGCGACGGACCGTCCTGGAGTTTCGAGACGGGATGCGCGGCGAGCGGTAGCACAAACGACGCGGCCGCGATCAGGCGAACTCGTCGCCGATTCGCTCGAGCGCCCGCTCTATGTCCCCGCGGGAGACGTCACGGTGCGTACAGAACCGGACCGTCGTCGGGCCGAACGGCGACGCCAGCACGTCCCGCTCACCGAGGCGGTCGACGACGGTCGACGGAGCCTCGCCCGTCCCCGAGACGTCCGCGATGACGATGTTCGTCTCGGGCTCTCGAACGTCGAACCCGTCGATGTCGTCGAGTCCCGCGGCCAGTTGCCGCGCGTTCTCGTGATCCCGCTCGAGATCGGCGACGTTCTCGAGCGCCTCGAGGGCCGGCCCGGCGACGATCCCGGCCTGGCGCATCCCGCCGCCGAACAGTTTCCGCGTCCGGCGGGCCCGTTCGACGAACTCGTCGCTGCCGGCGAGCATCGAACCGACGGGCGCACCCAGTCCCTTCGAGAGCGAGACCATGACGGAGTCGACCGGCGCCGCGAGTTCGGCGACGGAAACGTCGATCGCCGTCGCGGCGTTGAACAGTCGCGCGCCGTCGAGGTGGACTGACACGCCGCGCTCGCGGGCGGCCGTAGCCGCCGCGGCGATCGCCCCGGGTTCGATCGCGAGGCCGCCGCGGGCGTTGTGCGTGTTCTCGAGACAGCACAGTCCGGTGCCGGGGCGGTGCAGGTCCTCGTCGACGATTGCCGCGTCGACCCGCGAGGGCGAAGGAACCCCGCGGTCGGCGTCGAGCGTCCGGAGCTGGAGCCCGGAGTGCTGTGCCAGCCCGCCGAGTTCGTATTTGACGACGTGGCTCTCCCGATCGGCGATCACCTCCTGCCCGGGCTCGGTGTGGACGTGGGCGGCGGTCTGGTTCGCCATCGTCCCGGTCGGAAAGTACAGCGCCGCCTCGGTACCGAGGCGGTCGGCAACGCGGGCCTCGAGTTCGTTCACCGTCGGGTCCTCGCCGTAGACGTCGTCCCCGACCGCGGCGGTGGCGGCGGCCTCGCGCATCGCCTCGTCGGGAGTGGTGACGGTATCGCTTCGGAAGTCAATCATGAAACTCGATACCGGATGGAGGGTGAAATACGTCCTGTTCGCGTCGGATCGACCCAACGACGGACCACTAGATGACGGGGTCGCCATTACGAACCGTTTTTTTCCTCCCGGAGTAATGTCGGGATATGGACCCGCGCATTCGCGAACACGCCGAGATCATTGCCAACCACTCCGTCGACCTCGAGGAAGGCGACAACGTCATCATCGACGCCCATCCGGTCGCCGAGGACCTCGTCGTCGCCCTCCACGAAGTGATCGGCGATCGGGGCGCGAACCCGATCACGACGAGCCAACGGACCGGAAAACGCCAGCAGCGCGCGTACCTACGCGCGTCGGACGAGGAGTTCGAGACGCCCGACCACGAACTCGCGCTCGTCGAGAACACCGACGTCTACATCGCCATCCGCGCGACGGACAACATGACCCAGACGAGCGACGTCGACCCCGAAACGCAAGCGGCCCACCAACAGGCCCACCGCCCCATCCTCGAGGAACGGCTCTCCAAGCGGTGGTGTCTCACGCAGTACCCCGCGCCCGCAAACGCCCAGCTCGCGGAGATGAGTACCGAGGGGTACGAGCGTTTCGTCTGGGACGCCGTCAACAAGGACTGGGACGCCCAGCGCGAACACCAGGAGAACATGGTCGAGATCATGGATCCCGCCGAGGAGGTCCGGATCGTCAGCGGCGATACCACGGACGTAACGATGTCGGTCGAGGGGAACCCGACGCTGAACGACCACGGCGAACACAACCTGCCCGGCGGCGAGGTCTTTACTGCCCCTCAGCCCGACAGCGTCGAGGGCGAGGTGCTGTTCGACATGCCGCTCTATCATCAGGGCCGGGAGATCACGGACGTCTACCTCGAGTTCGAGGGCGGCGAAGTGGTCGACCACTCGGCGGCGAAAAACGAAGACGTCCTGACGGAGGTCCTCAACACGGACGACGGCGCGCGCCGACTCGGTGAACTCGGTATCGGAATGAACCGCGACATCGACCAGTTCACCTACAACATGCTGTTCGACGAGAAGATGGGCGATACGGTCCACATGGCCGTCGGCCGCGCCTACGACGATACCGTCGGCGAGGGCAACGAGGCCAACGATTCGGCGGTCCACGTCGACATGATCGTCGACATGAGCGAGGAGTCGTTCATCGAAGTCGACGGCGAGGTCGTCCAGCGGAACGGAACCTTCCGGTTCGAAGACGGCTTCGACGCGTAGGGACGGCGAGCAACGGGTAAAGCGGGCGATTTTCCGGACGGTGTTTCACGAGCGGTGGCGAGCAAAGCGGGCGGGAACTACCGGACGGGTTTATATTCCTGAAAGACCGACCACAGGTATGGCAGTACTCGTCGCCTACGATGGTTCCGAACCGGCACAGGACGCCGTCGAACACGCGTTTACGACCTATCCCGACGAGGAGGTCGTCCTCATTCGCGTCGTCGAAGCGGCGGAGGGATCGACCGGAGCCGGCATCAAACTCGCACAGGAGATGTTTCGGGAACGCGAGGAGAAAGTCGCCAAGGAACTCCCGAAGGATATCGCGGAGTTGATCGGCGATCCCGACAGGGAGTTCCGGACCGAGACCACCGTCGGCGACCCCGCCCGCGAGATCGTCTCGTTCGCGGACGAAAACGACGAGATCGATCACATCATCATCGGCAGCCACGGCCGGGAGGGGCTCTCTCGAGTCCTCCTGGGAAGCGTCGCCGAAAAGATCGTCCGCCGCTCGCCGGTCCCCGTGACCGTCATCCGCTGACGCGATTCGAACCGGAGAGTCGAGCCCGTCGACTCAGTCGAGCAGTTCGGCGACCATTCCGGCGACGAACTCGAGTTCGTCCTCGTTGACCCCGTGACCCATCCCCTCGTAGAGCCGCGTTGTCACGTCGGCGTTCATCGACTCGAGGACCGCGGCCGTGTCGTGGACCCGCTTCTCGGGGATGTGTGGGTCGACGTCGCTACAGCCGAGGAAAACGGGGGTTTCTTCGAGGTCGCCGGGATACTCGTCGTCGAGTTCCTCGCCGATGAGGCCGCCGCTCAGAGCGGCCAGTCCGCCGTAGCGGCGCGGGTTGCGCGCGACGTATTCGCTGGCGAGACAGCCCCCTTGCGAGAAGCCGACCAGCATGATCCGCTCGGTGGGGACGCCGGCACCGGTGGCCTCGTCGATGGCGTGGCGGATCGCCCCCAGGCCGGAGGTCCGGCCGGGCTCGTTGCGCTCGACCGGTGCCAGAAACGAGTTCGGGTACCAGGTCTTGCGGGCCGCCTGCGGCGCGAGGAAGGCGATGCCCTCGCGGTGGATCTCGTCGGCCAACTGGAGCATCCCCTGTGCGGTCGCCCCGCGACCGTGGGTCAGCACCAGCACAGCCTCGGCGTCGGCGAGATCGGTTCCACCGGTCACGAGCGGCTGGCCCTGATGGGGGCCGTCGGCGCTCATTCGACACCACCGACGCCCGAGCTGGCCTCGGGCAGATCGTGTTCGATCACCTCGAGGCCGAGCGCTTCGATCGCGCCGCGGAGGTGTTCGTCCTTGGCGTAGTCGGCGCCGTCGTCCTCGCGGAGTTGCTGTGCCTTCGCTAAGACCTCGCCGCGGCGGTCGTCGGGGATCTCGTATTTGTCCGTCGAGAGTTCGATCACGAGCCCGTTGTTGTCGCGGGTATAGATCGAGTGGAAGATGCCGCGGTCGAAGACGTTGTAGCCGTGGCCGGCGTCTTCTAAGGCCTGCATCGTCTCCTCGTACTCGTCGGGGTCGACGCTGAAACAGAGGTGATGGACCGCGCCGACGCCGGCGCGCTGGCCGCGGGCGGAGGGACGGTCGTCGCTGACGAAGAACGTCAGGATGCGGCCGTCGCCCGTGTCGAAGAACAGGTGGGTCTGGGACGGATCATCGAGGTTCGGCTGGCGAAGCACCAGCGGCATTCCGAGCAAGTCCTGATAGAACTCGATCGTGTCCTCCTCGTTGGAGCCCCAGATGGTGATGTGGTCGGTCCCCGTGGTGTGGACGGGGCTGTCGGGTAGTTCGGCGGTGACTGGATTGATTTGGTCGTCGGACATGGTAGCTGAATCGGGTATCGGGTCGGTCCCGCGGCCGGGTCGGTCGGATTACTCCGCGAGCTGTTCGCCGAAGAGGCGCTCGGCGTCGGCGGGGACGTCGAAGTCGTGGTAGTGTTCGCCCTTGACCGCCGAGAGGATGTTCAGTCCCGCGGCGGCACCGTCGCCGACGGCGATTGCCGCCTGCCACTCCTCGGCGCGGACCATCGCGCCGGTCGCGTAGACGCCCTCGAGGCTGGTCTCCATCTCGACGCCGACGTCGACGGTGCCGTCCTCGGCGAAGTCGACGCCGAGGTCTTCGGCGACGTCGCGGTTCGCGCCCGTCGCGAGGACGACGAAGTCCGCCTCGTACTCGCCGTCGTCTGTTTCGACGGAGAAGCCGTCACCGGACTCGCTCACGGCAGTCACTTCCTCGCCCTGTCGGCGCTCGGCACCGAAGTCGTCGACCTGCTGGCGGGCCGTCGCCATGAACTCGCTGCCGCCGACCGAGCCGATACCCAGGTAGTTGAACAGGTGGGCCTTGTGCATCCAGGTTCCGTCGGTGTCGAACACCGTCGTCTCGAGGCCGTTCTTCGCGGTGAACAGCGCTGCACTCAGTCCGGCGGGGCCGCCGCCGACTACGATCACTGACGCGTCTGCAGTCGCTTCGTCGCTCATGTGTAGTCACATTGTGTTACCAGCGGTATAAACCCAGCAGCAACCCGCGGGCCACCACGTAACACCGATGTCAGTGGGGACGAACGGGTTTCAGGAGAGGCGGTACCACCTATCACTGCCAGCAGCCGCAGGCTCAACCCCTTCGCATTAGTCGGGCGTAGCGGCGGATCCAACAGGAGACGACGGGGTACCGGTCCGGCCGACCCGAGTTCTCACGGAACTCGGTCGCCGACGGGCCCCGACTATAGTAGCTACTGAAACGATTTACACACTGATCGCGACGCAGTCATGCGGTCAGGTGTGCAATGGCTTTCAGTGGCTACTATAGTGGCCCGGTGACGGCTTGCTCGAGGGCCATTCGGAACGCTCCAACGGATACATCCATGAAAACCAGCCTCGAGGTAGAGTACTGGGTCGTCGATACGGACGGAAGCGATGCCAACGGTCGAGTGGCACTCGCCCGACGCGGCCCTGCCGAGTCAGGTGCTACGCCTCGCGAGCGAGGTCCGGTCGGTCGTCGCCCGCGCCGACGCGAACGGAACGGTCACCGACGCGGCCATCCGCGACGGCCTCGAGGGCACGGGCGTCCGCCACTACCTGCGCGGGCTCGGATTCACTCCCGCCGACTACGACCCGCTCGCCGACCGCATGCCGGACGGCCGGCTCACCGATCGGGAGGCGCGGCGACTGCGACTCCGGGCCGCCAACCGGCTCGAGGCCGACCTCGAGCGGGGCCGCGTTCGGGCCTGAACCGGGTCGCCGACCGAGGGGAACGCATCGCGAGCGACGGCGGTCGCTGGCGGGGTATCGTCGGGTATCGAAAGGGTGTACACAGTCGGCAGTGGGGATTGTGATCGTCGTGCGGCGATGATCCGTGTCCCCCGTATCCCCTGTGATGCCATCGGCCGGCGCTGCCGACACCGTATATAACGTTAGTGGCCGACATTAGTGTATCGGAACCAATCAGTAGAGGTATGATTTCGGGCGGGCCGTATCGACTCTCGCCTCGAGGGGACGCTCGAGCGATCGGGGCGGACTCAGGAACTCACCTCGATCGTGTCGGACGTAAACGTCGCGCCGCTGACGGCGACCAAGGCGAGCAGCAGGCAGACGGCGAGGGCGGCGAGCCCGAGCGACAGTCTGTGCCGGGTCGTCGGCGAGAGATCGGTGCGGTCGCCGGCCCACTCCGTCGCGAACGCGCCCGAAAGGAGCAGCGAGAGTCCGATCGCGACGATCCAGCCGCCGCCCAGCACCGACGCCGGAACGACCAGCAGTCCGTAGCCGGCCACCAGTGCGCCGACGAGTATCGCTGCCGCCGCGACGACGCTGCTTCCCCGCAGGGACCGCGTCGCCGTCGTATCAGTCATAGGTACTCCAGACGGCATGGTATCATAACAGTTGTGTAACCAGTATCGGACGTCTGCGATCGGCGATGAATCCGGCGAAAACTCGAGCGCGATGGGATTTGAACCACGGTCGGAGCAAAGCTCCTCCCTGATCCAAATCCATCTCAGTGTGCTGTTCGCTCGTCACGTCCGTTCCTCACAGAACAGCGGGCGCGATGGGATTTGAACCCACGACCGTCGGATTAGAAGTCCGACGCTCTTTCCGGACTGAGCTACGCGCCCTCGAGTCAAAATCCAAGACGGATCGGTATAAGCGGTGTGGATTTGGCTCTCAAATATGCGGCAAAGAGAGATGCTATCGGGAGAGTAGAGTCAGTGTTCGCTACTCACCGTTGTTCCATTCTGGTTGATAACATACCCAGACGAGCGCTCGGTATCAGGGACACGACTCCAAGAGGACCGGAGATCGATAGATGGGCGCTTCCCATTCTCGTCGAATTCTATTTCCCATTCGGCCCTCCCGTCTTTGTCAATCATCTCTCTCACTTCGTCCACACCTTTGTCACTATTAGGAACAGGTGCGTTCACGGCATTCCCTTGGTTAAGGGTGTCAGAAACGGATACTGTCGCAGAGGTACCCTTCGGGATGAATATTTTGAACCCCATATAGTGTTTACTGAGCCATACGTCGGAGTCATTGTTCCATGAGTATATGTATTTGTCACCACCATTCTGCAATTCCTCGGTGATAACGTTGAACTCAGTATCCATCAACAGGTCAGCAGCGCCTACTCCCGCGCCTACCAGAGACAATACGGTGCCCGCTGCTCCAAGCGGAGGAACAACAGCACCAGCCACAAGGCTAGCGATCCCTAATCCTACTGAAGCGCCTCCGAGGAAACTTGATGGGTCGTAGACGTGTGGTCTCACTTGTTCGACATCCGTTCTATCGATGTCGGTAAGTGACTGCTTATCACCAAATATTGTGGAATCCACAGACTCTTTGCTGCCGATACGTGGGGATTCAAGATGCGTATCGAAGATATCTGTTAACGTCACGGAATTGCCATCCGAATCACGGAACTCATCAAGTTCAATAGAGAGAGATCCCTTCTCCGAAAACCATTTTCCAGCAACGTTTGGATGGATGTTATCCCGCGACGAAGGACTACCTACAGCGAGTCCGACTGATGAGAGCGCGAATGTATATTCGTAGCCCGGGCGATTTCCGAAGCCGGTAGAGGCTGGATTCTCCGTTTCAGTTTTGTCTATTAAGGATAGGGATTGGCTGGCATAAACGCTGAGTTCACTGAGAAAGTGGCCATCATCCCATTCCCAAGTATGAGCAAGCCCCGTACTAGACGCGAGTTCCGGAGCGAGATCGAGAGACAGAGTCAAATTGACACCCTTCGTCTGCCCTCCCCCAATGGATTTATCCACCGTCTTATCCTGGAACCCATCTCGAGTGGCGGTGATAGCCCAATCACCGGGACTAACGCTGACAGTAGTGGGATTTGAAGAAATCGTCTCCGTTTTCGTTTCTTCAGCAGCACTCTCGAAAGTGACATCGACATCCGCGATCGGAGCGTCTTTGGTGTCCTCTACGCTAATTTCGAAGTAAGCTTCTTCTTTGAGGTCGAAGTCGACTCTCTCGACCTGGTTTACGTCGACACTAGCCTCTTTCGTGGCTGTCACGTGTTTATCCGTATCGATCTCGACGGTCCAATTGCCGCCCTCGATATTCGTTTCGTAGAGTCCAAACTCGTCCGTTTTCACGGATTTCTGTTTCGTTCCGTTCTGGAGGAAATGGACCGACGCGCCGGCGACGCTCCCATTCTGGTCCCGTACTTTTCCGAAGATTTGCCCCGTGTTGGAATCGTTTTCGAGAGTGACGTCGACGGTTTCGGGCTGTTGCGTTCCAACCCGCACGCTCTCTGCTTTGTCAGCGTGGTTGTCGGCTAGAAATTCGACGGTATGACTGCCAGCACTGACCGTTAGTTCGTAATCACCAGTAAGCGAGGGAGAGGTTTGTTGGCCGCCAGCTTTCACCGTCACGTACGACGGCAGATGAGAATTCCCTTCGACGTCGACGTTCCCAGTGATCGTTCCCTTCGTTCCCACATCGTCGAGGTCGATGACAACCTTCTTGCTCCCAGATACGTCGACCGTTTTCCGAGCGAGAGCATATCCCGAGGGGTTCGCCTCGATCGTCCACGTTCCTGGTGGAAGATATTGGTCGACGAGGCCGAATTCGTCAGTAGTGGAGTGTTTTATCGAGTAAGCAGGATCCTCCGGAACGAATCGTACTTCGCTCTCTCCGAGTTTGTTAGAATCACCGTCAGGGACATCAAGATCTACCGAGAGGGTTTCCGACCCATCGATCGGTTCAAGCGAAACCGTACCGATATCGGTCGTCTCGCCGGCGTTGATAGTGATGGTTTTCGTCACGTCGCCGTGCTCCGACACAGTGAATGTGACATCGTGTTCACCCTCTACAAGATCGAGGTCGAAGCCGCCCGTGAGACTCGGCGACGTTTCTCTCCCAGCGGCCTTCACGATTGCCTGTGAAGGAAGATGGCTGTTACCTTGAACATCGACGGATCCGGTAAGAGTCCCAATAGATCCTTCCTCCCAGAGAGTCATTCGGAAAACGGGAACGGGATGCTGATTCACTTCGACCGAGATATCCTTCCTGTGGGTGATGAACCCATCAGCCTCCGCTCTGACTGTCCAGTCGCCTGCTGGGATTTCCGCTTCGAAAATTCCAAACTCTCCGGTCGTCTCTACCTTTGATTTGTTACTATCTTTCGGGATGAACGTAACTAGTCCGTTTGAGATTTCAGAATCACCTTCTCCACTGATGCTGACCGAAACCATTGCAGTATCGGAATCATTGGACAGTTGAACTGCACCGATATCGGAAACCCCACCGTGAGTTACGTCCACTGATACTTCCTTGTTGACGTGGTTTTCACTCCTTATTTTCACAGATTGTGTCCCGGAAGGGGCCACGAGTTCAAAGTCGCCGTGGGGTGCAGGTTTCGTTGTCCGTCCGTTAGCTTCGATTGTCACATCGTGATGTTCGGCACGAACGTAGCCGTCTTCAAGGGAAACGTTTCCAACGATAGTTCCCGTTTTCGGTGAGAGAGAGAAATTTTGATTCGCCGTCGTATGGGTGAATTTCGCCTCCCGAGACACCGTCTCGTATCCGTCGGCACTAACTTCGAGGATAACCGACTTCGACGACGCTCCCTGAGGGAACGGAATGGTGTACGTTCCGTTCGAATCCGTCTTCGTTTCGGCTACCTTTCGAGAGGTTTCCTTCTCCTGAACGAAGACGTGAGCATTTTCGACGGTGGAACCCTCTATATCAGAGATCAGACCCTCGAACGCGATGCCCGTTTCCGAAGGGCTAAGTTCGAAATCGAGTAATTTGTGGTCTCCCGCAACGATATCGACGGTTTCCGTCGTAGACTGGTAGCCGTCAGCAGATAGCGTGAGCTCATACGTCCCTTCTTCTAGAAGGAGTCCAAACTCGCCCTCGTCATTGGTCTCCATAGTGATATCCGATCCCTTCACATCGACCGTCACGTTCGCGACTGGAGTGGATTGGGAAGCGTCCGTGACTGTTCCGATAATTGCACCTTGTGTGTCGCTGTATGCACCGGCGGTGTTCGTTCCGATGTATCCGATTGTGCCGACACTGGCCGTCTTCTTCAGGAATTTTCGTCTATTGTCCTTCATGCGATTATTAAAAATAAACCTATAATATAAATTACTACCGTTCTGAATTTCAATATTTATAGGAGAAGCAATCTTCTCTTTTAGTTCAGTTAAGAACCATTAGCAATAGAATAACAGGCTGTCGTGACATGTTGTGCTAAATAATATCGCAGAGTGTGTTCCGGATCGGTCATACGACCGTCTGCTTCCTCGTCGCGTCGTCGAGATGAACATTGATCAAGAAGGCGAGTATAGCATCTACCCGGTCCGTCAGACCAAGCGCTAAGCGAAAACTCTCGTTCCGTATGAATGAGAACGAGCAGACGGCGATCACAGTGACCTTGTCGAGACCGTGATTACCCCGAACGATGAACACAGCGTTTATGCCCGTCTCGCCGGTACGTGGGCTCGATGCACGTCATCGGAACGGTGGGGCTCCCCGGGAGCGGCAAGGGCGAGGCGGCCACCGTCGCACGCGAGGACGGGATTCCCGTAGTGACGATGGGCGACGTCGTCCGCCAGGAGACGGCCGACCGCGGGCTCGACCCCGCGAAGGACCACGGAACCGTCGCGCAGGCGCTGCGCGAGGAGAACGGCCCGGCGGCCATCGCCGAGCGATCGCTGCCGATGATCGAGGACCGCCTCGAGGACCACGACACCGTCCTCGTGGACGGCCTCCGGTCGGACGTCGAGGTCGACGTCTTCGAGGAGCGGTTCGGCGACGCGTTCACGCTGGTCAGTATCGAGGCCCCCTTCGAGACTCGGGCCGAGCGGATCGACGAGCGCGGCCGGGACGCCGGCGAGGCCGACGGCGGCGAGAGCCTCGCGGCGCGTGACGAACGCGAACGGGGCTTCGGGATGGACGACGCGATGGACCGGGCCGACGTCGTCGTCGAGAACACCGACTCGTTGGCGGCCTTCCACGAGTCGATCCGGTCGGTGATCCGAACCGACGACGGGAAACCCGCCGAGGCCGAAGCCGACCCATGAGCGAGATCTACCGCGTCGACGTCGAGATCACGGCACCGATCTACGACACCGAAGTCACGAACCGAGTGGTCGACGCCGTGGCCAATATCTTCCCCAACGCCGACTTGGAGGAGGAGTTCGGCGAAGTCCGCGGCGAGGCCCACGCCCTCGATCACTTTTCGGACCTGCTCCACCAACAGGAGATCCTCGACACCGCCCGCGGCGAGTTCTTCGCCAATCGCGAGGGCGACACCTTCACCTTCGCGCTGAAAAAGCAGGCGGCCTTCGAGGACTACATCAACTTCTCGGTGGGCAAACCCGACGAACTCGGCGAGATAGCCGTTCGCGTCCGCGTCGAGGAACCCAGCCTCAAGGAGTACGTCGACCATATCGCGCCGCCGACCGAAGACGGGCGGCCGGTCGACGCCTAGTTCGTACAGTCGCCGACGTCGTCGAGCGCCGCCTCGCCGTCGGTCCGCTTTCGTCTCGCGGTCCGATAGCGGCCGTCCTCGGCCGCCGCCGCCGCGTCGGCGAAGTGCCCCGACGCCGCCGCGAGATGCTCGTTCTGACACCGAGCCGTCTCGAAGTACTCGCCGAGTCCGTCCGGCGCGTTCTCGGTCCCGTCCTCGAGACGCCGGAGCGCGTCGCCGAACGTCCCTTCGGCGGTTTCGAAGGACTCCTGTGCCGCTCCGAACCGCTCGTTATCCAGGTGCGTTCGGCCGTCCTCGAGCGCGCCGTATCCCGTCTCGAGATCCAGCATCGAATCGTAGGCCCCGGTCAGCGTCTCGAGCGACGTTACCACGTCGCCGAGCGTGGCCGCGCCCTCTTCGAGATCGGCGGTATCGGTGCCGGCGATGGCCTTGAGTCGCTCGCCGTCGATCGACTGCAGGGTGTCGGTTACCCGTCCGTGTCGACTGACGGCCGCGACGACGGTCTCGTGGCGGTCGTCGACCGTCTGGTTCGCGCCCTCGATGTCCCCGTTTTCTTCGACCGCGGCGGTGACCTCATCGATGTCGTCCTCGATCGTGTCGTCCGTGACGGTCACCGTCACCGAGACCAGTCCCTCGAGGACGGACGCGTACGCGCGGATGGTCTCGAGGTCGGCCGACCGATCGTCGCCCAGTTCTGAGTCGGCGGTCTCGAGGTAGTTTCGTGCGTCCGAGAGGTACTCTCGGGCTTGCGTCGAGTCGAACTCGACGGTTTCGGGGTCCTCGAACCCCTCGACTTCGTCCAGTTGCTGTGCCGCCCTGTTCAGGTTTCCGGCGGCCCGATCGAGCGCCCGCTGGCCGCTCCGATCTTCGACCTCGATGTCGGTCTCGTCCGACGACTCCTCGAGGGCGTCGAGACAACCGGAAAGCGCCGTCACGGTCGTAAGGCTCGCACCGGCCGCGCCGGTTCGAGCGAGATACTGCCGACGATTCATTCCTACTCGAGGGTTCGTCTAGAAGGGCATTAACGTAGTGGCACCGAGAGTGTCAATGTCGCTTAGAATTCGAGGACGGAGCGGTCTGTGGCAGTGGGTCGATGGGCGCGGCGTTATCCGAACGGCCCCATGCCGCCCATCCCGCCGCCACCGCCACCGCCGCCCTGTTGCATCTGTTGCATCATGCGCTGCATCTCCTTCTCCGAGCCCATGCCCTGGAACTGCTTGATGGTGCGTTCCATCATCTTGTACTGCTGGAGCAGTTCCCGGACTTCCTCTTCGCTGGTGCCCGAGCCGCGGGCGATGCGCTGGATCTGGCTCGCGCCGATGGCTTTTGGGTACTCCTTTTCGGCGTCGGTCATCGAGTCCATGATCACGCTGAAGGTCCGCATCCGCTCCTGAGTGACGTCCATCGCGTCGTCGGGGAGCTGGTCCTTGATCCCGCCGCCGAGCCCGGGGATCATGTCCATGACCTGATCGAGCGGCCCCATGTTGTTCATCGCCTCCATCTGCTTTTGCATGTCGTTCAAGGTGAACTGGCCCTGAAGCATGTCCTCGGGGTCCCAGTCGTCTTCCTCCATCTCGGTCTGCTCCATCGCGCGCTCGACGCGCTCGGCCAGCTGGGAGAGATCGCCCATCCCGAGCAGCCGCGAGATGAAGCCGTCGGGCTCGAAGCGCTCGATGTCCTGGACCTCCTCGCCGGTCCCGAGGAAGGCGATCGAGGAGTCGGTCTGGTCGACGGCAGTCAGCGCGCCGCCACCCTTCGCGGTCCCGTCGAGTTTCGTGATGACGACGCCGTCGATCCCGATCGACTCGTCGAACTGCTGGGCCTGCTCTTTGGCCCCCTGCCCGATCGCGGCGTCGAGGACGAGCAGGGAGGTGTCAGGTTCGACGACGCCCTCGATCTGCTCGATCTCGTCGATCAGGTCGTCCTCGAGCGCGTGGCGACCGGCCGTGTCCACGATGTGAACGTCGGCTTCGCTCGTCTCCTCGAGGCCCTTGCGGGCGATTTCGACGGGGTCTTCGCTGTCAGGATTGCCGTAGAACTCGACCTCCGCGCGCTCGGCCATCTCCTCGGCCTGGTCGTACGCGCCGGGCCGGAAGGTGTCGGTCTGGATGACCGCCGGGCGCAGCCCCTTCGTGGAGAACCACCAGGCCATCTTCGCCGCGGAGGTCGTCTTCCCGGAGCCCTGCAGCCCCGCCAGCAGGATGGTCTGTTCCTCGAGGGGCAGTTCGGTCGAGTCGCCGATGAGGTCGACCAGTTCCTCGTAGACGATCCGGAGGACGAAGTCCCGCGCGGGGGTGCCGGCGGGTGGCTCTTCCTCGAGGGCGCGTTCCTTGATGCTGTCCGACAGCTCCATCACGAGCGAGACGTCGACGTCGGCGGAGAGCAGCGAGCGCTGGATCTCCTTGACGATCTCCTCGATGTCTTCCTCGCTGAGTCGCGACTTCCCGCGGAGCTTGTCGAGGGTGCCCCGCAGAGAACTCCCGAGATCGTCGAGTACCATTTGCTGGGTGTACGAGGCGATAGCGTTAAAGGCTTTTTCTACGCGCGACGCGATCGTTCGGTCCGTCGAACGAGTCGCTTCAGTCTCGTCCGGACCGGTCGATCACGATCGACGTGACTGCCATCAGTCACGGGCATCCCACGCTCGGTCGATCCGTTCCTCGACAGCGGCGAGAGCCGTTGCGATGACATCTAGCGGATGGACGGACGGCAGTTCGAGGGCGGCCGTCTCGGTTCCGTCGGGCGGGTAGTGAAAGTGCAATCGCGGGTCGTGCGGGTTCGGATGTCGATCCCAGCGACACTCCCATCGATGGCCATCGGCTCCGGTCTCGACGTAATGGATCGTGAAATCGGCGGTCGTGAACCAGCGAATATCGAACCGGGCACCGTCGATCGACGGTGAAAACAGGTCACTATCGAGACGCGCCTCGAGTACCCGCGGTTCGGTACTGTCGGGATCGAACGCGGACCCGGCGACGAGGGGGTCGTCCGCGAGGCGACGCTCGAGGAGTCGGAGCGTCCGACGATCGGGCGGCCCCGGTGACGATGGCCCGCCCTCCCGGTCCGGGCCCATCTATGCGGGAATGAGATGCCCGTCGTTTTGGGCTAGCCGTCGCGCGAGTTCGTAGAGGCGGATGTCCCGTTCGACGGCCTCCCAGTCACTGAGCCGTTCCATCAGTTCGTGGATTTCCTCGTGGTCGTCGCGCTCGAGCAGCGACACTGCGGACGGATCGTCGGCTCCGAACTGATCGACGAACGCCTCGTGGCGGGCTTCCAGCTGGCGAACGCGATCGATGATCTCCTCGACGGTCAGCTCCCTCGCGATCCGGCTGGCTTCCTGCCACTCGAGATAGCCGTCGTCGCGCTCGTACCGGGCCGGTCGGGCGTCGGTGTCGGCCCGGACGATGCCCATCTCCGCGAGCCGGTCGAGGTGTTTCTTCGCTGCGTTGGGCGAACAGTCCGCGGTCGACGCGATCTCGGGATACGGCGTCGGCTCCGTGACCCCGAGGGCGGTCTCGTAGACCCGGCCGAACGTATCGGTCGTCTCGCGCCACCGCTGGCGGACGTCGTCGACGGCGTCGGAATCCGGTACCGGATCGAACTCGCTCATGGTCGTACCGACGTGATACACAGTAATATGTGTGCGGGTTCGCAAATATGTGTGCGACCGCGGCGGCGGTTGCCGTCTCGAGCGGATCACGACTCGCTCGAGCGGCGTCGATGCGTATTTCACGCGACCGCGACAAGAGCCGTCCATGAGTTCCGACGCGGACGTCGATCCCGACGACTACGAGGCCCTCGCGGGCGATGACGTCACCATGCGACAGAACGAACACGGCCTGCACATCGCGGACCACGAGGCGACTGGAATCTCGAGTCAGGGCCAGACTCCCGAGGCGGCGCTGGCGAACCTCGCGGCCGCTGTCGAGACCCATCGCGAGGCCGAGTCGGACGAGACCGGCGACGACTGGCTCTGAGCGACGAGCGACGCGGACCGGCTCACGACCCCACGTTCGCATAGCAGGCGCTCGTTTTAGGCGGCCGTCCGTGGTCGGAGGGGGTATGGAGGCGTACGACATCGTCGTGCTGGGCGGCGGCTCGGGCAGTCAGGTCGCGACCGCGGCGGCCGAGCGGGGCCTCGAGGCCGCGGTCGTCGAACCCGGCCCGCTGGGCGGCGCGTGTATCACCCGGGGCTGTGTCCCCTCGAAGGCGCTCATCCACCGCGCGGACGTGATCGAGGACGTCCGCGGGGCCGAGGCGTTCGGTATCGATGCGAGGGTACACGGCGTCGACTACGACGGCATTACGGACGCGATTCACGACACCGTCTACGCGAAGGCGGACAACCAGACCTCGAGCATGCGGGAGGCGGCGAACGTGACGCGCTACCGTGGGGAGGGACGGTTCGTCGACGACCGGACGATAGCGGTCGACCCCGACGACGGAAGTGGAACCGCGGAGATAACGGGCGAGACGGTCGTCATCGCCGTCGGCGGTCGACCGATGATCCCGCCGATCGACGGCCTCGAGGACGTCGATTTCCTCACCAGCGACGACGCGCTGTTCCTCGACGAGCGGCCGGACGAACTCGTGATCGTCGGCGGCGGCTACATCGGGACCGAACTGGGCTACTTCTTCGGCGCGCTGGGGACGGACGTCTCGCTCGTCGGCCGGAGCGAGCGGTTGGTGCCCCGCGAGGACGACGACGTCAGCGCGGTCGTGACCGACTCGCTCGCGGACTACTGTGACGTCTACACCGGCTCCGAGGCAGCCGAAGTGGAGCCGGCCGACGAGAGGCAAGGCGGGGAGGGGATCGTCGTTACCGCGGAGCCGAGCGACGACGGCAACGACGGCAACGAGGCGGTCGAACTCACCGGTGACGACCTCCTGCTCGCGACCGGTCGCCGGCCCAACACCGACGCGCTCGACCTCGAGGCGACGGGTGTCGAGACCGACGAGGAGGGGTACGTCGAGACCGACAGCCGCCTCGAGACGGCCGTCGACGGCGTCTGGGCGCTGGGCGACGTGATCGGCCGGCAGCCGTACAAGCACGCGGCCGACTACGAGGCGCGGCTCGTCATGGCGAACGTCCTCGACGACGCGGACCGGACGGTCGACTACGGGGCGATGCCCCACGCGATCTTCACCGAGCCCCGGGTGGCGAGCGTCGGGCGAACGGAGGGCGACCTCGAGGACGCCAGCCGGGAGTACGAGGTCGCGACGGTTCCCTACGACGCCGCGCCGCTGGGACTGATCCTCGAGGCCGACGACGGGTTCGTGAAGGTCCTTGCCGGACCGGACGGCGAGATCCTGGGCTGTCACATCGTCGGGCCGCAGGCCGCGACGCTGCTACACGAGGTCGTCGTCGCGATGGACGGCGGCGGCACCGTCGATGACGTCGCCGGGCCGGTTCACGTCCACCCCGCGCTGAACGAGGTCGTCCACGCGGCGTTCGACGAACTCTCATCGCGGGCGTACTCCACGGCCCCGGACTGGCGGGACGTCGGCGACGGGTAAGGACCCTCGAGGATCCCGCCCGTGGTGAGGCTTAACAGTCGAGAGCGCCAAGGGTCACTATGACTTCGATCGCCGAGTTCACCCTCGCGCCGGCGGACTTTCCACTCGGGCGAGTCTTCGAGGACAGACCCGAGGTGACGCTGGATCTCGACCGCGTCGTCCCGAGCGGTGACACGGTCATGCCGTACTTCTGGGTACAAGATCCCGACGAGGAACTGGCGGCAATCTTGGATATCTTCGAGGGGTTGCCGGAGCTTCGCTCGGCGGTTCTCATGGAGGACCTGGGTGACCGGGGCCTCTATCGCGCCGAGTGGAAGCCGGAGTACATGGGGATCATGCGAGCGATCGCGGAAACCGGCGTCACGGTCGTCTCGGCGACCGGGACCAGAACGGGCTGGGTGTTCGAACTCCGTGCGGGGTCCGTCGATCGGTTCTCGGCGTTCCAGCAGTACTGTGCGGACCACGACATCGAGGTGACGCTCACGCGACTCAATCGCCTCTCGGAGATGACGGCCGGAGCCGAGTACGGCCTCACGCCGGAACAGCGCGAGGCGCTGTTGCTGGCCTACAATCAGGGGTACTACAGCGATACGCGTGAGACCGATCAGGCGACGCTCGCCTCCCAGCTCGGCATCTCGAGACAGGCGTTTTCGTCCCGACTCAGGCGGGGGTATCGGAACCTCATCGAGGGAACGATCGTCGGGGACCCACAGAGCAGCGACCAGCCGTATAAATAGACTACATAGGTAAGACGGTGACTCACCAGTCCACCCGGAGTATCCCCACGTGATGGAAAGGAGCGACCAGCGGCGGGGGGAAACGGCCACGGTGTACGAGCTTGCGGACGACGAGTCGATCAGTACGGGGGTCGTGACGGCGGTTGCGACCGCTTCGGACGCCGAGATGGTTCCGACCGGCGGTACCGCCGGTGGAACGACGGCGCTCGACCCGCTGTACACTGCCGTCGACCCGGAAGCACTCGACGCACTGTTCGGAAGCGACGGCTTCGGAACGGCCGGAACGCCCGACCGAGTGACGTTTACCTACCACGGGTACGAGATTACGATCACCGGTGACCGACGGATCGGCCTCGAGCGACTCGAGCGAGCGGCCGGCGAACCGGCCGAGTAACAGACGGACGGCGAGGTCACTCGGTCGAAACCGGTCCGCTCTCGGTCTCGCCGTCGTTGGCCAGCCACTCCGTGAGGCTTCCTTCGTAGAACATGACGTCCTCGTAGCCCAACGCTGTGAGGACGACGTAGGTGTGACTGATCCGGCGGGCCGTGTTACAGTAGAGGACGATCTCGCGATCGGGCGTGATCCCGCGGTCGGCGAGCAGTGCGTCGAGTTCGTCTTCGGGCTTCAGTCGGCGCGTCTCGTCGTCGATGACGTCGCGCCAGTCGAACCGCACGGCACCCGGCAAGCGGGCCTCCTCGAACTCCTCGCGCTCGCGGGTGTCCACGAGGACGGCGTCGCGCTCGAGGGCCGCTTCGACGGCGTCGTAGCCGACCAGCGGGCTCTCCGCGGGCTCGAGCGGGTCGGCCTCGTAATCAGTCGGCTCGATCTCGGGGGTGTCGCTCGTCGTCTCGTAGGCCTGGTTCCAGGCGCTGTAGTCGCCGTCGAGCAGGCGGACGTCGTCGTGGCCGTACTCGAGGGCGGTGAGGACAAAGCGGGCCGCGAAGACGCCGTGGGTATCGTCGTAGGCGACGATGGTGTCCTCGGGCGAGATCCCGGCGTCGCCGAGCAGGGTCGCGAAGGCGTCCGCACCGGGCAGGGTCCCGCGGTCGACGTCGCTCTCGTCGCGGTAGCTGTCGAACGGGACGTTCACCGCGCCGGGAACGTGTCCGATCCCATCGAACTCCCAGGCGTCCCTGACGTCGACGACGCGGACGGCGGGATCGTCGAGACGCGATGCGAGCCAGTCGGGGGAGACGACGACGGATTCGTCCATTGGGCCGGCATAGGAAGCCAAGCCCCGAGTACGCACCGGTTTCGGGGCGAGCGGCGGATACCGGGACAGTGGCAACTCTTGCCCCTGTTTGCCGAGGGAGCCAGCCTATAAATACGGGTATCTATCGAGAGCGGCGTCTGACCGCCGAACGCGTCGCGCTTCCCGAGCGCGAGCCGAATCACGGCGAAAAGACGCGGCAAAAGTTTCCCCCACGGTCGACCGGTGTCCGAATTGACCGGTTAAGAAGTCCCTTTGTGTGTCGCCATCGTAGGACCGTCCATGGCAGACGACTACGCCAAAGACGTACTCGTTTCGGCTGACTGGGTCGAGGACCGACTCGACCAGTTTCAGGACGACGACTCCGACCTCCGACTCGTCGAAGTCGACGTCGACACGGAAGCCTACGAGGAAGAACACGCACCCGGCGCGATCGGGTTCAACTGGGAGACCCAGCTTCAGGACCAGACCCAGCGGGACATCCTCGACAAAGAGGACTTCGAGGCCCTGCTCGGCGACCACGGCATCAGCGAGGACGACACCGTCGTCCTCTACGGCGACAACTCCAACTGGTTCGCCGCCTACGCCTACTGGCAGTTCAAGTACTACGGCCACGACGACGCGAAACTCCTCGACGGCGGCCGCGAATACTGGCTCGAGAACGACTACCCGACTACCGACGAAGAGCCCGACTTCTCCGAAACCGAGTACGACGCCGCCGGCCCGCGCGAGAGCATCCGCGCCTACCGCGACGACGTCGAGAAGGCGATCGAGCGCGGCGTGCCGCTTGTCGACGTTCGCTCGCCCGAGGAGTACTCCGGCGAGGTCCTCGCGCCCCCGGGACTCCAGGAGACCGCCCAGCGCGGCGGCCACATCCCCGGCGCGAAGAACATCTCGTGGGCCGCCGTGACCAACGACGACGGCACCTTCAAAGCCCCCGACGAACTCGAGGACCTCTACGCCGAGGAGGACATCGACGGCGACGAAACGACCGTCGCCTACTGCCGGATCGGCGAGCGCTCGTCGGTCGCCTGGTTCGCCCTGCACGAACTGCTGGGCTACGAGGACACCGTCAACTACGACGGCTCCTGGACCGAGTGGGGCAACCTCGTCAACGCGCCGATCGAGAAGGGCAACTAACGCGGTCCTTCGCCCGTCCGACGCGGGGCGTGACCGTCGCGATCGTCCCGTCGTCGTTTCGTTCCCTGCTTCCGATCGATCAGCGGAGCGTCCCGCCGGAGACGCGATCACTCCCGACGCGGTCCTTGATCGGGGCCGACCGATCGCCCGGACCGGAACCGATATTACGAACCGATTAATTATCCGAAACGATGAGCGACGGCGAAGACTCGTGGCTCGCGAGCCGCGAGACGACGAACCGACTGCTCGGGTTCGCGATCGTCGTCCTCGCCGCGGGCTTCGTCAGCGTCGGCGACATCGGCCCCGCGGCGATACGGGTCGTCGCGGAGAGCCTGCTGATCCTGATACTCGTCGCGGCGATCGTCCTGTTTCTCGGGTGGTTGCTCCGTACCGACGGCGAGTAATCGTCGGGTGGGCTCGCATGCCCCCTCGTGACGATAGGCCTAACACTCGGCTGCCCGAATGCCCGCCTATGACCGATCCGGACGCATTCGTCGAGACCGTCAACGACGACAACCAGACCGCGCTCTCGCGACTCGGCTCCTCGAAGTCGCTCTATGCCGACACCGGCGGCGAGATCGACACCGAGCCCGTCCTCGAGGCGACGGCGGACGCCGAGTACGCCGCCTGGCAGACCTTCCTCGAGTGGGCCGACGACGAGGCCGACGACGAAGCGCGCGCGGCCTTCGAGCAAACGGCCGACGAGGAGCAAGACCACTACGAGACCGTCGACGGGAAACTCGACGCCGACGACTACGAACCGACCGAGACGCCCCAGCTCCACGAGTACCTCCGCGACCGCGAGGACACCGTCGAACGAGTCGGCGCGCTCGTCGGCCGCATCCTCGCGAGCCAGCGCTCGAAGGACCAGGTCGTCGGCTACTTCGTCGGCGACGCCGACCCCCAGACGGCCAGCCTGTTCCGCGGGTTCGGCGAGGACCTGGACGACCAGCTCGAGCGCGCGAAAGACCTCCTCGGCGACGTTTGCGAGAGCGACGACGACTGGGAGCGCGCTCAGGAGGCCGCAAGCGGCGCGATCCAGGCCGCCTACGACGAGTACGTCGAGACGCTCGAGGGGATGGGCGCGAACCCGAAGCCGGTCTGTTAGCGGGTTCTGCGAACTGGAAAGCCGCCATGCGGTGGCGCGCGCTGGGGCGCGGTGAGTCGTCGACGAACCGCGGCCCGATTCCGTGCGAGGGATGAGCGAGCGGTGCGAGGCCGACCGTGAGGGAGGCCTCGAAAGCGAACGGTGACCAACGGGAGCCGTGAGCAGCGAGCGAATCGGTTGGGGAGGGTGTGGTCACTCCGTGTTGCCACGATAGCAGAACACGTCACGTTATCCGACCCGATCGACGGCCGTCCGAACGATCATCAAAAAACGGTATTTTACGAGCCGCAAGAAGCCGATCGCCGGAATCGCTAGACGCCCTCGACGGTCTCCCGGAACGCGCTGATCGACTCGAGCGCGTCGGCGAGCTTCGATTGGACGTCGCCGCCCTCCTCGTCGGCGATGTCGTTTAAGATGTGTTCGTGGCGGGCGAGTTGGCCGTGGTCCGGCCCGCGGTCGGCGTCCGCGTACTCCGCGAACTTCGCCGCTTGCTTCTCGAGTCGCTCCTGTGCCTCGTCGTCTGCCGCGGCCGCTGCCGCCGCCTCGATGGCGTCGGCCGCGTTCTCGAGTTCGTCTCGAGCCATACGAACGGGTTCGCCCGGTGGGACTAAAATCGTTGCAGTACGTTCCGGAAATCGGGAACACCGGTCGAACCGACGGGTTCGCGTCGCGCTACAGCGCCGGTTCGAGCCGGTCCGCGAGGTCGGCCGACTCGAGGTCGTCACCGGTGACGCCATAGACGGCGTCCTGGAAGTTCGTCCGGTAACTGCCCGGACCAGCGTAGTCCATCGCGGCCGCACGCTCGCCGGCGATGCCGAACGCGAGCGTCCCGTGGACGGCGGCCTCGCGGGGATCCTCGAGCGCGCCGGCGAAGGTGCCGACGGTCGCGCCGAGCATGCAGCCGGTGCCGACGACCTCGCCGAGCATCTCGTGGCCGGCGGTGATGCGGACCGCGCCGTCGGCGTCGGCGACGACATCGTCGACGCCCGAGGCGACGACGACCGCGTCGGTCGAGTCGGCGACCGACTGAGCGGTCTCCTCGATCGCCTCGTAATCGCCGACGGACTCGACGCCCTCGACGTTCGCTTCGACCCCGGCCAGGGCGCTGATCTCGCCGTAGTTGCCCTTGATCGCGGCGAAGTCGACCGCCTCGAGGAGGCTCTCGGTGACCGCCTCGCGCGAGGGGGTCGAGCCGAGGCCGACGGGGTCGAGGACGACCGGAACCCCGCGCTCGTTGGCCTTCCGGCCGGCCTCGTGCATGGCCTCGACGCGGTCGTCGGGCACCTGCCCGATGTTGATGACGAGGGCGCGCGCGGCCGCGGTCATCTCGCCGGCGTCGCCGAAGGAGTCGGCCATCACCGGCAGTCCGCCCCAGTGCAGCGTCAGGTTCGCCACGTCGTTGATCGTCACCGTGTTGGTCACGTGCTGGACGAGCGGTTCGGTCTCCCGGACCGTCCGGACGGCGTCGGCGAGGTCGGCCGCGGCGATGTCGGTAACGCTCATGCGCCTCGACCTCCGTCGGCGACTCCCTTCGAAGTTTCGACGGTCTCGGCAAGCGCCGCGGTCGCCGCCACCGGATCGGCGGCCGCCGTAATCGCGCTGATGACGGCCACCCCGGCCGCACCGGCTTCGACCACCGGCGCGGCGTTGTCCGCCGTGACACCGCCGATGCCGACGACCGGGATCGAGACGGCGTCGACGATCTCGGCGATCCGTTCCGGGCCAATTCCGTCTTTTCCGTCCTCGACGTCCTTCGAGGAGGTGCCGTAGACGGCCCCGACGCCGAGGTAGTCCGCACCCTCGCGTTCGGCTTCGCGGGCTTCGGCGACCGTCGACGTCGAACAACCGACGATCGCGTCCGGCCCGAGCAGGTCGCGGGCGACCGCGACCGACAGGTCCGACTGACCGACGTGAACGCCGTCGGCGTCGATCGCCTGCGCGATGTCGATCCGGTCGTTGACGATCAGGTCGACGCCCGCCTCAGCAGTGAGTTCGCGTAGCTCGAGTCCCAGTTCGTACCGCGAGCGGGCACTCGTGTCCTTCTCGCGCAGCTGGACGGCGTCGACACCGCCATCGATGGCCGCGCGGACGATCTCGGGCGTCGACCGACCGTCGGAGAGCGACGCCTGCGTGACGAGGTAAGTCCGCCAGTTCGAGGGATTCACGGGCGGTACCAGTCGGTAGTGCCACTAAGCGGTGTCGGTCGGACGCCGACCGCGGGCGACCGCCACCCGCTCGCCGACCGAGCGCTACGGCGAGGGCTCGAGCGCGTCCTCGCCGGTCCGGACGAGCGCCTCCCAGTCGTCGTCCTCGCGGACCGACGGAAACGGCCGCGGCCGGTCGGGGGAATCGGACTTCTCGGCGAGGGGACGGCGCCACCACGCCACGTCCTGCCACTCGTCCTGGGTGTAGCCGATCGCCGGGAAGTCGACCAGCCGCTCGAATCCCATCGACTTGTGGAACCGCTCCGTCTCGGGGTTGGGGACCGTCGTCACGGCGTAGGCGTCGCGGATCCCCTGGCGCTCGAGGACGGCGAACAGCGACTCGTAGAGTCCGCGGCCGACGCCGGATCCGCGGGCCGAGTCAGCGACGTAGACCGACAGTTCGACGACCCACTCGTAGGCGCGGCGCTTCCGAAGCGGGCCGGCGTAGGCGTAGCCGACGACCGCGCCGTCACGTTCGCAGACGAGCCACGGATGTCGCTCGAGGGTGGACTCGATCCGGTCGGCCAACTCGCTCTCGGTCGGTGGGGCCTCTTCGAAGGTGACTGCCGTCGACTCACAGAAAGGCGCGTAGATGTCGCGAGCGGCGGCCGCATCGGCCGGCGTCGCGACGCGGATCCGGACATCGGAAGGCATGGTCGTGGCTCCCGTGCGATGGCGAATAAGTCCGCCGAAGCGACGACGACGCGGCCGGGCGTTCCGACGACGGCCGGGACGCGTCGCTGGCCGATCGTGACTGCCTCGAGAAGGGACCGTTCTCCCGTCGTATCTACACCTTGTGACCAGAGCCACTTAAACGACGAACGCGGACCGCTCTCCCAGCGGTCGGCGCCGCGCCGCCATCGCAAGTGCCATACCCGGCGTGGCGAGTAGCTGCCCGCGAATGCAGCGAGCGACCGCCCACCGATCGATGAGTCCCTCGAGCCCACGAGCGCGACGCGAGGGGGCGCGCTGACCGATGGCCGACCTGCTCGCCATCTTCGGCTCGGCGATCGGACCGATCGTCGCCATCGCGGCGGTAGGCTACCTGCTGGCTACCGTCAAAGAGATCGATCCCGAGCCGCTGAACACCGCCGTCGTCTACGTCCTCGCGCCCGCGCTGGTCTTTCACAGCCTCGCTACTACCGAACTCGAGGCGGCGACGCTAGTGCGAGTGACGGTCGGGATCGGCGTCTTCACGGGGGCGATGTGGGCGGTCGCGGAACTGACCGGCCGCGCCGTCGGCGAACGGGAACCGGCCCTGAGCGGGCTGGTACTCGTCGCGATCTTCACCAACTCCGGCAACCTCGGCGTCCCGGTCTCGGACTTCGCGTTCGGCCCGGTCGGCCGCCAGACGGCCGTCCTCTTCCTCTCGGTCCAGTCCGTGCTGATGTACACCGTCGGCGTCTACGTCGCCTCCCGGAGCAGCGGCTCCGCCGGCCTCGAGGGCGTCCGCCGGGTGTTTTACATCCCGCTGGTCTACGCCGTCGCCGCCGCGCTGGGTGCGCGGGCGCTGGGTCTCGTTCCGCCCGCCGACACCGCGGCGATGGAGACCTTGGGACTCGTCGGTGACGCCTCGATCCCGCTCATGTTGCTCATCCTCGGGATCCAACTCGCGCGAGCCGATACCGCCGCGGCGGTCTCCCGGGCCTGG
Organism: Natrinema sp. H-ect1; assembly: GCF_041821105.1. Classification (NCBI taxonomy): domain Archaea; kingdom Methanobacteriati; phylum Methanobacteriota; class Halobacteria; order Halobacteriales; family Natrialbaceae; genus Natrinema; species Natrinema sp. H-ect1. The sequence continues at coordinate 250,126 of NZ_JBGUBA010000003.1, read as the reverse complement.
CCCGCGACCGCGCTCAAGACGGTCGTTGCGCCGCTGGTCGGGGTCGGCGTCGCCGTGCTGATCGGCTTCGAGAACCCGACCGTCGCGCGCGTGTTCGTCCTCGAGACGGCCATGCCCGCCGCGGTGACGCCGCTGGTGTTGGTCATCGAGTTCGCGGACGGCGCGCGAACGGAGGGGGTCCTCGTCTCGGAGTACGTCTCGACCTGCGTCCTCCTGACGACGCTGCTGTCGGTGCCGATACTGACCGCCCTGATCGCACTCTTGCAGTCCGGCGTCGTAATCTGAACGAGGGCGGTGGGTGACGGCTCGCGGCCACCGGTAACTCGGCCGGCTCGGAACGGCACCTCGCCGTCGCTCGGACCCGAGATCGCGTGCCTGCGCGCCGTCCATGCATAGGTCGGGCCAAGGACTATGCGTCTCGTTCCCACAGTCAACCATGGTCCGCGTCCGGAACTGACACTGATCCGGAGGTGGATCACGCCGACCGATCCGACACCGCGAGCGCCACGATTGGGACATTGGGGGCGGCGAACCCGGGGCTCATACCCCCTTTTGGCTCGAGCGACGGAATGCGACCCACAGCGACGGCACTCGAGCGCGACGCAACCCGGCGTACAACAGCGGAAAAAGACGGACGCGACCGCTCAGTGGCCCTGGTCGTGGGGGTTCAGCGCCGTGCCGTAGTTCTCGGCGTGGTCGGTGTAGTCGATGAACCGCGGCGCGTCGGGATCGAAGGGCCGCTCGAGGCTCTCGAAGGCCTTCTTCTTGTCCCAGCCCTGGAGCTTGCCGACCGCCGACTTGTCCTCTAAGTCGTGGTAGTCGAGCTTCGGCTCGGTCAGCTCCCAGGCGTTCATCCCCTGTTCGGTGCGGATGATGACGCTGGAGTAGTCGTCGCTCGAGCCGACGGAGCCAACGGTGATGTCCGAACAGAAGCCGGTGAAGTCGGCACACTCGTCACAGCCTTTCAAGGCGGCGTCGTGGAAGTTCTCGATGTCCTCTTCGACGATCATCTCGCCGTCGTGGTCGTAGACCATCATCTTGCCGTCGAGGACGTCCATCTTGCCGATTTCCGACGGCGAGATGCCGCGTTGCTCCTCCAACTGCTCGCCCATGAGGCTGTGGTAGTTGAAGTTCTTCGTACACATCAGCGCGATCGTGTAGTCCACGGCCCGAATACCCTCGTTCTGGGCCTGGTAGTCCCACTCGAAGTCCTGCAGGGCGCGGATACCCTCGATCTCACAGGGCGTACCGACGATGGCCAGCGAGAGGTCGTCCCAGTCCTTGTCGGGGAGCTTGTGTTCCCACTGCTCCAAGTCGAGGTTGCCAAGCGCCAGCGTCTGGTTGTAGACGGTGCCGGCGTTTTCGATGAGTTCCTCGGTCGTGGTCGCGAGGTAACTCTCCGCTTTCCACTCCTCTTCCTCGCTCTCGGTCGCGACGAGCGCGCCGTCGATCTCGCCTTCCTCGAGCAGCGTCGAGAGGACGCCGGTGACGACGCCGCCGTCCTGGGCCCCGTCGGTCCAGTCGTCCTCGACCTTCGCGGAGAACTCCGTGATCGGGTCGCCCGCGCCCTTGACGTTGTCCTCGCCGCCGGTGATCTTCCACTGGCGCTCGTAGCGCATGCCGCCGCGGGGACAGAAGTCCCAACACATCGAACAGCCGGTACACATCTTGACCAGTTCCGGCAGGCCGTCGTCGCCGACGCCGATCGAGTCCGACGGGCAGGCGGCGACACAGGTCCCACACTGGATACAGCGGCCCTCGTCGATGACCGCCTCGTCCAGTTCCATGAACCAGGTCTTCTCGTCGGGCGTCTCGATGTCGTTCATTCGCGACCGGATCGAATACTCCGGCGTGTCCAGATCGACGCCCTCGGGGATCCCGACGCGCGTGTCGGGGGCGTCGTCGTAGACGTCCTGACTGACGTCTTCCGCGGGCTCGGTGAACTCGAGGTCGCCGAGTTCGCCCATCTCGTCGACGTTCGCGACGCCCGCACCGTCCGTCGCGACGGGCGGCGTTTCGGACTCGGCGTCGGCGGCCGTTTTCTCGCCGCAGGTACAGGTGTTCGGCGAGCAGTTCTCGCCCTCAGAACCTGCGTCGGCTCGCTCGCCGCCGTCCGCGGCGATGGCGCCCTCTCGAGCGTGGTCAGTGTTCTCCCGGGAACGCGACGCACCGCTGTCGGCGTCGGGGACGATGACGGCGTCGTCATCGTCGTCCGAGGCCGGAACGTGAGGGAATCGGTCGTCCTCGCGGCTCGCGGTTTCACCGTTTTCTCGCGGGCTTCGCCCGCTCGAACGGTCCGCGGAGCTTCGCTCCGCGCTACTCGCTCGATCCGAGGACTCGCTTCGCTCGTCCTCGCCGTTAGTCCCCATGAGCAACACCTCGTGCAACCGGTGCGTCCGCGTCTTGCATGATCGACCGAAGTTGCCCGTTGTCGACGCCGCGACACCATTCGTAGAACTCCTCTTCGTCGTCGCGGTCCGCGGAGTAGGCCTCGAACAGTTGCTCGAGGGCCGGGATCACGGCGTCGGCGGGGACGGCGCTCTCGACCCAGTCGAGGAACTCGTTGTCGGCACCGAGGGAGCCACCGAGGCCGAAGTCCATCCCTTCGACGATGTTGTCGCCCTCGGCGTTGGTGCTGTTCTCGTCCTCGAGTTTGACCGTCTCGCCGCGGAAACCGATGTCGGCGATCTGGGGCTGGGCACAGGAGGCCGAGCAGCCGGACATGTGCATCCGGATGGACTCGATGTCGTCGGGGACGTCGATGCGGTCGTCGAGTTCGCGGGCCCAGCGCTTGGTCCGCTTTTTGGTCTCGATGATGGCGTAGTTACAGAACTCGTTGCCCGTACAGCCGACCGCACCGCGGGAGAACGGCCCCGGATCGGGGCTGTACTCCTGGGCGAACGGCTCGGCTAGCAGGTCGTCGACGTTCTCGTCGGGGATGTGGGTGATGAGGAAGTTCTGATCGGTCGCGAGGCGGACGGAGGCGTCCTCGGTCCCGTACTTCTCGGCGGCGCGGGCGGCTGCCGCGAACTCGTCGCCACCCATGCGGCCGGCGATGACGTTGAAGCCGACGTAGTTGAGCCCGTCCTGTTTCTGCTCGTGGACGCCGACGTGGTCGCTCTGGTAGCCGACGGTCAGGTTCTGGCCGCCGGTCGGCAGGTCGATCGTACAGCGGTCGCGGACGGCCTCCTCGAACTTCTCGGCCCCCATCTGCTCGACGAGATACCGCATGCGACAGACACCGCGGTTGTTCCGGTCGCCCAGTTCCTTGAACGTCTGGGCGACGGCGCGGCAGAATTCGACGGCGTCCTCGGGCTTGATGAAGACGTCGAGTTCCGATCCCATCCGCGGGCCGTCGGAGAGGCCGCCACCGACGCGGGCGTGGAAGCCGTAGAGGGACTCCCCGTCGATCTCTTTCTTCGCGGGGACGAGCCCGACGTCGTTGATCTGGGACTGGGCGCAGTCGTGGGCACAGCCCGTGATCGTGATCTTGAACTTCCGGGGGAGATTGGCGTACTCGCGGTTCTCGGTGAAGAAGTCCGAGACCGCCTCGATGACCGGCTGTGCGTTGAAACACTCGTGATCGTCGAGGCCGGCCGCGGGGCAGCCAAGGACGTTCCGGGCCGAGTCACCGCAGCCCTGGACCGTCGTCAGACCGACCTCGTCGTATCGGTCCCACATCTCGGGGACGTCCTCGACGCGGATCCAGTGTTTCTGGATGTCCTGTCGGGTCGTGATGTCGAGGTACGCGTCGCCCCAGAGTTCGTTCTGTTCCTCGCCGCCGTACTCCTCGGGGGCGACCGCGAGGTCGTCGGTGACCTCGCCGATGACCTCGGCCTGTTCCGGCGTGAGCTTCCCGCCGGGGACCTTCGTCCGGATCATGAAGTAGCCCTCCTGCTTCTGGGCGTACATGCCGGCCCACTTCAGACGCTCCCACTCGCCGCCGCCGGCGCGCTCCTCGATCTCCTCGAAGGAGAGTTCCTCGTCGGCGTAGTCGTAGACGTCGTCGACGACGTCGAGGGGATGTTTCTCCTGTTTGTGCTGCTCGACCGTGTTCATCGGGACCACCGCCGGTCGGCAGCCACTCGAGCGGTCGGACTATCTTCAAGGACCATTGTTTAGCGGGTAATGCGACCCCGTTCGTATACACCCCCGCAACTCGGCGAATCATGACGTGGGTCGTTCCCACCAGTAAATATTGCCCCGACGTGGTGCCACCGACGAGGGGGGCGGATGGAAATCGTCGGCAAGACACCGGCACGGACGGGAACGAGGCGACACCGGGACGCCACCCGTCGTCGGTAGCGGTAATTGATTCCGGTACCGTACCCGACGGCGACGCCGGATTCGGAGCAGGGCCGGTTAGTCGAAACAGGCGACGAGTTCGCCCTGGGTTCGTGGATCGGGCTCGAAGCGCAACTCCTCGGCGAGTCCGTGGTACCGGGATCGAAGGACGACGTTCTCGTCGACGTAATAGACGGCGCGGATGTCCCACCTGTCACGCGGGTCGACGCTCGAGCGGCCGGTCCCGGTCGTCAGGTCGTATCGGATCGCGACCATGACCGCGTCCGGGTTCGTCGCCGACCCGACGGCAGCCACACGGCCGTCCGTTCGGCGGAGGTCGACGGTCCGTGCTTCGGCACCGTACTGGCCGAGAAACGCGTTGTGTTGATACGCCCGCTCGAACGTCGTGACGTATTCGACCATGGTATCGTCCAGCGACGACGGCGACGACGGATACGTCCGCGGCTCGAGCGGGGCGTCGTCCGGCGGATCGGGATCGGGACGGTTGACGTCGTCACACTCGAACCAATCGGCCGGGACGGTTCCGGAGTCCAGCGGCGGGCCGGTCGGCCCGCCCGACGCGTACTCGAAACCGCCCGTCGTGACCGCGACGGTCGTGACGACCGACGCGAGGAACCCGCGGCGAGGTCGGAGGCGGTTCATACGCTAACGTCTCAAACTAACAATAAGTATCTTCTGAAAGAACGATCGATCCACTGGTACGGTCGGGGCTCCGACCCCTCGAGCAGTCGATCGAGGTCCCGTGCCAGCGTCGGACCGGCGGTCCGACGAGGCTCACCACGGTTGGGGTCTCGTTACCCGCCGTGAGATCGGGAGAATCGTCGTTCAAGCCTTCGACTCCGCGGACGATCTTTCGAGAATCCAGCGGCGACGAATGGGCGTTACGCCTCGTCCTCGAGCAGCCGGTCGAGCATCTCGTCTGGATCGAACCGCTCCAAGTCGTCGTATCCCTGCCCGACGCCGAGGAACAGGATCGGCTTCCCGGTGACGTGAGCGATCGAAATCGCCGCGCCGCCGTTGGAGTCGGCGTCGGCCTTCGTCAGGATCGCGCCGTCGATTTCGGCGGCGTCGTTGAACTCCCGAGCGCGGTTGACCGCGTCCTGTCCCGCCACCGCCTCGTCGACGAACAGCGTCATGTCCGGGCCGACGACGCGGTCGATCTTCTCGAGTTGATCCATCAGTCCCTCGTCGGTGTGGAGCCGGCCGGCGGTATCGCCCAGCACGACGTCGACGTCGTTGGCCTCGGCGTACTCGACGGCGTCGTACAACACCGCAGCGGGGTCGCCGCCCTGTTCGTGACTGATGAGTTTCGTCTCGAGCGCGTCGGCGTGTTCCTGGATCTGCTCGTTGGCACCGGCGCGGTAGGTGTCGCCGTTGGCCATCACTGTCGAGTAGCCCCGCTCCTCGAAGTAGCGGCTCAGTTTGGCGATCGAGGTCGTCTTCCCGACGCCGTTGACGCCGGTGAAGACGATGGTGACCGGCTTGTCGGCCTCGGCGATGCGCTCGTCGAAGTCGAACTGACCGACGCTGATCACGTCGTAGATCGCGTTGTGTAGCGCGTCCTCGACGACCTCGCCGGTCGAGGTCGTGAAGGTCCGGGTCTCCCCGATCAGTTCGTCGCGGATGTTGTCGAGGATCTCCTCGGCGACGCCCATCTCGACGTCGCTGGAAAGCAGCGCCATCTCGAGTTCGTGCAGCGGCCCCTCGAGGTCCTCTTCCTCGATGACGAACTTCCCCTTGACGAGGGACTTGGCCTTCGCGCCGAAGCCGGTCCCGCCGTTGTCGGCGGTCGCATCGTCCTCGTCGGCGTCGGCCTCATCCGTGGTCTCGTCGGCGTCCCCGGCGACTGGCCCCTCGTCGACCGCCGTTTCGGCGGCCGGGTCGTCGACCGTCGCCGTCTCTGCCGCCGCCTCGTCCGGCGTCGCGGCGTCGACCGGCTCGTCGTCGGAACCGGTTTCGTCGGCATCGGATTCGGCGTCGTCGGACGACCCCGAAAAGAGCGAGCGGGCTCTGGCACCGAGCCCGGTCCGACCGCCGTCGTCTTCGTCGTCCGCCGCGGCCTCGTCGTCTTCGTCGCCGGCCGGCCCCTCGTCCGAGACCGGTTCGTCCGGGGCCGAACCGGCGTCGTCGGCCTCGAGATCGGGGCCGGTCGCTGGTTCCTGCCCCGCGGATTCGGCCGCGTCCGCGGTGGCGGTCTCGGTCGTCGGCTCCGTTCCCGACTCGGAAGTGACCGACGCGTCCGGTTCGACCGCGGCGGCCGCCGTCTCGGCGTCGGCGGTAGTATCGGTGGCTTCCGCGTCCGCCGACCTCGCCGGTTCGGCGTCGGCGGTAGTATCGGTGGCTTCCGCGTCCGCCGACCTCGCCGGTTCCGCGTCGGCCGATTCCGTCGGTTCGGTATCGGCGTCGCCGTCGGCGAGTTCGTCCGCTTCGAGGTCTTCCTCGTCGACCTCCTCGACGTTCTCCTCGGCGGCTTCTTCGGCGTCGTCGCGGAAGCTTCCGAGCTTGTCCTTCAGGTTATCGAACATGGCTGGCGATGAAAGTATCTACGCCGCGTTACTCGTCGGGCTGGCCCTGGCCCATTCCCTGCATCTGCTGTTGCATCGCCTGCTGCTGGAGCTGCTGGGCCTGCTGCTCGAGTTCGTCGCTCTCGGTCTCGAGTTCCGAGATCTCCTCGTTGAGTTCGTCGATCTGGTCGTCGAGGTGATCCTTCTTGTTCTCGAGGGCGTCGACAGCGTCGCCCTCCTCGAACTCCGCGGCGTAGTCGGCGCCGAGGTCGACGATGACCTCGTCGATGTTTTCGATCGTCGTTCGCAGGTAGGCACCGCCGCCAAGCGGCATCTGGACCGTCGAGCCGGTCTCGAGGGTCTCGATCGCTTCGATGGCCTCGTCGACCTCGGTCTGTTCCTGTCGCAGGGCTTCGACGTTCGCCTGCAGACCTTCGATCTGTTCTTCGATCTCCTGAAGCTCCTGGGACAGCTGCTGGAGTTGCTGCTGACCCATTATTGGGATACCTCCTCGAGTTCGATCTCGGTACGTTTGAGCCCGTGCTGGCTTCCGAGCTGCGTGTAGGCGTATTCGCGAGCGACGTTCTCGTTCTCGGCGTCGATGGTCGTCTCGAACTCCGCGAACCCGTCGCGGTTCTTGAACCGACCACTGACCGTAAATTGACTCATGCCTATCCCTCCGGCAGGCAGTCGGAAGAATCTTCCCTTCCCATTCGACGGCCGCCGACCGACGCGAGGTGCCGGAACGAGGGTCTCTCCCCGACGTTCCCCACGAGCGAAGGGTCAAGCGTTTTCCGACGGGCGATCGAACCCGGCCGCATGAGCGAACTCGATCCCGACGAGTTGTTGCCCAGCGAGCGAATGCGAGAGCAGGCCCTCGAGGGCGCGGTCACCCAGATCCATCGCGGCCAGCAGTATGCCGACGAAGGAGACACGTTCGTGATCGACGACACGACCTTCGAGGTGACCGCGGTGCGAGAACGCACGCTCGGGGACCTGACCGACGAGGACGCCCGAGCCGAAGGGATGGACGACCTCGAGGGGTACCGACGCATGCTCGATCACGCCCACGAGAACTTCGAGTGGGACGACGACAGCGACATCGTCCGCCATCGGTTCGAGCGGCAGTAATCAGTCCTCGAGTCGCCGAAGCGGCCGTTGTCCATCGTTTTCGACCGTACCGACCGGCACGTTCGGGCGGGAGCGAGCGGGCGCGGTCGCCGACGGCGACCGATACGCCGCGAGCAGCCCCCACATGACCCCGGTGGCGAGGAGGCCGACCGCGGCCAGCGACATGCCCATCGTCGCGAACGTGATCGCGTAGACGCCGCCCAACGCCATCTTGGGGAGACTCGTCGCGAGGGGGATCCGCGCGTTTACGTCCCGAAGCGCGGGCGCGAGAACGACCACCGAGAGCAGACTACCGGCCATGAAGAGCAAATCCTGCCAGACCATACAGTAGGTACCCGTTAGCGAGTAAATATAGATATCGGTCGGAAGAAGCCTCGAGAAGACGAAATACCGGCGTCAAGCGACGTCGATCGCGGCCGCTCGAGAAGACGTGAGAATCGAAATCGGGGGGACTGACCGTCAGTCGAGATAGCCCAGCGCGTCCTCGATCCGGCCGAGTTCGGGGCCGGTCGTGTCCTCGCCGACGACGTAGCCGGCCTCGTTGGCGATCAGGCCGGAGCCGACCAACGGCGCGCCGTAGTTGACCGTGCCGACGTCGGCCCGAACGTCCAGGGCCTCCTCGAGCCCGTCGAGTTCGGCGTCGGTAGCTTTCGGGTGACAGAGGACGCCGGTGTTGGTCGCCACCGCGGCGGTGCCGACGGTCCGGACGCCGGCGAGGTCGCCGCGCTCGACGGGGACCTCAAGGGTGTCTTCGACGATCTGGATCGCCTCGCGGGGCAGATTCGGATGGACGTAGGCCCCGTAATCGTTCGCGAGGACGACGTTGCCGGCGGCATTGATACTGCCGGGCAGTTCGGCGACGGGCACGTCGATCTCGTCCGCGAGGGTCTCGAGTTCGTACTCGAGGACCCGGGAGCTGACGAGCAGGCCGTTCTCGTTACCCGTCGCTAGGGCACCGACCGTCGAGGAGCCGCCGACGGTCGTGGGAACGACGGGGACCTCGAGTTCGTCGGACAGATCGGCGACGACGTCGTCGTCGACATCGTGGCGAACGAGTACGCACGAGTCGGTCGCGCGGGCGAAGACGCCGACGTAGGCCGACCCGGCGAAGGCGAGGCGTTGCAAGTTTAGTCGGCGACCTCGGCTTCGACGACCGCTTCGCCCTCTTCGTCGAAGCGGGCCGCGCGGACGCGAAGCTTTCGCGGCGGGTTCGAGCGCCCGTTCGACCAGACTTCCTCGTTGATCGAGGGGTCCAGTCGGATGGCGTCTTCCTCGACCGCGAAGTGTTTCGCGAGGTGTTCGCGGACCAGTCGCATCGCGTAGTCGGCGGCCTCGTGGTTCGCGCCCTTCTTGACGTCTCGCAGGGGAACGGTGACGACGCGTTCCTCGAAATCACTTGCACTCATCGTTACTCGTCAGTGTCGTTGCGCCGCCAGTTGCGTCGCTTGGGGTTGCGCTGGACTTCCATGTCCGTCTTCATCATGACCCAGGCCGGCACGCGGCTGTTCTGGTTCTCGAGTTTGGCAAGTCGCTTCTTCTTGCCCTTCGATTTCTTACCCATAGTAGCCGGACGTAGCCCGCGGTGGCTTAAAATCTTGTCCATCTGGTGGGGCCGGCCGGTCGGCCCTCGAACGGGCACGAGACCGCGCGAACACGTCCCGAAGACGGGGTTCGGTTCTCGAACCGCCGCCCGAGAACGGGCGTCACGTACGGTGAGGCCGGTCCGTCCCCGACGGTCACTCGAGCGGGAACGACGCCACGGTCGAATAGACCGGCCCCTCGTCGGTGAGGGTACTCTCGGTGAGTCGGACCTCGTCGACGCGGGCCTCGCCGATCGCCGGCTCGCGCTCCTCAACGAGTTCTTGGACCAGTTCCTTCCCGCCGGCGTGCGTCATCCGGGCGAGCGTGACGTGTGGCGTAAAGTCGTGGTCGTCGGGATCGAACCCCATCGCCGTCGTTCGGTCCTCGATGGCCTCGTGCAGCCGGGTCAGCTCCTCGTCGCCGTCCGCGACGCCCAGCCAGACGACGCTGATGTACTCGAGGCTCGGGAAGACACCCAGCCCGCCGTAGCGAACCGTGAAGGGGTCGACGGCGGCGTCGGCGACCGCCGCCCCGAGTGCCCGCTCGAGGGCCGGCAGTCGGTCCTCGTCCACGTCACCGAGGAACCTCATCGTGACGTGGGCCTGTGCTGGGTCGGTGAACTCGAGGCCGCTCGCGTCCGCGAACTCGTCTTGGAGATCGGCGACCGGCTCAGCGAGATCGTCGGGGAGGTCGACGCTGGCGAACAGTCGCATACGCGGAGCCTCGTCGGCGGGCCACTCAAGCGTGACGGGTACCCGAACCGGCGGCATCCGCCCCGGGCAGTTCGTAGTTAGGGGGTCGCGTTATGACGGCTGGGACCCCAGAGAGGGTAATGACCGACGTAGCCGTCCTCGGCGGCGGGATCGGCGGCCTCACCGCGGCCCACGAACTCGCCGAGCGGGGACTCGAGGTGACCGTCTTCGAGGCCAACGATCGCTTCGGCGGCAAAGCGCGCTCGATGCCGATCACGGACGAGCCGGACGCGCTTCAGGGCGAACACGGCTTCCGGTTCTTTCCGGCGTTCTACCGGCACGTCGTCGAGACGATGGAGCGGGTCCCCGACGGCGACGGGGTCGTCGCGGACAACCTCGTCGAGACCGAAGCGACCCTGATCGCGAGTACCGACGGTCAGGAACGGATCGCCGAGACGAAGACGCCCGACTCGGTCCGTGGCTGGCTCGCGGCGCTGCGCCCGGCCTTCGCCGAGGACCTGCCCCGTGAGGACGTTCGATACCTCCTCGAGCGACTGCTCTACCTGCTGACGGCCTGTCAGCAGCGACGCGAGGAGGAACTCGACGACGTCTCGTGGTGGGAGTTCATCGACGCCGAGAACCGCTCGCCGGAGTTTCGTGACCGACTCGCCTACGCCACGCAGGCGCTGGTCGCGCTCCGACCGCAGGTCGGCAGCGCCCGGACCGTCGGGACGATCTACCTGCAGTTGCTGTTCGGCCAGCTCGACCCGACCGCGCCGACCGAGCGGATCCTGAACGCACCGACCAACGAGGCCTGGATCGACCCCTGGGTCCGCCACCTCGAGTCGCTGGGCGTCGATTTCCGGCCGGAGACGCCCGCGCGGGCCCTCGAGTTCGACGGCCACCGGGTCACGGGCGCCACGCTGGCGGACGGTGAGACGGTCGCGGCCGACGACTACGTGCTGGCGGTGCCGGTCGAGGTCGCCCCCGAGTTCGTCACGCCCCAACTGCGCCGGGCCGCACCGGAGCTGGGGCGGATCGAACGCCTCGAGACGGCCTGGATGAACGGGATCCAGTTCTACCTCTCGACGGACATCGAGCTGACGCGGGGGCATCAGGTCTACGCGGACGCCCCGTGGGCGCTGACCTCGATCTCACAGCGGCAGTTCTGGACCGACTACGACCTCGAGGGGCGCGGTCCCGACGGGGTCGAGGGCGTCCTGTCGGTGATCGCCTCCGACTGGGACACGCCGGGAATCGTCCACCAGAAGCCGGCCCGGGAGTGTACCCGCGAGGAGATCGCCAAGGAGATCTGGGCGCAGCTGAAAGCACATCTGAACGGTCCCAACGAGCGACTGCGGGACGACCATCTCGTCGACTGGTTCCTCGATCCGTCGATCGTCGAGAGCGTTGCGTCGGAGACGCAACGCGCGGACGGCGGCGTCGAGAACCGCTCGCCGCTCCTCATCAACACCGTCGGCTCGCTCCGGAACCGGCCGCCGGCCGACGTCGGCGTCCGAAACCTCGCGCTGGCCAGCGACTACGTGCGGACGAACTCGGATCTGGCCTCGATGGAGTCGGCCAACGAGGCCGGCCGACGGGCGGCAAACGCCGTCCTCGACCGACGCGGTGCCCGCTGCTCGCGGGCGCGGGTCTGGGACCTCGAGGAGCCCGGCGTGTTCGAACCGTTCAAGCGCCAGGACCGTGTCCGGTACCGGCTCGGGCTCCCCCATCCGGCTGCGGTCACCCAGTCGCTGCGGGGCGTGACCAGACGGCTCGGCGAGCGGATCTGACGCCCGAGCCCCGCCGCTACCCGGGTCGCAGCCCTTAACAGTCGCCGTCGCCAATTCCTGTTAATGACTGACCGAGACGACGATCGCGACCATCAGTTCTCCGAGGGCGAGGGCTTCGGCGATCCCTACGAGGAGTTCGATCTGGATCCGCCGGAACTCGGCGTCGACCCCTCGAAGGTCGACCCCGTCGACTCCCGCGTCGTCACCGACACGCTGGACAAACACAACATCGATTCGGACGAGGTCGACGCCACCGAGTTGCTCGACGTCGGGCTGAACTACATGCAGATCAACCGCTACGAGCAGGCCACCGAGGCCTTCGAGCGGACCGCCCGCTATGCCGAAGACGAGCGCTTGGAGCAGGAGGCCTGGGTCAACAAGGGCGTCGCCCACGCCGAACTCGAGGAGTACGACGAGGCGATCGGGGCCCACCGCGAGGCGCTGCGGATCGACGACGAGAGCGAACACGCCGCCACCGCCGAGACGAACCTCGCCTACGCGCTCTGGGAGTTCGGCGAGACGACCGAGGCGCTCGAACACGCCGAACGCGCCATCGAGATCGACGAACGCTTCGCCGCCGGCTGGTTCAACCGCGCGTTCTTCCTCTCGGAGCGGGGCCTCTCCGAGGAGGCCTTACACTGTATCGACAACGCGATCCGGCTGGGCCTGCGCAACGCGAAGGTCTTAGAGGAGAAAGCCGAGATCCTCGAGGAACTCGGCGAGTTCGATCAGGCCGAGGAGATCGCCGAGGAGGCAAACGAGATGCGCGAGCGGGCCGAACAGGAGCTGATGGACGACCGCAAGGAAACCCTTGGCGGCGGCCGGGGCGGCCCCGGCGGGGCCGGCGGCATGGGTGCCGGGCCGGGAGCCGGCGGCCAGCCCGGACTCGGGACCGGCCGGCAGTCGCGACCCCAGCAGGGCGACATCGGGCTCGAGGATCTCGGACTCGGTGACCTCGACACCGGCGACGAGGACGAGGACCGCGAGTGGGAACTCGAGTGATCGGATGATCGTCAACGAACGACAGACCCAGGAGGGGCTGCTGGTGGCCGTCTGCGACGAGGACGTCCTCGGCGAGACCTTCGAGGAGGGCGACCTCTCGCTGACCGTCACCGAGGAGTTCTACGGCGGCGACGCGGTGGAAGAGGACGCCGTCGTCGAGAGCCTCGCGCAGGCCGACGTGGCCAACATCGTCGGCACCCGCGCCGTCGAACTCGCCGTCGAGGAGGGCTTTATCGACGAGGCGAACGTCCTCGAGGTGGGGGCGACGCTGCACGCGCAACTGCTGTGGATGTAGCGCTCGCGGGCGGCGTTCAAAGACAGTGGAAGCAATCCGATCGAGCGGACACCAATCGATTTGAACCCGGGGACGGCTCGAAGACCCCGTTTTTCGAGAGACGAAACGGGTTTTCACGGGAGGAATTCTGACCGTTTACGCCCCGAAAGCGACGAGGAGAATGGATTGAGACACGACGGTGTACGCGAAATACGGAGCGGAAACGGACGACAGAATCCTGCGACATGCCGTTTTCGAACCTCATGAGTCGACGCGTTTGCGTAGCAGCGAGGCGGCAGAACCTCTCTTCGTGACCCGCTTTCACGACCACCAGTTCAGTAATATCACGGCCCTCTTATCAGACTAATAATCAATCCCCTAAGTTACCGAGCGTTCACTCCCTCCCGCGGCTTCCGCTGCGGTATTCTCATATCGGCCTATTAGACCGCTCAAACCATCGTAGACGGTGTATTCATTCCGAGGTCGGAAATAGCATGTAAAATATTTACCATACCAACCAGTAACATTCTTCATACATATCTATGATCGTTAGAAAAATTCTTAATTTCTAATCTTTATATACTATATGGATGCCCGATAAAGACAGCAAAATAGACAGGCGCAACGTGCTAAAAGGACTTAGCAGTGCCGGGCTGGTCGGAATCGGGGCATCGATGTCGGTATCTGTTGCAGCAGCCGACGGTACGTCGTCAGATCCGATCACGATTCTCGAAGGTCGGGAAAAGCTTAGGGTCGCTGGCGAAATCAAAGAAACTCGGGCGTTCGCCGATCTGCTCGAGACGGCAACCGAGCTGGGTTACGAGTTCGAGTTTGAGGCCGACGCTATCGATGCGGGTCGAGTTGAGGCCGATACACTGCGCCGTGAGGTCGTCGCGTATGAACTCGAAGACGTCGAGTCGGACGCTCGTGCTGGGATCATTATCGGCCGGAACCTGGACACGCACGAGATTGAGTTCGCGCAGCTTGATGTCGAGTACTATTACGACGACGGACTCCTTGAAAAAGTAGACCGATACGAACTGTCCGTGAGCGACTATCCGTCGGAAACGGGCCTCAGTTCCGCGGCCAGTACTGAGCCGACAATCGAAAAGCGTGAGATTCGACCCGACGAGGCGTCGGTCCGGCAGTTCACGAACGACCTGCAACGAGCTAATGCCGTCACGCCGGCGCAGTCGTTACCTGATCTCCCCGACGAATTGAACATCAATTCGTGTAGTGGTTGTTACTACGCTTCGAAGCTGATCTGTCGGAACGTGTGCGGGGCGTTCGGCGGATTCCTCTGTGGACTGCTCGGGATCACGGTCGTCGGACCGGTGGGCTGCGTCGCGTTCGTAAAAGGAGTCTGTTGGGTCGCTGAGAGAGCAAGCGGTTGCGGTGACGACGTTGCAGCTACCCTCTGTAAATCGTCCGGGCTCGGTGTCTGTGGACCAGACGCTGACGGTGATATCATCGACGTCGATATCCCGTACTTCTGAGGGCGACACGAACGCACATCGTCTTCGAAGCGGTCCACGCGACTCGGACCGCTCCGCCTGACTCGGAATTTCTTTCGAATATCCGGACGAACGCCAGCGAACTCACGCAATCCCGTCGGGAAATTGATTGTTTTGTGCGCGGTCCCGGAGCGACCGCTGTAGGTTCCCCCGACTGGTGCGATGAATTTCTCGAGCCGCCTGTAGGTCAATATCGTAGATCACAGGCGTTCTCCAGGCGAACGTCCGTGAACTGGCTGTGTCCACGACGAGAGAGGCGAGTCCGAGCCGGCGTTGGAAGATCGATTGACGCGTCGAGACGGTCTGAATTCGGTAGTAGGGAACGATGGTCGTCCGGCGCCGCCAGAACCCGCGTCGGATAACGAGGCACTCGTCGCCGACGACGTACCCCAAATGGACGTATTTCAGATGGGCAGCCAACGGAACGACCGCGAAGGTGAGAACGGTATACTGCCACCGCTCGATGGTAGAGAACCGGGTGATAGCGAAGGCAGTACCGACTACACCGGCAGCCACGAGCGAGTAGCGGACGAGATATCGGCGTCGAGCGGTCGTCGGTGGACGCCGAAACTGCGGTCGGTCGATACCGGTAAGCGATTCCCCGAAGCGGAAGACGCGAGATGCGTCGGCGAGGGGAACGACCGATTGACTACTGCCGCCGCTTCTGGGTCCGTACCCAGCAGTTTCGACCCACAGTCCGGCGTAGCCGACGAATCGTTGCAGGGGATTGTCGGTCACCGTTACGGACTGGACTTTATCGAACGGGACCGATCCGCTGTACCGTCGACCCAGACCTCGTTCATAGACAAGATCAGAGCCCTGTCGACCGAGGTAGAGCCCGTAGTAGGTGCCGATCTTGTAGAGGATACTGGCGAGATACGTGAGGAGTACCCATTGGATCGCGGCGATCACGAGTAACACGACGAGAGAACTGCCCGCAGCACCCTCGAGCGATACAGGCCCGCCGAAGGGACGGGCGATCTCAAACATGAACTGCGGCAACAGCGCGGATCGAAGATCGCCGTCAGTTATCCAGAGAAATAGCAGGAGCGGAAAGAGTACGGTGTCCCATCGGAACGAGGAAACGGCGTACAGCAGTAGTTCGCGGTGTTTTAGTTCGAACAACAGCGTCGGTTCGCGATCCGTTCGAGCGGGTTCCTCGTGGCCGGTGTCGCCGGAACCCGCACCACTGCTTGACTCCGTTGTAGCTGCTCTGTCGGCATCATCGGTTGTGTCAGCGGCGGCCGTCCGGCGGCGTATCTCCCTCCGAATCCGATCGGCTTCGTCCTCGCCGACGAAATCCAGCATCGCTTCGGTGTCGCTGTCGCCGGCCGTCTCGATCGAGACGACGGCCAATCCGAGCAGTCGCTGGTCGATACGTTGTGACACATCGACGTTCTGAATCCGCCGATACGGGATCTCGCGGGAACGCCGGGCGAAGACACCGGAGGTGATGTCGAACGTGTCTGGCGTGATCTCATAGGTGAATCGGTAATAGTACGTGAGACCGTAACAGACACCAGCGATGAATCCGATGGGACTGAGACGAAGTGCCCAGATCAGATCGATCGGGAAGATGCTGGCCGCAATCATACCGAAGAAAATCGGTGCCGAGAATCCGAGGAATCCCCTCCGGAACGCGATTCGCACTGCACTTAACGGGTGTAAGTGATTGACGTCAGATGCCATTGGAAACTGCAGTTCAAACGCCGGTCCGTTACGGTATCCTCTGGACGGTGGTGCGGTGGAGTATTTCTGTTTCCGTCCACGCTGTACTGGTGAATTCGTGATTTGGGATCCGGGACTCAGAGCGACATAGTCGATCCGTCTTCGGTCAGTCTGGCTGATGATCACCGCGTTCCAGTACGGCGAACTCGGTCCGACGGCCACTGTTTGCGAGGGGCATCCCACGGACCGACCTTTCGGCGACTTACGGGAGGAACGTCGCGAAGAAACTCAGCAGACGATCGAGCAGTTCGTTCTTTTCGTTCTCCTCGTCGTCAGTGCCTGCATCGGTGTCGGACTGGGAACCCATAGTGACTCATATTCCCAGTACGCACATATATTTTGTGCAGAGTGCGAAGAAATATTCGCTGGGGTTATTCGAACGACCGAAGCGAACGCGACTGTCGGGTTTTCTGCAGCGGGAATTTGCGAGACTTCCTCGAAGAGCGGCCGCCGAACCGGCACCAAAACAGTTTGAAGACACCGATATGTCGATCGGTCTGGCCCGCACCGTCTTGTTAGCGAGAAAGCATTAATTCGTTGTGAAACGGTGGCTGATGTATGGAAAGCGTCAGGACCGGGTTCGGCGGTGAAGTCTCGATCGAGATCGCGGCGCTCGTCGTTGCAGTCGGGGCGGCGCTGTTGTTGCTCGGGTTCCCTCTCGCTATCGGGCGCAACCTCGGAGCGAGCATCGCCGAAGTCGTCGTTACCGGGGCCGCAGCCGGTATCGCGTACTATCTCGGGCACCGCATGCGATCCTAACCGGCTACGGACACCGGCCCGGTGGCCGCCGCGGCTCGAGCGTTCAGAGATCGGTTCGCTTGAACCGGTAGTAGCCGATCGCGACGGGCACGGCCAGCCAGGCGAGCATGACGACGACGCCGAACCAGTCCTGCAGATAGAACGGTGCGTCGCCCGGGAACCGCTCGGCAGGGGTCATCTGATAGGCCTCCGGCGACTGCAGGCCGTACTGGAACTGGAAGGGATAGATCGTCCCCTCGACGACGCTGCTGGCCAAGTTGGTGTACGCGAAGATGGGGTTGAACTGCTCGAGGAGGAGATACCACGTCTCGGCCTCGATCGGCGGCCCCTCGTCGTAGAGGAGGTAGTACGGCCCGGCAGTGAGCAGTTCCCAGAGCGCGACGAACACCATGTAGCACCCGACGACGACGGCCATCGACTTGCCCCGCGAGGAGACGGCCGCGGAGACGCCGACGGCCAGCCCGACGAAGGTCGTCCCGAACAGCAGGGAGACGGCGGCGAAACCCAGCCAGTCGGCGAACGGAACCGAGCCGAAGAAGACGGCACCGAGGACGAGCGAGGCGAGGAAGGCGAGGCCGACCGCTACCCCGACGACCGCCGTGCGGCCCAGTAGCTTGCCGAACACGACGTCGGTTCGGTTCGGTGGCAGGCCGAGCAGGAGCTTGATGCTGCCCGATCGACGCTCGCCGACGACGGCCATGTAGCCGGCGATCAGCGCGGCGACCGGAATGATTACCTGCAGCGGGAGCCCGAGGAAGTTCAGCACCTCGGCCGCGGTCACGTCGTCGACCGTGTACCAGATCGCGGTGTAGCCGATCGCGACCAGCCCGACGAGCAGCCCGATCAGCGACCAGAGGAGCTTCGACCGGCCGGCGTCGTCGAACTCCTTGCGGGCGACGGTCGGAATGTGCGAGGTCATCGGGTCACCTCCGGTTCGACCGCGGTCGCGTCCGCCTCGGCCGCCCCCGTTATCCCCCCGTTCTCGGCCGCGTCGCCGTTCGTCAGGGCGGTAAACAGCGACTCGAGGGAGACCTCCTCGATCCGTACGTCGTCGATCGAAACGCCCGCGTCGGCGACGACGGTGACGACGTCGGCCTTCGCGGGCGGCTCGGTGACCGTACACTCGAGGGTACGCCCGGACGCGGTGACGTCGGTGATCCCGGACAGGTCGCGGACGAGGTCGCGGGCGTCGGCCCCGCTCCGATCGGCCAGGGTCAGCGTCATCGTCGCGCCCCCGCCGATCTCCTCGCGCAGTCCCGCGATCGTATCGACGGCGACGAGTTCGCCTTCGTTCAACACGCCGACGCGGTCACAGACCGCCTCGACGTGTTCGAGAATGTGACTCGAGAAGAAGACCGTCGTCCCCCGCTCGGCCTCGCGACGGACGAGGTCCTGCATCTCGCGGATGCCGTGGGGATCGAGCCCGGTCGAGGGCTCGTCCATGATCAGCAGGTCGGGGTCGCCGACCAGTGCCATGCCGGTCGCGAGCCGCTGGCGCATCCCCTTCGAGTAGTCGCCGGCCGGCCGCTCGGCGTCCGCGGGATCGAGCCCGACCCGCTCGAGGAGTTCGTCGGGATCGTCGTCGGCCCCTTTCGTCTTGGCGGCGAACTCGATGTGGCGGCGGCCGGACAGCCGGGGGTAGACGTCGAACCCTTCGGGGAGGACGCCGACGCGGGGGCTGATCGCGTCGGCCTCGGCCTGTGCGTCGTAGCCGAGTACCGTCGCCGACCCCGCGGTCGGCCGCGCGAAATCGAGTAGCATGTTGATCGTCGTCGACTTCCCCGCCCCGTTGGGGCCGAGGAAGCCGAACACCTCGCCGTCGTCGACGGTCAGATCCAGATCGTCGACGGCGGTGAGATCGCCGTACTCCTTGGTCAGACCGGTCGTTTCGATGGCAACCATCTCGAGCGGGGCTACAGCGGGCACGTGTATAGGGCTGGAACCACGGTTTCACGGCCGGAAACTGTGGGGTCTTTTATATCATCCTGTCATACGAACGATCGAATGACCGACGATGAGGACCAAGAAGTACTCGCCTTACTCGACGACGAGTACGCGCGTCGCATCCTCATCGCGGCCAGCGAGGAACCGATGTCCGTCGACCGCCTCACCGAACGCTGCGACGCTTCGCCGCCGACGATCTACCGGCGGATCGAGCGG
The DNA here is from genome assembly GCF_041821105.1 of Natrinema sp. H-ect1. Classification (NCBI taxonomy): domain Archaea; kingdom Methanobacteriati; phylum Methanobacteriota; class Halobacteria; order Halobacteriales; family Natrialbaceae; genus Natrinema; species Natrinema sp. H-ect1. The sequence goes on along the minus strand of NZ_JBGUBA010000003.1, from coordinate 230,683 downwards.
CTCGCGGACCAGGGGTTCCTCGACGAGTATCAGGAACTCGATCCCGATGGACACCACTACAAGACCTACAGCACGCGACTCGAGCGCGTGGCGATCGAGATCGCCGAGGGCTCGATGGAAATGGACGTGTACCGCCGCGACGAGGATCCCGCCGACCGGTTCACCAGACTGTTCGAAGACCTGTGAGCGTCATGTTCGGACCACTACTACAAACGGTCGAAAGCGAAGGCGGGACGACGGCGATCGCCGTCGCCGTCTTCCTCGGGCAAGCGACGGCGTTCGTGGTCGCGTGCTGGATCGCAAAGCGGTCCTACGACGGCTACCGGGACGTCCGCCGGAAGCCCCTGCTGTGGCTCGCTCTCGGGATCACGCTGCTGGCCGCGGTGCCGACGGTCCTTCGGTTCCTGTTACCGACGGTACTCGGTGCGTCGTCGGTGACGACGTCCGTCCTCGCGACGAGCAGCGAGATCGCGGGCCTGGTCGCGATCCTCTATACCGTCTACGGGCGGCCGTGACCGATAGCGGCCGAATCGCTCGAGCGAGCGCGAGGTGGGGCCGATGACCGGGCCCGGGCTCGCGACGGCCGCGCTCGAGACGACCGTCTTCGGGCTCGACGAGGCGACGACGATCTTCCTGACGGGGCTGACAAGCGCCGCGCTCGGAACGGTCGTGGCGTGGACGGCCTATCGAGGGTACGCGCGAAACGACAGTCGGCCGATGCTGTTTCTGGCCGTCGGCATCGCCCTCCTCACGGTCGTACCGTTCGTCTCGTCGTACGCGGTCGACTGGGGCACCGACGCGACCGATGCGACGGTGTTGCTGGTCGTCACCGTCTCGCACCTGCTCGGACTGCTCGCGATCGTTCGCTCGTTCAGGAGGCCCGATTCGACATGACATCCACACCCATGACTTCAGCACGTACGACAGTCGGAACCGTATTCGACCGCGTCCGCGCCTGGAGCCGCTGGTTCTTCGGCGTCGTCGCCCGCAAGCAAACCTACGCCAACATCGCGTACCTGCTGCTGTCGTTCCCGCTCGGGATCGGCTACTTCACCGTCCTCGTGACCGGCGCGGCGATCCCGATCGGGCTCGGGTTCGCGGTCGTCGATATGGCCATGACGGAGCCGATCGCGTTGCTTATCGCCGGGATTCCGCTCTCGTTGGTCCTGGTGTGTATCGGCGGCCCGCTCGTGGCCGGCGTCCTGTTCGCGTCGATCGAACTGACCGCCCTCGAGCGGCTGCTGGCGACGCGATTACTCGGTGCGGACGTCCGAACCGGCGAGCCGGCCGACAGCATCCGCGAGCGGGCCCGCCGGCTCGTCTTCGATCGGGGGACGTGGAAGGGAGTCGGCTACCTGTTCAGCAAGTTCGTACTCGGACTCTGCTCGTTTATCGCGGTCATCATGGGGTTTGCGTTCACGTACGTCCTCGTCGCCGCACCGCTTCACTACCGGAACCAGCTGGTCGGGATCCACATCGGCGACCCGATCGAGATCGTCCCCGAACTCACCTACCAGCACGAGGACTGGGCCGTCGACCTGACCTCGCCGATCCCGCTGTCGATCACCGACGGCGAACTGGTGTCGGTGTACGTCGACTCGCTGCCGTCGGCGCTGGTCGTCTCGGCCGTCGGCGTTTTCATCGGACTGATCGTCCTCCATCTGCTCAACGCCGTCGCGTGGCTGTTTGCCCGGTACACGGAACTGGTGTTGGACGGCACCCAGCCGTCGGTCTTCAGCGAACCGCCGACGGAGTGAACCACGCGGCCACCGTGGCTCGCCGTCTCCGGTCCCGCATCCGTCGGTCCGCAGCCGGGCTCGTCACTCGCGCCGTCGGCGTCCCAAAATCGTTTGGAGGTAGCCGTATCCCCGTGGCGCTCCACGTACCCACTGCGGCAGGGCACCCACCAGATCCGACCCCACTCCCCCCTGCCGTCACCTCCCGTCCCCACACCCCACCCCCTTCCTCCCCACTCACCGTCCGTTTCGCCCACGCGTCCGAAGCCGACCGGCCGGCGATCGCGGCCCCGAACCGACGCGGCCGATTCGACGCGATTCCGGAACGTCGGCCACCGCTGGACCGAAGGAGTGTTTTGCGTGCGGTCCCTGCTAGTCGCCAATGAGTCAACAGAACCTCGAGGCGCTCGACGTCGGGGCGATCCGGGAGGAGTTCCCCATCCTCCAGCGGGAGTTCAGTGGCGAGCAACTCGTCTACCTCGACAACGCGGCGACGACCCAGACGCCGGACCCGGTCGTCGACGCGATGAGCGACTACTACCGCGAGTACAACGCCAACGTCCACCGCGGCATCCACCACCTCAGCCAGGAGGCCTCGATCGCCTACGAGGAGGCCCACGACCGCGTCGCCGAGTTCATCGGGGCCAGCGGCGGCCGCGAGGAGATCGTCTTCACGAAGAACACGACCGAGGCCGAGAACCTCGTCGCCTACTCGTGGGGACTGAACGAACTCGGCCCCGGCGACGAGATCGTGCTGACTGAGATGGAACACCACGCCTCGCTGGTCACGTGGCAACAGATCGGCAAGCGCACCGGGGCCGAGGTGAAGTACATCCGGATCGACGAGGACGGCCGCCTCGACATGGACCACGCGAGCGAGATCATCACCGACGACACCGCGATGGTCTCGGCGGTCCACGTCTCGAACACGCTCGGCACCGTCAACCCCGTGTCCGACCTGGTCGACATCGCCCACGACCACGACGCGCTGGCCTTCATCGACGGCGCACAGGCCGTCCCCAACCGCCCCGTCGACGTCGCGGCGATCGACGCCGACTTCTACGCCTTCTCCGGTCACAAGATGGCCGGCCCCACCGGAATCGGCGCGCTCTACGGCAAGAAAGCGATCCTCGAGGACATGCAACCCTACCTCTACGGCGGCGGCATGATCCGCAAGGTCACCTTCGAGGACTCCACCTGGGACGACCTCCCCTGGAAATTCGAACCCGGCACGCCACAGATCGCGGAAGCCGTCGGGCTCGTGGCCGCCATCGACTACCTCGAGGAGATCGGCATGGAACGCATCGAGGCCCACGAGGAGGAACTGGCCCGCTACGCCTACGAACAGCTCGACGCCGAGCCCGGCATCGAGATCTACGGTCCCGAACCCGGCCCCGAACGCGGCGGCCTCGTTGGGTTCAACCTCGAGAGCGTCCACGCCCACGACCTGGCCTCGATCATGAACGACCACGCGGTCGCGATCCGCGCCGGCGATCACTGTACCCAGCCGCTACACGACAAGCTCGGCGTGGCCGCGTCGGCTCGCGCTTCGTTCTACATCTACAACACGAAAGCGGAGATCGACAAGCTGGTCGCGGCGATCGACGACGCCCGGCAGCTGTTCGCATAACTACCGTTCGTCGACGCCTGGGGAGTGTTTCAGTGGATTTTGGAAAGCGTAGTTCTCCGCTCGCGCGGGTGGCGACGGCTCCCCCCGTCGACCGTCAGTGACCGACCAGTACTGCGACGGCACGGACGAACGATCGACTCGAGCCGAGCCGAATCGCGACCGGTCGGGTACGAACACTGTTCAACCCGAGTGACACGGACGTTTTACCCGCTCGCTCGCTACGTAACGGCGATGGCCACGGACGACGAGGGCACGGACGATCCGATCGATATCCTGCTGGTCGAGCCCAACCCCGGCGACAGCCGGCTCTTCGAGGAGCAGTTCACGGATGCGAAGTTGCTCAACACCATCCACACCGTCTCCGACGGCGACGAGGCCCTCGCGTTTCTCCACCAGCGTGGCGAGTTCGCCGAGGAACCCCGACCCGACATCGTCCTGCTCGAGCCACAACTGCCCGGCAAGAGCGGGATCGAAGTCCTCTCGGAACTAAAGAACGACGCCGTGTTGAACGAGATCCCGGTCGTCGTCCTCACGAGTTCCGATGCGGGCGAGCAGGTCGTCCGGTCCCACGGCCTCGAGGCCGACACCTACCTGCAAAAGCCCGTCGAACCAGAGGACTTCGTCGAGTTCGTCCGGTCCGTCGAGGACTTCTGGTTCGCGATCGTCCAGAAGTCCGCCGAGTGACCGCCGCGAGGACGGCGCGTTTATTTTCCGGCCGGCGAAAGGCGGGGACGATGCTCGAGGCAGTTCGCGACCGTGCCCGCACCTATTTCGACGACGCGTCACCGGCCCACGACTGGCACCACGTCCAGCGGGTCGAGCGGTTGGCCGAGACGCTGTGCGAGCGCCACTCCGACGCCGTCGACGATCGGGTGGTCCGCCTCGCCGTCTACTGTCACGATGTCGGCCGGACGAAGGAAGACCGCGGCGAGATCGACGACCACGCGCAGTGGGGCGCGCGGGAAGCCGAGGGGATCCTGCGCGAGTGCGGGGCCGGCACGGCGACGATCGAGCGGGTCCAACACTGTATTCGGGCTCACCGCTACTCGAACGACCTCGAGCCCGCGACGCTCGAGGCGAAACTCGTCGCCGACGCGGACAACCTCGACGCGCTCGGTGCGGTCGGCATCGCCCGCGTGTTCGCCTACGGTGGCGAGATCGGCGATCCGATCCACGATCCGGCCCAGCCGATCGCGGAAGACGACACCGACGCCGGCGCGACACAGTACAACCACTTCCACAAGAAGATCCTCGACCTGCCGGCGCGGATGTACACCGACGTTGGCCGGGACCTCGCTGCGGATCGCGTCGGGTTCGTTCGCGAGTACCTCGAGCGATTCGATAGCGAGGTCGTCGGCGAGCGATAGGGGCCGGTCGCCGACCGGACCCGACGGCCCCGAACCCGTCGGAAACCGACGCGATCGGCCGTTTCGGCCCCGGAACCCTTTTACAACTCACTGGCCTATCCGTAGCCAACGATGGGACTGGGCTCCGATATGTACCGACAGCAGATCCTCGACCACTACAAGAACCCGCGCAACTACGGGGAACTCGAGGATCCGACGTACACACACATCGGCGAGAACCCGATGTGTGGCGACGAGATCCGCATGGACATCGACCTCGCCGACGACGGAGAGACGATCGAGCGGGTCGCCTTCCAGGGCGACGGCTGTGCGATCAGTCAGGCCTCCGCCAGCATGCTCTCCGGGGAACTCGTCGGCAAGACCCTCGAGGAACTCCAGGAGATGGATCGCGACGACGTGATCGACATGCTCGGGGTCGAGGTCTCGCCCATGCGAGTCAAATGTGCCGTGCTGGCCGAGAAGGTCGCACAGGACGGCGCGGAGATCTACGAGGGCGAACTCGACGTGGAGAAGACGACGACCGAGGACTAGAACCCACCTTTTTTGCGTTCGGGTTCGCTCGCTGGGCTCGCTCACCGCTCACGCAAAAAATCTGGACCAAAAAACACCGGAAGAGCGCAGTTCTTCCGAGCCCTCGTTCACTGCGTTCACGAGGACGGCCGCTCGCTCACTCGGCGCGGCGCTACGCGCCGTGCTCTCGTTCGCTCGCGGTGCGACCTCTGGACGTCACATCTCCCCAGCAACGCCTGCCGCACGTCTCCGGAGTAGCGAGACGGCTCGTTTCGGCGGCGATGGGTTCGTGTCCATCGCTCGAGCGAATCGCCGCCTCCCGACTCAGTTCACCGCTGGGGATCGACCTCGGCCAGCGGGTTCGGCACCGTGCCGTGTTCGATCGCGTGGGGCCGCTCGGGGAGGTCGCCGTACCCCACGTCGACGATCCGATTGCGGTTCAGCGTCAGCTTCGGGAACGACGGCTCGAGCAGGTCGAACAGCTCGAACCGCTCCTCGAGGTCGGGGAAGCGATCGTGGTAGTCCTCGATGGCGGCCCGGACCCGGCCCCAGAACTCGGTTTCGGGGTAGTCGTGATGGCGCGCGAGCAGGTCGGCGAGGTAGCGGTAGACGCCGACGAACAGCCCGTAGACGACGAACAGCCGCAGTTCTTCCGGCGGGACCGACAGCAACACGTCGTCGAGGTCCTCGGGCAGTCCCTGCAGTTCCGCGAGGGGCGCGTCGGCGACGTTGACGTCGTCGACGAAGTCCTTGACGGCCAGCCGGGCGGGCCGATCGTCCTCGAGGACGAGGATCGTGTTCTCGCCGTGGGGCGAGAACGCGGTCCCGTACCGGTAGAGGTAGTGCAACAGCGGCGGGAGCATCGTCTCGAACAGCTCGTCGAGCCACGCCGACAGCGACAGATCGGAGCGCTCGACTAACTTCGAGACCACCGGCTCGCCGTCCTCGACGTGAAGGAGTGCAGCGAGGCTCATCGCTCGCTGATCGTCGTCGATCAGGTCGGTGACGCTCTCGCGCCAGACACAGCCCAGCAGTTCGTTGTACTGGTAGGGCGGTGCCTCGAGCGCGTCGAAGGTGGGGTGATCGAAGTTGACGCCGGCGATCTCCCCGGGCAGGACGAGTTCGCACTCGTCGCGCAGGAACGGGTCCGAATCCCGGACGTCCTTGACGTACTCGGTGACCAGCGGCGCAGCCTCGGTGCGCTCGCCGGGGAGGCCACGCCAGACGAGCGTGTTGACGATCTGCAGCGGGAGCTTCACGTTGTGTTTGGCCGGCTCGTCGGCGTTGACGAAGGTCCGAACCGACTGCATCGGCAGGTACTCGTCCGGGCCGGGCCCCAGCGGGACGATGTCGTTGGTCGCGAGTTGGCGGCCGAACAGGGGAACGATCGCGTTCTCCCACTGCCAGTCGTGGACCGGCAGGAACAGGTAGTCGTCCGGGTCGAGCCCGCGGTCCGCGAGGTCGTCCCGAAACCGCCCGTAGTAGTCGCCGAGTTCAGCCTCGAGCAGCGCCTCGTGATCGAGGCCCGAAACGCCCACGAACGTGGCGGCCTCGCGGGAGACGCCACACCACGAGAGCCGGATCGGTTCGGACCGCTCGGGCGCGTAGTCGCGGTAGTCGTCGTACCCCCAGCCGACCCGGCCCTTGTTGAACGTGAGCCACGGGTGGCCGGTCATCTCGCCCTCGATCTCGGCGTAGGGCATATCGAGGACGGAGCGGGCCGTCGCATCGGCGGCGTCAGCGTCGGCCCCGTCGTCGGCGTCGATGTGGGCGTCCGCAAGCAGCGTGTTGGTGTACTCGCGGACGAGATGCCCCGCGGTGATCGAGTCCATCTCGATCGTCGGCTCGAGATCCACGACGAACTGCAGCGGGTCGGCGGCCGGCTCGAACCCGTCGCCGTCGTCGCGCTCGAGGGAGTCGACGCGGACGCTGATCGAGTCCCAGAACCGCTCGACGGCGTCGAAGCGGTACCGGGTCCCGTCGAGGTCGGCCTCGTAGGTTGTCCACTCGCCGTCGGGGTCGGCGACCGGCTCCGGCTCGAGGAGGTCTTCGTAGGTGAACTCCCGGACGATCTTCGCGAGGAGTTCGCGGCCGGCGTCGTCCCAGCGGGCCTCGGTCAGCACCGTCTCGAGCGTGTCGGTTCCGTCGAATCCGTACTCCTGGTCCGTGGTGTGTCGTGTGTGTTGCATGATTACTCCGTGTTGAGCGACAGCGACTGGGGCGCGTCGGCACGAACTGACGCGTGGTCGGCGAACTGGTCGACATCGAAGTCCTGGAAGACGGTGTCCCGGTCGACGGGGTAGATCTCGCGCCCGGCGAGCTGTTCGACGATGATGGCGTTCCGGTAACAGCCCAGCCCGAGGTCGGGTGTCCCGACCCCGTGGGCATGTAGCGGGGCGTTCTGGACGAACACGCGGCCGGCATCGGGGCCGCCGAACGCGCCCTCGAGACGGTAGTCCTCGGTCACGCGGAACCGGCCCCGGTCGTCGAACGCGATCCGGTCGGCGATCGGCTCGAGGAAGGTCGGCGTCGGCCGCTGATACCCCGTCCCGAAGATCACGGCGTCGGTCTCGAGGGCGAACGCTTCCCCCTGTTGGCGCTGCTCGCACTCGAGCCAGTAACTGCCCTCGAGGCGCTCGAGGTCCCGGACCGCGGTCGTCGCGAGCATGCCGAACTCGGGGTCGCGGTCGCCGATCGAGCGCTCGTAGAGGGCGTCGTAGATCCGCTCGCTGGTCTCGGGATCGATCCCCTTGTACAGCAGGTCCTGGTCGGCCAGCAGGTCGTCCTTCTCCGACTGGGGGAGGTCGTAGAAGTACCGCGAGTACTCGGGCGTGAAATGCTGGAGGCCGAGCTTCGAGTACTCCATCGGGTAGAACCCGTCCGAGCGGGTGAGCCAGTCGAGCCGGTAGCCGCCATCGGGCTGGCGCTCGAGTAGGTCCAGTACGACCTCGGCGGCGCTCTGTCCCGAGCCGACGACGGTGATCGCGTCGCGCTCGAGGGCCGCATCGCGGCGCTCGAGGTAGTCGGCGGTGTGAAACAGGGGAGCCTCTCCGTCGGCGTAGTCGCGGGCGAACCCCGGCAGGGCGGGCCGGGAGCCGACGCCCATGACGAGGTCGGCGGCCCGGTAGCGGTAGCGCCGGCCCGTCTCGGGAGAGCGGGCCTCGACGACGAAGGTCCCGCCATCGACGGGGTCGGCACCGCTCGAGTCCGGCTCCGCTCCCTCCGAGTCGCCGTCGGATTCGTACTCGACGCTCGTGACCTCGCGGTCGAACGCCGTCGTCGGAAGCCGGTCGGCGACCCACCGCAGGTAATCGTCGTACTCCCGGCGGGGGATCTGGAACGTCTCGTAGAAGTAGAACTCGTAGAGACGGTCCCGTTCCCGGGCGTAGTTGAGGAAGCTGTGAGGGCTGGTGGGGTCGGCCATCGTCACCAGATCGGCGAGGAACGGGACCTCGAGGGTGGCCCTCTCGATCAGCATCCCCTCGTGCCAGGCGAACTCGGGGTCGCGCTCGAGAAAGACCGCCTCGAGGTCGGCGTCCGCGCCGTCGAGCAGCGCCGCGAGCCCGAGGTTGAACGGACCGAGGCCGACGCCGAGGACGTCGTAGTGACCCCGATCGACGACTGGTTCGTCGGCGTCGTCGGCATTGCCTTCAGTCATCGTCGCCCACCTCGGTCGGCGACGCGGCGGCCCCGTCGGCGGTCGGCGGCCAGACCTCGCGTTCGAACCGCTCGCGGGTGCAGACGACGAGGTTGGCCGTCTTCTCCTCCTCGGGGAACTCGAACTGTCGCCGGAACTCGAAGCCACACTGCTGGGCGACCGTCAATACGGCGTCGTTGCGGGCGTCGGGCTCGCCGACGACCCGGTCGGTCTCGGGGTGGCTGAACTGGAAGGCCGTCATCGCCCGGAGAAACGGGATCGCGTCCCCCTCGCCGACGTACTCGGGCGGACCGAGCAGGAGGTGAATCCCCTGGTCGGCCGGCTCGGCGTCGTAGTACGCCGCGAGGTCGTCCTCGGCGACCCAGTAGCGCTCCCAGTAGCTCATCGGGACGTGGTCCAGACAGCCGATATACAGCGACTGGTGATCGTCCGCGAGCTTCTCCCGGAGCGTCTCGCGGAACTCGGGCAGCGGCTCGTCGAGGTCCCAGGAGGGCTTGACATGGTCCGAACCCAGCCACGCGTGCAGGCGACCGAGGTCGCGCTCGAGGTCGACCGGCCGGAAGCCGATGTGTCGGTCGATGGTCCGGTCGTAGTACTCGAAGTCGTACTCGGCGACGGCGGTGGCGTGGGGGCCACGTTCCGGCGTCCGGGCCGTCATCGGTTCACCTCCGGTCCCGACGACTGCCCCGTACTGGTACCGGCCGCGTCCCCGGCGTCGACCAGCGGGTTCCGCACGTCGGCGTAGACCGACTGCTCGTCCAGCGACGGCGCGTCGAGTTCGTCCAGTCCGCGAAACCGCGTCAGCAGGTTCGCCTTGCGGGGGACGGTCTCGGACTCGAGCAGCGGGTCGAGGATCGACGTGCCGGGCCGGTCGAACTCCCGGAGCGATTCGAGTTCCTCGCGGAGGATCGCGAGCAGCCGCGTCTCGTCGACCAGCCCCGCGGTCCCGAAGGCGTTGATCACGCCCAGCGCGTTGTTCAACACGACGTAGTAACGGATCCGCTCGTCGGCGATCGCGTCGGGACAGATCGAGTTCGCCCGCTCGCCGATCCCCGGACAGACCGCCTCGAGCCGGTCGTAGGCGCTCTCGGGGAAGTAGTAGCCCTGATTGTCGCGGTAGCGGAACTCGTCGGGATACCCCGCCTCGTCGAGCGTCAGGACGCTGTTTTGCTGGTGGGCCTCGAGGCCGATCCCCCGCTCGAGGTAGAGCCACAGCAGCGGTCGCACCGAGATCGACAGGTAGCGCCGGAACCACTCCTCGCTGACGGCGGCGGGGTCGCGGCCCTCGCGCTCGGCGATCGAGGCGACGATCCGGCCCAGCCGCGAGCGGCCGTCACCGATGGCGTCCTGACAGAGCGCGACGACGGGCGTCGCCTGCCGGGCGTCCTCGCCACGGAATGGGTTCTCCCGGAGGACGACCTCGAAGCCGGACTCGTCGCCGTCGGTCGCCAGCGCGTCTGGATCGACGGTTAGGTAGGCCGGATCGCGGATCACGTCGAAATCGGGGAACCGGTCGCGCAGGTCGTCGCCGAGTTCGGTCGCCAGCAGGGTCGAGATCGCGACCCCGCGCTCGAGTTCCGGCCGCTTGTTCGTTCGCAGGGAGTTGGTGATCTCGACGGCCAGCGACCCCTTGACCATGAACGGCGACTCGGGGGCATACAGCGTCCGCACCGACGTCGTCGGGGAAAACTCCCGTCCCAGCGGACCGATGGACTCGAGTTTCCCCGCCGCGACGAGATCCTGCACGTCGGGGCGATCGAGGAGTCGCTCGGCCTGCCAGGGGTGGACGGGCAGGAGGACATCGTCGTCCCCCAGATACCCCTCGAGGACCGAGTCGGCAACGGCCGGATCGGCCCGGAGCGCCTCGCGGACCCAGTCGGCGGCCGAGTCCTCGCGGGCGGACTCGCTCTCGACGATCTCGGCGTCCGCGCGGACGTAGTGCAGCCGGAACGAGCCCTCGAGTTCCGGGGCGTAGCGCTCGGCGTCGTCGCCCATTCCCCGACGGCTCTTGGGCGTCGGGTGCTGGAGATGGCCAAAGACCAGCGACTGCTCGGCCTCGCGGAACGTGAAGTCCGTCCCGTACAGGGCATCGCCATCGTCGGCCCGGGCCGCGACGTACCGCTCGACGTTCCGGCAGGAGCGAACCACCCGCTCGAGGAGGTCGTCGCGGTTGGGGTCCGCGCCGCGGGCGAGTTCGAGTTCCTTCGTCGCGAGCGTCGCGAGCGTCGCGTAGTCCAACGGCTGGGGCTCGCCGTCGCCGGCCCGGTAGGCGGCCGGCAGATCGAACAGATGACGGCCCGTCGGGGACCGGTACCTGACCGGAACGAAGAGGTCGATCCCCTGGTTCGCGAGCAGGCACCGCAGGACGAGCCCGCTCTCGGGCCGGCGGTCGATCGGCGTCTCGGCCGCGGGAACGAACTCGCCGGCACCGGTCTCGAGGCAGTAGCAGTTCAGGAAGCTATGCACCGTCGCGTCGCGTGCGACTCGCGTCGCGTCGACGCCGTCGTCGGACGTACTCGTCCGTGTCGTGGGTCGTACTGTCATGTGGAATCGGTCTCCGCTTCGAGTGCCTCGCCGCGGTCGACGACCGCCGCGAGGACAGCTTGGAGGTCGGAAAGCGTCGTTTTCGGGTTCAACAGGGTGAGTTTCAGCGCGGCCGTACCGTCGACTTCGGTCCGCGCGAGGATGGCCTCGCCGTCGGCGAACAGTTCGTCGCGGATCCCGCGGTTGAGCCGATCGAGCGCGGGCCGAGACGCGGAACCGGGCCGGTCGTCCGACTCGCCCGCTCGAGCGCCGCGGTCCGAGGGCCGATACCGAAAGACCACCGCGCTGAGTTCGGGGTCACAACACAGCTCCAGCGCCGGCTCGGCCCGGATCTCGGCGGCGACGGCGTCGGCCAGCTCGCAGACGTACTCGACGCAGTCGGCCACGCCGACCCGGCCCAGCGCGTTGAACGTCACGAACGGCTTCAGCGCGTCGAACCGGCGGGTCGTCCGCGGAGACTTCGAGACGAGGTTCGGCACCCCCGCCGCGTCGTCGCGCTCGGGGTTGAGGTAGGCCGCGTTGCGCTCGAGGAACCGATAGCGGTCGCCGTCGCGCAACAGGAAAGCCCCACAGCCGATGGGCTGGTAGAACAGCTTGTGGAAGTCGACCGCGATCGAGTCGGCGCGATCGATCCCCGCGAGCTTCGATCGGAGCGAGTCGCTGATCGCACAGGCCCCGCCGTAGGCGGCGTCGACGTGCAGCCACAGGTCCCGCTCGGCGGCCCGATCCGCCAGGGCCGCGAGCGGGTCGATGCTCCCGAAGTCGGTCGTGCCCGCGGTTCCGACGATCGCGAAGGGGCGGCGGCCGTCGGCTGCGAGGGCCTCGAGGGTCTCGTCCAGCGCCGCGAGGTCCATCCGGCGGTCGTCGTCGGTCGGTACCGTGACGACCGCGTCCTCGCCGAGCCCGAGGTGGTGAGCGGCCTGGTCGGCGGTGAAGTGGGCGGCGTCCGAACAGAGGATCCGGAGGTCGGCCGCCTCGGGCGGGAGCCCCGCCGACTGGACGTCGCGGTCGAACCGCGTCCGGCAGTACCAGTCCCGGGCCAGCAAGAGCCCGAGGAGGTTCGACTCCGTGCCGCCGCCGGTGAAGACGCCGTCGGCACCGGCCGGATAGTCGAACAGGTCACAGCAGGCGTCGACGACCCGTTCCTCCAGGACGGAGGCGGCGGGAGCCTGATCGAACGAGTCCAGCGACTGGTTGGTTCCCGAAAGCAACAGCTCCGCGGCCAGTGCCGGAATCGTCGGCGGACAGTGGAGATGCGCGACGCAGTCGGGGTCGTGGACCCGGACCGAGTCGGCGAGGATCTCGTCGCCGACCGTCTCGAGGACGGCTGCGAGCGAATCGCCCGTCTCGGGGACGACAGTCAGCTCGTCGATCCGCGCACGGAGCGTCTCGTGATCGGTTCCGGCGTAGGGGCCATCGACCGTCGCGAACGACTCGAGGAGACAGTCGCGAGCCCGGTCGATCGCCGCCGCGTACGCGGCGTTGCCGTCCGGGTCGCCGAGGAATGAGCTGGCCGCGTCCGGTGGCGTCGGACCATCGCCCGCCGGGCGACGCCGCCCGGCGAGGTCGCTGCCGGTCATGCCGGAGCCTCCGTGCGATCCCGCCCGGTCGCGACGGCTGAGCGGACGCTCTCGTGGACGATTTCGGCGACCGTGTCGATCCGGGCGGGCGAGATCGTCAGCGGGGGAAGGAACCGGACGACGCTCCCGTCCCGACCGCCGGTCTCGACGACGAGCCCGCGATCGAACGCCGCCGACTGGACGGCCGATGCGAGGTCACCGTCGGCGGGATAGTGACCGAGCGAGTCCGGTTCGCCGTCGGGATCGACGAGTTCCATGCCGAGCATGAGGCCGCGCCCGCGGACGTCCCCGACCACCTCGAACGTCGCCGCGGTCTCCTCGAGACGGCCCCGCAACCGATCGCCCATCGCCGCGGCGTGGTCCTCGAGGTCGTTCTCGAGGACGTACTCGATGGTCGCCGCGCCGGCGGCCATGCCGAGCTGATTGCCGCGGAACGTGCCGGCGTGTGCGCCGGGCTCCCAGACGTCGAGCGACTCGTCGTAGACGACGACGGACAGCGGAAGTCCGCCGCCGATGGCCTTCGAGAGCGTCATCACGTCCGGGACGACGTCGGCGTGTTCGATCCCGTATAGTTCGCCGGTTCGCCCGAGCCCGGTCTGGATCTCGTCGACGATCAGCGGCACGTCGCGTTCGCGGGTGATCCGGCGCATCTCGCGGAGCCAGTCGGCGGGGGCCGGCACCGCGCCGCCCTCGCCCTGGACCGGCTCGAGGATCATGCCGGCGGGGTCGACCAGTCCGCTATCGGGGTTCGAGAGGGTTCGCTCGACGTACTCGGCGCTCGTCCGCCAGCAGTCCTCGCCACCGAGCCCGAACGGGCACCGATAGGCGTAGGGGTAGGGCAGATGCTGGACGTCCGGCATCAGCCCCGGCACGTCTTCTTTCGCCGCCGTGTCACCCATCAGGCTGAGCGCGCCGTTGGTCATCCCGTGGTAGCCGCCCTGGAAGGCCAGCATCGACCGGTTCCCGGTCGCGGTCTTGACCAGCTTCAGCGCGGCCTCGACCGCGTCGGTCCCGGCCGGGCTGCAGAACTGTACGTTCGCGTTCTCGGCGAACGCGTCGGGGAGGCTCTCGAGCAGCCGGTCGACGAACCGCTCCTTGACCGGCGTCGTCAGATCGAGCGTGTGGATCGCACGTCCCCGCTCGAGCAGTTCCTCCATCCGCTCGACGACCGCCGGATGGTTGTGGCCGAGCGCGAGCGTCCCCGCACCCGCCAGACAGTCGATGTACTCGTTGCCGTCGACGTCCTCGAGGATCGCCCCGTCGGCGCGTTCGATCGCCAGCGGCAGCGATCGGGGGTAGGTCCGCGCGTTCGATTCGCGCCGGGCCTGTTGTGCGAGGAGCTGCTCGGCCGACGAACTGCCGTCGGTCACGGTCGCTCACCCGATGACCGATCTTCGAGTCGGGTCGGTAGTAGTCGTCGCGTCGTCATGCAGGTTTTAGGCCAGCCTAAATATTGAAAAGCGTATCGGTTTTTAGGCCAACCTAAAGCTTATACGGGAAGTGCTGAAAGAAAGCAAAACGGCGTGGAACGGAGCTAAGCGGCGATCACAGTGGACGAATCGACCCACTGAAGCAGCCAGTGATCGGGTCCGAACCGCGGAATCAGCGGCCGGCAGCCGGTCGCCGGATCGACCGGTAGCAGGCGGTAACTACCGCTACCCGGCCGGGTTCAGGATCGGACCGTCCCGACGGCGACCCGCGAAACAGGGCGGGTTAATTTAAGTGACCGTCGTACTGAGGGATCGGTTCGGACGCCGCGGTCCACCGTCGGCCCCGGATCGAGGGGAGTCAGAGAGCCGGCGACGGGTCCAGTACCGGCCCGTCGTCGGTCCGGCCGACGCGACCGTTGCCACCGGTGACGGCGACCGTCTGGGTCATGGTCGCGCTTCGACGCGAGCGCGTAAAAGCGGCCGCGGCGTGAGTGACGGGGCGGCGAGACGGTTGAGATCGGTAGAAAAAGGCGACAAACCGATTACTCGGGCTTCAGGCCGCCGTCCTGGACGCGCATGACGGCCTCGCCGTCGGCGAGGTTTGGCGCGTCGACCAGTTTGACGATCCGCTTGTCGCCCTTGGACTTGCGCAGGTAGATCCGGAAGGTAGACTTGTGGCCGAGGATGTTGCCACCGATCGGTTGGGTCGGGTCACCGAAGAACGAGTCGGGGTTCGAGGCGACCTGATTGGTGACGATGACGGCGGTGTTGTAGAGGTTGCCGACCTTGTCGAGGTCGTGGAGGTGCTTGTTGAGTTTCTGCTGTCGGTCGGCGAGTTCGCCACGGCCGACGTACTCCGCGCGGAAGTGGGCGGTCAGCGAGTCCACACAGAGGAGACGGACCGGATACTCGCTGTCCTCGTGTTCGCTCGCGAGTTCCTTGGCCTTCTCGGCAAGCAGCATCTGGTGGTTGGAGTTGAACGCCTTCGCGACGTGGATCTTCTCGAGGACGTCCTCGACGAGTGCGTCGACTGCGTCCTCGTCGTCGGCCGAGCCCTCGATCTCGCGGTCCTCGAGGGTCGCGTTGATGGCCTCGTCGGACAGGCCCCGAACCATGTCGTCGATCCGCTCGGGCCGGAAGGTGTCCTCGCTGTCCACGAAGATGGCGCTGCCGTGGAGGCCGCCGACTTCCTGGGGAAGCTGGACGTTGACGGCCATCTGGTGGGTGACCTGGGACTTGCCGGCCCCGAACTCGCCGTAGACTTCGGTGATCGACTGGGTCTCGATCCCGCCGCCGAGCAGGTCGTCGACCTCGTCGATGTGCCAGCGGAGCTTGCCGATTTCGTTCCGCCGCTCCAGTACCGTCGAGCCGGTCTCGAAGCCGCCGACGTCGGCGGCGTCACGGGCGGCGTTGACGATGTCCGCAGCGGTGGACTCACCGACGTCGGCCGTGTTCGACAGCTCCGACGGCGAGGCGACGGCGAGACTCTGGAAGGAGTCGAAACCTGCATCGTGGAGTTTGTCTGCGGTCGCGGGTCCGACACCGGGGAGTTCCTCGAGATCTGCTTCGGGCATACTCCTCCGTTGTGCCGGACCCCCCATAAACCCTCGTTTACAGGGGAGTGAAAGTGAAAGTGCAAGCGGGCAGCGGGGGACACGGGAACGGAAGCAATGGGTTTAGAACGAAAGGCGCGGTCGACGGAGTCAGCGGGCAGCGGTCAGCGCCGCGGTTCGTCGTCCCACTCGAGGCAGTGGAGGCGCGCGTCCTCACAGCCGACGAACAGCCGGCCGTCCCCGATCGCGGGCGTGCCGATCACGCCGTCCTCGAGGGCGACGTGCCACGCGAGGTCGCAGTCGTCGGCGACGTCGATCCCGTATATCGAGCCGCTGGCGTCGCCGACGCAGACGACATCGCCGGCGACGACCGGACACGACCGGATCGGGCCGTCGAGTTCGATCCCCTTCCGGGAGAAGAGCCAGCCCCGCAGTTTCCGCCGGCCGACGGTGGTGTCGGTGACGTGGCAGTAGCCGTCCGCGGCCCCGACGAAGGTGGTCTCGGCGGCCGAGAGGACGGTCGCGGACGTGGTGAAGGCGTCGCGGATCTCGTAGGTGAACCACGACTGGCCGGTACCGGCGTCCATCGCGACCATCGTGCCCTCGTCGTCGGCGACGTAGACCCGGCCGTCGGCGACGGTCGGCCCCGCCTCGATCGTGCCGTCGGCCGGCGCAGTCCAGACCTCCTCGCCCGTCTCGGCATCGACGGCGACGACGGCACCGTACGCGGTCCCGGCGAAGATCCGATCCCCGGCCCATTCGCCGTCGGTATCGGCGGTCCGGTCGGCCGCGAGCGGGTCGGACGGTGTCGACTCGAGCGAGTCCGTGGCTGACGGATCGTCCCGCTCGAGGGCCGAACGACGACGCCGTCCCTCGCGGCCGTCGGCGACCGCCGGCGCGCCGACCACGGCCGACTCAGTCTCGTGGGTCCACAGTTCGGTCCCCGTCTCGGGCTCGAGCGCGGTCAGCCCGTCCGCGTGGCCGACGTAGAGTCGGCCGGACGCGAGCGCGAGTGCGGCCTCGAGACCGTCCGCGAGGTCGACTTCCCACTCCACCTCGCCTCGGCCGGGGTCGAGCGCGCGAACCGTGCCGTCGGCGGTCCCCAGAAACAGCCGGTCGCGGGTCACGAGCGGCGCGGCGTCGGTCGCGGCCGTCGTCTCGACGACCCACCGCCGACGGCCGGTCGCCCGCTCGAGGGCGTAGCAGTTGCCCCGTGTCGTCCCGACGTAGACGGTATCGCGGTCACAGACCGGCGATCCCGGCGGTCCGACGAGGTCGGCCGTCCAGCCCTCGGTCACGCGGGTGGGCCCGTCGATCTCGCGCCGACACCCGGAGTTGTGCGGATCGCCCTTGAACTGGTTCCACTCGGTCACTGTCCCCGGCTACCGAGCGAACCGTCATAACAGTGGGTGGAGCCACTGCCGTCGCTCATCGAACGGAGCGAGCGGCAGGAAAAGATTGCAACTGGTGTATGGCGCAGTTGTGATGATGATGATGTGGCTTCCTGCCGCGTACCTCCTCCTAGACGGGGCGCAGGCATACCACTGACTCCTACACGATTTGGAAGTCGGTCGATCCGCGAGGGAAACCCCGACGACGTGATCCCCTCGTCGGGCAACGGCGGGTTCGACCCGTTCGAAGACGCCGCTACTCCCAGGGGTGGGTTCCGCCCTCGCTGGGCCAGAGCGGGTACCAGTACTCCTTCTCGCGCTCGATCTCGAGTTCGCCGTCCAAGGCCGACTCGAGAGTGAACTCCGCGCTCGAGTCCCGTTCCCGGCCCGACCGGGGCACGAAGGGGTAGAAGCGGCCCCGGCGGAAGGAGTAGATCCAGTACGCCGGTCCGTCGCGATTCTCGTAGGCGAACACAGCCGCCAGCAGCCGCGAGCCGTAGCCGTGTTCGATGAACGTGTCCGCCGCGAAGTGCATGCTCGTGATCAGGTCCTCGGGGTCGTCGTCCGCGAGGACGACCCAGTGATAGCCGTGGTCGTCACTGGTGACCGAGAAGGCGGTGCCGGTCTCCTCGCGGCCGGCCTCGAGGATCGCCTCGACCTCGTCGACGGCGTCGCGGAAAGCCGCCGAGTCGACGCCGGAGAAACAGAGCGCCCCCACGTCGAGCGACTCGTAGCCCAGATCGGCCTGCATCGTGAGGTAGGCGGTACTCATCCCGAAGAGGTCGTCGGGGTCGGCGTCGCGGCCGGCGTCGGCCTCGGCCCGGGAGCCGAGGATAGCCCGCAGCCCGTCCAGCAGTCCCATACCTCGAGTGACGGGCGCCGTACCTTAGAACGATTGCATTTCGCGCTCGAGATCGCGGAGCTGTTCGACGCGCTTCTCGGTCGGCGGATGCGTCGAGAACAGTCGGCCGACGACGCCGGACTTGATCGGGATGATGAAGAACGCGTTCATCTCGGCCTCCTCGCGCAGGTCGTCTTTCGGGACCTTGTCCATCTCGCCGGAGATCTTCAACAGTGCAGAGGCGAGCGCCGACGGGTTGCCGGTGATGGCCGCGGCCCCGCGGTCGGCGGCGTACTCGCGGTACCGGGAGAGCGCCCGGATCAGCAGGTAGCTGATGATCCAGACCAGCAACGAGACGAGGATGGCGACGACGATACCGCCCCCGCCCTGGCGATCGCCGCCGCGTCTGTGGCCGCCGCCGAAGAACGCCCCCCAGCGAACCATCATGAACGCGATCGTCGAGAGGAAGGAGGCGATAGTCATCACCATCATGTCGCGGTTTTTGACGTGGGCGAGTTCGTGAGCGAGGACGCCGTCGAGTTCGTCCTGCTCGAGCGTGTTCAGGATGCCCGTCGTCACGCAGACGGCTGCGTTTTTCTGATTGCGGCCGGTCGCGAAGGCGTTTGGCGTGTTCGAGTCGACCACTGCCACCTTCGGTTTCGGGAGGTCGGCCTGCTGGGAGAGCCGTTCGATCGAGGCGTGCAGTTGCGGGTACTCGTCGGCCGAGACCGTCTTCGCGCCCATACTCTTCAGCGTCAGCGTGTCGCTGAAGTAGTACTGTACGAGCGAGAAGCCGCCGAAGAACAGCCCGAAGACCAGCAATCCGCCGCCGACGTAGGCGGTGATCACGGCCGCGAAGACGATATACAGCGCAAATAGCAGAAACATCGTCACGAACATCCGAAGTCGCAATCCCCAGTCCGCCTGCCAGTTCATGCCTAGAGCAACGGGCTGGGCCGAAATAAGTACCTTGACCATCGGGCCGAGAAACGCACCGGCCCGTCGAGGGGTGGAGCCGTCGGACCAGTCCGTGAAAACGTATATTTTGGTCGACGCGTTTCGACGAAACAGCAATGCCCTCCCCACAGTCGGTACGCCTCGAGGAGTGTACGTGGACGGAAGTCGAAACGGCACTCGAGAACGGAACGCGGACGGCGATCGTCGCGGTCGGGTCGATCGAGCAACACGGACCGCACCTGCCGCTGAACATGGACACGCTCGATGGCGACGAACTCGCACGCCGAATCGCCACGGAACTCGGCGACGCGCTGGCTGCCCCGACGATCCGCCCCGGCTGCTCGGGCCACCACATGGAGTTTCCGGGGACGATCACGATGCCGCCGGAGACGCTGATGGACGTGATCCGCGCCTACTGTCGCTCGCTGGACGATCACGGGTTCGACCACGTCGTCCTCGTCCCGACCCACGGCGGGAACTTCGCGCCGGTCTCGACGGTCGCGCCCGAAATCGCTCGCGAGATCGATGCCTCCGTGATCGCCCTCGCGGACCTCGACGATCACATGGAACTGCTGAACGAGGGTCTTCGGGAGGCCGGCCTCGAGTATCAACAGGATGTTATCCACGCCGGTGCCGCCGAGACGGCCATGATCCTCGCGATCGAGGAGGGGCTCGTCCGGACGGACCGCCTCGAGACGGGTCCGGAGGGATCGTTCTCAACGGCGCGACTGCTCAGCGAGGGGTTCGAATCGATCACGGAGAACGGCGTTCTGGGAGATCCCAGCGAGGCCACGGCCGACGCCGGCGAGGCGATTTTCGACGCCGTCACCGACGCATACGTCGAGCGTATCGAAGCCGAACGCGACGCGGTAAGCGACGGGACGCAGTGACCGGCGACGGCTCCGCGTCGTGACCGCCGGCGGTATTGTAATCGTAGTTGATACGTCTCGAGTCGGTCGATCGAACCCCTTCGTTTCGCATGGAGACCCTGTGACGGAGTCACGTCTGACGCGACCGTACCGGCTGTAGTGTGACGGTTGTCTGACGTTTTGCTACTCTCCCCCCGTTCCGCGTAGAGCGGTGCGAGGGTCACGGAACCGTCCCGGTCGTAGACCGGAAGCGACGGGGGCCGATCGGACGGCTCTCGAGCGGAGACGGGCCGCTTAACTCCGCGAGGTCCCAAACGGGGCCAATGAGTGAGTCGCGCGCGTTCTGTCCCCGGTGTGGGGATCCGGTCCCCGAGCGGTCGACCACCGACGCGAACGATCCGTTGCGCCCCGGTGCCGAGGTCGAACTCTGCGATTCCTGTTACTTCGAGGACTTCGACTTCGTCGATGCGCCGGACCGGATCGACGTCCGGGTCTGTGCCCAATGTGGCGCGGTCTACCGGGGGAACCGATGGGTCGACGTCGGCGCACAGGACTACACGGACATCGCCATCGAGGAGGTCAGCGAGGCACTTGGCGTCCACGTCGACGTCGAGGATGTCGCCTGGCAGATCGATCCCGAGCAGGTCGATCAGAACACGATCCGGATGCACTCGTTTTTCACCGGCGTCGTCCGCGAGACGCCGGTCGAGGAGGAGGTGACCGTGCCGGTCAAGATCGCCCGCCAGACCTGTACCCGCTGTGGACGGATCGCCGGCGACTACTACGCCAGCATCGTCCAGATCCGCGCCGAGGACCGGACCCCGACGACCGAGGAGATCGAACGGGCAAAGGAGATCGCGAACGGAATCGTCGCCGACATGGAGGCCACGGGCGACCGCAACGCCTTCGTCACCGAGATCGGCGAGGTAGACGACGGCCTGAACATCAAGGTCTCGACCAACAAGATCGGGAAGAAGATCTCGAACAAGATGATCGAGGAGTTCGGCGGCACCGTCAACGACGCCGAAACCCTCGTCACGGAGGACGAGGACGGCAACGAGGTCTACCGGGTCACCTTCGCCGTCCGCCTGCCGCCCTACAGGCCCGGCAACGTGATCGATCTCGCCGACGACGATGGCGGCCCCGTCCTCGTCCGCAGCGCCCGGGGCAACCTCAAGGGCGTCCGCGTGACGACCGGCGAGCGCTACGAGGCCGGCTACGAGGAGGGCAACTCCCCCGACGCACGGAAACTGGGCGACCTCGAGGACGCGACAGAAGCGACGGTCGTCACCGTCGAGGACGACAACGCCGTGCAGGTCCTCGATCCCGAGACGTTCCGGGCCACGACGGTCGCTCGGCCGGACTACTTCGATCCCGACGCCGAGACCGTCCCCGTGCTGAAGAGCCGTGCCGGCCTGCACATCCTGCCCGAGGACGATGACTGACGAGGACGCCGACCTCGAGCCGGCGGCCGACGAGGTCTTAGAGCGGGCGACGGCCGACGGCCCGCTTGCCGCCGTGGTCACAAAACCCCGCGCCGAGACGGCCGCCGAGTCGCTCCGTGCGGAGGGAGTCTACGACGAAACGCGGCGCGTCCGGGAAGACGGCCCCGACAGGGTCGCGCTCCCGATCACCGAGCCGCCGACCGAGACCGACGTCCTCGAGGTCGTCCGACAACTCGAGCCCGAATCCCGGAGCCCCGATCTCGAGGACCTGCTCGCCGACCGGGGCTGGAGCGAGCGCGACCTCGAGTCGGTGCCGGGATCGTGGGCGGTGATCGGCTCGGTGATTCTCGTGACGGTGCCCGAGGGCTGCCCCGACGAGCGGGAACTGGGCGAGGCGCTGCTCGAACTCCACGGCGAGGCCGACAGCGTGCTGGCCGACGAAGGGATCGCAAACGACGGTGCGGCCGGCGCCCACCGCGAGCCCCGAACACGGCTGCTCGCCGGCGACGCGAACACGGAAACGATCCACACCGAACACGGGACGCAGTACGGGCTCGACCCCGCGAAAGTGATGTTCTCGCCCGGCAACCAGGCCGAGCGGGTCCGGATGGGAGAACGTGGGAGTAGCGACGAACGCGTCTTCGACATGTTCGCCGGCATCGGCTACTTCACCCTCCCGATGGCCCGGGCCGGCGCGCGGGTGACCGCGACCGAGATCAACCCGACCGCCTTCCGCTACCTGCTCGAGAACGCCGTCCTCAACGACGTCGACGACCGGGTCGACGCCTACATGACCGACTGTCGCGACCTCGCGAGCGAGATCGAAGCCGACCGGGTCGTCATGGGCTACTACGGGCACGCCGATGGCGGTGAAGACGGAACCGCGGATCACGGCACGCGCAGCGACGAGGCCCACGACTTCCTCGAGGATGCCCTCGCGGCACTGGTCCCTGGCGGCGTCGTTCACTACCACGAGGCGACGCCCGAATCGCTACTGTGGGAGCGGCCGAGAGAACGCCTCGAGGCGGCCGCCGACGCGGCCGGACGCGATCTCGAGATTCTCGAGAAACGACGGGTCAAGAGCCACAGTGCGGGTGTTACACACGTCGTCGTCGATGCTCGGTTCGAGTAGGGCCGACCGGAAACGGTCGCCGGCCACGGGGTGTCGTGGCATTGATACTCGAGCAGGGACTGCGTCGCTGTATGGACAAGAATCAGCTCATCGCCGTCGTCTTCGCGCTGCTGATGGTGACCTCGATGGTCGCCTGGGGCGCGACGGCCATCTTCTAGCCCGTACTACTCGTCGGTGTCCCAGACGTCCGCCAGCGGGCTCGAGCCCGAGGACCGTCGCGATCCGCTCGAGCGCGATGGTGACCGCCCGGATCCGCCGCTCCCGTCGGCGTTCGCCCCGCGCGAACGCGTTCGGGACCCGCGGCCGGAGCGACCGCCCGCGTCCGTCCCCGCAAGCGCAGCTCGAGGCTCAAACGACGGTAGCTCCGGCCGTTTCATCCGGTCGACCTGTGCTGCGAACCAGTCGGGCATGTCCGTCCGAGCCCGCTCGAAGCAATCGAGCAGGCTCGAGTCGGCCAGATACGTCGCGCCGTAGTCGTCGGGGGCGCGGACGACCCGGCCGCAGGCCTGGATGACCGTCCGGAGCGTCGTCCGGTAGTACCACGCCCACTGGCCCTCCTCTAAGCGGTGTGCGACCCTCGAGTCGCCGGTGTTGAGGAACGGCGCTTTGCAGATGACCTGCCAGCGACAGAGGTCGCCTTTCAGATCCAGCGCTTCCTCCATCTTCACCGAGAGGAAGACGTCGGGGTCGTCGCTCGCTTTCCACGCGTCGAGGGCGGCGTCGCGGCCGTCCCGGTCGTGGGTGCGGACCCGGTCGCCGACGCCGAAGTCCGAAAGCAGGTCGGCGAGTCGGTCCTGGATGTCGTAGGAGTGGGCGTGGATCAGTCCCTTCTCGTCGGGATGGTGCTGCATGAGCCGGACGATCGTCCGGGCGATCTTCGGCGTCGTTTCGTCGCGCTCGTCGTAGGTCATCTTCCCCTGGGTCACGTCGTACAGTGGGCGGTTCTCGACGGGGAAGGTGTGGTCGACGTCGACCAGCGCTACCCGGTCGGGCTCGAGGCCGACCTGCCGGCAGAAGGCGTCCTTGTTCAGGATGGTCGCCGACAGCAGGGCGAACTTGTTGCCCCGGTCCCAGACGGTGTGCTGGAGGTACTTCTCGGGACTCATCGGTTTGATCGTCAAGGGGCCGCCCTGCGGGTCGTCCCCGTCGCCGCCGTCTCGCCCGCTGGAACGCGGGTCGGACTGGTCGACCAGCCACGTCGTCGGGCTCTGGGGGTCGCGGAAGTCGGAGACGAACCACTCGAGGTCGCCGATGAGTTCCTGCAAGCGGTCGCGTTCGCGCACCTCGGCGGGGGACAGCGAGTCCTGAGCGAGCAGGTCGTCTTTCCGGCGTTCGCAGGTCCCTGCGAGGCTCTCGGCATAGCGGACGGCGCGCTCGATCGAGTCGATGTCGGGGACCCGCAGGTCGTCCCAGAACGGCACTGTCCGGGGGCCAAGCTGGATCGTCGCGTACATTTCGGCCCACTCGGCGAGGCCGTGGGCTTCGTCGACGACCACGACGTCGCGCTTGCGGAAGACGTCGCTGCCGGCAGTTTGCATGAAATAGGCGAGCGTCATCGCCGCGATCTCGCGGTTCGAGGCGATCGCCCGGTCGGAGAAGTACGGACACCGGTGCTTGACCGAGCAGTCGTACCCCCGCTCTCGCACGCAGGGGGCCTGATTGACCGGCGTGTCCCGCTCCTCGGGCAGAATACAGGTGTAGTTGGACTTCCCGCGGATGACGTTGAGATCCGCCAGCAGATCGTCGGCGGCCACGTCGTCGAGTTGGGAGACCTGCGGCGTCGTGTAGTAGGCACCGGTGGCGTCGCTGGGATCGCCCGCGCCGGCACGGCGCGCACAGCCGGCGACGGCGCGGGCCAGCAGGGACTTGCCGCTCCCGGTCGGCGCGCGCACGAGGACGACGTCGTTGCCGGCCGCGAAGGCGTCGCGAACGTCGCGGAGGGCCTGTTCCTGCGTCCCGCGGTAACTCGGCGCGGGGAACTCCTCGAAGATCCGCTCGGGATTCACCGTTCGATGCAGGGCGCGGCCACGTCCTAAAGGCTACGGAGCGTCGCGCCCGCTGACGAACGACCGGTCGACGAGAGCCAGCGGTCGATCGACGGCGACCGGCGCTCGAGGCCGAAACTACCGTCTACCGGCCGGTAGCAGCCGCCTACCGTCGACGGCTGTCCACAACCGGGCCGGTAACCGACCGATTACAAATACGGACTCCGTCCTCCGATTCAGGTACGGAAGGGTCGCTCAGCGGTAGAGTACCGCGGTACCATCCGGGACCGCGGCGGCATTTCGCCTCGTGGCGTTCGAATCCCACCCCTTCCGCTTCCGGCCGCGAGGACCGCGGCGGTCCGACCGGCCCGGCCGTACTCGCGCTCGAGCGATGCGGTGGACCGACCCGTCTCTCGAGGCCGCCGACTCCGTATTTTTTGCGCCGACGGACCAGAAGCAGTAGCGACCACGGCACGACACTGCCGACCGCGGCCTACGGCGATCCGACTCGCGAGGTTTCCTCGTCGACCTGCTCCAGCTGATCGATGTCCGCGTCGGTCGGATAATCGGGCAACGCCTCGAGACACGGATAACACAGCAGGTACGACCCCCCGTCATCGAGTTCGAGCGTTATCGCGGTTCCGACGGTGCCGGCGTCGGTCCCGAACGACCAGATGTTGGCGATCCCGCCCGAGACGGTGACGGTGCGACCACAGCCGTCACAGGAGTCCTTCGACATACACGGTCGTCGGTGCCCGACGATGAAAACCGTTCGCCCGAAGGCCGTCGTCCGAACCGGAGGCCGTCCGCAGGGGCCCGCACAGCGGTTATGCGTCCTGGTAGCATACGATCGAACATGGAGGTGAACTGTGAGGGCTGTGCCGGCTGTTGCATGGACTGGCGATCGCTGCTCGAGGAACACGGATCCGCGCCTCAGGACGACGGCGAGGGCGGCGAAACCGATCACCGACACCGGCAGCGGGACGACCCGTTCACCGGCGGCGAGGGCGAACGACCGTCTCGAGAGCCCCTCGACGACGACACCAACTTCGTGGCGCTGACCCGCGACGAGGTGCGCGGGTTCCTCGAGGCGGGGATGGGCGAGGTCCTGACGCCGCGGTTCTGGGCGGCTCGAGAGGAGGACGACGGCGTCGACGTGGACGGCCACACCCTCGCCGCCGTCGCGGGCCGGCCGGCCTTCTTCGTCGGCCTCCGGAAGCCGCCAAAGCCCGTCGCCCCGTTCGGGCTCGCGGAGCCGGTCTGGCTCCCGACTTGCGTCTTCCTCGATCCGACGACGCTGCAGTGTCGGATCCACGGGGACGAGCGCTTTCCCGACGAGTGCGGCGCGTATCCCGAACACAATCTCGCGCTCAAGGGGACGACCGAGTGCGAACGCGTCGAGGCGACCGTCGGGGGCGAACGCTTGCTCGATGCCGACCACGACGATCCCAAGGGGCTGTTGCTGGGCTCGCAGGCGATCGGCGCGAAACTGTTCTGTCACCCCCAGCCCGCCGAACTCGAGGGGATCGTCGACCGGGCTGCGGCGGGCGAACTGACGCGGGACGATCGGACCGAACCCGTCGCGATCGCAGCCGCCTCGAGCCCCGGAACGCTGGCCATCTCCGACCACCATTACGAGCGAGCCAGAGAGCGCATGCTCGGCAATGCGGACGACGACGCGAGTTTCGAGGGGGACAACGAGCGGTCCTCGTGGGTCGGGCCGGTGATCCGCGACTGGCAGCGCCGCTTTCGGGACGCCGACGGCACGGTACCGTCACCGGCCGTCGCCGACGCCGTCGAGACCGATCGGGGCGCGCCCGAGACGCCGGGCTGGGACGTCCTCGAGTGACACAGCGGCGAAGAAGGGAGAAGCGAACCGACCGTCGTTACTCGGATTTGATCTGCTCGAAGGTGTCTAGCAGGTCCTCGGCGGAGTCGCCGGAGTCGTACTCGACTTCGCCGTGATAGATCGTCCGCTCGTCGTCGAAATCGGTGTCCACCTTCGAGGCTTGCTGTTCGCGACGCTCGTGTTCGTCCTCGTCATAGGCACCCATTGACATGGTAGGTATGTACATAGTAGACGCGTGGTAGGTATGAATGTAACGGTCCATCACACCCCTCGGACGAGTGAAACGTAGGCGCGCCGTCGAGACGCGCAACGAACGATATATGCGACCCCGACCCGTAGGGACGGCCGTGGCACGGCCGCTTCGCTTTCGGTACTCGCCCCAGTCGTGGAGCGACGGGCGAGTTCACAACGAGATTCTGCAGCCGCTGCAGTCGAACATCGGCGCACAGTCAGTCTCGCCGTGGTTCAAGATCGGCGGCGACTGGCAGACACACCGCTTCGAGATGGCAAACGGCGACATCGCACTGTTCGCGCGCACCGACGGGGAGGCCTACTGGATGGGCAACACCGAAACGCCCTCCGCGCTGTGGAAGACCGACAAGTTCGGCTGGCGCGAGATCCCCTACCCCGTCTCGCGGTGGGCGACGCGGGAACTGACCGCGACGCTGCACGAGGAAGATCCGTGGCTCGCCGAGTATCCCCATCTCTCGTGGTTCTTCCTCCCGGTGTTCATGTCCAAGGACGGCCGCGAGTCGACCCGCGCGTTCTTCCGCGAGCATGCGGCCGGCTTCCCCGACGCCGGCCGCCGGGAGACGACCCGCTTTTTCGAGGACTTCCTCTCGACCGGCGTCCTCGACGGGTACCGACACGTCATGTCGGGTAAACTCGGCACCAGCGACCACGTCGATCGCGTCCGGATGAGCGCCGCGATGGCCGAGTTCATCGCCGCGAAGATCCTCACCGAGGCCGGCTACGACGTGGTCCCGGAGATCGAGGTCACGACCGGCCACTCGCTTGACTTCCGGGCGGAAGACGCCGAGACGAACGTCCTCGTGGAGGTCACGCGGCCCCAGCCGCCGATCAACCGCGCCGCGGCCGGCCCCGTGGCCGCCGTCCGCGATACCGCCGAGACCAAGACCAACGGCCAACTCGCGGAACACGGCGGCGGCGCGACCCTTTTCGTCGACTGCTCGAGCTTTCGCGACGACGCGTGGGCCGCCGTTCGGGGCGAACAACCCGACGTACGCCACCGCCCCGCGGTCGTCTACCGCACCCGTCCGAACGGCCACGTCGAGGGCTATCGCAAGGGCGCGGTCCCGCTCGAGCTGGCCGACGCGATCGACTTTCTGGACTGAGCGCGGCCGCCGACCGTTCGGCTGCGTGAATTATCAGGTTCTGAGACGGGGTCGGGTGTATTTGACCACTGGCAACGATAGCCACAGCCATGCGCGCAGCAGTCCTCGAAGAACACGGCGAACCGCTCTCGATCGAAGACGTCGACGCGCCGGAGCCGGCACCGACCGGGGCCGTCGTCGAACTCGAAGCATGCGGGGTCTGTCGGAGCGACTGGCACGGCTGGCAGGGCGACTGGGGCTGGCTCGGCCTCGAGACCCAGCCCGGCCAGATCCTCGGCCACGAGCCGGCCGGCCACGTCGTCGCCGTCGGCGACGAGGTGGAAAACGTCGCGGAAGGCGATCACGTCGCCGTCCCGTTCAACCTCGGCGACGGGACCTGTCCGCGGTGCCAGCGCGGCCGCTCGAACATCTGCGAGAACGTGATGCCGCTTGGGTTCATCGAGCAGGCACAGGGTGCGTTCGCCGAACAGGTCCACGTCCCCGTCGCCGACCACAACCTCGTGGAACTCCCCGACGGCGTCTCGTCGGTCGATATGGCCGGCCTCGGCTGCCGGTTCATGACCTCGTTCCACGCGCTGGCCCACCGCGCGGACGTCGGTGCCGGCGACTGGGTCTCGGTCCACGGCTGCGGCGGCGTCGGCCTCTCGGCGGTCCACATCGCCGACGCGCTCGGTGCCAACGTCGTCGCGGTCGACCTCAAAGACGAGAAACTCGAGAAAGCCGAGTCCCTCGGCGCGGTCGAGACGATCAACGCGGACGACGTCGGCGACGTCCCCGGCGAGGTCTCGGCGATCACCGACGGCGGCGCTCACGTCTCGATGGACGCGCTGGGTATCGCGACGACCAGCCAAAACTCAGTCTCGAGCCTCGACGCCCGCGGCCAGCACATTCAGGTCGGGCTGACGACCCAGGACGAACAGGGGATGATCTCGCTGCCGTCCGACGCGATGGTCATGCAGGAGATCGAGTTCATCGGCTCGCTGGGGATGCCCCCGACCCGCTACGACGAGATCTTCCGGATGGTCTCGACCGGCAAACTCGAGCCCGAGAAAGTCGTCTCCGAGACGATCGGCCTCGAGGACGTCAGCGACAAACTCGAGTCGATGACCGACTTCGAGACGGTCGGCATTCCGGTTATCGACACATTCAACTAAATTTTACTCTGCGGGCGCGGCCTTGCCGCGCCCTCGGCAAAATTTAGTATAAAAGCACTCCTCCCTCCCCTACGGGTCGGTCGTCGGCCCGCTCGCTCACTGCGTTCGCTCGCGGGTGCAAACGGTGTTCCTCTACCCGCAACGACCGTAGCAGGTGCAAGTAGTTGTACCGAGCGCGAACGAAGTGAGCGCTCGGCCCTTTTTCATCGAAGTTTTTGCGCCGAGTGGTGAGCGAGCAGCGCGAGCGAACCCGAGGCGGAAAAAGTTCGGTTCAGAAGGAAACGGCGTCGGGCGCGTACGGGCTGCCGACCGGCGTCGGGTCGCGGTCGCTGTATCCGACGCGGCCGACGGCCTTGTCGCTGACG
Organism: Natrinema sp. H-ect1; assembly: GCF_041821105.1. Classification (NCBI taxonomy): domain Archaea; kingdom Methanobacteriati; phylum Methanobacteriota; class Halobacteria; order Halobacteriales; family Natrialbaceae; genus Natrinema; species Natrinema sp. H-ect1. The sequence goes on along the minus strand of NZ_JBGUBA010000003.1, from coordinate 201,332 downwards.
GCGGAGTAGACGGCAAAGCGTGCGTCCTCCGAGTTTTCGAAGGTTTCGGACTCGAGGCGGGCGAGTACATCGCCGACCGTCTCGGTCCCGTTGGGGAGTTCGAGCGTGCGGTCCCCGTACTCCTCGATCAGTTCCTCGGTCGTGGCGGGGTACTCGTGGTCGTCGATGACGTCGCCGGTGCCATTGAGCAGCATTACACCAGATCCTCCGTGAACAATGATTATAAACATTGTCCATCTATGTTTCCTAGTCGCACTGTAGACCTAGAACACCTAGTAGACCCCTAGAGATTTTCGAAAACCGAACGCGGGCACGGAGAAACGCCTTTAGGAGCGGCCCGGTTCGGATAGCGTATGCCTCACGCGGACTTACACGTTCACACGACGCGGTCGGACGGGAGCCTCGATCTCGAGGCGGTGCCCGAGGCCGCGCGCCGCGGCGGCGTCGAGGTGGTCGCGGTGACCGATCACGACCGGGTCCAGCCGTTCGCCGGCCCGGTCGTCGAACGCGACGGCGTGACGCTCATCCACGGGATCGAGCTTCGCGTCGAGACGCCGGGCGGCCAGCGGCTCGACCTGCTGGGCTACGGCCTCGAGCCGAGCGGCGACCTCGAGGCGATCCTCGAGACGATTCAGGAGAACCGCATCGAGCGCGGCCGGGCGATCGTCGACTGCGTGGAATCCCGGCTGGGGATCGAACTGGACGTGACGGTCGACGGCGGGTTCGGACGACCCCACATCGCGCGGGCGATCGAGGCCCATCCCGACGCCGAGTACGACTACCAGGGCGCGTTCGACCACCTCATCGGCTCGGATTGTCCGTGTTACGTGCCCCGGGACGTACCGTCGTTCGAGCGCGGGCGGGCGGCACTGGCCGAGTCGTGTCGGCTCGTCTCGCTCGCCCACCCGTTGCGGTATCGCGACCCCGAGAGCGCGCTCGCGCTGGCGGCCGATCTCGACGCCGTCGAGTTGCGATATCCGTACGGCCGCGACGTCGACCGCGCCCCCGTCGAACGGGCGATCGAGCGCCACGATCTGCTGGTCACCGGCGGCAGCGACGCCCACGACGACCGAATCGGCGTCGCGGGCCTCTCGCGAGACGCCTTCGAGCGACTCGAGTTGAGAGTCGATTGATCCAAACGTTGGCCGCTAGCGGAGGGTTCAATGCGACGTGGTCCCAACGCGTGAGTATGAACTGCCACTACTGCGACCGCGAGGCCGCCTTCGCAGCCGAGTCCGATGGACTCAAAGTCGGCCTCTGTGAGGAACACTTCCGCGAGCGCCTCCAGGAACTCGCCGAAGCCGACGGGCTCGAGAGCCTCAAAGAGAAGGTCGACGTCGACCGCGCCGAGTAATCAGGCCGTTCGTCCGGCGTCGACGTCGATGGCGTCGACCGGACAGACGTCGACACAGAGCATGCAATCGATACACTGTGCCTCGTTGGCCGGGTCGGCTTTCTCCTCGCTTTCCGGATGCCCCGGCGTGTCGATCCACTCGAAGACGTCGACCGGGCAGTCCTCGACGCAGGCCCCGTCGGCGATGCAGATGTCGAAATCGACCGCCACGTGGGTGCCGTGGATGCCGAGTTCCTCCGGCTCCTCGACCGGGCCCCAGACCGCGTGGCCCTCGTGTTCGTCGACCTGTTCGCGGTTCTCATTGAACTGCGGATCTATGGCCATTGCTAACAGGTTCAATGCGGGACGCGCACTTAAATTTGCGTACTCGTTGCGACGCGTGACTCGCCGACTCGAGCGACCGCAGGACGCGGTCGCAGGAATGCAGCCGCCCGTCGTCCGGTCCGCGTCGCGGTCCGCCACCCGGTCGTCGAGCAGTTCGCGGGTCCAGACGGCGAAGCCGTGATTCCGGCCGTAGGTCCGGACGGCCGATCGCGTTCCGGTCGGCCGGGCCTCCGCTATAGTAGCCACTGAAACGATTCACACACTGATCGCAACGCTGTCGTGCAGTCAGGTGTGCAATGACTGTCAGTGGCTACTATAGCGAAACGGGACACGGGAACCGCTTCGGCGGCCGAGACCGATCGAGACCCTCCGCGACACAAAGGCGTATGGGTGCAGGCACAGACGAGATGAGTACACATGTCACTCGAGACCGAATCCCGAGCGAACGTCCTCGCGGCGACGGGCATCTCCGCGAGTCGACTCGCGGCGCTGGCCGATCGAGTCGACGCCGACGGCAGCGAGACGATCGAGGTACGAGCGCCGGCGACGGACACCGCAGTCGGTGCGGTTCCGGACTGCGACGGCTCCGACGTCGAGCGGGCCGTCGACCGCGCTCGAGCGGCCCAATCGTCGTGGGCCGAAACGGCGATGGACGAACGCCGCGAGATCGTCGCCCGGTTCGGCGACCTCGTGCTGAACCACCGGGCGGAGCTGCTCGATATCCTGCAACTCGAGACCGGTAAATCCCGCCGCCACGCCGTCGAGGAAGTCGTCGACGTGGCGCTGACGTGTTCGTACTACGCCGATCGCGGGGACGCGGCGTTTCGCGAGGAGCGACGACGCGGTGCGATCCCGCCGGCGACGACCGCCCGCGTGACCTACGAGCCGGTCGGCGTCGTCGGCGCGATCTCCCCGTGGAACTACCCGCTCACGCTCTCGCTGACCGACGTCCTCCCCGCGCTCATCGCGGGCAACAGCGTCGTCCTCAAACCCGACGAGAAGACGCCGTACACCGCGCTGGCACTGGCGGACCTGCTCGAGCGAGCCGGGCTTCCGGACGGCTGTTTCGAGATCGTTACCGGCCGCGGCGCGACCGTCGGGCCGGCGCTGATCGACCGCGTCGACTACATTTCCTTTACCGGGAGTACCGAGACGGGCCGGCTCGTCGCGGAACAGGCGGGCCGCAACCTGATCGGCTGCTCGCTGGAACTCGGCGGCAAGAACCCCTTGCTCGTCCTCGACGACGCCGACATCGAGGAGGCCGCCCGCGGCGCAGTCCAGGCCTGTTTCTCGAATGCCGGCCAGCTGTGTCTCGCGGCCGAGCGGGTCTACGTCGCCGACTCGATCCACGACGAGTTCGTCGAGGCCTTCGTCGCGGCGACGCGGGACCTGACCCTCGGAACCGGCTTCGACTACGAGGACGACGTGGGCTCGCTGATCGACGGCGACCAACTCGAGCGTGTCGAGCGTCACGTCGAGGACGCGCGCGAGCGCGGTGCGACGGTGCTTACCGGCGGCGAACGCCGCCCCGACGTGGGGCCGTTCTGTTACGAACCGACGATCCTGACGGACCTCGAGCCCGAGGCGACGGCCGCCTGTGAGGAGACGTTCGGCCCGGTCGTGTCGGTCGAGTCGGTCCCGAACGTTGCGACCGCGATCGAGCGAGCCAACGACTCCGAGTACGGCCTGAACGCGAGCGTCTGGACCGGCGACCGCGAGCGCGGCGTCGCCGTCGCCCGCGAGATCGACTGTGGAACCGTCTGTGTCAACGACGCCTACGTCTCCGGCTGGGCGGCCGTCGACGCGCCGATGGGCGGCTTCGGCGACTCCGGGCTCGGCCGCCGGCACGGCCCCGAGGGAATCAAGCGCTACCTCGAGTCCCGGACGATCGCCACCTCCCGAACCGGACCGCTCGACGTCCCGCCGGGGGTGCCGACCGCGTGGTACGCTCGCGGGATGTTCGCGCTGGCGCGCCTCCAACAGCGGCTGCCAACGGTTGCGAGCGTCACGCGGCGACTCCGGGACGCGGGCTTCTGACGAGCGATTCCTCGAACGAGGCGCTTTTGCGGCTCCCGTCGAATACTCGGGTATGGACCTCACACATCGCCCCCGGCGGCTCCGACAGGACCGGGTTCGCGGGCTCGTCAGCGAGACGAGCCTCGAGCCCTCGGACCTGATCGCCCCGGTGTTCGTCGACGCGACGACCGACGAGCGCCGGCCGATCGAGTCGATGCCCGGCCACGAGCGGGTCCCGATCGCGGAGTCGGTCGCCCGCGTCGAGGACGTCCTCGAGACGGGCGTCGAGGCCGTCATGCTGTTCGGGATCCCGGAATCGAAAGACCCCGAGGGGACCCGTGCCTGGGCCGAGGACGGCGTCGTCCAGGAGGCGCTGCGCCGAATCACGAGCGAGACCGACGCCTACGTCATCACGGACGTCTGTCTCTGCGAGTACACCGACCACGGCCACTGCGGCCCGCTCGAGGAGGAGCTGCGAAGCGAGAGCGGCGTCGCCGCGGACGGTCCGGCCTGCGAGCCCACGATGACCGTCGACAACGACGCGACGCTCGCGGCCCTGGAGAAGATCGCGGCGTCTCACGCCCGGGCGGGCGCGGACATGGTCGCGCCCAGCGGAATGATGGACGGAATGGTCGGGGCCATCCGGTCGGCGCTCGACCGCGAGGGGTTCGCGAACGTCCCGATCATGAGCTACGCGGCCAAATACGAGAGCGCGTTCTACGGGCCGTTCCGGGACGCCGCCGACGGCGCGCCGACCTTCGGGAACCGCCGACACTACCAGATGGATCCGGCCAACGCCCGCGAGGCCATGCGGGAAGTCCGACTGGACGCCGAGCAGGGCGCGGACGTGATGATGGTCAAGCCCGCGCTTTCCTACCTCGATATCATCAGTGCCGTCCGCCGGGAGTTCGACCATCCCGTCGCCGCCTACAACGTCTCCGGCGAGTACGCGATGCTACATGCGGCCGCCGAGAAGGGGTGGCTCGACCTCGAGGCGGTCGCGACGGAGTCGCTGCTGTCGATCAAGCGAGCCGGCGCGGACCTGATTCTGACCTACTTCGCCGAGGACGTCGCAAAGCAACTGTAGATCGGTCGGGTTGCCGGTCGACCCGCCCGTAGTCGGCCACCGTCGAATCGACCACGTTTGACCGCTCTGGACCGAATAATAGACGATCGTCAATTAGCAGTCCGCCGCGGAGCAAGGAGTGGCAAGATCTGCCGCGCGCGAGCGGAATCGCACTGATAGGCCCCTCCCGGCCGACGATAACCGGTAATTCTCGCAACAGCGAGCGGATAGCCCGTACTGTCCGGGTTTACAAACAAGCAAAATATAACCGCCGTTCGAAAAGGACGTAATTTCCAACACCCTTATACACATTAAAGCTGCTTTAGCTTTGAACGGATGACCCTATTACACCCACAATTTTAGCCATTTGTCAACGCTAACCCTTAAATGGTGTAAGTGCAACCAACTCAAACGTGATTAAGAGGTCAAACATGAGCGCAATTGCATTGGAAGACGACGATCGTTTGGTCGGCGAGAGTAACAGTGCGTGGCAAACTGGGGTGGACGCCTGATGGAGCCGACGCTCCTGCAGAGCGAGGCCGAGGTCGAGATGTTGATCGACTCGATCAACTACATGTGGATCCTGGTCGCCACGTTCCTGATCTTCTTCATGCACGCCGGCTTCGCCATGCTCGAGGCGGGGCAGGTGCGCTCGAAGAACGTGGCGAACCAACTGACGAAGAACCTGCTGACCTGGAGCGTCGGCGTGACGGTGTTTTTCCTCATCGGCGTGGGTGTCGAGGGCGTCGTCGCCGGTGACGGCTTCGTGCCGGCCTTCCAAGGCGATGCCGCGGGCTGGCTCGACTGGCTGTACGGTGCGGTCTTCGCCATGACCGCGGCGACGATCGTTTCGGGTGCCGTCGCCGGTCGTGCGAAACTCCGTGCGTACGTCAGCTACACCTTCCTGCTGGCGGCGGTCATCTACCCGGTCGTCACCGGTCTCACGTGGGCCGGCGAACACCTCGCGTACGGCGACGTCCTGTTCCACGACTTCGCTGGCGGGATGATCGTCCACGGCATGGGTGGTATCGCCGGTCTCACCGCCGCGTGGGTCCTCGGTCCGCGCATGGACCGATACAACAGTGATGGGAGCGCGAACGTCATTCCCGGTCACTCGCTGACTTTCGCCGTGCTCGGCACGCTGATCCTCGCCTTCGGCTGGTACGGCTTCAACGTCGGTACCTCGGCGATCATCGGCGAGGGCGCGTTCCTCGGCGATCAGCTCGGTCGCGTCGCCTTGACCACGACGGCCGCGATGGCCTGCGGTGCGATGGGGGCCGGCCTCGTCGCGTGGCTCAAGACCGGCAAAGTCGATACCCTGTACGTCGCCAACGGGCTGCTGGCCGGCCTCGCCGCGATCACCGCGATCCCCGACACCACGGCGTGGTGGGGCGCGTTCGTCGTCGGCGGCCTCGCCGGCGTGCAACTGCCCCTCGTCTTCGAGTTCGTCGAGCAGTACCTGAAGATCGACGACGTCTGTGCGGTGTTCCCCGTCCACGGCTCGGCCGGGGTCCTCGGGACGCTGCTGTTCCCCTTCGTCGCCGCACCGGGGGTCGTCGATAGCATCGCGAACGCGTTCGTCGCCCAGGTCATCGGCGTCGTCGTCATCGCTGCCTGGACGATCGTCGCGACCGGCGTTATCTGGTACGCGTTCAAGGCCACCGGCCAGGCCCGCGTCTCGCCGGAACACGAACGCGACGGGCTCGACGTCTCCGAACACGGCGTCGACACCTACCCCGAGTTCGGCCAGCCCGACGTCGCCACCGACGGTGGCTCCGACGAAGTCATCCGCGCCGACGGGGGTGAGCGACTCGACGAGTCGCGATCCTCGTCAGAGCTTCGCTCTGACGGCGGCGAGCCGAACGACGGCGAGATCAAGATGGTCACCGCGATCGTCCGCCCCGACCGCCTCGGGGCGATCAAGCAGTCGCTGGCCGAAGCCGGCGCGCCGTCGCTGACGGTCACCAACGTCTCCGGCCGCGGCTCCCAGCCCGCGAAGAAGGGCCAATGGCGCGGCGAGGAGTACACGGTCGACCTCCACCAGAAAGTCAAGATCGAGTGCGTCGTCGCCGACATCCCCGCCGGAGAGGTCGTCGATGCCATCCGCGAGGGCGCGGAAACCGGCGAGCCCGGCGACGGCAAGATCTTCGTCATGCCCGTCGAGAGCGCGACCCAGATCCGGACCGGCAAGACCGGCCGGGACGCGGTCTGATCGCGGCCACACCCCGTTTCACTGCTTCTGTGGGTCCTCCTCCCTCGTGTGTCGCCCGAGCGCTCGCGTGATGCTCGAGCGAACCGACCAGTACACTGATTTATCTGCCGCCGAGACGGATCGTGAATGAGTCAGCAACGCGACGGGTCGAACGTAGCGTACGACGAAGCTCAAACGGTCGGTCGCGATCCGGACCGGTCGGATCGAACCGACTCGACGAGCCCACTTTCGCTTCTCGAGGGCGAGGAGGTCCTCGTCGACGCACAGCCGACGTGGTGGAACTGGATCGGCCACGCCGTCGTCGGCGGACTGGCCGGACTGGTCGGGGTAGTCGGCCTCGCAGTCGGGAGTACGGCGGCGGCGTTGCTCGGGTTCGTCACGGCGCTCGTGATCGGGGGCTATATCTGGTATCGACGGAACCGAGTCCGCTACCTCGTCACCGATCGGCGGATCGTCGTGATCGCGGGATTTACCGCCAGAAAGACCACCGAGACGTGGATGGAGGACATCCGCGGGCTACAGACGAGTACGACCGCCTTCAGCCGCGACCGGGGGTTCGGAACGATCGCCGTCTCGCACGCAGTGATCCCGCAGGGGTTCACGCAGGGGTTCAGCCGAACGAACGCGCTGGTACTCTCGGGCGTGCCGAACTACGACGACGTGGCGAACACGATCCGGCAGCGCCAATCCGAGCGGAAGGCCGGCGATTACTGAGACGGGCTGTCGGCTCGGTGACGGATGGATGGGTCTCGACCGCACCGAAATCGACTCGTAGCCGTCCGAACCGCCGGTCCGGAACCGCCAGCGAGGAGACCTCGGTACTACTTTCCCGTCGGGTTTCCAAGGCAGCGATATGAGCGACGACAACTCGCGTGACCTGTACGATCGAGCGCTGTCGGTGCTGCCCGGCGGCGTCAACTCCGCAGTTCGCGCAGCGATCGAACCCTATCCGTTTTTCGTCCGGAAGGGCGAGGGCGGCCACGTCATCGACGCCGATGGCAACCGCTACATCGACTGGGTGATGGGGCTCGGCCCGCTGCTTTTGGGCCATGACCTACCCGACCCCGTCCAGGCGAGCGTCCAGCAGAAGGCAAGCGAAGGGCCGATGTACGGCACCCCGACCGAGATCGAGGTCGACCTCGCGGAGTTCGTCGTTCGCCACGTCCCAAGCGTCGAGAAGATCCGCTTCGTCAACTCCGGCACCGAGGCGACTACCTCCGCAGTGCGGCTCGCGCGGGGCTACACCGGCCGGAACAAGATCGTCGTCATGCAGGGCGGCTACCACGGCGCACAGGAGTCGACGCTGGTCGAGGGCGACGCCGAGAACCCCCGACCCTCCTCGGCCGGCATCCCGCAGTCCTTTGCCGAACACACCCTCCCCGTGCCGTTCAACGACGAGGACGCCATCCGAGAAGTCTTCGAGGAACACGGCGACGACATCGCCGCGGTGCTGACCGAACCCATCCTCGGGAACTACGGCATCGTCTACCCCGAAGAGGGCTACCACGAGTTCCTCCGGGAGATCACCGACGAACACGGCTCCCTGCTGATCTTCGACGAAGTGATCACCGGCTTCCGCGTGGGCGGACTGGGCTGTGCCCAAAGCGAGTTCGGCGTCACCCCCGATCTGACCACGTTCGGCAAGATCATCGGCGGCGGCTTCCCCGTCGGCGCCATCGGCGGCCGCGCCGAAATCGTCGAGAACTTCACGCCCGCCGGCGATGTCTTCCAGGCCGGGACCTTCTCGGGCCACCCCGTTACGATGGCCGCCGGCCTTGAGACCCTAAAGTTCGCCGCGGAAAACGACGTCTACGACCACGTCAACGGGCTCGGCGACCGGCTCCGGAGCGGGCTCAGCGACATCGTCGCCGACCAGGCACCGAGCTACACCGTCACCGGCACCGACAGCATGTTCAAAGTCATCTTCACTCGAGACGGTCCCGGTCCCGACTCGCTCGAGGAGCAGTGTTCGGCCGGCTGTCGACAGGATCCGACCTGTCCGCGCTACGACTACTGTCCGAAAAACGCCGCCGACGTGAAAAACGCCGAGACCGAACGCTGGCGGCGCGTCTTCTGGGGAGGGATGAAAGACGAGGGCGTGTTCCTCTCGCAGAACCAGTTCGAGTGTCAGTTCGTCAGTTACGGCCACACCGACGACGACGTCGAGCGGACCCTCGAGGCGTACAAAGAAGCGCTATAGGTGTCCGCCCGTCGCGGGCTCGATCGCTGAACCCTCGCCGCCGACGCGGACGTGTTCGGGGGAGCACGTATCCGGGTCGTCCGGAAAGCCGTCGGCATGGATCGACGGGCGCTGCTTTCGTCCGCGGCAGTCACGAGTATCGGCGCTTTTGCCGGGTGTCTCGGTGCCCGCGCACAGCGGTCTCCCAGTATCGGTGGCGGAACGGTCTCGCTCGGTCCCGGCGAAGAGACGACTCTCTACCTCTCGGCCACGACCGTCGGCGCGATCGAGTTCGAGCGCGTCCCGGCCACCGAGACGGTGGTCTTCGAGATCGACGCAGCGACGCTGTCACCGTCGCCGTCGGATCGGACCGACTCGTCGCCGCCGTGCTGGCGCTGGGCCGAGACGCGTTCGAACGTCGACCTCGAGGTGCCGATTCGGGCCACCGAAGACGCGGCGCCGGGGGAGTACGCCTACGCGGTCACGGCCTGGGCCGATGCCGACCGCGACGACGCCGACTCGGTGACGAAGGAACACACGATCGCGGTCACGGACTCGAGTAGCGACTGAAATCGAACGTCCCTGCTCGTCCGATGCGGTATGATCGGTGGAGAATCGTTTCAGTAGTCGGGATCGGGTTCCGGCCCCGGCGATCTGTTTTCGGTCTCGACGGGACTGGGACGGCCGAGGGGCCGTCACTGATCGGCAGGATACCTCGAAAAGAGCCGCCGGCCCGCGTCGGGTTAGTCGTCGTCGCTGACGGGGTCGACGACGTCCGACGGGTCACTGTCGCCGAAGATCCGGTCGGCGATGACGTGACTGCTCGACTCGCCGGCGGTCGCTTTCCGCTGGAACAGCAGCTTCGCGACGACGTCCCAGGCGAAGAGGACTGCACCGGCGATCAGCATCGTGTCGCCGGGCATACGCAGCCAGAACAGCGTCTGGATCAGCTCGCCGTTGTAGAACTCGAGGCTCCGTGAGGCGGCATACCCCTGCGTGAACCCGACCTCGAGCTGGAGGAAGCCGACGGGCAGCAGGGAGAGGAAGATCATCAGCGCCAGCCCGAGGTTACACAGCCAGAACGACCAGCGCAGCCGGCGCGTGGTCCAGCTCTCGGCGCGGGTGGTCACCCGGAGGATGTAGACGGACATCCCCATCGCGAGCAGGCCGAAGGCACCGAACATCGCGCCGTGGGCGTGGGCGACCGTGAGGTAGGTCCCGGTCTCGTAGTAGCTGATGATCGGGAGGTTGATGAAGAAGCCGATGACGCCGGCCCCGAAGAAGTTCCAGACGCTCGAGGCGACGATGAAGTAGAAGGCCATCCGGTAAGGGAAGTCCTTCCCGGCGGTATCCATCGCGCGGTACTGGCCCAGCGCCTCGTAGAGGATAAAGAGGAGCGGAATGAACTCGATGGTCGAGAAGACGCTCCCGATGGGGAGCCAGACCTCGGGGAGGCCGGCCCACCAGTAGTGGTGGGAGACGCCGATGATCCCACTGCCCATCACGAGGGCGGCCTGGAATATCACCGCCTTCTCGGCGGACTTCTTCGAGAGGAGGTTCATCGAGACCAGCGTCAGAGCGATGACGACGAGGATGAAGAACTCGAAGACGCCCTCGACCCACATGTGGACGACCCACCAGCGCCAGAACTCCGTCACGACGATGTTGGTCTTGGGCGTATAGAGGAAGCCGGCCATGAACAACAGGCCGATCGAGCCGCCCGCGTAGACGATCATGTGGGCAAGTCCGTAGCGGGGTTCGCGATCGAGCAGCGGCTTGAAGCCCCGCGCCACGAGGGCGGTCCAGCCGAGGAAGCCGACCAGCAGGCCGACCTGCCAGATCCGGCCGATCTCGACGTACTCGAGGCCTTCGTTGCCCAGCAGCCACCACAGTTGGCCGTCGAAGAAGTTGTTGATGCCCAGCCAGATGCCGGCCAGACCGCCGACGGCGACGACCAGTAGTGCGCCGACGAGGCCTTTGACGTACAGCGCCTGTTTCGGCGGTTCGCGGCCGGTCAGCAGCGGCGCGAGGAAGAGCCCGGCGCCGAGCCACATGGTGGCGATCCAGAGGATACCCAGATCGACGTGCCAGGTCCTGACGATCGACCAGGGGAGCCACTGGAGGATGTCGACGCCGATCAGTTCCCGCATGCCGAAGAAGCCGTCGCGCTCGATGTAGTAGTGGGCGAGCAAGCCCCCGAGGAACGTCTGGGCGACGAACAGCAGGGCCCCGATGAGGACGAACCGGGTACTCAACAGCTGACTCGGCGTGAGTTCGATCTCGCTGGGGTGGGGAATCGACGCGCCCTCGGCCTCCGGTTCGGGGAGGTCGATGGACTGGTAGAGCCAGATGGCGGCCCCGGCACCGCCGACCAGCAACACCATGGCGATGACGCTCCAGATCATGATGGGGCCGCCGGCGTCGTTGCCCGCCGCGGGCGAGTACGGCCAGTCGTTGGTGAACGAAGCCGAGGAGTCCGGGCGGTCAGTGTGGGAGATCCAGGCGGTCCAGAGCGCGAAGTCGGCGAACTCCTCCGCTTCCTCGGCGCTCTCGATCTGTCCGGCGGGGATGCCTCGCTCGCGGTCGCCCTCGTGGTAGCGCTCGACGTAGTCCTCACGCACCTGCTGGTGGGCATAGACTTCCGCCGCGGAGTACTGGACCTGCGAGCCGTACTCGCTGTCCTGCAGTTCCTGCCGGACCTGCTGGTCGATGCCGGCCTGGACCGAGGCGTTCAGCGCCGAGTAGTTCTCGTCGTGGCGCTCTTGCGCGTAATAGTCGCGCATGTACTCGGCCTTGGAATCGAGCGTATCGGCGGTGTAGTCGGTGTCGTAGTAACTACCGCGCCCGAGGATCGACCCTTGGTTCATCAAGCCGTTCTCCTGGAAGACAGCTTTGCCGTCCTGGACGTCCTCGCTCGTGGCGACCGTCTCGCCGTCGGGCCCGACGATGGTATCGGGGATGTCGGGCGAGTTCGCATAGGAGAGCCACGCCCCACCGCCCATGACGATGAGGTTGACGACGAAGATCGTGGCGAGGAACGTCGCCAGCTGTTTTCGCGTTACTTGCATGACGATCGCAACTCAGTCCGTGACCCCCGTCAAACGTCCCGGGAGTTCCTACGGACTGGAAAAACATACGAACGTGTTCGCGACAGCGGTTAGGGGAACGGAGCGAGTATCAGTCCGGACAAGGTCGAAAATTACGGGGCTAGAACGGGTCGCGGCCGCCGCTGCGAGGCGGTGATCGCTCGAGTCACGAAAACGGTGCTGGCCCCATCATACGACGGGTATGGTCGATCCGCGATTCGGATGGACCGTCTCAGTCGGCGGCCGTGACGATCGCGTCCTGATAGCTCGCGATCTCATCGAGGACGGCCTCGCGGTCGTCCTCGTCGACATCGAACTCGGCGAGCGCGTCGTCGAGGTGGGTTGCGATCGCCTGAAAGTCCGACGGCGTGATACCCATGTCCGCGTGGACGGCTTCCATCTCCCCGCCGGCGTACTCGACGGGACCGCCGGTGACCGAACTGATGAACTGGGCCTGATGGGCCCGCTGTTTCTGCATATCGACATCGTCGAAGTACCCTGCAACCTGTTCGTCCGCCATGATGCGGTCGTAGAATTCGTCGACGACGGCCGTAATCGCGTCTTCGCCACCGAGTCGCTCGTAAAGCGAGTCTGTCATCGGGTCATATGTACCCACTTGAAGTAGATAAAGTCCGGCCCGAACACGTTGTGGAAAAAACTTGTGTGTGGTTACCAAACACATGAAAAGAGACCGACTTCATTCTCGATCGACGGGTCCGAGACCGGTCCGCCACGCGTCGGACAAGCGTGCGCTTTTCATACCCGAGGCTCGGACTGACGCCTATGAGAACACGCGGGACGTTACGACTGGCGACGAGGGGGTCCGCTCTCGCCCGGCGACAGGCCTCGCTCGTCAAGGAGGCCCTCGAAGACCGCCGGTACGAGGTGGAACTCGTCACGGTCGAAACGACGGGGGACCAGATCCGGGACGAACTGATTCACCGGCTCGGCAAGACGGGCGCGTTCGTCCGCGAACTCGACGAACGGGTCCTCGAGGGCGACCTCGACGGCGCGATCCACTCGATGAAGGACATGCCCACCGAACAGCCCGAAGAACTCGTGACCGCCGGGATTCCCGAGCGCGGACGACCGGGTGACGTCCTCATCACGCCCGACGGCTCGACGCTGGAAGAGTTGCCGGCGGGTGCGACCGTCGGCACCTCGAGTCTGCGCCGGCGCGCGCAACTGCTCTCGGAACGGGACGACCTCGAGGTCGAACCCCTGCGTGGCAACGTCGACACGCGCCTCGAGAAGCTGTTGGCCCCGTCGCTGCAGGCGGAACATCAGGAGCGCTCGGAAGCCGACAAAGAGCGGAAGGGGAATACCGGCGACGACGATTTCGAGGCCGAGTACGACCGCACCACCGACGAGTGGTTCGACGATCTCTCGGAACTCGAGCGCCAGGCGCTGGGCCGGGAGGTCGAGACGGAGTACGACGCCATCGTGCTGGCACAGGCCGGCCTCGAGCGCAGCGGGCTCGCCCACTACGTGGCGTATCAGGAACTGCCGACCGATACGTTCGTTCCCGCGCCGGGACAGGGGGCGCTGGCGGTGACCGCCCCGGACAGCGAGACCGCACGCGAGATCAAGAGCGCGATCGATCACCCGCGGAGCCGCGTCGAGACGACCGTCGAGCGGACGATCCTCGCGGAACTCGGTGGGGGCTGTATCGCGCCGGTCGGCATCTACGCGATCCTGCAGGGGGAACACGTCCATGCGACCGTGACCGTCTTCGATCGGGACGGCGACGAGTCGGTGACCGGGAGCCGCGACCTGCCCGTCGACAGCCACGCCGAGGCCGCCCGGGAGTTCGCCCGGGACCTCGCCAACCGCGGGGCCGCGGCGCTGATCGAAGGGGCACGGGAGGACGCCGAGGGCGACGACGAGGGCGTCTCCGAGGAAGATAAGCCCGAGGGGAAATAGCTAGCGAGTAACGAATGTCAGGCAACGCCATCGACGCCGAACCCGGCACCGTCTACCTCGTCGGCAGCGGCCCCGGCGATCCCGACCTGTTGACCGTGAAAGCGAAGCGGCTGCTCGAGGAGTGCGACGTCGTCCTCCACGACAAGCTGCCCGGCCCCGAAATCATCGACCGGCTTCCCGAGGACCGCCGCGAGGACGTGGGCAAGCGCGCCGGTGGCGAACGCACGCCCCAGTCCGAGATCAACGAGCGGCTGGTCGAACTCGCCCGCGAGGGCAAAAGCGTGGTCCGGCTGAAGGGCGGCGACTCGTTCGTCTTCGGCCGCGGCGGGGAGGAAGCGGAGTATCTCGCGGCCCACGAGGTCCCCTTCGAGGTCGTTCCCGCGGTCACCTCGGCGATCGCCGCGCCCGCGGTAGCGGGCATTCCCGTCACCCACCGCGATCACGCCTCCTCGGTCTCGTTCGTGACCGGCCACGAGGACCCGACCAAGGCGGAATCCGCGGTCGACTGGGACGCGCTTGCCGCCACCGGCGGCACCATCGTCGTCCTGATGGGCGTCGGCCGCCTGCCGGACTACACCACGGCCCTGCTCGAGGCCGGGATGGCCCCCGAGACGCCGGTCGCGCTCGTCGAGCGCGGGACGTGGCCCGGCCAGCGAGTCGCGACGGGCACCCTCGAGACGATCGTCGACGCCCGCGACGAGGCGGGGATCGAACCGCCCGCGGTGACGGTGATCGGCGACGTGGCTGGGACGCGGGAGTCGGTGGTTGAGTTCCTGCAAAACGACTACGGCGCGGCCGGCGACGCCGGGGCCGGGGAGTAACCGATGACCGAGACACCGACAGTCGCC
Organism: Natrinema sp. H-ect1; assembly: GCF_041821105.1. Lineage (NCBI taxonomy): Archaea > Methanobacteriati > Methanobacteriota > Halobacteria > Halobacteriales > Natrialbaceae > Natrinema > Natrinema sp. H-ect1. The sequence continues at coordinate 186,324 of NZ_JBGUBA010000003.1, read as the reverse complement.
GTCTTTCGGCCCGACGACGACCGCATCGAGCGGGCGACCGAACTGCTCGCGGAACTGGGTGCCGAGCCGGTCCCGGACCCGATGCTCGCGGTCGAGGCGACCGACGCCGTCCCGCGGACCGATGCGGACTACGTCGTCTTCACGAGCAAGACCGGCGCGGAACTGATCGCCGCAGCCGGCTGGGAGCCGACCGGCGAAACCGTCTGTGCCATCGGGCCAGCGACGGCCGACGCGCTCCGCGCGGAGGGGTACGCGGTCGACCTCGTCCCCGAGGAGTACACCTCGAGCGGGCTGGTCGCAGCGCTTTCGGACGCCGTCGACGGCGCACGCGTCGAGGTCGCCCGCAGCGACCACGGCAGCCCGGTGTTGCTCGACGGGCTCGAGGAGGCTGGCGCGTACGTCCACGAGACGATCCTCTACCGGCTGGTCCGTCCCGAGGGAAGCGGCGAGTCCGCCCGGCTGGCAGCGGCGGGCGACCTCGACGCCGCCTGTTTCACCTCGTCGCTGACCGTCGACCACTTCCTCGAGGCCGCCGCGGAGGCGGGGGTTCGGGAAGCAACCATCGCGGGACTCGAGGACGCCGTCGTCGGCGTCATCGGCGAGCCGACGGCCGAGACCGCCGCCGAGCGGGGCGTCGATGTCGATCTGGTCGCGAGCGAAGCGACCTTCGAGCGGCTGGCCGCGGAGACCGTCGACGCGGCGACAGACGGCGAATGACCGGCCGTCGCGCGTTTCTCGCGACCGCAGGTGCCGCGGCGCTTGGCGGCTGTGCCGCGCCCGCTGTCGAGCCGACCGCGTTCGAGGACCACGAGCGCCACGACGCGACGATCGGATTCGTCGGCGACGCGATGCTCGGCCGCAACGTCGACGAGCGATACGGACGCGCCGGAACCGACCCGGCAGCCGTCTGGGGGGCCCTCCGACCCCGACTGCAGTCGCTGGACGGCGTCTGCTGTAATCTCGAGTGTTGTCTGTCGACGCGGGGCCAGCGGTTCCCCGACCGGACCTACTACTTCCGGGCCGATCCCGGGTGGGCCGTTCCCGCCCTCGAGGCCGGAAACGTCCGCTTTGCATCGCTCGCGAACAATCACATGCTGGATTACGGACCGACGGCGCTTCGCGACACCGTCGACGCCCTCGACGACGCGGGGATCGGGTTCGCGGGTGCCGGCGAGACGCCGACGGCGGCCCACGCTCCCGCGACGGTCTCGATCGGCGATGTCGACGTCGCGGTCGTCTCCTTCGCGGACCACTACGCCGAGTACGGCGCGACCGACGACCGACCCGGCACGGCCTACGTCGAGTTCGACCCGGAATCGGCCGAGAGTCGGCGGCTCGTCGGCGAGTCCCTCGAGCGCGCCGCGGCGACCGACCCCGACCTGCTGGTCGCGTCGGTCCACTGGGGACCGAACTGGGTCGAACATCCCGACGACGACCTCCGGGCGTTCGGCCACTGGCTGATCGATCAGGGAGTCGACGTCGTCCACGGCCATAGCGCTCACGTCGTCCAGGGCGTCGAGCGATACGGCGACGGCCTCGTCCTCCACGACACCGGCGACATCGTCGACGACTACGTGATCAAAGAGGAGTTGCGCAACGACCGAACCGTCCTCTTCGAACTCGGGCTCGAGGACGGAACGCCGGCAGAACTGCGCCTCGTTCCCGCCGTCATCGACGACGAGACGGTCACACCGGCCGACGGGGACGAGGCGGCGTGGCTCCGAGAGACGATGCGCGAGCGTTCGGCACCCTTCGACACCGAGTACGACCGCGACGGCAGAGACCTCGTCCTTTCGCTGTAAGTGCGTCGGCGGCCGCTCGCTGCCGGCGATCCGCTGGTTTATGGGCGAAGCCGCCCCACAGTGTGTCGATGGCAGGGCCGGTTCCCGACCTCGAGGATCGTGCGGTCGCGTGTGCCCAGCGGCTGTGTGCGGCCGACCGCGTGTTGCTCGCCTCACACATCGACGCCGACGGGCTCACCAGCGCCGCGATCGCCGCCCGGGCCCTCGAGCGGGCGGCGATCCGTACGTGATGCATCATCGCTCGAGCGATCGAAGCGCGAGCAGCGCCGGCAGCGCGAACCCGAAGGCGTTGACGCTCCCGTGCCAGCGGATCATCTCTTGAATCGACACGAGCGTGGCGGTGCCGGGAAGGGCCGAGTAGGCGAACGCGAGCGCCAGTGCCATCGTCCAGCACAGCGAGACCGCGGCGACCGCGAACAGCGCCCCAGCGAACCGCGGGACCGTCGGGACGACCGTGCGGAGGAGACACAGCGCGAACCCGACCACGGCGGCCGAGAACGCAGCAGCCGCGACCACCTCGAGCAGCGGCGAGAAGGTGATACCGACGGCGATCAGGAGAATGCCGACCGCGATGACGGCCGTCACCGCGGCCGACACTCGTCCCGCGACGGTGGGCGGGAATCCGCCGTCGTCGGTCGCCGCGATGCGCCCGGTCAGGCCGACGACCAGCGGCAGGGCGAACCCCGCGTAGTGGAAGTGGACCCCTGTCAGAAGAACGATGATCGGTGCGAATCGTAAACTGATGTCGGCCGCGTGCAGGCACAGGAAGACTGCGGCCACTGGCACGTAGAGGAGCGCGGCGTCGATCGCGAGTTCCGGCAGCGGACCGGTGCCTCGAGCCAGGGATCGTCGGAGTCCAACCAGCGCGATCGCACCGGTGACGACGAGCCACGGAGCGACGAGCGCCACCGCAGCCGGCGATCCCTGCGGCGCGACGAGTCCGGCGACGACGGCCAGCGCGGCGGGAAGCTGGCCGCCAACGGCGACTCGATATGGAGTCACCGTTCGGTCAGGGAGCGATCCCGCGGCGTCGCTCATCGGCTCGAGCAGCCCGAGCCCCAGCGGCACGACGACGAACGTCGCGAGGGCGACGTAGCGTTCGACGGGCGAAAGCGGGATCGACCCGCCGACAGTCCCTATCGCCAGCGCCAGCCAGACGGCACCGCCGATCAGCGCGCTCAGGTCGGTGAGACGCCGGCCGGCGACGGTCGGGGACGGACTCGAGCGCCGCGTTCTGGCGCTCGACGGCTCGAGGCCGGTCACGCGTTCTCACCCGGGAGATCGACGCCGCCGAGATCGGATCGGGTCCGAGTCGCCGCGTCGCGGTCGACGGTCCGGAAGTCGCTCTCGAACCTGCCCGTGTAGCCGAACACGGTCCCGACGATCGGGTTGGTGATCTCCGCGGCCACGCGAAACCGGTCGCTGTCATCGTCGTACCAGTCGCGGAGCCGGCCGTCGACCGACAGCGGGCCGGGGAGCGCAACGTAGCGTCCACCCGCACGGAGCCACTGCGTCCCGATCGAGAGCGCGAGCGCACCGTCGTCGGCTCGAACGTGGAGGTCCGCAGCGACGTGGCCCCGGCGGCCGAACAGGTCGGTGAGACAGCCTCGAGCGGGATTCCACCGTAGCGTGTCCACGAACTCCCGCGGCGGGTCGGTCTCGAATCGCCGGTGAAGACACAGCGCCTCGTTCCCGGCGTCGTCGACGAACGCTTCCGTGACGATGGAGAACGGAACGTCGGTACCGCCCTCCGGAAAGAGGAAGTCGTCGAGGGTCGCGAGCCAGCGGATCGGCGTCGCGAGCGGGTTCCGTTGGAGGTCGTCCATCCGACCGACGCCGACCGCCTCGCGGTCCTCGCCGGCCTCGAGGCCGTAGCGCTCTCGGACGCGGGGATGGAGGGTGTCCCAGCCCTCGCCGACCGCACGCTCGAAGAGTCCGGTCACGGTCGTCCCTCCGCGATTGCGTCGATCCGGTCGCCTGCACCCGTCGTTCGCATCTATCGCTCACCTCGAGACCGTTCGATGTACGCCGACAGCGTGCAAAGCGCGTCCGGATCGACGCCGAAGGCTTCGAGGGCGGCGTCGGCCGTCGTATTCTCCAACCCAAGCGCGCGGTACTGATCGCGACCGAACGGGGGCCAGGGGAGCGGGTCGACGGCTCGCGCCGCGAGTCCGGCGACGGCCATCGGAATCGGCACGACGACGCCACCGCCGCGAATCGTCGTCACCGTCTCCGCGAGGGTGAGCCGCTCGGGGCCACCGATCTCGTAACACCCGCCCGCGTGGCGGTCGTCCTCGAGTCCATCGGCGATCAGCGGGGCGAGGTCCTCGACCCAGATCGGCTGCAGTCGCATCCGGCCGCCGCCGGGCAGCGGCGTCACGAGCGGCGGGACCATCCGTTCGACGAACGATACGAACGCACAGCCGTCGCCGAAGACGACCGACGGGCGGTAGATCACGTACTCGAGACTCGAATCGCGGACGACGCGCTCTGCTCGCCGCTTGGCTCGGAAGTACGCCGTCTCCACGCCGTCGTCGACGCCCAGTCCGCTCAGCTGGACGAACCGCTCGACGCCGGTGTCCTCGCTGGCCGAGACGAGGTGGCGCGTCCCGTCGTAGTGGACCGCCTCGTGGCTCCGGCCGCGGGGCTGGACGTGAGAAGGGAGCGCTACGAGGTTGACGACCGCCTCGTGACCGGTCACGGCGTCGGTGAGATCCGGTTCGGTCACGTCCAGCATCGTCGTCTCGACGCCGTCCGGCAATCCGGCCGCGTCGGGCGTCCGCGAGGCGGCCGTCACCGCGTGTCCGCGGTCGACCAGAACGCGACAGAGGGAGCGGCCGACGAATCCCGTACCGCCCGCGATCAGGACGTTCATACGCTTTTATTCGGCCAACGCAACCTAATGTTACCGCTGTACTGACGGCACACAATCCGGTTCGGAACGCTCGAGCGCCGGGACGTGACACGTCGGACGGGGGAACGTGCATCCGGAAATTTATCCCCGATGGCGCCCCATCATCGACCGATGCACCGATGACAGGGCCGGTTCCCGAACTCGAGGATCGTGCGGTCGCGTGCGCCGAGCGGCTGTGTGCGGCCGACCGCGTGCTGCTTGCCTCACACATCGACGCCGACGGACTCACCAGCGCCGCGATCGCCGCACAGGCGCTCGAGCGGGCGGGGATTCCGTTCGAGACGGTCTTCGAGAAGCAACTCGACGACGAGGCGATCGCGGCGATCGCGGCGACGGAGTACGACACCGTCCTCTTTACCGACTTCGGGAGCGGCCAGCTCGATCTCATCGGCGACCACGAGGACGCGGGCGACTTTACCCCCGTCATCGCCGACCACCACCAGCCCGCCGACCGGGAGACCGAGTACCACCTCAATCCGCTGCTGTTCGGGATCAACGGCGCGTCGGAGCTGTCGGGAGCGGGCGCGAGCTACGTCCTCGCTCGGGGGCTCGCGGACGTAGCGGACGGCGGTCCCGGTTCGTCGGTCGCGACCGATGGAGGGACGATCACCGCGTCGGGAACAGCCGACGCCCGCGCGGACAACCGCGATCTCGCCGCCCTCGCCGTGGTCGGTGCGGTCGGGGACATGCAAGCCACCAGCGGGGAACTCCACGGGGCGAACGCGGGTATCGTCGAGGAGGGCGTCGAGGCCGGCGTCCTCGAGACGGGCAAGGACCTCGCGCTCTACGGCAAGCAGACCCGGCCGCTTCCCAAACTGCTCGAGTACGCCACCGACGTTCACATTCCCGGCATCTCGAACGACGAGAACGGGGCGCTGCGCTTTCTCGACGGGCTGGATCTCGAGTTGCAACGCGACGGCGAGTGGCGAACGTGGGCCGATCTCTCGAACGACGAGAAACGGACCGTCGCCAGCGCGCTCGTCCAGCGGGCGGTCTCGAGCGGCGTCCCCGCGACAAAGATCGACGAACTCGTCAGTACGGCCTACGTCCTGTGCGAGGAGCCGGTCGGCACCGAACTCCGGGACGCCAGCGAGTTCTCGACGCTACTCAATGCGACCGCCCGCTACGAGCGGGCCGACGTCGGCCTCGGGGTCTGTCTGGGCGATCGCGACGGCGCGCTCGAGCGGGCGCGACAGCTCCTGCGCGAACACCGGCGGAACCTCTCGAACGGGATCGATTTGGTCACACGCAAGGGGGCGACCCAAGAAGACCACATCCAGTGGTTCCACGCGGGCGACGAGATCCGCGAGACCATCGTCGGCATCGTCGCCGGGATGGCGATGGGCAACGAGGGAATCAGTCGTTCGAAGCCCATCATCGCCTTTGCAGAGAAGAACGACGAGGAGGTCAAGGTCTCGTCCAGAGGGACCCACTCGCTGGTCCGGCAGGGACTGGACCTCTCGGTCGTAATGGGTGAAGCCTCCCGCGCCGTCGGCGGCGACGGCGGCGGTCACGACGTGGCCGCGGGCGCGACGGTACCGAAAGGCGAAGAGGAGACGTTCGTCGACCGCGCCGACGAGATCGTCGGCGAGCAACTGTCCTAGTACTGTCGTCGCAGCTCGGACCGTTCGACCGGTCTGCGGTGGCGCGCGCTGTGAGACGGCGAACGACCAGTGAGCCGTCTCACGACGTCGTGCGAGGGACGAACGAGCGGTGCGAGGCCGAACGGAGTGAGGTCTCGAAAGCGAACGGTGACCGGAGGGAGCCGTGAGCAGCGAGTGAGTCGGTTGGGGAGGCCGTGGCGACTCACTGCAGCCACGATAGCAGACTCGACCCGATTTTGGAATCCTGTACGCAAGTCTGCCGGTGTGATACCGGTTCGAACGGAACGGAGACGGAACGGCGACGCAACTCGGTTCCGCTACCCACGAATCAGGTCGATCGGTCCATCGAGGCCGGCACCGTCGGTAACAGTGGCGCGCGCGAGGTGAACATGTAGGTCGCCTTGCGCACTGCTCCCTTGCCGTACTGGACGGCGCTTTTCCGGATCGGTGTGCGCTTGCCGCGGATCTGGGTCCGGCCCTCGAGGATCGCCTCGACGAGGTCGTCGCCGTCGATGTCGGCTTTGGTCGGGGTCGCGGCCTCGGGCGTGACGAGGACCTCGGTGTAAGCCTTGCCGACGTTGGGCAGGTAGTGGGCGTCGCTGGCACCGATCTGTGGGTAGTCCCGCCGGCTGGCGAAAGTCCGGGCCCGACGGTTGCGGTACCCGGTAAAGACCATCGAGTTGTAGGTCTCGATCGCGTCGGCGTCCTCGATATAGCGCTTGCGGACGCCGTGGCGACTGCGCTGAAACGGATGGGGAACGATCGCGACCCCGCCCAACTCGCGGACGGTCTCGACGGTTGCCATGAACGGCTGGCCGGGATCGGGCCGTTCCTCGACCCCGATCGCCAGCAGGTGCCCGTGTCGCGTCGACACCTCGACGCCGGGGATGCCGATCAACCCGTAGTCGGGCGCGAGGTCGGCAGCCCGCCGCGACTCCGAGATCTCGTCGTGGTCAGTGATCACCACGCCGTCGAGTCCGATGTCGGCGGCCTGCTCGAGGATGAGTTCGATCGGTTCGTGGCCGTCGTAGGAGTCGTCCGAATGCACGTGAAAGTCGATCGCGAACGGAATCTGAGAGGACATAGGGGAATGACTGGCCTGCGCGTCGTGACTACCAATAGCTCGTTGCCGAGCATAAACACTGTGTGTCGCGGCGATCGGGGCATCGTCGAGCCGTCGCCCAATTCAATATATCGTTATTCAGTTTAATAGGGGATGGAACGGGCGACTCGAGAGCGGCAGTCGCGAACGGCGAGACGGCAGCAAAACAGTGAAAACGCGGTGTCAGCGGATTACACCGACGGAAATGCCATACTCGATGGTCGACGAGCAGCCGTGAACAGTCATCACGGGAGTCGCTGATCCCGAGTCGCGAGCGAACGACCCCACTGCGTCGACGGTCGTCAGCGTGACCGGTATTCACCAGTGTCCACGATGGTCGATAGCCGACGGGTGACGGGTGACGACCACTCGAGGCCGGGGACTCCGTTCGAGGGCACGACGTGACCCCGTGGGAGGTCAGGAGGAGGTCGGTTTCGTTCGGTCGTCACCGGTAGGCAGCCGGCAACCGGCCGTTCACACCCGGGGACCGAGCCGACGCGACAGCAGCCAGCCGCCGAACCGCACGACCGCATCGGAGTCGCTACGTGGCGGACGACCGTCTCGAGCGTCGGTCGAATCCGTCGCTTTCGCCGCGTCGCGAGACGTAGCGGATGCCCGCGCTCGAGGAACGGCCACAATAGATGGCCGAATCCGATACGCGTGCTGTAGACGGCAGTTGCTCACCGGTTAGGGCCGAATCCTCGTAAACGGTCGTGTGACCCGGCGACAGGACGTCTCGTCGGGGAATCGTGACCCAGCCGACCGGAACGCGGCCCGATCATATATCCCATTTCGGTATACAGAATTGGTGATGGTCGGTCAGAAAGACCGAACAGGGGATCGACCGGAAATCACCTGTTACCGGATTCTCGAGCCGGGTTTGCCGGATCGTTCGCGTGAACGAGTGAATTAGGCCGGCCTAAATTCCGATGGACTTATCATTGTTTAGGTTGGCCTAAACGATAACAACACCGTCGCCGATAGGCACTCGAGCCATCCCGAACGGCTCGGAGTCGGCTCTTCGGGGACGAGACAGGAGGAACCCATGGTCGGAACCACGCTCCGAGAGATTCGCCATCACATCGAACAGTTGGCCAGCGACGACGGGAACTACTACGTCGTCTGTGCCCGCTCCGGGGAGCGCCCCGTCCCGGTTGCCGGACAGCGGTTCCCGACGCGGACCGCCGCGGCCGACGCCGCACAGGCGACCGAACAGTACCGCGCCGCGCTCAGACGCTACGATCCACAGCTCCCGTTTTACGATCCGGTCGTCTGTCAGGAGCGGTCCGGCGACGACCCGACGCCGACGGCCTCGAGTCGGCCGACCCCGGAGTCGGGACAGCCACGGGCGGAAGAGGCGGTCTCGGCGTCGACGACCGGAAGCGCGCCCGCGGACGACGACCCCCTGATCAGCTTCTGCCACGACGTCTCCGGCTCCGTCTTCGAGGCGCTGTCGGCCCGCGATCACGACGCCGCAGAGCGAGCGATCATGGAGACGTATCTGGCTGCGGCCGAGGCGACGACCGATCCGAACACGCTCTGTCTGGTGTTGCTCGAGGCGATGGCCGCGGAGTTAGAGACCCACCTCGCGGCGGCCGAGCGGACCCGCCTGCTGGAGGCAGCGGCGTCGAACCTCCCGCCGGTGGCGTCGGCTGCGGATCCGGTCGCCGCGAGCCTCGAGTTCCTGGACTCGCTGTCGCTGCTCCGGGAGTACGGACTGAGCCGCGGGTCGACAGCGGCCGGGGACCGGGACGTATGGACCGTCTCGCTGCGGGGGTACGCCATCGAGTGTGGCGACCGGCGGTTCCCGACGCTGCCGATCGGGATCGACGTGTTGCGACGGTCGGAAACGGCCGACGCGCCGGCGGTCACCGACGTGCGGGCCCTCGGCGACGGCGACTGGGAGTTCGTCCTCACCAGCAACGCGGGAACGGCGGCCGGACTCGTCTGTACTCGAGGGGAGCGGCCATGACCGGATCGACCGCGCTCCACGGCGCCCCCGACTGCGTCGACCGGGAACTGGCGGCGGTGGCCACTCGGGACGAGGCGTTCGGGACGTTCGCCCGGCGTGTCCGTGACCTCCCAGCGACGAACCCGGCGACGGGCCGCGGAGGGACGACCGCGGCGGCGCCGGTCGCGATGACGACGGCGGGTAAAGCGGGCGGCGCGAGCGCGACGACGGACGGGAAGGAGTGTGTCGCCGTTCGCGAGGCCTTCGCCGAGACGGTCGCACCCCACAGCACCGCCGACCTCGCGGACGACGAACCGCTCGTCGAGACGATCGCGGCCGAACTGAACGAGGACGTCGCCGTCGCGCTCGCCGCCGAAACGGGCTGGACGCCGACGCTCAAACGCGCGGTTCTCGAGGAGATCGCCACCAGACGCCGCGAGGTCGACGTCGTTCGGGAGACCCTCGAGACCGAACGGGAGACCGTCGTCGCGGCGATCGACGAGGTCGACGAGGTCCTGACGTGGCTGCAGTCGACGGCCGAGGAGTCGCTGCTACAGTGTGATTTCGAGACGCTGCGGGCGAAACACGACCGCCTCGAGCGCTACCGGGAGCGACTCGACGAACTGACTGCCCGGCGGCAGTCACAGCTCACCGAGACGACGAACCGGTACGGGCCGGGCGGGACCCGGTATCGGACGCTGGTCGAGTCGGTGTACTCCGCGCAGCCGGCTAGATATCCGCTCCTCTCGACGGCCGCGCGGCTCTACGGGGTCTGTGGCGACTGTCAGCGGACGGTCCGGGCCCACCTGACTCGGCGCGTGTAGTCCGTATCGCGTCTCAGTCCGGCGGGACCGCGCTACGGCGGCGACTCGGAGAGTCGGTCCGGAACGAGATCGGCCAGCGAAACGTCTTCGAGAACGGTCCCGACCGTGAGCGGATCGTCGGCCGTCGAGACCCTCTCGTGGACCCGCCGCATGCACTCGAGCAAGCCGTCGACGGCCGCCCGTCGGGTCGAGACGCGCCCGATCGAGCGGGAGACCGACCGATCAGTGAGGAAAAAGCGGTACTGAAGCTCCCAGTGTCGACAAAGACCGAGGGTCGGATGGGACCGTGCGGGGACACAGTCCGCGATCAGGTCGATCCGCGGGCGAGCGTGTCGGTAGACGAATCGACCCTCACAGCGTTCTGCGAGGCCCCAGCGCGGCGGCAGGGCCTCCTGGGGAATAGGATCCTGGTCGACAGCCATGTACGCTGATATCGCCGGGTGCGGGGGTGTTCGTTCCGCTTGCGAGCGCGGGCATCTCTGTAGGCATCCCCTACCGCGGGTCGACGGTCGGTCGCGAGGAAGCCGGGCGAACGGGTCGATCGTCCGACTTTTGTCTCCGCTCGTCCTCGAGTCGGGTATGGCCGATTTCGACCCCGAGCAGTTCGAGGACAAGTACGCCAACTACTTCCCCGAACTCCAGCAGGCGTACAAGAACGCGTTCAACCGGATGAACGACAGCTACGACTCCGAACTGGTCCACGCGATCGACCAGCAGGTCCTGAACGAGAGCGAGCCCTTCTACGAGGGCGACGGCGAGTTCCGGGTCGAACTCCCGAACGACCCCTATGGCCGTCTCGACGGCGTCCTCGTCGAGGAAGAGCGGTTCGAGCAACTCCTCGAGAAACACGTCACGGAGATCGAAACGGAACTCCGACGCGTCTTCGAGTTCGAGTAACGCCGTCGGCGACGGTGGCAGACGAACATGGCGGACGGAAGGTTTAGGGGGGCTGATACCCAAGAGCGTTTCATGAGCACCGAGACCCAGAACGACGGGGACGACCTCGAGGAGCGCGTGACGAACTTCCTTCGCCGGAACTTCCCGCAGATCCAGATGCACGGCGGCAGCGCAGCGATTCAGGACATCGATCGCGAGAGCGGCGAAGTCAGCATCGCTCTCGGTGGCGCCTGCAGCGGTTGTGGGATCTCGCCGATGACGATCCAGGCGATCAAGAGCCGGATGGTCAAGGAGATTCCCGAAATCGAGAAAGTCAACGCCTCCACCGGCATGGACGGCGGCGAAGAGGAGATGGGCGGCATGAGTCCCTCCTTCCCCGGCGAAACCGTCGATGACGACGACGGCGAGGTCGACGAAGGCCCCGAAGCACCGTTCTAACGCCGCCGTAGTTTCGACGCGAGTTTTCCGCTATTTCCGCCCCGATAGCCGACGGTACGGGTCGCGGAACGTCCATTATTGATCCGAGCGAACGGCGCTATCGCAACCCGCGACCGCGTTCCCACGTCCGTATCAGCGCCGCCAACGTCCGATTCGTCGGGACCGGGAGACCGTGGTCGGCCGCCCGGTCGACCACGTAGCCGTTGATCGCGTCGATCTCGGTGCGCCGACCGGCACGGACGTCTTGGGCCATCGAGGACGTGTTCGCGGTCGTCGCTTCGGCGACGGCCTCCATGGCAGCCACCGCCTCGTCGCTCGAGAGCGACACGCCGCAGGCGCGGGCAACGCGGGCCGTCTCGCGGCTCGCCGCGCGCGAGAGATCGGCCGCCGGCGCGTCGAGGACGGCCCCGTTTTCGGTTTCGGTCAGGGCAGTAACGGCGTTGATCCCCGCGTTGACCGCGAGTTTCTCCCACAGCCGGTGGGGCATATCCGTGGCGACGAGCGTCTCGATGCCCGCCGAGCGGAACCGCTCGCCGACGCGGTCGGCGAGTGAGGAGGGACCGCCCTCGCGAGCGCCCAGTACCACCTCGCCGACGCCGGTACACTCGACGACGCCCGGCTTCCGCAGGACGGCCCCGTAGGTCGCCGTCCCGGCGAGAACCGGGGCCTCGAGCCGGTCGGCGAGGATCGATTCGTTTCCCATCCCGTTTTGCAACGAGAGAACCGCATCGATGGCTCCCGTCGCGAGCCGGTCGGCCGCCGTTGCCGTATCGAAGGCCTTGACGGTCACCACGGCGAGGTCCGCCTCGAGCCCGGTGCCGTCAGTCGTCGCCGCCGGGAAGACGCGGTCAGGGCCGTCGACTGCCCCCTCGAGGGACAGCCCCGACTCGCGGACGGCGCGGGCGTGGTCCTCGCGAGCGACCAGCGTCACGTCGTGGTCGCGCGCGAGGAGGCCGCCGACGAGACTGCCGAGGCTGCCGGCTCCGAACACGACGATCTCCATGGCTCGAGGTCACACGGAGCGGTATAAACGGGTTTCGTCCGATGGACGGCTCGAACCGGCTGGACGAGTTCCCCGCCGACACCCGAAGACGTGAGCAATACCCTCCGTAAATCCTATGGTGCTATATTAAATCGCGGACTAGCCGGTGGAGAAACCCGGTCGACGCGGTCGAGTCAGTCCTCGGTCCAGTACATCAACTGCTCGCGCTCGGAGTCACAGTTCGGACACCGGTCGGGCAGTCCGTCGTCGATTTCGCCCATCTCGCCACACTCCATGCAGCGCCACATCAGTTCGGCCTCGCCGAACTCGTGGCCCGAGCGGGCGTGTTCGACGCTCATCGCCTCCGCGCCCTCGCGGGTCGTGACGAAGACGCCGCTCTGCTCGAACCCCCGGATCCGCCCGATCTCGTTCCCGTCCTCGTCGTAGACCCGCTGGCCGAAATTGAGTTTCTCTACCGCCTCGATTGCCTCCTGCTCACCTTCTTCCGCGGGCTTCTCACCGGTTTCGACCATGACCGGAGCCACACCGCCGATCGGAATAAAGACAGGGCGTGCATTGTGCGAGCGGCCGCTCACAGCCTCGAGACGGCGTGAATCGGCACGAACGGAGCGACGGCTGCAGTCGATGCGTCAGCACCGCGACGAGATACGACTGTTAAGCCACACCGTGCTAATAGAAAACAATATACACTCCCAGTACTGAACCCGTATCATGATAGTTCGTCTCACCCAGGGATTACTCGCCGGCGTCCCACCAGACACGGCCACTGGTAGTGCGTGTCTCCCGTGGCCGGTCGCGGCCGGCACGGGCAACCCGGTCGCTGAGATAGTCACGAGCCCTCGAAACGGGCACGTGATTCGATCATGAGCGGGACCGGCGTCGCCACGATCGACGGCTGTCGGGTCGCCTACCGACGCGCGGGAACGGACGGCCCGCCGGTCGTCCTCTGTCACGGCGCGGGGATCGACGACGCGACCGTCTCCTGGCAACACGCGATCGACGCACTGGCCGACGACTACCGCGTCTACGCGATCGACTGGCCCGAGTACGGCGACAGCACCGGCGACGTCACCCACACAGTCGACGGATACATCGACGTCCTCGAGGGCTTTCTCGAGACGCTGCCGTTCGACCGCGTGACGCTTGCAGGCATCTCGATGGGCGGGGGCGTCGCCTTGGGCTATACGCTCGCGAACCCCGACCGCGTCGAGAAATTGGCGCTGATCGACAGCTACGGACTCGGCGACCGACTACCGAGCGCCCTCCAGTGGAAGGTCCTCTCGCGGTTCCCCGGCGCAACCGAATTCGGGAAGATCGCGGCCAGCGCATCCACGCGGAGCGTCCGGTTGGTCCTCGATAGCCTCGTCGCGGACGCCGACGCCCTCCCCGCGCCCTTCGTCGCGGACGTCAGGGAAAAGCTGCAGGAACCGGGCTCGATACAGGCGTTCAAGCAGTTCCAGGACAACGAACTCTCCTTCAACGGCCGGGTCGCGACGAACTACGTCGACGACCTCGAGACCCTCTCCGTGCCGACGCTGCTCGTCCACGGCCGGCAGGACCCGCTGGTCCCCCTCGAGTGGTCACAACGGGCCGCCGCCCGGATCCCCGACGCCGAACTCAGGGTGATCGAGGATTGCGGCCACTGGACGCCTCGAGAGCGACCCGACCGGTTCAACGAGATCCTCGAGGACTGGCTGCCGGACCCGCGATACGCGCCGGAACCGCAGTACACCAAGGAAGGAATGCCCGGCGTGACGCGAGCCAGCGGCGATTGAGTTCGGAGCATTCGGTTTTCGTTTCGGCCGGGAGTGCGTCTCGAGCAGACGCGAGAGACGCAGAACCCGGGGAAGGGCAGGCAGCTACCCGATCACGACCGCGAGCGAACCCGAAGGGTGAGCGAGCGGGCCGACGACTGATGTGAGCGAGCAGCGCGAGCGAACGGAACGAGGAGTGCTTTTATACTAAATTTTGCCGAGGGCCGCCGTAGGCGGCCCGCAGAGCAAAATTTAGGTCTACATGAAATCCTCGATCCCACTTTGCTTGTTCTTGTCGAACTACGTTACGACTTCTGCGGAATTCCAAAGTACTATGTTCTAGTAGAATGATACACAAACATGGGGAACAGTCCGCGCGAGAAGCTGCAGGCACGGAAAGATCGTTTTGAGAAACTCGTCACGGACGGTAAGATAGACGAATATACGGCCGAGGCCATCCGCGAATTGCTCAATGCCTACGACGAGAATAACGTCATGGTGACGAAACCCAAGGGGGAGAGTCACCGAACACCACAAACACTCATGGCGTGGCTCTATCGGTTGATGGTTTTTGCTCAATACCGGGACTTAACCGAAGCGGCAGCCGACGACATTAACCAAGACGTGCAAGAGATGCATTCGGGTGAGTATCCACACGTTCAAGATAAAGGACTCAAGAAAGGGACACTGAGAGCGTATCAGGCGGCAATACGGAAGTTCTACGGCTACCACGATTATGGGGTAGACCCGAACGACATCCCTCTATTCGATAAAGAAGAAACATCTGTTGATCCCAATGACATGCTCACTAAGGAGGAGATCCATGAAGCCCGAGACGTAATTGATAATCCGCGCGATCTGCTGATCTATGACTTATTGATCTACACCGGGCAGCGACGAGAGGCGCTTCGAACGCTTCGGATTAAGGACGTGAGTCCACAAGAAGGAACATTTCGACTTAACCCCGAAGTTGAGGGCTTGAAAGGGGCAAGCGATCGGAATGGTAATAGACCACTCCTAGCCGCGAAAGCGACGGTGCAAGACTGGATCAACAACTACCACCCTGAACCGTCGGATCCAGAAAACTACCTCATTACGGCAAGAACGGGGTACTCCGCTGTTGATCCAACGACGCCAGTTAGTGGTGAGACGATTCGGAAGGTTATGGAGAATATCAAGAAAGAGACCGACATCACCAAGCCGATGCACCCACACGCCATGCGGCACAATTTCGTCACTATCGCAAAACGGGACTATGACATACCCGACGATACGATCAAGTATCTAATCGGCCATGACGCGGATTCGACCGTCATGGAAAGTACATACGCACATCTATCCGGTGACGACCACGTACAACGGGCTGAAGAGGCCTTTGGCATCCGTGAACCCGAAGAAGAATCGTCTTTTACCCCCGACGTGTGTCGGGTTTGTAACAATCCTCTGGAACCAAGTGCGAAGGCTTGCTCCAATTGTGGAACTGTCTACACACCAGATGCGCAACAGGCAAGAGAGCAAGTAGAGAAAGATATGAAGCGATCTTATGGGGAAACGGACCCAGAGGATGAAGACACGATGGACAAGATTGACGCTTTAGATGGCCTCTTAGAGGACCCAGAAGTGAGAAAAGCGTTACTCGAGAAAATAGACGATCAGAGTCATTGAGAATCACTCTGTAGGAATCGCTGTCTAGTTGTCTATCGATCCAGACCGTCCCGCTGAAGTCCTTTCACTGGACGTGGTGGTCTATAGTAACCCCACGCCAATGATGGACCGATCTTTTTCTTATTCATCTGACCCTCCGCGAGTAGCCACAGACCCGGGTCATTTTGCCGGGTGTCACTACTATCACGGGTCTTGGGTCTACATTGATTTGGCTAGAAAATCAGAATCGGATTTCTATTTCTAACCGGTGTACGTGAGATAGTGGTGATAGTGGTGATATGGGGAGAAATTTGCCACCACGCCCAATCGGAATTGATTATATCAGATATGATTAGTCAAAGTTGATAAGTTGGCTTGGAACTCTTCTGTGGGCATGGACTGGGAGTTAGCAAAACATGTGATTCTTACCGATCCCGTTCACTGGAAGGATAGTGTGCAAAATTTCTGCGAAAAGTGGCCAAAAGCACTCAATAGTTGGGTCAGCTTCACAATTCTCGCTTGGATATCTCTTTTGCCTGCTATGATAGGCTTTTCATAACAGAATTATTAAACAGTGACATTCTTTACCGAAATATAGTAAACTCAAGTCTCCTCATCATGGTCCTCCTTTCTGTCCCGTTAATTTTCGCCCTGATACTAGTTTACGCGATAAAAGCGTTCTATTTTGTGAAGATACTGATAGAGCTTCCCTGGAATAGGACTCGTAAGAACCCATATACCAAAAAGGATACTGAACCAACTGAAAATAATGATGATATATACAATATTCTACATGAACGGAGTTACCGGTGGTTCTTCCGTGGCCTCGTTTTTTATCTAACATCCATCACAGGTGTCATAATATTAGAAGAAGTCATAGGCGTGAGGATATATGATTTAATCTATGAGCCGGAGCCGTTGGTTTCCTTTTCCGCATTCTTGATTTCTCATACACTATTTGCAGTATTAACGCTATTACTCAGGCCATTTTCAGATATGAAATTTGCTGATAGTTTAATCATGTCAATAGTTGGTGTGATACCAGGTTTATTTTTCGCGTCGTCATTACGTAGCTTAGGTTATATTTTGCAACGGAAGATGGATAATACTCCATTTATAGAAAGAGTACTGGTAGCCACTCTTGGAATTATCCCCAGTCTAGTCCTAGTAGCCCTGTATCTCTCCTTTTGACGGGACAAAATTGAATGGCTTATTGCTCGAGTTCATCTCCGCAGACTATTTCTTGAAGTTCATCGAAGAGATCTCCATGTTTCTCAAGTGCTTCCAAATCATCCTCTAAGAGTTCCATACGCTTTCGGACTCGACTGATCGTTTGATAGCGGTACGAGTCGCTGACATCGTCAGCTTCTCCAGAAACTATCTCCCGCTCTCGTTCAGTCAACAATGCACGGCGTTCTGCCATAGTCGACGTTTGGGGCGTAGCCATACATTATACTGTGGACCCCCGAATGCAAAAGGGTTGCGTGTATACAGACAACGTCTACATTATGGCCGCAACCTATATGTGGTTCGCACTATATTGTATAGTTAGAGACAGACCCGCTTCTTGGGGCGTGATTTTCGTAGAAACGCCCGAGTGTTGGAGCACTCGAGCCGGGTTGTCTCGGGGCAGAGAAACCCATGATAACGAACGACTCGGCGATTCAAGACGGTTGCGAAGTTAGTAAAACGACTGACGCTTGGGAAGGCCCCTTCCCTGAATACGACAAGTACGGTAACCTGACCGGCGCGGAATACTACCGCTGCCGGGACTGTGGCCGGGAAGTCCTCGAAGGGATCGACCGAGAACACGTCTCCCACCGGGACGGCTGCCGGTTCGGTGGTAACTGAACTATGCCCGAGTGTGACAACTGTGGTTCACACGTTACGGAGCAGTACAAGCGCGTCTTTGCCGACAACAGCGGCGTTCTACACGCTTGCTCGAATTGTCACGAGCAAGCCGAAATGCTCAGCGGTGCCGGATCGGGCGAGAACTAAGAACGACCTTCAACAGAGACACATGAGCGAAACCACCGAACCCACGGCCGAGACGATCGAACTCCCAACGAAAGCCGAAGCCGAACTGTGGCTGAACGAACTCGAGCAACAGGGCGAGACAGTCGAACTCGAGTGCGGACAGTGTGGGGATTTCGCCGAAGCCACGGTCCCCCGTGATGAGAAAGAAGAGACTCAGAAAACGCTCTGTCGGGGCTGTGGAACAGACCATCTGAAAGATGTCGGTATGCTATAGGAACACACAATTAGCACATTCACCCAGTTGATTGGGGAAGGAACGGTCGAAATACCTATTTTCGTTAGTCTGGGGGTTTCACTGGCATGGTACTTGTCCGATTTAGAGACGGCCGTTCTGAAACGTGGGAAAACTGCAAACTCCATGAGAGCGGAGAATGGGCGATACTATGGGACGGGAAACATGGACAACGGGATAGAGTTCCAATAGACCTGATTGAGGACATCACTGATTGGGATACAGATTCCGAGGCAGGCTTACCGAAGGTCACGAATAAGGGAGAACTCCCACGTGATTGGCCGATGCGCCGCCAATACGCTCTTGTTCGCGACGGGTTTCTCTGTCAGAACTGTTGGAAACTCGGTGATAGAATGGGACCGAAGGAACTCGAGGCACATCATATCGTACCGAGAGGGGTGCCGGAAGTGACACACCGACTCACAAACCTCGTAACCCTGTGTGAAGAATGTCATAAGGTGATCCCAAAGGTGTAATTGTTGACTAGAGTTTTCTCCAAGATTTATGATTAGTGACCGAGAAGTGAGAGTATGCCAATAGATACGGATTCAGAAAAGTGGGAGTCAGGAGTAGGCGTTGATAGGCTAAGTACCAATATCGCTCACCGACTTCTACTGAATAATCCAGATAAGGCATACACTGTCGAAGAGATCGCAGATTGGGTTTTAGAGGAATATCCCGAACTAGTCCCGAACCATATCCATGACAGTAAGGAGAGAGTGACGACACTCGTTGCGGCAGTCCTTGACCGATTAGACCGGCGAGAGTTTGTTACGTGTAGGGCTATCGAGATAGAGGGGGAAGACGCAGAACTCTATTACAAAAATTCAGAGGGAGATGCCCTCTACCCGAACGTTAGATTGAACCATGAGGTTCCAGAACGGTTTGAGGATATTGAGGGAGAGATTAGTGAACTAGGTGAACGATTGAGTAACTTAGAATACGAGGTCCGTGTTGAAGACGATGGTTCCTGGTAAGCGGCTATAGCCTATGATTCGGGAGTAGAATTGGTATATTGAGTGATGTCACTTACTCCGATTCTCGGAAGAGCATGACAATCGCGTAGATCCCACTAAGAACAGTCACGATAAACGCGAACGTGAAGTATGGGTTTCCGAAGTTTGCTGAGCTCCCGCCACGCATGAGGCCCCCAACGAGCAATGCCAGGATTATAACCGATGCTGCGACCGATAACTTACGCAGTTGATTTTTACTGATGACTTCTGATTCCATAGCAAATAAGTAATGGGTGTGTCGAAATAGTGTTTTTGGTGGTTCGAGGTAGTCTGGTCTACTGTGAATTCGTTACTGAGGCTCGATGTCCCACGGATCAGTCGTGAGCCACATCGGAAGCAGAATATTGAATTCCACCCCTTCTCCGTTATTGTTGTTGTCGAGTATTTGCCACCCGGCAGCTAAGAGTACCGCAGCGATCTCGGCAGCTGCTGCAGCTGGGATCGCTCCGTGGACTCCAGTGATTATAGCTGCAATCTGGGAAGCTCCGGCTCCAGCAAGCATCTTATCTATGATTTCGCGAGTGGTACAGTCGTCCCATAGGCAATAGTGCCGGACGCCTTCGAATCCATCGAAACTGTTCCAGTAGTCGTCCTCTCCAGGACAATTTTCTGCGATTTTGACGTCAGACGTACTCTTCGTGACGACCCTCTCGTCCTCGACGGCAAACTCAATCTTTCCTTCGTCCTTTGCTTCGTTCATTCCTTCTACAGCTTCTTCGATGTGTTCTGAATCCTTCGGACCGTTGTAGACGAGATCTCCATTGTCGTTGATCTCGTATCCGTATTTTGTCTCTGTCTCGTCGGACTTCGCTGCGACTGTCTCTGATACAAACGGGATCGAAACTATTCCTCCGAGAGAGGCTGCTGATCGAAGCACAGTACGCCTGTTTCGTGTCCAGTTATTATCACCAGTTATATTTACAACCACTATCTATTGGTAAATAAGTATTTCGCAGGGTCGCAGTATTTGATTTTAATCAGAAATAACACTAGGCACTGTCTAGTTGAGCCAGTTTGAGAAGTGAGCAGGTCGTTGAGTTAATCGACCAAGATGCTCGCAGACCTGCTCAGCGAGAGCTACGACGCGGATTTAGAAGAATCTTGGGAGAACGAGCGGACGGCGACGCCCGTCAGGGCGTTCGCCGTCCGCCTCCACGAGACTGGTTGTTCTCTTCGAGAGACAACAACGATTTTAGCTGAATTAGGCGTTGAACGCTCACATGGAGCCGTCTGGAATTGGGTACATCGGCTGGCTGACAGCGGGCGCGACCCACCGACGGCGAAGCCGTCAAGGGTCGCGGTTGACGAGACCGCTGTCAAAATCAACGGCGAGTGGTCTTGGCTATATGCTGCAATAGATACCGAGACGAAGTTGATTCTCGATGTCGCGTTGTTTGGTCGGCATGGCACCGATCCGGCAGCTGCGTTTCTGCATCGACTCGACGAGAAATACGATCTCTCCGATACCGTATTTCTCGTCGATCAGTTCGGATATCGGACTGCCCTTGCTCGATTAGGATTGAACGGTCGGGTCAACTATACCGAGCGAAACCTCATCGAAAAGTGGTTTCACACCCTCAAAATGCGGATCGACCGCTTCCACAACTCGTGGGTGGGCAGTCGGTCGAGCGCACGCGAATGGTTTGAACAATTCATGCACTACTACAACCGCCAGAGACCGCATCAAGCTCTCGACGGAAAGACACCGATCGAGGAGGTGCAGAACTAGACAGTGCCGATGATCAAGAAATACCATTAGAAGAACAGAGAACGCTTTATAATAGGATTCCCGACGCCTTAGCATTCATTTTCCTCATGGTAACAGATGATGGGCACGGGCATATGACCGATACCGAGATAATGGAAGATTTTGTTGCAAGCGCTGTTCGGAAGGTGTATACTGAACGTGGGCTGATGGTGGACAGTATTGACGTGTCTATAGATGTAGATCAGGGTGATGAACTTTCGAATCTGCATGATCTTGATGATCTCACGTTCAACCAGGCAAGACAAATGTTAGAAGCGGGCGAACTCACCCCAGAAGAATTTTTAGAGCTAGCTGAAGATACTGCTCCCGGTAGCGGAATGGGTGGGATGCCTGGATGGACAAAGGTCGATAGAGAAAGTGAAGAAAGTCCTGACGAAGAAGCGTAGCTACGTTCTATCCTCCATCTATCCCATGAAATCCGCAATAGTCGTGGGCTTATTCTTGTCGTTCTCGAAGATGCTCTCGAGCGATCGTTCCAGCACCTCTAACCGCTGTTTCGTGTAGGGCCGGCAGTCGTACTCGTCGGCGACCTGAATCGCGGTCTGCATGTACTTGTTGACCGAGCCCTTGTGGACGGTGAGGTTGACCCGACCGCCGCATTCGCGGCAGTCGCCGGTCAGGGGCATCCGTCGGAACTTCTCGCCGCAGTCGAGACACCGCGTTTCCTGCCGGGAGAACGCGCGTAGGTTCCCGATGAGGTCTGGCAGGAAGTGGTACTCGATGACCCGCTCGGCGACGTCGGTCTCGTCGACCGCCTCGAGCTTGCGCGATAGCTCGAGCTGGGCGTCCATCTTGTCCATCATCGAGCCCAGGGTCTTGTACGCCGAGAGGTCGGGCCCCATCGCGATGTCGGTGGTGTCGTGGGTGTGGTCGAAGCCGGTGTACTCGAGGTCGGTGCCGAGGTTCTTCTCGGCGATCTCGATGTCGACGTCCTCGGGATCGGCCTGCTCGCGGGTCGCGAGGTAGAACTCGCGGGGGTACTGCGAAACGACGTCCATGTTGTGGGCCTCGTCGTCGATCTCGGAGGGATCGATCCGGGAGGACATCACCAGCGGGGCGTCCATCTTCCCGCCGCGCTGGTCGGGCAGAAACGTCTTACTAAAGTTAAGTAACCCGTCAAGTAGCAGCATCACGCAGTCCTCGTCACCGTCGCAATTCCGGCGTTTCGCGGCGTGGAAGTACGGATGAGCGTATCCAACGGCCGCGCTCGTGAAACCAATCACTCTCCCGACAGTTGCTGCGCTCGTGTGGGGAGCCATCCCGAAGACGAGTTCGCCCACCAAGTCCTGGCGGTCCTCGAACTCGTAGAAGGACTCGAGCCCGTAGTACTGCTCCAAGAGGTCGTCGATGAAGTCGGCCGTCTGGAGCATGTGTTCGGCCGCGCCGTCCGAGAGGACGATGTCTTGGACCTTGAGCTCGACCAGTTGGTCCTCGTGGGTCAGGGGTTCGCCGTGGATGTCCACCTCGTAGCCCAGCGCCTGGAGCTGACCGACGTCGACGTCGAGTTCGCTGGCCCGGACCGAGGTCACGGGGAGGTCGGTCATGTCGTAGCGGACGGTGCCGTCCTTGAACGCCGAGACGTCGTGTTTGGCCCGCAAGATTCCCTTCTCGATCGGTTCGGGGACCTTGTTCTGCGAGGAGAGTCCCTTGACGCCTTTGAGGATCTCGAAGGCGTTCTCGCGTTCGCCGACCGACTCGAGGGCGCTGCGGAACTCGTCGTTGACGTCGATCTCGCGGGTCTCGACGCAGGAGCCCTCGCGTTCGCAGTGATCGCACTCGACGCGGCCGGCCTCGTCGGGCTCGAGCCGTTGGTCACAGTCGGGACAGCGGTAGTCCGGCGTGGTGCGTTCGTCGCAGTCGGGACAGCGGTTCTTGAACGTCTCCGTGCCACAGGAGTCACAGCGCTTGCGGCCGACCTCGAGTTCGACGACGCCGGGGGTATCCGACATCGTCTCGGCGTGTTTGGCGGCGTCGGCGACGTTGCGCTGCGTGCCGCCGGCCTCGCCGATCGGGAACAGCGTGTGGACCGCCGGGCTCAGATCGCGACTCTCGGATTTCTCCGGCCGGCCCATTCGATTGCCGATCCGCGTGGGGGCGCGCTCGCGAACCCGGAACGGCGCGACCTCGTTGACCGCCTCGATGGCGTTGTCGCCCTCGGTCTCGTGGCCCCAGGTACGGGCGCGCTCGGAGAGGTCGCCGTCGGTCCAGGTGCGCTCGAGTTCGATCTCGGGACGCTGGTCGGGCTCGAGCGCCGCGCCGTCGGCGACGGCCTGCCGGGGCTCGCAGCCGACCGAGCGGACGAACGGCCGCCAGTCGTCGATCTCGATGCGGTCGTCGTCGGGGCGCTGGCGGTGTTCGATGACGATCGTCTCGAGGGCGTCGGCGACGCCGTCGTCGGACGCGAGGACGAGGATGCTGTCGTCCCCGTTCCCGTTGACGCTGCCGTCGCCGTCGCGCTCGATCCGACCCTCGGCGACCGACGCCGCGAGGTCGCGAAAGGCATCGACGGAGATGTCGTGCCAGAGGTAGGTGTACTCGGGATGGAGGGGAGCGTCGTACTCCGTGGCCCACTCGAGGGCCTCCTCGGGGTCGGGGAACTCGAGGTCGATTCGGGGATCGTCCTCGAGGGCCTGGACGTCGGCACCGGCGGCCGCGAGGTCTTGGACCCACCACTCGTAGGTGTAGGAGGCGGGGGCCAGCGGGTGGTTGTTCTCGACGAACTCGCCGTAGTTAACCAGGTACTCGCCGAGGTCGAGGATCTTCTCGACGCCGTTTCTGATCTCGAGGGCGTCCTCGGGGTCGTCGATCCGGCGGACGTCACCGTTTGCCAGTTTGACCGTCGGTCCCTCGATGGAGTCGACGGGGACGACGCCGGCGGCCTTCCCGGGCCGTTCGGTCTTGATCTGGGTGCCCGTCGCGAGGAAGTCGTCGACCAGATGCATCGCGGCGGGGTGGACGCCGGCGGTCGCAAAGCCGTGATTGCGCGCGCGACCGTAGCGCAGCCGGAAGCCGCCCTCGGCACAGGGATGGGAGAAGACCGGCCGGCCGGCGATCAGGTCCCGGAGGAACTTCTCGGAGGTGTCGACGCGGGGCGGTCCCTCGGGTTCGTCGGCGGTGTCGTCACCGTCCTCGCTCTCCTCGGCGGCCGTCTCGTCCGCGTCGTCGTCGCTATCGGCCTCGTCGGCGGCGTCGTCCTCGTCGCCGTCGTCGGAGTAGTTGCCGTCGATTAAGTCCTGCAGCCACGGCCAGTCGATCTCGTCCAGGTTGCGGGTGTAGCGCTGGATCTTCGGGGCCTTCAGCGCGATCCCTTCCCCGAGGACGAGACACATCCCGCCGCGGGCACTGTTGGTGTCGACCCGTTCGAGGTCGCGAAAGCCCGAGACCTCCTCGTCGCCGGTGGCCTCCCCGTCCAACATGATCGGAAGGTGTTTGGCGATGAACTTGGCCTCCTTCGCCTTCGGGCAGTACTGGAGGCCGGTCTCCTTGTCGTAGAGGGCGATCTCCTCGGCGTAGCGTTCGATCTCCTCCTCTCGAGGGCCGTATTGATCGATACCGACGAGCGCGCGGGTGTAGTCGGCCACGAGGACGGACAGTGCCTGTGCGGTCCCGCCCGCCGAGCGGATGGGGCCGGCGTAGTAGACGTTGACGAACTCCGTCCCGTCGTCGTTCTCGAGGATTTCGACTTTGTCGATCCCCTCGATCGGTGCCGCGACGACGCCCTCGGTCAGCAGGGCGACCGCCGTGCGAACGGCCCCCTCGACCTTGCCGGCTTTCGTCTCGTAGTCGCCGACCCGTCCCTCGGCGAAGTCCTCGGCGAGTTCGAGCGCCGCTTCCTCGCGGCTCATCTTCCCCTCGAGTTCGCGGACGCGTTCGGCGACGCCGTCGATACCGAGGATGTTCTCGACGCGGTCGGCCATGTCCCGCGCGGTCGGGATCTCGACTTCGGGTTTCGGATCGCCGCCCCGTTCCTTGGCGCGTTCGGCCACGTCGAAGGCCGACTCGAGTTGGTCCTCGAGTCGCTCGAAGTACTGTTCGTCTTCTTCGCGCATGTCAGAGCCAGAGATCCAGTTCGGTGGGCTCGTCGTACTCGCGTTCGAGGGACTCCTCGAAGACGCGCAGGTGGACCTCGCCGGCCCAGACGGTCGCCTCGTTCAAGTGGCCCGCGTAGGTCCGACCCTCGTCGTCGGAGAGGACGGCGTGAGTATGTGCGAACCGCTCATCATCGAGCCACGAGACGTTGCCGACGCAGCTGGCGACCTCGAGCGGCTCGTCGAACTCGATCGGGGCGTACTCGCAGGTGTCCTGATCGTAGAACCAGAGTTCGGCGTCTTGGACCGCGCCGAGCGCGGTGAACCAGCCGGCCTCGGCCTCGACCGCGTCCGCCAGCGACTCGATCTCGGCCCGCCAGTCGGCACCCGTCTCGAGTCGGGCGACGTACTCTTCGGTGGTCTCGACGGCGCGATAGTTCATACACGTGTTCTGTGTCCGGCTGAAGAAAAATACCACGGGTCCGTCGGCGTTGGCCGCGCCGACCGTCGATAGCGGCCGTTCACTCCACAAGCGTGACCCCGCGTCGTGGCCCGACTCGTGACGGCGACGGCCCCGACTTCGCGAACCGACATCGATGCACAGGTGGGTTCATCGCTGGCCGAATCGTCTCACTGATGGAACCGGTAGTAGACGTATTCTCCGTTAGTAAGAGCTGATTGCACGCCGTACTCGGTCGATACCAAAATGGGTTGGGTGATAACTCTCCACAGGATGGTGCTGGACTACCCAACGCGACGACGGCTACTCGCCTCGGGCGCCGCCGTCTCCGCGGCGGCGCTTGCGGGTTGTATCGGTGGGGGCGGCTCCGGAGACGGCGATCGGTTCCACTTCACGCAGGAACAATCGCGCGAGGAGCAGTTCGATCCGGTCGTCTCGAACGACGCGTACAGCTTTCAGGTCATTCAGCTCGTCTTCGACGGGCTCTACGAGTACGACGAGGGCCTCGAGTTACAGCCGAAACTCGCGGCCGGCGAGCCGACGGTCGAGCGCGACGGCACGCGCTACATCTTCGAACTGGTGGAAGGGGCGACGTTCCACAACGGCGACGAGGTGACCGCGGGGGACGTCGCCCACTCCTTTACCGCACCCGTCGAAGAGGAGACGGAGAACGCCTCCGAGTACGACATGATCGAGAGTACGGAGGTCATCGACGACTACCAGCTGCAGGTCGACCTCGGCGAGGAGCCCTACGGCCCGTTCGAACTCGCGACCATGGGCGTGACGGTCGTTCCGGAGAGCGTCCGGACCGAAGACCGCGAGGCGTTCAACACGGACCCGGTCGGCTCCGGCCCGTTCGAGTTCGCCGACCTGCAAGAAAACGAATACGTCGACTTAGAGCGCAACGACGACTACTGGGGCGACCTCGAGCCGAATTTAGAGGAGGTTCGGTTCGTCGCCCACGGTGATCCCGCCGGTCGCGTCTCCGACATCAGGGCGGGCAACACCGACGTCATCGCGGGCATTCCAAACGACGACTGGGACGTCCTCGAGAACGAGGACGGCGTGACTCTCCACTCGGCCGAGAGCCCGACGTTCATGTACATGGCCTTTAATTGCAACGAGGGGCCGACGACCACCCCCGAGGTGCGACAGGCCATCGCCCACTCGTTCTCGATGCAGGACTTCATCGAGTCGAACGCGGGCAACGTGAGTTCGCCGATGTACAGCCCGATCCCGCCGGTCGTCAACGAGGTCTGGGAATTCCCCGAAGAGGAGTATCAGGAGATGCTGCCGGAGTACGATCCGGATCAGGCCCAGTCGCTGCTCGATGAACACGCGCCCGACGACTTCACCCCGACGATCATCACGCCCGAGGGGATCCGTGCCCAGTTGGCCGAGCGGATCGCGACCCGACTGGACGAGATCGGGTACGGCGCGGACGTACAGGTCCTGGATTTCGCGACGCTGGTCGATACCTACACCAGCGGGAACGCCGACGACTACCAGATGTACCTGCTCGGCTGGACCGGCGGTCCCGACCCCGATTACTACCTCTACCCGCTGTTCCACGAGAGCCAGGCGGGAACCAATCAGGGCCACTACTACGGGGGTAGCGACGGGTTCCACGAGGCGATCGCCGAGGGGCGTAACTCGGCGGGTCAGGAGAACCGCTACGACATCTACGAACCCGTCATCCGGGAAATCGTCGAGCAATTACCCGTCTTACCGGCGTTTACGCAGGACAACACGATGGCGTCCCGCGACTACGTCGAGGACCTCCAGGCGCATCCGGAGGTGACGAGGAATCCGACCCTCGTCGCGGAGTACACGAACGTCTCGATGGAGTGAACTGACGAACGGCGATCCCGTCGCGGTCGGCGGGCCGTCGACTCCCCTCGACCGCGTCGCATCGTCCGACGACCAACGCGATCGACTCGCTGAGCAATGAAGCTACTCAAGTACACGGTATACAGGCTGGCACAGGCGGTCCCGGTCCTGATCGGGATCTCCGTCATCACGTTCCTGCTGGCGAACCTGGGACCGGGCGATCCGGTTAGCCTCATGCTTCAGGGCCAGGAACACAGCGAAGAACTGGTCAGGGCGATCGAACGGCGGTACGGGCTCGACAGGCCGTTACACGAACGCTACCTGACGTACATGGCGGGGCTGCTACAGGGAGACCTCGGACAGAGCATCTACTACGAGCGGCCGGTCACCGACCTGATACTGGACCGGCTCGGACCGACGCTGTTGCTGGTCGTCTCGGCGTACGTGTTCGCGCTGGCGACCGCGATCCCGCTCGGCGTCGTGGCCGCCGACCGACGCAACGAACCGACCGACCACGTCTCCCGCATCGCCGCGCTCGTCGGCGTCAGCACCCCCTCGTTCTGGATCGGGATCGTCCTGATCCTCGTCTTCGCCGTCAAGCTCGGCTGGCTCCCCTCGAGCGGGCTCTACTACCCGTGGCGACCGCCGAGCGCCTATCGGGGAATCGATGGCCACCTCGAGCTGTACTATCAGTCGGCCAGACACCTGCTGTTGCCGATGATCGCGCTGGGGACCTTGCAGATGGCGACGATCATGCGCGTCGAGCGGACCCAGATGATCGAGTCGCTGCAGGGCGAGTACGTCAAGCTGGCCCGTGCCTACGGCGTGCCCGAGCGGACGGTCCTGCGAAAGCACGCGTTCCAGGTCGCACAGCTACCGATCATCACGATCGTCGGACTCAACCTGTCGACGGCGATCGGCGGCGCGGTGTTGGTCGAGACGGTGTTCAACATCAACGGAATGGGACAGCTGTTCGTCGGCGCGATCCAGCGAAACGACTACCAGCTCGTGATGGGCGTGACGATGATGCTCGGCGTCCTGTTCGTCGTCGGCGTCATCATCACCGACATCTCGTACGCATACGTCGATCCGCGAGTCACCTACGGTGAGCGAGAATAAGCATGGCAGTCAGTGAATCACAGTTCGAAGACAATCGAGAGACGGAAAGCGAAGACGACGTCGAGGCCCGCGTCGGCTGGCGCTACACGGCCGCACGGATCAAAGCGGACACGACGGCCCGCTGGGGACTGTACGTCGTCACGGTCGTCCTGTTCGTCGCGATCTACGCCGCGATCGACAGCAACCTCTCCCTGCTCACGTTCGGCGTCCTGTCGGACTACACCTTCGCGCGGCTGTTGCCGATCTTCGATCACCCGACCTACATCCCGTCGCCGGGGGAGGGAACCCAACACATGCCGCCGTACTTCCCGCTGGCCGAGCAGCCGTGGAACCCGCTGCCGGCCGGCGGCACGCTCGAGCATCCGCTGGGGACCGACCACACCGGCCGGGACTACTTTACGCGGATCGTCTACGGGACGCAGGTGTCGGTGTTCGTCGGGATCGTCTCGACGTTCATCGGACTCACCGGCGGGACGGTCGTCGGTGCCGTCGCCGGCTACTACGGCGGCCGGGTCGACGACGTCCTCATGCGGATCGTCGAGACGGTGTACGCGATCCCCCCGCTGATCCTCATCATCGTCTTCACGGTCTTCGTCGGCGGCGCGAACATCTGGTACGCCGTCCTCGGCGTCGGGATCGCGTTCGTCCCCGTCTTCGCCCGCATCATCCGGAGTCGCGTGCTGAGCGTCCGCGAGATGGACTACATCGAAGCGGCGCGGGCGGCCGGCGTCAGGGATCGGGAGATCATCCTGCGTCACGTCGTTCCCAACAGCTTCGCGCCGGTGCTGGTCTACGCGACGCTCCAGATCGGCGTGACGATCCTCATCGTCGCCGGGCTCTCCTTCCTTGGCTACGGCGCACAGCCGCCGACGCCGGACTGGGGGCAGATGCTCAACATCGCCCACGGCTACATGCACTCGAACGTCTGGCTCTCGATCTGGCCGGGTATCGCGATCATGATCACCATTATGGGCTTTAACCTGTTCGGCGACGGCCTGCAGGACGCCCTCGACCCCCGAATCGACGACTGACAATGAGTTCCGAACCACTACTCCGCGTCGAGAACCTGAAGACCCAGTTCTTCACCGAAGCAGGCACAGTACGCGCCGTCGACGGCATCTCCTTCGAGGTCCGCGAGGGCGAAATCGTCGGCCTCGTCGGCGAGAGCGGCGCCGGGAAGTCGGTCGCCTCGATGAGCATCATGGGACTCGTCGAGGCCCCCGGCGAGATCGTCGGCGGCGAGATCACCTACAAGGGCGAGACGATCTTCGGCCTCGAGGAGGGCCCCGACGGCGAGTTGCGAAAGCGAGACGACGCCCTCTCCGACGAGGAGATTCGGACCCGCATCCGGGGCAACGAGATCGCGGTGATCTTCCAGGACCCGATGGAGTCGCTCAACCCCGTGTTCACTGTCGGCGGCCAGCTGCGGGAGTTCATCGAACTCAACCGCGGCCTCGAGGCCGACGAGGCTCGCGCAGAAGCGATCGACATGCTCCGCGAGGTCGGCATTCCGGACCCCGAGGAGCGCTACGAGGAGTACCCCCACCAGTTCTCCGGCGGGATGCGCCAGCGCGTGCTGATCGCGATGGCGCTGGCCTGCGAACCCAGTCTGATCATCGCCGACGAGCCGACGACGGCACTGGACGTCACCGTCGAGGGCCAGATCCTCGAGTTGGTCGACGAGCTACAGTCGAAATACGGCACGAGCTTCGTCTGGGTCACCCACGACCTGGGTGTGGTCGCCGAGATCTGTGACCGGGTCAACGTGATGTACCTCGGCGAGATCGTCGAGCAAGCGCCGGTCGACGAGCTGTTTTACGAGACGAAACACCCCTACACCGACGCCCTGCTGGACTCGATCCCCCGACCCGACCGCACCGTCACGGAACTCGAGGCGATCGAGGGGGTGATGCCCGAGGCGATCGAGCCGCCGTCGGGCTGTCGGTTCCACCCGCGCTGTCCCGACGCGCGCGAGGTGTGCAAGCGCGTCCATCCCGAGCCGACGGTGGTCGCGGACGCCGACGGCGAGCCCCACCGGGCGGCCTGCGTGAAACACGACGCCTTCGATGTCGACTACGAGGGCAGTCCGCCGCTTGCGGGCGCGACGAGGGAAACCGGAGACGGGGTGGCCGAGGACACTGCGTCGGAACTCGCGCCGAACCCGGCCGACGACGGGGGTGAGGGTCGTGAGTAGCGGGCTCCGGTTGGACGAGGACCGCGAGTACGACAGCGAGGGGCCGCTGCTCGAACTGGACGGCGTCTCGAAACACTTCGGGCAGGAGTCCGGACTGTTCGCGGGCCTGCAGTTCGACGCGAGCGAGTTCCCGCCGTTCAGCGTCGAGCAAGAGCGGGTGCGAGCGGTCGACGACGTCTCGCTCGAGGTTCGACCCGGCGAGACGCTGGGACTGGTCGGGGAGTCCGGCTGTGGCAAGAGTACGCTCGGGCGGACGATCCTGCGCCTGCTCGAGCCGACCGAGGGAGACATCTACTTCAAAGGGGAGAACCTGGCCGACCTCGGTGGTGAGGAACTCCGGCAGACGCGCTCGGACATGCAGATGATCTTCCAGGATCCCCAGTCATCGCTCGATCCGCGGATGAAGGTCGGGCAGATCATCGAGGAGCCGATGCGGGCCCACGACATGTTAGACGACGAGAAGCGGGAGGCCCGCGCGAAGGAACTGCTCGAGAAGGTGGGGCTCGACCCACGCCACTACAACCGCTATCCCCACGCCTTCTCCGGCGGGCAGCGCCAGCGGATCAACCTCGCACGGGCGCTGTCGGTCGATCCCGACTTCGTGGTCTGTGACGAACCCGTCTCCGCGCTGGACGTCTCGATTCAGGCGCAGGTGCTGAACACGATGGAGCAACTGCAGCGGGAGTTCGGTCTCACGTACCTCTTTATCGCCCACGACCTCTCAG
Organism: Natrinema sp. H-ect1; assembly: GCF_041821105.1. NCBI lineage: Archaea > Methanobacteriati > Methanobacteriota > Halobacteria > Halobacteriales > Natrialbaceae > Natrinema > Natrinema sp. H-ect1. The sequence goes on along the minus strand of NZ_JBGUBA010000003.1, from coordinate 154,982 downwards.
TCATCCGCCATATCTCCGACCGCGTGGCGGTGATGTATCTGGGCCACATCATCGAGTTGGCGGGGAAAGAGGAACTGTTCGAGAACCCACAGCATCCCTACACCCGTGCCCTGCTCGAGTCGATTCCCGTCCCGGATCCTCGCGAGAACGGCTCCCGGGGCGTCCTCGAGGGCGAGGTCCCGAGCCCGGTCGATCCGCCCTCGGGGTGTCGGTTCCGGACGCGGTGTCCGCGCCTGATCGCCCCCGACGCGTACGACTGGACCGGCGAGGAGTGGCCACGGACGCGGGCGTTCATGCGAGCGGTCAAACGGCGGACGTTCGAACCGATGCCGGCGGCGCGGATCGAAGCCGAGTTCTTCGACGGAACGCTGCCCCGTGGCGAGGCGGGCTCGATCGTCGCGGAGGCGATCGAGCTGGTCGCCACCGACGGCGAGGCGGACGGCGACGAAGCCGACCGCTGGGCGGCGGCGACCGACCTGTTGCTCGAGTCCTTCGCCGAAGCGAGTGTCTGTGCCCGCGAGCGGCCGTCCTACGAACTCGAGTCCGGCGACGGAGAGCGGTTCGCCGCCTGTCACCTCCACCGATAACGGAGACGTGGCCCCGAGACGACCGCGACCGCCGGCGCGCCGATAGCACCGAAGCTGTGAGAATCATTCACTAATAGTGCCGGCGACGATCATCCAACACGGTCGATCATCGCAATAATACTTATGAGTGGGCCGCCACTATTTACTCATACATGAGTAAGATGCTCGCCATCCTGGCAACGCACACGAAAACCGGCGCGAAGGTACAGCGAACGATCGAACACTCGCCCTCGTTCACGGGCGTCCAGACGACCGACGACGGCCGGCCGGCGACGCAGGTCTCGCCCGGCGGGTTCCTCACCGGCTAAGCCGAAGGAGTTGACTGAGCATGCACCGCTCGAGTCGCCCCGACGACGGGGCCGAACCGATACCGGCGAGTCACGGACGACACGCGGTTTTTCCGATCGGGAGCGACGCGCCGTCGTTCCCGGTCGATATCCTCCTCTCGTAGCCACGCCTCGGCCAGTCAGTTGATCGTAATCGTCGTCGCGTCGGCCGGCCGAGTCGTCCCCGCAGCGGTCGCAACGAACGCCCGGATCTCGTACTCGCCGGCGTCGGGGACGACCGACTCGTGGCGGTCGCCGTCGGTCCGCTCGAGGCGGCCGTTCCAGGTCACCGACGCGCGCTTTCGTTCGCCGGCGCGGAAGTCGAACGTAGCGGGTCGGTCCGGCGTGTACCGGCGTTCGTCGGTGGCCTCGAGGTGGCCGTCGATCGTCCAGCCCCAGCGGCGCTGGCGGGGCGTCCGGAGTTCGACGGGGACCGGGAGCCGGTTTTCGAAGTCGACGGTGATCTCGACCGGGTCGTCACGCGCGTAGACCTCGCGGTCGGTCGCGACGGAGACGGCGATCGCTCGCCGCGCGAGCGCCGCCGGGACGAACCGCGAGAGGGCCGTGACGACGGACGGACGAGAGCGCGCGCGCTCGAGGCCGAACTCGTCGCCGTCGCTCGGGTCGGGTTCCGCGTCGCGTCGCGGCCGAGAGCGTCTCATGGCCGTAGCGACCATCCGAATCCACTAAACGGTATGGCCGCTCGAGACGTGCTGAAAACGGCGAGAACGTCGACATCGCAGCAACCGTCCGATCGGGGCCATCTCGCGTCGGAACGCGGACAACGGAAAACAGCGCAGTCGCGACCGGACGCGACAATCGATCCCATCCCACCCCCAGTTATCGCCAGGCCGGAAGCGCAAGCGCGTCATCGGCCCGCATGGACAGCCAGGCACCGTCGGCCGAGATGTCCGCGATGACGTACTCATCGCTCGTGGCCGTCGAATCGATCGAACCGACGATCGTCTCGTCGGACGCCATGGCGTGGGGGTTCGTCGCCATGTGAGTGAGTGACAACCACTCACATATAAACGCATCGAATCGGACTGTCCAGCCAAATGACCGGTCGCCGATCGAACGTCGGTCCGTGAAACACTGGGTTTATACTCATTTTCGCCGTACCGACGGGATATGAACGTAGCCGACGCGATGACGCCCCGTGAAGACGTGGTTACCGCCGACCTGCCCGGGACCCGCTCGGACGTCCTCGAGTACCTGCAAGAGCAATCGTTCTCGTCGGTCCCGGTCGTCAAACCGACCGACAACGGGCCGGAGTACCGCGGTCTGATCTCCCGAGAGCGACTCATCGAGGAGCCCGACGAGGACCAGCTCGTCATGTTGATGGAGGAGGTACCGACGACGACCGCCGAAACCGGGCTCGCGGACGTCGCGCGGACGATGGTCGAGGAAGGCGCGCGCCGCGTGCCGGTCGTCGACGGCGAGTTCGAGGGGATCGTTACCGTGACCGACGTGATCCACGCGATCGCGGCCGGCGATCAGGCGACCGAGGGCACCGTCGACGCCTACGCCAGCCAGGACGTGAACACGACCTACGAGGGAACGCCCTTGCCCGTCGCCGAGCGGGAACTCTCCTACGCCAACGTCCCCTACACCGTCGCGCTGGACGACGAGGGACGAATGAGCGGCGTGTTGACTGAGGTCGACATCCTCGAGGTCGCCCGGATCGTCGAGGGCGAGGAGGAGACGGGCGACAACTTCGGCGACCAGGACGACGACTGGTCCTGGGAGGGGATCAAGGCCGTCGGGAGCCGCTATCTCCCGACGCGGGACATCGAGATCCCCGCGGGCTCGATCCGGGAGTTCATGAGCGACGACGTGGTGACGGTCGCGGCGGACACGTCGGTCCAGGAGGCCGCACAGCGAATGATCAGCAACGATATCGAACAGATCCCGATAGTCACGGGCGAGGACCTCGTCGGTATCGCTCGCGACATCGATCTGTTGGAGGCGCTCTATGAGTGACGACGACACCGAGGAGACGGCGGTAACGAGCGAGAAACTGGTCGAACTCGCCAAGCGGCGGGGCTACTTCTTCCAGTCGTCGGGCGCCTACGGCGGCGTCGGCGGCTTCTACACCTTCGGGCCGCAGGGTGCGGCCCTGAAGGGCAACGTCGAGGACGCCTGGCGCGACCGCTTTGCCGTCGCGGAGGGCAACATGGAGATCGACGCGCCCACCATCATGCCCGAGCCCGTCTTCGAGGCCTCCGGCCATCTGGACGGCTTCGACGACATGCTCGTCGAGTGTCCGGAGTGTGGCGAGAGCCACCGCGCGGACCACGTCGTCGAGGACAACACGGAGTACGAGGACGCCGAGAGCCTCCCCATTCCGGACGTCGAGGAGGTCATCGCCGAGTACGAACTCGTCTGTCCGAGTTGCGGGGCGGGACTCGCGGGACAGGCCGTCGAGACCTTCAACCTCATGTTCGAGACGAACATCGGTCCCGGCGACTCCGACCCCGGCTACCTCCGTCCCGAGACCGCACAGGGCATCTTCGTCGAGTTCCCCCGCCTGAAGGAGTACGCGCGCAACCAACTGCCGTTCGGCGTCACCCAGATCGGCCGCGCCTACCGCAACGAGATCAGCCCCCGGCGCTCGATCATCCGGACCCGCGAGTTCACCCAGGCCGAACTCGAGTACTTCATCGACCCCGAGACCGACGAGCCCGACCTCGAGAGCGTCGCCGATGTCGAGGTCACGCTCTACCCGGCCAGCGAGCAGAACGAGGAGGGCGGCGAGGAGATCGAGACGACGATCGGCGCGGCGGTCGAGGAGGGGATCGTCTCGAGCCCGTGGGTCGCGTACTTCCTCGGGGTCGCCAAGCCGTGGTACGAGGCGGTCGGCGTCGACATGGACCGGTTCCGGTTCCGCCAGCATCTCTCGGGTGAGCGGGCCCACTACGCCAGCGACTGCTGGGACGCCGAGAGCGAGGTCGACGGCAACTGGATCGAGATGGCCGGCTTCGCCTACCGCGGCGACTACGACCTCTCGAAACACGACGAGTACTCCGACGACCGCTTTACCATCTTCAAACAGTACGACGAGCCCAAGACGGTCGAGCGCGCCACCGTCGACCCCGACATGAGTTATCTGGGTCCGGAGTTCGGCGGTGACGCCCAGGCCGTCGTCGGGACACTCGAGGACCTCGCCGCCCGCGACCGCTCGGCATTCGAGGGTGACAGCGTCGAGATCGACCTCGAGGGCGAGACCCACGAGATCCCCGTCGAAAAGACCGGCTTCGCGGTCGAGGAACAGACCGAGGCCGGCGAACACATCACGCCCCACGTCGTCGAACCCTCCTTCGGCGTGGACCGGCTGGTCTATACCGTTCTCCACCACGCCTACCGCGAGGACGAAGTCGACGGCGAGGAGCGGACCTACCTCGAACTCGAGCCAGAGGTCGCACCCACCTTCGTCGGTGTCTTCCCGCTGCAAAGCGACGACGCACTCGAGACAGAAGCGAACGAGATCGTCGACGATCTGCGCGCGGCCGGCCTCTCGGTCACGTACGACGACTCGGGGAACATCGGCCGTCGCTACCGCCGGCAGGACGAGGTCGGCACGCCGTTTTGTGTGACCGTCGACTTCGAGACCGTTGAGGACGAGGAGACGACCGTCACCGTCCGCGAACGCGACACGACCGAGCAGAAACGGCTGCCGGTCGACGACCTCGCCGAGACGCTGGCGGCGATCCGTGCCGGCGAGTTGGCGTTCGACGAGCTGTAAGCGACCGTTTCGCGGTTGGAGACGGGACTGGCCGGAGAGGACGCGCCCGTGGACGACGACTGCCCCGCGAATCGGCGGCCGACGCCGCCGAGCGCAGGTGAGTCGTCGCTCGTGTCCGGGAACGTCCGCCACAAATTTTATTCTTTACAAATTACGTGATTGATGTGTGTCCTTACAAGAGACGAATACGGAGCCACGGTCGTCTAGCCAGCCAATAACGGAAGGTATCCGTCCGATCGGCGGGATAATCTATGGCGTCCTATCATTCATCGCAGTATTCATAATTACGACTGGCTATTTCACCTACCGGATCTTCGATGCGGCCGAAACGGAGCCCGATCTCGAGGAGGTGTTTCCGGTGCCGGAGTTCGTCGGGTACCCGTTCTACAACGCACACCGGGTGAACACGCCGATCGAGTTCAACGCGGGCGGTGGCCTCGGCTCGCAGACGGTCGCCGACGGCTATTTCGACCTGTTCAACCAGCTCACTGCCGTCGGTGCGCCCGAGTTCAATCCGCTGGTGTTCAACGCGATTCCGGCCGCGATTCTGTTTCTCACGGGATACGTGATCGCTGGACGGGCGGGATCCTCGCTGTCGGCCGAGAGCAGTGCCGCCGCCGGGGCGAGCGTCGCCGTCGGCTATCTCCCGTTGTTCGTTCTCGGTACGTTCGTCCTCTCCGTCGAGGATCCGGAGATCGTCGCGGGGCCGGAACTCGGGCTCGGACTCCTCTTTTTCGGCGCGTTGTTCACCGTCGGGTTCGGCGGACTCGGCGGCTACGTCCGCGGGAACCGCTGACGGCGATCGACGGCACCCGCCGAGTCATCTCGTGGACCCGGCCCTCGATTCGAGACGGGGCCCGTCCCGCGAGCCTTTATATACTATATAGGTGTCCGGAGAACTAACCGACGGACTGAAGGTCACCTCTCCCGAGGCACGACGTGATGGCCGACGAACTGAAGCGCCGCCTGGTTCACGCCAGCGGTTCGGGACTGGTCGCCCTCTGGCTGCTGGCCGACGCCCTCGATGCCGGGCTGACCTGGACCGGCTTCCGGCTCCTCATGGTCATGCTGGCGACCGGCGCACTCGTCCTCGAGTTCCTCCGACTTCGGATCGGACTCGACTGGCGGCTCTACGACGTTCTCACCCGCGAGTACGAACAGGACAACCCCGCCGCCTACGCGCTCTATCTGATCAGTATGGCGGCGGTCGTGGTCGTCTTCGAGCCCGATATCGCGCTGCCGGCGATGTTGATGCTCGCACTGGGGGACCCGATCAGCGGCGCGGTCTCGGACAACACCCTCAAGCGAGTCAAGCCGCCGAAGGTACTCGGGACGATGTTTCTCGTCTCGACGCTCATCGCGATCCCGTTCCTGCCGATCACCGCGGCGCTGATCGCCGCGGTGGGCGCGACACTGGCCGACGGCGTCACCCTCGAGGTCCGGACCTACATCGTCGACGACAACCTGACGATCCCGATCTACGCGGCCTGTCTAGCGTGGGCGGCCCTCGAGTTCGCGCCGCTGTAGCGGCCTCAAGGGCAGCGCCACAGGACCGTGGTTCCGATACCGGCAAACGCACACCGTTCTGGGTCCCTCAAGGCGATCGACAGCGAAAGAGGGGCAACAGTGTCGCTGTCAAGCGCGCGGACGAAGCTGTCGAACGTGGGGTCGTTCCTGACGGACGGCCGCGGCGAGATTCTGGTTGCCGTCGCCGCCGGCTGGTTCCTCTCGATCGGCGTTCGACTCGCCTACCCCGTCTTGCTGCCCTACCTCCGGCGGGCCTACGGCCTCGATCTGACGACGGCCGGCTTCCTGCTGACCGCTCTCTGGCTCTGTTACGCACTGGGCCAACTTCCCGGCGGACTGCTCGCCGACCGGTTCGGCGAGGGGAACGTCCTCGTCGCGAGTACGCTCGTCTCGGCGGTGACCCTCGGCGTCGTCGCCGTCGCCGGCTCCGCGCCGGTCGTCTACCTCGCGACCGGAGCCTTCGGCTTCGGGACCGCACTGTACGGCGTCGCCCGCTTCACGACGCTGTCGGACGTCTACCCCGACAACGACGGCACGGCGATCGGCGTCACGATGGCGGCCGGCCAGGCCGGCAACACCCTCCTGCCGCTTGCCGCCGGCGGGATCGCCTCGGCCTTCGCCTGGCAGTACGGCTTCGGCCTCGTCGTCCCCGCCTTCGCGCTCGTCGCCGTCGGCCTCCGGCTGGTCGTGCCGGCCCACACCTCCGGCGCGGACAGCGCCGTCGACAGCGTCTCGCTCGAGACGGTCCGATACGTCCGCTCGGAACTGCGCCGGCCCGAGATCGTCACCGTGACCGCGATCCAGATCCTGACCTACTGCGTCTGGCAGGCCTTTACGGGGTTTTACCCCACTATCTGATCGAGATCAAGGGGTTCTCGGAGAGCGTCGCGACCGGGCTCTTCAGCGCCTTCTTCGCGGCCGGAATCGTGGTCCAGCCGCTGACCGGCCGGCTGTACGACCGGTTCGGCATCCGGAAATCGCTGCCACCGGTCCTGGGTGTCGTCGTGGTCTCGCTCGTCGCGCTCCCGTTCCTCGAGGGCTTTTGGCCGCTCGTCGTCGGGACGGTCTTCCTCTCGAGCATTCTGGGCTACGGGACGATCACCCTGCCGTACATGACCTCGGCGTTCCCGTCGGACATGCAGGGGACCGGGCTGGGGTTCCTGCGGACCGTCTACATGACGATCGGGGCAGTCAGTCCGGTCGCGTTCGGCGCGCTCGCGGATCGGGGCCACTTCGACGAGGCGTATCTCGCGCTGGCCGGGCTAGTCGCCGTCGCAGTCGGGCTGACGGGGTGGCTCCCGCCGCTTGCGGAGGAGTGACAGCTCGATCCATCGATCGAGCCGCGCCGACAGCGTGGCGAATATCGTCGGAGAATCGACGCTGATAACGTCGGCGATCCTCGCAACGTCGAAATCGGAGTCGACCGAGGAGCCGTTCGTCGATCCGGATTACCAATTCACCGCATCCCGTGATCGAAGCGTTGCGTTCAGGATCCCACACTGCTCGAGCGATGGCCTGGCCAATTATTTCGTTATATCACTATATCATTATAACATATATCGTAGCCACTATCAATGATATAGACATCAATATAATTCGTATTGTAGGAAAGACTTATATTATGATGGTATAATTATACAGTGAATGCAAGACAATAATAATCAAGATAAACTCCATCGTCGAAATATCCTTCGAACCACCGGTGCAACGATTGGCAGCGGCCTGATCCTCGGTGCGACTGGGACCGCCAGTGCAAAGGAGAGTGGCTCTGACCAAGGCCGCGGTGACGAGTTCAATTGCAGTGGAGAAAACATCAGCAGAAAGCGAGTCGAAACTGAAGATAATGCTATAGCGGTTATCGTCGAAGTGTCTGGCAAGAAATATCTATTCAGAGAAGCCGAGAAATACAGGCACTCGAGCGGCCCGTCAACGCAATCGACGTACAAAGCCACGAGGAGTGGCCATCCGCTGGAGTTCGGCGAGATTGATCCGGCGGCCACCACGAGCGACATCAGCACTGCCGGGGACGTAGAAGCACAAGGGGTTGACTTCACGCCGGAGAACTTCATTGAGGATTACGATGTCGATACCAAGCAAATCTCCGACTCCTGTGGAGATATAGCGTTCAATCACCACAGCGCGGTCGAATTCCACCTTCAGGGTGGGGGTGCGTTTAGCAGCATCGGAGTCTCAGGCCTTTCGGCCCTGGTCTGTTACGTGGCTGGTGCTGCCGGTTCCATCCCCACGGGTGGATGGAGCGGAGCGGCCGCCGCAGTCGGCTGTGGAGGGTTCGCTGCTGCGGTGGACCAGCTTATCGACATCGACATGATTCCAAACAAGGCTTCCATGACGGTGTCGTACTGGGATAAAGACGAAGAGTATCCCGGCGGTATAAACACCAGTCCGACGATAATGATGGGGGTCGCGGGTGGGTACTACAAGGATTGGGACGAGATGGGAGTCAGCAAGGAATTTGATTATAACGTTCATCTGCCAGTCTAAGGACCTTCCCACCAGAATATTTTTCAACCCACATAGAAGAAATGAACCATGGATAGCAAGGCTGTAACGCGTCGCGATAGACACCAATATTTTTTTATTTTCGCATTATTAACGGTAATGTCGGGTATCGTTTGTTTTGTGCAGGGATTCTCTATAAGTTGGGCAGTCATTCTCGTCAGCATTGGGGTTGGGGGAGTATTGAGTACTGCTCTTGGTGTCGTGAAGGGGCGTCCACTGTTCGAACTTCCGTTGGCATTAGTGTGGGTGGCTGCACTAACAATTGCCTTTATGCAAGAGTCACTACGACCCGGTGCCGTCGCCTTGCACGCATCTGGGGCTATAGTCACATTATACAAGCTTTATAAGTAATCGTAGAACCCGAACTGCAGCTCTTCTCGTACCGAAATAGATAGCAAGCCGATGGACACACGATCGTTCTCGAACGGTACGACGCGCTAACGGGTCAGTGAATCACCGAGAGCCTTCGTTTCGTTCAGGCGTGGATAAATGTGTGTCTAAGAATCGACCGGCGGCTCGATGGGGGTGCTTCCGGAGCAACAGTCGACGGCACAGTATCACCCTCGATCCAAGCATGCCTTTGGTTCCGGCCGCAGAGACGAGCGTATCGTAGACCATCGCTTCCACCTCACTGAAGGACAATCACAATGCAAATACACGGAGGTTCTACTTTCACCATGCTATCTCAATGCTTAACCGGGCCCGTATCGAATCGACGCCAATGGCTACGGCAGACGAGGAACCGGCTTCTATCGAGCACCCGCTCCTCGAGCCCGATTTTCTCGAGCGCAGACTCTACCAGTTGAAACTCGCCGGAACGGCCGCGAACCACCATACCCTCGTCTGTCTCCCCACGGGGCTGGGGAAGACGACGGTGAGCCTGCTGGTGACCGCCCGACGGCTCGAGGAGGTCGGCGGGAAGGCGCTGATGCTCGCCCCCACCAAGCCCCTCGTCCAGCAGCACGCGGATTTTTACCGGGAGGCGTTACAGATACCCGACGACGAGATCGTCGTCTTCACCGGCGACGTGAGTCCCGACGACCGCGCCGAAACGTGGGAGTCGGCGACGGTCGTGATGGCGACCCCGCAGGTGATCGAGAACGACCTCGTCGGGAGCCGGATCTCGCTCGCCGACGTGACCCACATTACCTTCGACGAGTGTCACCGCGCGACCGGCGACTACGCCTACAACTACATCGCCGAGCGCTACCACGCCGACGCCCGGCACCCGCTCGTGACGGGGATGTCGGCGTCGCCGGGCGGCGACGAGGAGGCCATCCTCGCGGTCTGTGAGAACCTCGGCATCGACGAGGTCGAGGTGATGACCGAGGAGGACGCCGACGTCGACGAGTTCACCCACGAGACCGACGTCGAGTGGGAGCGGATCGACCTCCCCGAGGACGTCCTCGAGATCCGGGACGCGCTGAACGAGGTCATCACAGAGCGCCTCGAGAAGCTCAAGGAACTCGGTGTGGCGTCCTCGACCCAGCCCGACCAGTCCCAGAAGGACCTCAATCGGATGCGGGCCGAACTGCAGGAACTGATCAATAACGACCAGTCGGAGGGGTTCGAGGGGATGTCGATCCACGCGGAGGTGATGAAACTCCGGCAGGCCGTCACCTTAGTCGAGACCCAAAGCGTCGAGGCGGTCCGGCGGTACTTCGACCGCCAGCGCAATCAGGCCCGCTCGTCGGGAGCCTCGAAGGCCAGCCAGCGGATGGTCTCGGACCCGCGGGTCCGCGAGGCCATGCGCAAGGCCGAGAGCTTCGACGAGATCCACCCGAAATACCGCAAGACCCGGATGTTGCTCGCCGAGACGTTGGGGCTCGAGGGCGGCGAGCGCGTCATCGTCTTCACCGAATCGCGGGACACGGCCGAGGCGTTGACCGACTTCCTCTCGGACAGTTTCGACGCCAAGCGGTTCGTCGGGCAGGGCGACCGCGAGGGCTCCGACGGGATGACCCAAAAAGAGCAACAGGAGGTGTTAGACGAGTTCCGCGCCGGGGAGTTCGAGGTGCTGGTCTCGACGTCGGTCGCCGAGGAGGGGTTGGACGTCCCCGAGGTCGATCTCGTCCTCTTCTACGAGCCCGTGCCGACGGCGATCCGGTCGATCCAGCGGAAGGGCCGAACCGGCCGCCAGTCGGAGGGGCGGGTCGTCGTCCTCATGGCCGAGGACACCCGCGACGAGGCCTACTTCTGGATCTCCCGGCGGCGCGAGAAGGAGATGGAGTCGGAACTGCGCGAGCTGAAGGGGATGGCCGACGAGTTGGCCGAGGAACTCGACGACTCCCAGCAGTCACTCGCCGACTTCGGCGACGGGAAGCGTACGGCGGAAGTGAACAACGACGATGGAGATCCCGACGCCGTCGGCGATTCTTCCAACGGAAGCGAGGGGGTCACGGACCGGCCCGGACTGCAGGACTTCGCCGCCGACGCCGCCGGCTCGAGCGATGATGACCCGGCCGACGACGAGGTCGAAACGCACGAACCCCACGCCGAGGGCGAGGCCGTCGAGATCGTCGCCGACCAGCGCGAGATGGACGCCAACATCGCGCGGGACCTCTCGCGGCGCGAGGCGATCGAGGTCCAACTCGAGACGCTCGACGTTGGCGACTACGTCCTGTCGGATCGCGTCGTCGTCGAGCGCAAGTCGGTCGCGGACTTCGTCGACTCGCTGGTCGGGGGCGACCGCTCGGTCTTCGAGCAGGTCGGGGCGATGGCGCGCCATTACTCCCGGCCGATCGTGATCGTCGAGGGCGAAGGGCTGTACGAACAGCGCAACGTCGCCCCCAACGCCATCCGGGGGGCGCTCTCGAGTCTGGCGGTCGACTTCGGCGCGAGCGTCCTGCGGACCGGCGGCGAGGACGAGACGACGGAACTGCTCGCCGTGATCGCCGGCCGCGAACAGGACGTGTCGGACCGGGAGGTATCGGTCCACGGCGAGAAACAGTCCAAAACGCTGTCCGAACAGCAGGAGTACGTCGTCGCCTCGATCGCCGAGATCGGCCCCGTGACGGCGCGCTCGCTGCTCGAGGAGTTCGGGACCGTCGAGGGCGTGATGATCGCGACCGAAGACGAGTTACAGGACGCCGACGGCGTCGGGCAGGTGACCGCCGAGCGAATTCGAGAGGTCGTCGGGAGCGACTACACGGGGTAGGTCAGTCGCTGGGGTCGGACGCGATCCCGTCCTCGCGCTCGTCGGACGCGGGAACCGGACCGGCGTCGCCCTCCGCTCGGGCGACGATTCGTTCGGCGGCGACGACGGCCCCGACGCCGAGGACGACGCCGGCGACGACGTCGATCAGCCAGTGGATGCCCAGATACATCGTCGAGAAGACGACGCACGCGCCGACGAACGACGCGATCGGGAACCACCGCGGATATTCCCGTCGGGAGCGCCACGCGAGCAACACGACGACGACGGTCAGCGACGTATGCAGCGACGGGAAGACGTTCGTATTCGCCGACACGGCCGCGGTCACCTCCTGTGTCTGGGGGTAAAAGGAGTACATCAGTCCGTCGACGGACGACAGGTGATTGCGCGGCCCGTAGACGATAAACAGCGTGTAGAAAAGCGCCCCGATCACGTAGTTCAGCAGATACGAGACGAGGAGTTCCTTGAAATACCGCTGGGACGACAGCAGGAAGTACAGGATCGGCGCGGTCACCAGCAGGTACGGGAACCCGAACATGTACATCGCCGAGAAGAACTCGAGCGTGTGCTGGGGCGTGATCGCCTGGAGCCACGCGACGAACTCCCCTTCGACGGCGTAGATCTCGGCGGTAAGGTCCCAGTCAAGCGCCTTCGAGATGCGGAGCGTGTGGCCGTGTGTCGCACGTTTTGCCACGAAGAACAGCGCCGTGACACCGAGATAGGGGACGATCTCGACGAATCGGCGATCGTAGTCGGCCATCGTCCGGCCGAGCATGGTTCGATCGAGACACGCCACGCAGGTCGCGACGAGTCCGATGCAGACGACGAGTACCGTAAGCAGTACGACGAATCCGAGTGCCATGGGTGGGGATTAGTAGGTGATCGTGGACCGATTGACGGGGCCGGGCGAGACGTCGGTCGCCCGGGGAGGGCGGTACTGACCGGACGGGACACACGCGCCGGTCGATCTATCCATCTGTTGGAAACTCACGATAGCATACACCTATATCAAATATATATCTATTGGTACGTCAATCACCTCGAGCCGGGGCGACAGCGGGAACCGTGGTGCCATGGCAGGAAAGACGACACCGGCGCGTCGAACCGGTTACCGAAGCGTCGACAGCGCTTCACCAGCCTCGCGAGCCGCCGCGAGACAGTCCCGCGCGTACCGCGGGTCGTCGGTTGCGGCCGCCTCCTCGGCGAACCGTTCGAGCGACCGGACCAGCGCGTCGCGGGCCGCCTCGAGGTCGCCGTCGACCGACGACGGGGTCGCCGCGGGAGTGCGTCGCGACGGGGCGGGGTCGCTCGAGCGGTCGTCGGTCGGCGAACGCGAGGCGTCGCGGCCGGCGGCGTCGGCCGTCGATGGCTGGCGCTCGGGTTCGGTCGGAGTCGACCGCGTGCGGTCGGTGGCGCTCGGGGGAGTCGCGTCGTCGGTGGTCGGGGTTCGGTCATCATGTCGCTGGTCGGTCGGGGCCACACCGTCGCCCGTCGTGGATTCGGTCCCAGCAGCGCCCGGTGCGGCGGTGTCGGTCGACGCCGATTCGGCCCGTTCGTCGTCGCTTCCCTCGGGGGCAGCTCCCTCGGCCGGCTGGGCCTCGAGATCGGTCCCCTCGACGGCATCCGGGTTGCCGTGACAGCTGGGACAGAACGTGGTCCCGTTCTGCTGGAACAGCGGATCGCCACAGGTGCCACAGTGGGCGTTGGTCATCGTCGCACCCTTGAGCAGCAGGTCGCTCATCCGCTGGGTCGCCTCGCGCTCTTTCTGGTCCTGTTCGTACTTCTCGCGGAGTTTCTCGCGCTCGGCTTCCTTATCGAAGTCGCTCATGTCCGTCTAGAAGTGACGGGGCGTCGAAAAAGCTGCGACAGCGACGGCTCGAGCCGGCTAGCAGGACTCGAGGGCCGCTTCGACGGCGTCGACGGCCGCCGCGGGGGTGTCGACGGTCTCGAGGTCGAGGCCGGCCGCGTCGACGTCGTGGGTCTCGAGGCCGACGACGGGCCGATCGTAGATTCCGGCGAAGCCGAACTCCGAGAGGGTGCCGACGCCGCCGGCCAGCGCGATCACCGCATCGCCGTTCAGCGGGACGAGCGCGTTCCGGGCGTGGCCCAGCCCGGTCGCGATCGGGAGATCGACGTCGTCGTTGGCGGCGTCACGACGCTCGCCGGGGAGGATGCCGATCGTGGTCCCACCCTCGGCTTTCGCGCCGCGACAGACCGCAGCCATCGTTCCGCCGCGACCGCCACAGACGACCGTGTGGCCGCGCGCGGCGAGTTCACGTCCCACCCGTTCGGCGCGGGCCGCCTGTTCGTCCGTGATCGTCCCGCCGCCGATGACGCTGACGCGCATACGTGAGTGGGCGCGAGCGGCCACCATGATCGGTTCGGTCTCGAGCCGACTGCCGATCAACGGGCCGAGAATTCGGTACGACGATCGACGAAATACGTATCGGACAATCCGTTAGAAGTGGGAGGTTTCGACGGATTTAACGTGTGTGATGGGGAAGCATTACGCGGTATGACGAAAGTTAGCGTGGTCGGCGCGGCCGGAACCGTCGGGGCCGCTGCGGGCTACAACATCGCGCTTCGGGAGGTCGCGGACGAGATCGTCTTCGTGGACATTCCGGACAAGGAAGACGACACGATCGGGCAGGCCGCCGACACGAACCACGGTGTCGCCTACGACTCGAACACGACGATCCGGCAGGGGGACTACGCGGACACCGCCGGCTCGGACGTCGTCGTCATCACGGCCGGTATTCCGCGCCAGCCGGGCCAGACCCGGATCGATCTGGCCGGCGACAACGCGCCGATCATGGAGGATATCGGCTCCTCGATCGCCGAACACAACGACGACTTCGTCACCGTCACCACGTCGAACCCGGTCGACCTGCTGAACCGACACCTCTACGAGACGGGCGACCGCGCCCGCGAGAAAGTGATCGGCTTCGGCGGCCGGCTCGACTCCGCCCGCTTTCGCTACGTGATCTCGGAGCGCTTCGACGTCCCCGTCCAGAACGTCGACGCGACCATCCTCGGCGAACACGGCGACGCCCAGGTCCCCGTCTTCTCCAAAGTGCGGGTCGACGGGCGAGACGTCGCGTTCGACGAGGACGAGAAGGAGGAACTCTTAGAGGAACTCCAAACCTCGGCGATGAACGTCATCGAGAAGAAAGGCGCGACCGAGTGGGGGCCGGCCACCGGCGTCGGCCACATGGTCGAGGCCATCCTCCGGGACACGGGCGAAGTGCTGCCCGCGAGCGTCAGGCTCGAGGGCGAGTACGGCCACGAGGACGCCGCTTTCGGCGTCCCCGTCAAGCTGGGCTCGGACGGCGTCGAGGAGATCGTCGAGTGGGACCTGACCGAGTACGAGCGCAACCAGCTCGGCGAGGCCGCCGAGAAGCTCTCGGAACAGTACGACAAGATCAGCTAACGCGGTCCTCGCTTGCGGTCCGTTTTCGCACAGTTTCGTCCTCGCCGTCAGCAGTGTGTCTCGACGGACCGAACGTGCTGACCGTCGACGGACGGACCCCGTCCCTGCTCGCTACGGGATCACCTGCTCGCCGTCGTCGTCGTAAATCGTGATCGCGTCGACCGGACAGGAGCGGGCGGCGAACTTCGCGTCCAGTTCCGCGTCGTCGGGTACCTCGCGGACGAAGACACCCTCCTCGACTTCCTCGCTGTCCGCGAGGATCGCCTTCCCCTTCGATTTGTCCTCCTCGAAGGCGTCCCATTCGGCGACACACTGGAACATCCCGATACAGACGTCCTCGTCGAATTCGACCTTCATGCGATGGCGTTGGATCGATCGGCGTAAATCGGTAGCGGTCCCTGCTCATGGGTCGTGATACCAGAGACCACATGTCAGTGTGTCTTTATTACTCGGCGGGTCGTCACTCCGAGCATGACTGCGGACCGATCCGGGCCGTCCGAATCGACGGCCGCGGCCGACCCGCTCGGACTGGCGATGCTCGCACACCACCGCGACGAGCCGGGACGACTCGTCTACCGCGACGGGACGGACGTACGGGATGGCAACGTCGCCGAGTTCTACTTCTCGAGCCCGGAGTCGTGGGCACCGGCGACGGTCGCGGTTCTCGAGCGAGTTGCCGAACACGAACCGATCCTCGACGTGGGCTGTGGCGCGGGCGAACACCTCCTGTGGTGGGACGAGCGTGGCGTCGAGGCCGTCGGCGTCGACGTGAGTCCGACCGCCGTGCGAACGGCCCGCGAGCGGTGCGAGGTCCGCAGTCCCACGAGGCGAAGCGGCGAAGCCGCGGAGCGCGGCATCGGGGGCGTTCTGGCTGGCGACATGTTCGACCTGCCCGTCGCGACCGGCGCAGTAGGCGCGGTCCACGCCGTCGGGACGCAGGTCGGCCTCGGGCGGTCGCTGGCCGGAATCCGCGACCTGCTCCGCGAGTTCGCCCGCGTGACCGACGACGCGGGCGTGGCCGTCGTGGACAACTACGACCCGGCGCGACTGGACGACGACTTCCTCGGCTACCGGACAGATCCCCGCGAGGGCATCGCCCATCGCTGTTTCCACCTCGAGTTCGTTCGCGAGGCAAACGGCGAGCAGCGACGCGAGGTCGGACCCACCCTGCAGTTCCTGCTGTGTTCGCCCGGACGGCTTCGCGAGGCGACGGTCGGAACGCCGTGGACGACGGCCCGCGTCTCTCGGACTGACGAGGGCGGTCATTACAGCCTCGAGTTACGAAAGGAGACCCGCGACGGCCAGACGAAATAGCGACGGCCCGGGGTCCGCGACACGACTGCCGAGCCAACGCTTTTGCACCGGGTCGTACAACGACAGGATACGAGACGAAATGGTCGCGTTCTCCTTCGCGGTTCTCGTCGTCGCGTCCGTCAGCACCTGCCTGTTTATGGCGTGGGTCCTGGGGGCCAACAGCAACTCGCCGCCCTTTGCCCCGGCGATCGGCGCGAACGCCATCTCGACAATGCAGGCGGCGTTCGTCATCGGCCTGCTTGCGGCCGCAGGGGCGCTCATGCAAGGCGGCAGTATCTCCGAGACCGTCGGCGCGGACCTGATCGACGGCGTGACGATCACGCCGCTTGCGGCCACCGCGGGGCTGCTGACCGCGGCGGGCTTTATGGCGATCGGCATCTACACGCGGTACCCGATCCCCGCGGCGTTCGCGACCACGGGCGCGATGATCGGCGTCGGCCTCTCGCTCGGTGGCGATCCCGCGATAGCGACCTACCGCCGCCTCGGGATCTTCTGGGCACTGGTGCCGGTCATGTCCGGCGGACTGGCGTACGCGACAGCGACGATCCTGCGACGCGACGACGTTCCCGAAACGGTCGGGGTCCCCCTGCTGGCCGGCATCGTCGGCGCGATCGTCGCCAACGTCCGGCTCGGGGTGATCCCCGATCCGACCGCCGCGCAGGGAACGCTGGCCGGCTTCGTTTCCCGGCAGTTCGGCGGCGGTCCCACGCTTGCCGCCGGGATCGACCTCGGCACCGGCCTCGTGACGGTCGGAGCCGGTCTCCTCGCGTTCTTCCTGGTCCGCGAGCGCGTCCGTGTCTCCGTCGAGGACGGCATCCGCTCGTTCCTGCTCGTGCTGGGCGGCATCGTCGCCTTTTCCTCGGGCGGCTCGCAGGTCGGGCTCGCGACCGGGCCGCTCGAGAACCTCTTCCGCGTCGAACTCGGGCTGCCGGGGATTCTCCTGCTGGCGATCGGTGCGACGGGCATCCTCGCCGGCGCGTGGATGGGCGCACCGCGACTGTTGCAGGCGACTTCTCGGGAGTACGCCCAGCTGGGCGTGCGACGGTCGATCGCTGCGCTGGTACCCGGCTTTATCATCGCCCAGCTCGCCATCGCGCTTGGCATCCCGATCTCGTTGAACAACATCGTCCTCTCGGGGGTCATCGGCGGCGGGCTGGCCGGCGGCTCGGCCGGCGTCTCCCGACGGAAGATCGCCGTCACGATCACCTTCTGGCTGATCACGCTCTCGAGTTCCGTCGTCGTCAGCTACGGGCTGTACCGGCTGTTCGCGGCGATGATCGGCGGATGATGAGTATCCGCGGCGGCTCGAGAGCGACCCCGGGCCGTCACTCCAGCACCGTCACCGGCTCCGCGGTGCGTTCGACGACCGTGGCGGCGATCCCGCGACCCAGAAACCGCCTGAAAAAGCCCGTCGAGCCGGTCTCCGAGCCGTACAGCACGACGTGGTCGATCCCCTCGTCGGACGCATAGCGCGGGACGACGGTCCCGGGTCGGCCCTCGGCCGTCTCGATCCGAACCCGCTCCGGCCGGGTGTCGGCGACCGACTCGAGCAACTCGGTCGCGCTCTCCCGGGCGGCCGCCGTTCGCTCGTCGTCGCGCTCGAGGACGCCGCCCTCGCTGAGGGGGGCATCGAGCGGGGTGACAACGGCGAGTAGGGTGATCTCGGCGTCGGAAAACGTCTCGAGGGCGTAGGCAAGCGCCTCGTCCTCGCGGGGGCGACCGAGCGTAGGGACGAGGACGTGATCGGGGTCGGACATGCGTTGCGCTTCGGGAGCCAGTCGCATCGGTCTATCGCCGTCGACCGATCGCTCTCTAGGGAGGTATTAGAACGGTGGGTTCCGATGGTATCGAGAAAACGAAGTGCCCTGCTATCGTGGCAACAGTGAGTGGCCACGCCCTCCCCAACCGATTCGTTCAGTCGTTTCACTCCCTCACTCATCCCTCGCACGACATCATCGACTGCCCTCGCTGACGCTCAGGCAGTCGACAGCGCGCGCCACCGCAGACCGTTCGGCCGATGGCGGGCGAGACGTGACGGGGCAGTCGAGCGTCCAGCGTAGCGCGAGACGACAGTTTAAACCACGGGACGCGCCAAGGACGCGTAATGAATATCGAGGAGCTGTCGGGGCTCCCGGCCGGTGCCGTCGACCACTTCCGGCGCGAGGGCATCGAGGAACTCTACCCGCCCCAGGCCGAGGCCGTCGAGGCCGGGGCGACCGACGGGGAGAACCTCGTGGCCGCCGTCCCGACCGCCAGCGGGAAGACGATGATCGCCGCGCTCTCGATGCTGTCGGCGATCGAACGCGGCGGGAAAGCGCTCTATATCGTCCCCCTGCGGGCGCTCGCCAGCGAGAAGAAAGAGGAATTCGAGGCCTACGAGGAGTTCGGCGTCACGGTCGGGGTTACGACGGGCAACTACGAGAGTACCAGCGACTGGCTCGCGACGAAGGATATCGTCGTCGCCACCAGCGAAAAGGTCGACTCGCTCGTGCGCAACGGCGCGGACTGGCTCTCGGAGCTGACCTGTGTCGTCAGCGACGAGGTCCACCTGATCGACGACCGCAATCGGGGACCGACCCTCGAGGTGACCCTCGCGAAACTCCGGAAGCTCAACCCGGGGATGCAACAGGTCGCGCTGTCGGCGACGGTCGGCAACGCCGACGAGATCGCCGACTGGCTCGACGCGGCCCTGATCGACACCGACTGGCGGCCGATCGACCTGCGGATGGGCGTCCACTACGGCAACGCCCTGAACTTCGACGACGGCTCGACCCGGGAGGTGCCGGTCCAGGGCAGCGAAAAGCAGGAGGCCGCGCTCGTCCGCGACATCGTCCGGGAGGGCGGCTCGTCGCTGGTGTTCGTCAACTCCCGCCGGAACGCCGAGGCCGCTGCGGGCCGGCTGGGCGGGGTCGTGAAACCGGAGCTGACCGGCGACGAACGGGCCGAACTCGCCGAGTTGGCCGACGAGATCCGCGACGACAGCGACACCGAGACGAGCAAGGACTTGGCCGACTGCGTCGAACGGGGCGCGGCCTTCCACCACGCCGGCCTCTCGAGTACCCAGCGCTCGATCGTCGAGGACGCCTTCCGCGACCGCCTCCTGAAGGTGATCTCGGCGACGCCGACGCTCGCCGCGGGGGTCAACACGCCCGCCCGCCGCGTGATCGTCCGCGACTGGCGGCGGTTCGACCCCAGTGCGGGCGGGATGTCCCCGCTCGACGTCCTCGAAGTCCACCAGATGATGGGGCGAGCGGGGCGTCCCGGGCTCGACCCCTACGGCGAGGCCGTGTTACTCGCCAAGAGCCACGACGAGAGCGAGGAGCTGTTCGACCGCTATATCTGGGCCGATCCCGAGCCCGTCCGGTCGAAACTGGCGGCCGAGCCCGCGCTGCGGACCCACGTCCTCGCGACCATCGCCTCGGGCTTCGCCCGCACCCGCGAGGGCCTGCTCGAGTTCCTCGAGGCCACCCTCTATGCCAGCCAGTCGAGCGAAGCCGGCCGGCTCGAGACGGTCACCGACACCGTCTTGGAGTACCTCGAGTCGAACGACTTCATCGAGCGCGAGGCCCGTAGCGCCTCGGAATCCTCGAGCGGTTCACCGCGAGAGTGCGACGACGACGGCGCGTTCACCACCGCGGCCGCCCTCGAGGGCGGCGGCCGCGACGAGGACCTCGAGGCGACCAGCCTCGGCCACACCGTCTCGCGGCTCTATCTGGATCCGATGAGCGCCGCCAAGATCGTCCACGGGCTCGAGGACGCCGACGAGCGTCCGACCGCGCTGGGGCTCTACCAACTCGTCTCGCGGACGCCGGACATGTACGAACTCTACCTCCGGTCGGGCGAGGACGAGCAGTACGGCGAACTGTTCTACGAGCGCGAGGCCGAACTGCTGGGTGCCGCCCCCAGCGAGTTCGAGGAGGAACGCTTCGAGGACTGGCTGGCCGCGCTCAAGACGGGCAAGCTGCTCGAGGACTGGGCCGACGAGACCGACGAAGAGCGGATCACGGACCGGTACCAGATCGGCCCCGGCGACCTCCGCGGGAAGGTCGACACCGCCGAGTGGCTGCTGGGCGCGGCCGAATCGCTGGCCGCCGAGATCGACAGCGAGTGGACCGTCGCGGTCCGGGAGGCCCGCGCCCGGGTCGAACACGGGGTCGGTGAGGACCTGCTCGAACTCGTCTCGGTCGGCGGCGTGGGCCGCAAGCGCGCCCGGCGGCTCCACGACGCGGGGATCGAGGAACCCGCGGACCTCCGGACTGCCGACAAGAGCGTCGTCCTCGGGGCCTTGAAGGGGAAAAAGACGGCGGAGAACATCCTCGAGAACGCCGGCCGCGAGGACCCCTCGATGGACGGCGTCGAGCCGAGCGCGAGCGACGCCGCTGACGGGACGGCCGGAAGCGATGGAACGGACGACGGCACCGTGGAAGCGACGGAGGCGGAGCCAGACGACAGTCAAGCGAGCCTGGGTGATTTCTGATGGAGCTACTCGAGTGTACCCTTGTGATCGACGATCTGGACGAATTCGTTGCCGCGCTCGGCGAACTCGGCGACCGTCACGGTGTGACAGTCCAGGCCTTCGATTCGCGGTACGTGGCCGATCGACGACACCTCGAGCGCGCCGTCGAACTGGCCGATCGAGCCATCGACCGCGACGAGAACGTCGCTCGGGACCGCGCCGTCGAGATCCTGCTGTACGCCGCGGGCCGCCGGCAGATCGATCGGGCCCTCGAGATGGGCGTCGACGAGGGCGAGACCCCGGCCGTCGTACTCGTCGACGGCGACGGGGACGAACGCGCCGCGCTCGAGGCGGTCGAGGACCTGGCCGCGTTCCGCGGGCGGACCGAGACGCTCGAGTCGCGGGACGACGAAACGCTGTGTGACTTCTTCGGGGTTCCCGACGCCGAGCGGGCGGCGACCGATGCGGGGCTGGCGGCGCTGGTCCGCGAGCGGGTCGCGCTGCTCGAGGTCGAGAAGTAGGCCGGCGTCGACAGTCCCGAATCGACACTACGCTCTTGTGTCGGCACGAGATACATCCGCCATGGCCACCCTCGAGGATCCCGTCGAGATCGGCGGTCTCACGATCCCGAACCGGCTCTACCGCGCGCCGCTGCTCGAGTGTGCGGGCAACGGCCCCGACGCAGTCGACGCGCTGATCGCGGACCTCGAGCCCGCGGCCGAGTCGGGGGTCGGGCTCGTCTGTCAGGGCGCGACGATCGTCCGCGGCGAGGGCGGCTGTGCCGCGCCGGGGATGACCCGCGTCCACGACCCCGAGTTCGTCTCGCGACTGTCGCGGCTGACCGACCGGATCCACGACCACGGGAGCCGGATCGCCATCCAGCTCGAACACGGCGGCCTCCGGAGCATGGAGACCTGGCACGCCGAATACCGCGACGAGCATCCGGACCTGGAGCAACTCGCCGTCTCGCGACCCCCGTGGCAGTTACGCGCCCTCGATCCGCTGGGCTTTCTCGCGTACGACCCGCACGTCCTCACGACCGAAGAAGTGTACGAACTCGCGGCGGATTTCGGCCGGGCGGCGGCCCGTGCCGTCGACGCCGGCTACGACGCCGTCCACCTCGCCGGCGCGAACATGGGGATCGTCCAGCAGTTCTGCTCGCCCTTCTACAACTGCCGGGACGACGAGTTCGGCGGCTCGCCCGAAGCGCGACTCGAGTTCCTCGCGGTCGTTCACGACGAGATCCGCGAGCGGGCCGGCGACGTGCCGCTGCTGACGAAGGTGCCGGCCGAAACGCCCGCCCCGCCCGCGCCGATCGTCCGTCGCAAACTCTCGCTTCGGGACGGCGTCGAGATCGCGCGTCGACTCGAGCGGATCGGCTACGACGCGGTCGTGCCGGTACAGACGTCCGTCGTCTGGGACATGAGCATCGTCCGCGGAGAGTACCCCGAGCGGGCGTGGGACAACGAGGGGCTGCAGGCGGAGTACGACGCGGCGTTCGGCGGCCCGGCCCGAAAGCGACTCGTCGCGCTGGCGAACCGGCTCCAATCGCTGCAGTACGACTTCGAACCCGCGTGGAACGAGACGTTCTGTCGCCGGGTTCGCGAGCAGGTGTCGATCCCGGTGCTGGCGGAGGGAGGGATTCGCGAGCGAGCGCAGATGGATCGGTTGCTGGGCGACTCGAGCGGGGATCGGGGCGGTGCGAGCAACGCCGACCCGGCCTGTGACATGGTCGGCATGGCTCGACCGTTCTACGCCGAGCCGCGACTTGGCGCACGGCTGCTCGAGACCGGCAGTAACGGGTCCGCCGAGGACGACGACTCCGTACGTGTCCTCTGTGAGAGCTGCAACAACTGTACGGTACCGCAAGCGACCGGCGCGCCGGGGATCTGCCGGACGCCCACAGTGGTGCGAAAACGGGGCGAACTCGAGCGAAACGGTGCCTACGACCGGTCGTAGCGCCTTACAGCGTCACGGTGTCGCTGGTCAGCTCCGCGAGCGTCCCCTCGGTCCAAGTGTCGTCGACGCCGACTCTGAACCGCGAGTCGGTCGGGCCCGCATAGTGAAGCTGCAGGGTGTACGAGCCGTCGTCGGCGATCGGCGCCGCTTCCTTCCGGTCCGCACCGACCTGCTCGAGTGCGATCATCTCGTCGGCGTACTCGCGACTGGTCGTCCCGCTGATCTCGTAGCGCTGGAAGTCTGCCTGAACGTTCGACCCCTCGACCGGATATCCCTGCATTTCCCAGCCGCCCAGTCCCTCGTCGATCGCGTACGTGTGTTCGTAGCCCGCATCGATCAGCGACGCGGCGCGCTGAGAGGACAGGTGATGGGGACACCGACAATAGGTAACGATCCGCGTGTCCGTCGACCACTCCTCGACCGGGTCGTTCTCGGTTCCGTCCGGAGCCGGCGAGAACACGGCACCCGCGATGCGGAGTTCTTCGTACTGATCGCGGCCCCGTGCGTCCGCGAACCGTGCCTTATCGTTGTCGTACCACTCGTAGACGTCCGTGACCGGCGCGAGGGGGACCTCGGTTCCGTCGGTCGTCGTCGTCTCGTAGTCGAACTCGTTGGCCGGCGTTCCATTGTCGTCGCCGAGACAGCCGGCGACCGCCCCGAGC
This sequence comes from Natrinema sp. H-ect1, assembly GCF_041821105.1. Taxonomy (NCBI): domain Archaea; kingdom Methanobacteriati; phylum Methanobacteriota; class Halobacteria; order Halobacteriales; family Natrialbaceae; genus Natrinema; species Natrinema sp. H-ect1. The sequence goes on along the minus strand of NZ_JBGUBA010000003.1, from coordinate 131,302 downwards.
GATACCGTCCCCCCGAGAGCGAGGAATCTCCGTCGGTTCATAGGTTCGTCTAGCGACGAGAGGGAGATATGGTTTCTGGTGACTCTCACGTCACCACCGACCCCTTCGTTTCAACTGGAGACCGACAGACGTGGCTGGAAGATTGCTCGAGTCGAAACGGCGGAGAAGTAGTCCATCCTGGATTCGAACCAGGGTCGAAGCCCCCAGAAGGCTTCAGGATTGGCCACTACCCTAATGGACTTGACATGTTTCGTCGGTCTTCGACTTCCGACGAGGTACCAGATAGTAGTGGAGGTGCATATTAGAGTGTTACGAACTGGGACGATGACGGGGTGCGTATCGAGTCGACGCTGCCGTTCATGACGTGTCGACCGTCGGCGGTTCGTAATGCTCCGCTCGATGGCAGTTCGCACAGAGGACGCTACACCGCTCGATTTCGGCTCGTATCCGCGTTTTCGGCCGATCGTCCGCGACCAATTTCGTGACACTCGCCGCCTTCGGAGGGGCGTCGTGATGGTAATCCAGACACCCGGGATCGGACTCTCCACAGCGGTTACACCCCCGCTCTCGTTTCCGGTCGTGAACCCACTGACGGCGCTCCCGAGTCGGCTGCGAGTAATGGATTTTTCGGTGGCAGTTCGCACAGAGGACCTCACACTTCTCGATCTCGTCACGGAGCCGGTCTTTTCCGTAGCCGTAGGTCACCATCTTCCCGATTGCCATTTCCTTCGTCGCTGTCTCGAGGTGGTGGAAATCGAGGCACGCGACGCTGTCGACCGCACATCTGGAACAGCCACGCTCTTGTTTGATCTCATTGAGCCACGAACGAAGCCGCGAACGACGGCGTAACGATCGTTCCGTATTCCAGTCGACGTTTCGGTAGTGCCACCGCTGGTCGACCGAGAGTTCCTCCCAGACGAGTCCGGGCGGCAATTCGACATCAGCCGGCTTCGGCTCCACGCGGGATCCGGTAGACGGAGCCGTCTCGAGCCCCGCTCTCTCCTTCGCATCGTTCCAACCACCACAGGTCCGAATTATCGTCGCGGAAGCCGGCGTCAGTCTCAGCTCCTCGTACTGCGCCTTCGTCGGCGACTCACCCAGTCGCTCGGCGGCCTCCCGCAGCGCCTCGAGGCACTCCGCCTCGGAAACCATATCGCCGTTGGCCGCGGCATTCCATATAAACCCTCGCCGGCGCTCCGATCCGAAGCCTGGCGAGAGAGCGGGCGCGAACCGACATTCCTTTTCCCCAGTCGCGCGCACGCTCGAGTATGTACGTCGGACGATTCGTCGTCGTCGGTCCCGAGGTCGGCGCCTATCGCGTCTCCTCGCGATCGTTCCCGAACCGCAAGCTCACCGCTCGAGACGAGGCCCTGACCGTCGGACCCACGGCGGACGCTCCCGAGACGGACAACCCCTACGTCTCCTACAACTGCCTGCGGGTCGTCGAGACGCCGACCGGTGAGACGGCCGCCTTCGGCAACGGCTCGCACGTCGATCCGATCGCGGAGAAACTCGAGTTGGGGTATCCCGCCCGCGACGCCCTCGCCGAGAGCCTGCTGGCGCTTGACTACGAGAAAGACGACTACGACACGCCCCGGATCGCAGCGACGATCGGCGGCGACGGCGAGGCCCTGATCGGGACCGTTCGCAAGGACGCCCTGCTGATCGAGACCGTCGACGAGCCAACGCTGGTCGCGACCTACGAGAAGAACGCGCCCGAGGCGTTCGAGTTCGACGCCGACGGGGCCGCGGCGGCCGCGAGCGAGGCCTACGACCTCGAGTTCGAACACGCGGTCTGTGCGGCCGGCGTCGCTCGGACCGACGACGGGTTCGAGACGGCGATCGAGAACGGCAAGTGACGCCGCTTGCGGACGGAATTGATCGGCGGACGTGAGAATCGTCGGTGTCTTTTTATCAACACCTATATGATCGACATTTATGGCGACCGACCGGGATAGCCGACGGTTTGAGTCCGCAGGGCTCGTCTTCGAGTTCCTCTTCGCGCTCTTCGTGGGGACCGTCGTCTACGTCGAATGGTGGGACGGGGCGGTCCCGCCGCTTCCGGACACAGTGGTGCTGCTGATAGCCGTCGGGAGCGGACTCGCGCTGGGCGGTATGGCCGCCGTCCTCGACGACCGACGGACGGTCCGTACCGGTGCATGGCGGCGGGGACTCCGCGTGGCCGTCGCCGTCGTCGGGGGCGGATTCGTTCTGGGTACAATCGTTGTCCCGGACGGGTTGCCAGTTGCGGTCGAACTCGGCGTCCTTGCGGTAGTCTGGGGGAGCGTCGCCGGGAAGTTCCTGCTCCGGATCGGGCCGGACTGACAGCAGCAGCGTCACCACAGTTGTCGTGTCTGTTGGCCGTTCCTGAGCGGCGGTCCCCGTTCGAGATGCTCGCTGCCGGCGACCGGTCGGCCAACCTACAAGCCCCTCGCGGCGCTATCCTCGTCCATGAAGGCCGGACTCATCTCTGATGTCCACAGCAACCGGGTCGCGCTCGAGACCGTCCTCGCGGACATGCCCGCGGTCGACGTACTGTGCTGTGCGGGCGACGTGGTCGGCTACAACCCCTGGCCCGGCGACTGCGTCGACGAACTGCGTGCGCGGGACGTGCCGACGGTGATGGGCAATCACGACGCTGCCGTCGCCGGGGATACCCCGTTCCGGTTCAACGGCATGGCCAAGGCCGGCGTCGACCACGCGAAGGCGACACTATCCGACGACCAGCTCGAGTGGCTGGCCGACCTGCCGGCGGAACGGCTAGCGTGCGACGGCCGGGTGAAGCTGGTTCACGGCCACCCGGACGATCCCGACCGCTACACGCGCTACACCTACCCGGAGGAGTTCACCGAACGGATGCTCGGCGACGAGGACGTGCTGGTACTCGGCCACACCCACGTGCAGGGCGTCGAACGGTTCGGGGAGGGGATCGTCGTCAACCCGGGCAGCGTCGGCCAGCCCCGCGACGGGGACCCGCGAGCGGGCTACGCGGTAGTCGATCTCGACGCCCTGACCGTCGAGACACACCGCGTCGAGTACGATATCGACGCGGTCCAGGCGGCCGTCGAGAAGGCCGGACTGCCGAGTCGCATCGGCACCCGGCTGGCCCGCGGGAAATAGGACTCGAGCGACGCGGTCGGCACCCCGAAACGAACCCTTTTACACTCACCCCGCTGCTACTGCCGGACATGGTATCCATCGGCCACACCGCGCGTCCCGCTCGGAACCGACCCCGTCGCGCCGTGGGCCGGTGTTGTCGCTTGCCGTCCCCGTACCGCACGCGTCGCCTCGAGACCGCCGCCGCGACGGAGACCGATGTTCGAGCGCGTGCGTGAGGACGTCCGGGCGATGGCCGAGCGCGACCCCGCCGCGAAGGGGCGACTCGAGGTCCTGTTGTGTTACTCGGGGCTGCACGCGGTCTGGGGGTATCGGCTCGCCCACCGTTGCTGGAACCGCGGCGGCGGGTTCCGGTTGCTCGCCCGACTGCTCTCCCACCTGGTGCGCTGGCTGACCGGCGTCGAGATCCATCCGGCCGCCGAACTCGGCCGCCGGGTGACGATCGACCACGGGATGGGCGTCGTCGTCGGAGAGACGGCCGAAATCGGCGACGACGTTCACATGTATCACGGCGTCACGCTCGGCGGCGACACGAACGAACCGGTCAAGCGCCACCCGACCGTCGAGGACGGCGCGCAACTGGGCGCGAACGCGACGCTGTTGGGCGACATCACGATCGGCGAGGACGCGGCCGTCGGCGCCGGCTCGGTCGTCACGAGCGACGTGCCGGCAGGGGCGACCGTCGTCGGGGTTCCCGCAGAGCGGGTCGACTGAGGGCTCGAGGACGGCGCTTCTGGTACGGAGTTCGATTTTACGTTATAGGGCCGTCCGGTTCGAGACAGGCGGTCCCGCTCTGTCGGCACCCACGACTGTATCTTGCCGTTCGAATGCAGTAAATATCCCTACCAGTGATGTTAGTAACTATTATACGTGGTCTTTAGAATTCTCAGCTATGGGGGGTCAGACCAAGCGTGCGGCAGCGGTAGTATTTTCGCTACTTATTGCGACATCAATGGTCGTAACGCCCGTGCTGGCGAACGGGGGAAGTACAGGCTCAACAGCGACTCGATCGGAGTTCGTCGACGGAACGGATCCGTTCGACCGAGTAGGTCCGAACGGGCCGCCGAATCAGACGAAATCGAAAAGAGGTCCACCGGACCACGCTGGCCCGGGCAATAGCCCACCGGACGGGGCGGACGGCAACGGCACTAACCGACCGGTGGTCAATGAGAACTTCACTGCGAACACGTCGACGGGCGCGCTCCTCAGAGCGGCGTCTCACCTGTACCGACTCGAACCGGACAGCCAAGCCGAAGCGGATGCCGTCAACGACACGCTCGTGTCGATCAACGCCTCGCTATCGGAGTCCCGATCGTTTCGTCGAGCCGACTCCGAGGCGTCGTTCGAGCATCTGAAAGACGCACAGAAAGACCTCAAAACGGTCGCGAAGGAAACGGACAACGAGACGGCGGTCGAAAACGCGAGTCGCCTCCTCTACGAGGCGAGCGCACTCAATTCGAAACGCGCGATCTATCACGCCGAGTTGTCGTTCGATCGATACGGCGACGCGTTTCCGAACCACGGACAGGAGCGCAAAACGGATCAGGCGATTATCAACGCCAGAGCGGCGTTCGAACGAGGTGACAGCGCGGTTCCCCCGGGAACACCGCGGCGCGGACCGCCGGGAGATTCGCTCGAGCAGACGATTCAGTCGCACGCGAACGGCATTACGCACCACAGAACGGCGTGGCGACACGCCGAGCGAGCGCTCGAAACGATCGCGAAACACACCGAGCCTCGGTTAACGCTACGGCAGGGACACGCCTTCGAGGAGAACGAATCGATCCACGTTCGTCTCGAGGCCGTAGTCACCGACGCTCGCGCCCACGCCTTCGACGAAGCGAACGTCACACTCGAGAACGGGACCACGGAGCCGATCGAGTTCGGATCGCAAGCGACGATATCGAGAACCACTGGCAGTACGGAACTCGATCTCGGTCCTCGTCCGGAGAACCAGACGGTCACGGTTACTGTAACGTCGAGCGACAATCCGGGTCGAAGCGTCGAAGAGACGCTCGAAATTCGGATCGAGGAGCGAGACATACACTGGGATCTGCCCGCTCCCGACGAGTACGCTCGAGCCTCGGTGACCGATTCGGAGTCCAACGTTACCGTCGATGTCGAAGGAGACGGCGTTCACAAGAGCCTGATTTCGGTCGCGAACCGATCGACCGAGACCGGGAGTCAGTACCGCGCCGGTCCGATGGTTCGGATCGTTAACGAGACGTCGTTCGACCAAGCCGAAGTACGGGTCCCGATCAACGAGACGGTGTTAGAGAACACTGACGGGAACCTGACCATTTACAAATGGGATCCGAGTTCGGACGAGCGGTGGCACGCGGTCGAAACCGATATCGATCCCGACAATCTGACTGCGACGACGACCGTTTCCGAGTTCTCGTACTTCACGGTCGCCGAAGCCGGGGCCAGCCAGTCCTATCAGGACAGAGCGTCGCCCGGGTGGCCGCAGTTGGACGACTTCCAATCCGTAGACGGCTGGGATCGGACCGGTTCCGTGTCGGTGGTCAACGGGACGGCAGTCCTCGAAAGCCAGGCCGAAGACGACGAGAACGACGGTGGCAGCGGTGGCGGCATCGGTGGCGGCGGTGACGACGGCAGTGACGACGAGGACGGAGCCGACGACGGAAACGAGGTGACCGATCCGCCGGAACTCTGTTTGCCGATTGTCGGCTGTGTGGAACTTCCCCCATTACCATTGGGAGGGTTAGGAAGCGCCGCCATAGAGCAGTCGTCGCACGACATCGCGACGCAGTCTCCCGAGGAACACGCGCGACTCACGCGAACTGCCGAGATTCCGGCGGGAGCGGAGCGCGTCTGGTTCGAAACGCGTGTCAAGAGTTCCGCCACGGACGGAAACGCGACGATCATCGTTGAGGGAGAATCCGACTCGAAGCTCGTCCACCTGAATCTTGTCCAGTCAGACGATTGGATCACTGAAGAGGCCGACCTCTCCGAGTTCGAGGGCGAAGAAGTGACGGTTCGGATCGAAACTCAGGGGACCGCCGAACTCAGGGTCGACTACGTCGGCATTCTGGTCGATTCGACCGGGAGCGGCTTCCCGGACGAGGTCGAGCGGTTGGACCTGCGGATGCCAGTCGGCGAGGACGGCGTCCGTAACACCCCGCTGAACTTGGACCCGAACCGGGCTGATACGAGCGGCAACGGCCTTCGTGACAGCGAAATCGTCGATATCGAATGGGGATACGATGCGGCCGGTTCCAACGGTCAGTGGCAGCTCGAGGGCGAGGCCGTCGACGCCGAGGCCCACCCTGCACGGATCGATACGACTGGTGACGGACTGACGGACGCTGAACAACTCGAAGGCTGGGAAATAACGTACACGTCTTCCCGTGAAGATTCGCTCGAACTGCTTTCCAAACTGCAAGACGCGGATAGTATCGATGAGCTAGAGGCCTCGGAAAGTGATTTCCTCGAGACCGAAACCGCATCTCCCGATCCGCTTAGCAATTACACTGACATCGACGGGGTATCGGACGCCAAAGAAAGACGACTAGGGACGGATCCCGAATCACGTGATACGACCGGTGACGGGATTCCTGACTGGGCGTACCGAGGCGGCGAGTACGATCCGACGCTGTTCGACGTTAGTTCTCCGGAAATCATAATCGAAGACGCTGACTTCAACGATCCGAACGTGGACGTATCCGGGTTGGATCTCCGTGATTGGGAGGCACGAGTAGCCGGAAGTTACGAGGTCGAATTCACCGTGGACGGCCTGGCTGATCCCGAAGAAGCACGGGTCATTTACAACGGTGACGTCGAAGAGACGGTTCCCCTAGGAAATAGACGAAGGAGCGGGGATGTCAAGTTCGATATCGGGACGGTCGATACGTTCACCGACGCCTTCACTGGGTCGCTAGTGACGGTCGAGGCCGAGGATGAACACGAAGTTATCAACGGAGTCGGCAGTACCGAAGTGCCTGCCGTCGAAGTAAACGGTGTCTGGGCTGCAGCCTCGGAAGAAATTCGCGCTCAGGGCGTCTCTGACGCTAGGATAGAGCGAAATTTGGGGACGCTACAGGGGGTCACATACGGTGCCGGTGAATCGGCCGAATCCGTCCAAGCCCTGTACGAAAGTCCGGTCGAGAGTATCGCTGCCTTGCGAGAGATTCCTGCCGCCATCGTCAATTTGGACGAGGTTATTGCGGCGATGCCAGAGTCGATCGAAAAGGAACAGCATGATAACAACCCACACGATCCAGAAGATCGTTACTACGAGTCATATCGCCAAGGCTGGTACGAGGGCTACATCGCTTGGTTCGTCATCGAAAGCGCGATTCCGGTCGGAAAAGCCGGGTCTGCAGTCAAGAGTTCCAAACGGATCCAGAAGACCGTTGATCGACTCAGCGGGCCACGCATTCGCCAAGCGGCCCGGATGGCTGGCCGAGTAGACCACGCCACGAAAGCGCCAATTCGATACGGGAAACTGCAGTTCTCGCGTGGGCTCTCTACAGGAATCGGCGTCACTAAGAAAACCGGTGAGCGGATACTCAGTCCGGTACCGACGGTCGGGAAGCAGTATCAGGTGTCGAAACTGCTCAGCCGACACGATATCGATGGGGGAAAACTGAACCGCTACTCACCCGATGAGCAACGGAAAGTCGGGGAATTCACCAACAGGTACGGTGACGAGGGAGCAGAAATCGCCTCAGAAGGAGGTCCGGTTTTCCAACAAATCGCCGCAAGTGATACGCTCGACGCTGCGACAACGGACCGGATAGTACGTGCATACGATCAGCGTATAATTGACGAAGACGACATCCAACGGATTGCGCGTGGTCTTGACGAGGGTGATATCGATCAGGAGGCTATTCATCGTGCGCTCGGGCAGGCAACCAATCTCGACCAAAACGGTCACGCCATAGAGCGTCTTCGGGCAGCCGATGAGGTGAATGCAGAGTATCCTTCTAATTACGACGACCCGTATGCCTCCGGAACAATAGCTGTTGAATATGTGACTGAAACGGAAGAGAAGTTCGTAAGGGTTCACAGAGAGAGTAATCAAGTGCGATCGTGGACCATGCGGAGGCATCAGATAGAAGGACTAGAACCTGTCGAAATACAAGAAAAATTCTCGTTACCTGAGGAACCAGTCTACGTGTCTGACGTAGGCGTTCCAGCAGGTACCAGAATGCGGACTGGTGTTGTTGAATCCAACTTCGGCGGACAGCGCGGAGCGACCCAGTTCGAACTGCGCGAGAAAATCCCCTCGGAGAATTTCGATAATCAACGTGAAATTCAGCCATGAGTATTGTAACTACAAACGGACGTGAGCTAACGATCGATGGAAAAACTATCGAACTCCCAAATCAGATCGAAACGGTCTTGGAAATCAATGGTCTGGCGGTAGTCCTATTAGATACCACTGGGCGTTCCCCGGCTCGAGATAACGTCTGGGCGTTCGATATGGACGGGAGTCTCGTATGGAAAGCTGAACCAGTATTCGAACCATCGAACGACGCCAATACGTACGTGCAAATTCGACGAGAGGGGAGTGATCTCTGGGCGAGTGATTGGAAGGGGATGGAGTACAAGCTCGATCTCCAAAACGGCAAGCAGATCGAGGAGAAATTCAGGAAATAATCGAATGGTACTCGTCATACAAGGTGTATCGTTCTCTTGGAGTTCTCAGACTGTCTCACAGATTTCTCTGCGGGCAAGCTACTGGCTCGGGGGACACCGATGATCCTGCAAATCAACACGGGACACTCCGAGATCGTGATCAACAACCGAACGATTTCCCTCTCTCACGGAGCGCAAAGCTGTACGGTCGTCGATAATACAGCGATCGCGTTGCGTACCGGCTGGTGCCATCCCGACATCGAGTTTTGGGAAGACCTCGGGGTCGATATGAGTCATAAAACTGGCGGCGCTGACTTCGAGTTAGAGAACAAATATCGGAACGTAGTTGGCTTCGATGGCGATGCAAACCCACAATGGATACTCCCTGAAGCACCACACGAACCGCCTGAGGACGAGGAGCCCTATTACATGAGCCTTTGGCAGACCGACGGGTCCCTCTGAGTCCAGAACAAGAACCAGCACGCCTACCGCGTTGACCCGGACTCCGGTGAACTACTCGAGAGCGTCTCGGCGAACGTCCTCTACCTCGGCAGCGAGAAGATCGAATTCGACGGCGGCTGGGTCGGGAAGGTTCTCCCCCATCGACGACGATCTCGTCGCCGTCATGCTCGAGACCTCGAGCCACCCGGATTCGGACGGGCGGAATCCCTACGTGTTCGATCGCGACGGGACAGAACGCTGGTGGGTCGGTGACCACCTCCACAGTGATGCGCCAGCGTCGGCACCGCCGTTTACCGACATCTGGCTCGACAACGGCAACCTCTGTGGCTACGCGACCGACGGCTACGAGTATCGGTTCGACCCGGAAACGGGAGAGTTACTCGACACGATCTGGCGGAAGTGACACGAGCCGACGAGCCGTCGGAACTCGAAACCACGCCAGAGAGCGGACAGAAATGGCCTCAGCGGCCGTGTCTCAAACCAGCGGTTCGACCAGTTCCCGACCCGCCTCGAGCAACGCCCCCACCCGCGCCTCGTCTTCGGCCTCGGCGTAGATCCGCAGCACGGGCTCGGTCCCGCTGGGACGCACCAGCAGCCACGAGCCGTCGGCCAGCAGCAGTTTGAACCCGTCGGCGGTGTTGACGTCCTCGACGGCGGTCCCGGCCACTGTCTCGGGGATTTCGTCCTCGAGTTCGGAGACCACCCGCGCCTTCTCGTCGTCGGGACAGTCGACGCTGGTCTTGTCCTGAACGACTGTTCCGTGTTCCTCGAGCAGGCGATCCACCCGGTCGTCGATCGGCTCCGCGGCGTGCATCACGGCCGCGAGCAGGGCCATGAGGACGCCGTCCTTCTCGCGGACGTGGCCCCGGACGGTGAACCCGCCCGACTCCTCGCCGCCGACGAGGGCGTCGTGTTCGCCGATCGCCTGCGCGACCCACTTGAAGCCGACCGGGACCTCGTGAACCGACTCCCCGTGAGCCTCGGCGACCCGGTCGATCAGGTAGGTCGTGGAGACGGTCCGGACCGCCGGCCCCGAGTCCGTCTCGAGCAGGTAGTCGTAGAGCGCGGCGAAAAAGAGGTTCTCGTCGAGATAGCCCCGCTCGGGCGTGACGACGGCGATGCGGTCGGCGTCGCCGTCGTTGGCGATTCCCAGCTCCGGCGCGGTGTCGTCGGCGGTGACGAGGTCGATCAGCGTCTCGAGGTTCTCGGCGGCCGGTTCCGGCGCGCCGCCGCCGAACTCGGGGTCGGGCTCGCAGCGCAGACACTCCAGGGACGCGCCGGCCCGCTCGAGCAGGGCGTCGGTGGTCCCGCGGCCGCTGCCGTGCATGGCGTCGTAGGCGACGGTGCGGTCGGCGAGGTCGACATCGCCGGCCATCGATTCGACCAGCTCGAGGGCGGCGTCGGCGTGTGGCCCTGCGAAGTCGACCTCGGTGACGGCCCCGTGGTCGGCCTCGGGGAGCGGATCTGGCTCGGCGAGCCGGTCGGCGATGGCGTCGGTAACGTCGGGGAGGGCCGGCGCGCCGTCGCCGGGGATGAACTTGACGCCGTTGTACTCCGGCGGGTTGTGCGAAGCGGTGATCACCAGCCCGCCGGCGAGGTCACGGTCGGCGATGGCGTAGGCGACGAGCGGCGTCGGTCGGTCCCGATCGGCGAGCAGGACGTCGAACCCGTTGGCACACAGCACCCGTGCCAGTTCCTCCGCGAACCCCCGCGAACCCTCGCGGGCGTCGTACCCTACTGCGACCGGCCCCTCGAGGCCCTCGTCGGTGAGATACGTCGCGACCGCTTGCCCCACCATCCGAACGCGGGGCGACGTGAACTCCTCGAGCGTCGCCCGCCAGCCGTCGGTACCGAAGCTGATCGACTCCATGCACCGGTGGTCGAGGGCCGGCGCGAAAAAAGCGACGGGACGACGGGGCCGGTCGGAAGCGATCAGGCGTCGACGTCCGCGAGTCGCTGCTCGAAGAGCCGCTCGCCGGTATCCTCGCAGGTGACCGCGATCACTTCGTGGGAGCTACAGCAGGACTCGACGACCTCCTCGCCCATCCGGACGTCGCCGCCGGAGGGACAGGTCTCGAGGAACATCCGGAGTCCGTTGAGGACCCCGCCTTTCGTCTCGGGCGCATAGGCGTCCCAGTCGTCGGTCCACGACGCGAGCGCGCGGCTGGCGGCAACGTCGGCGAGCAGGGCGGCGTGGGAAGGCCAGCGGCCGGCCGCGCCGGTCTGCGAGAGCAGTCGGTATGCCTCCCCGTGTTCGCTGAGTTCGAACCGCTCGGGGTCGGCGTCGAACCCGAAGGCGTCGACGGCCGCCTCGACGTCGACCCCCGACTCAGCGAGCGGGTCGATCTCGCCGAACCAGACGGCTTCGAACTCGTCGGTGAGACAGAGATCGTCGCGATCCTCGCAGGGCTCGAGGACGTCGTTCTCGAGGAAGAACGTCTCGAGATCGGCGACAGGATCGGCGTCAGCTCCGGCAGCGGCGGTCCCGTCGCCGTCGGCGGCTGACGTCGTGTCGTCGGTCGCGACGGCCGCGTCCTCGTCGAACGTGACCGCGTCGTCCGCCGTCGAATCGCGGTCGGTTTCGGTCGTCGGGCCGCCGCCGAGGCCGCTCGCGACCGCGGGTTCGGGATCCTTGCCGAACCAGCGCAGTACTGCAGGCGGGAGGTACCGCTTGGTCAGCGTCGGCGTCCCGGGGACGAGATACCCACGGAGGTAGATCAGCGCGATCGAAACGCCGACGGCGACCAGTCCGCCGAGACGGGATTTGCGGGCGACGATCGAACCGAGTATCGCCGCGATAACCAGGTTCAGGACTGTACAGGGCTCACACCGGTTGTCGCCGGTGTACTCCGGTTGTCTGAGTTCGTCGACGACGTCGATTTGCATCTCGAGAGAACTGTCATTCCCGATGGATATCTATTTTTCGGCGTGTGTCAGAGGGAAATGACCGGCGAGGCATTCGTCGTGACCGGCGTTACTCGAGGCCCACGAGCCGTTCCTTCTCAGTTCGTGAGAGTTGTTTGATCTCGTACTCGCGGGACATCGCCGCCGATTTCGAGTCGAAGCGCTCGTGGTAGCGGAGTTCGACCGGCGTCCGACCGCGGGTGTACTTCGCGCCCTCGCCCGCATCGTGTTCGGCGACGCGTCGCTCGAGGTCGGTCGTGTAGCCGGTATAGAGGGAGCCATCGGCACACTCGAGGACGTAGACGACGTGATCGGCCATCGGTCGTGAGCAGGGAGACCAGCCTAAAAAGCGTCTCGTCCGTGGGGGCGCGTGGTAGTCGTGATCGATCGCGATGGTCAGGTGCCGCGAGCGCGCTCTTTCGCGGCTTCAGCGATGCCGGCGTTGGCCGAACAACTGACACACGCGTGGATCTCGCCGCGTTCGTCGGCGAAGACGCGTGCGAACCGTTCGGAAACGTGCGCGCCGCAGTGGTCACACTTGGGCATTGGTCACACCGGCCGGAGCCGGTATCAGGGTATACCGGGTGTACGGTTAAATAGCCTTCTCCAAACACTGTTTGGCTTTTGGGTTGTGGAAACTATTTTTGCCGAACGGGGTAGGGCTCAGTCGCGGCCGGCGGCGATCGAACGGGCGATGAGGGTCGCCTGTGCCCCGGCGACGAAGCCCGCATCGACGTTGACGACCGAGAGGACGGTACAGGACTGGAGCATCCCGGCAAGCGCCGCCTCACCGTCGCCACCGTAGCCGTAGCCGCTCGCGACGGGGACACCGATGACCGGCGTATCGACGAGGCCGGCGACGACGGTTGGCAACGCACCCTCCCGGCCGGCGACGACGATCAACACGTCGGCCCCGCGGAGCCGGTCGAGTTGGTCGAGGGTTCGGGACAGCGCGGCGACGCCGATGTCGTCGACGCGATCGACCGTCACGCCCGCGTCCAGCAGGACGGTTTCGGCCTCGTCGGCGACCGCTTCGTCGACCGTCCCGCCGGTGGCGATCCCCACCGTCGCATCGAGCGACGGTGGCTCGTAGTCGGGAGCCAGCACTCGCGCCGTCGCGCTCCGGCGCTCGAGCGTCGCGTCGGGGGCGGTCGCTGCGAAGTGATCCCTGAGCGCGTCGAACTGCGGCTCCGACAGACGCGTCAGCAGCGCTCGGCCCGTCGTCTCGAGGGCGGTTTCGGCGAGCGCGACGACCTGTTCGGCCGACTTCCCCTCCGCGAAGATCGCTTCCGGGATCCCGCGGCGCTGTCGACGGGCCGCGTCGAACCGGCCCGCCTCGCCGACCACGTACCCCCTGAGTTCGGCTTCGGCCTCGGCCGGCGACAGGTCGCCGTCGGCCACGGCCTCGAGGAGTTCGCGCATACCGCCGTTCCGGGGTCGACGTACTCGAATGCGTCGGCTGGCGGTCGGTCCGGGACGAGTCACGGCGCGGACGCCGTCGAGGGTCTTGTGATCTCGTAACGTACGTGCGAGCCCCGGAGGACCGCGCGCGAGGCAACTCAGCCGATTCGCGACCCCCGTTCGGCGGGGCCGCCACTCATATGCCATATACTTTCCGGTGAGATCGGTGGTCGAAACGGGCGAATCAACCGCTGCAACCCCCGTATTTCCGCTGCTAACCAAAATTCTTATATGGAGTTATGCGAAACCGATACACCGTATGGCAGATCTTATCGTCAAAGCCGCCGTAAAGGAAGCGCTCGATGACAAAAACGTTGCCTCCGACTTCTACGACGCACTCGACGAGGAAGTCGACGAGCTTCTCGAGGACGCCGCCCGACGCGCGGAAGCCAACGACCGGAAGACGGTCCAGCCCCGCGACCTGTAAGGGACGCCACCCCAATTTTTTCGGACGCTACGGTCGATAGCGGTAGCTGTCGCCGGCCGACACCCGGCGACGTTGCCGGCTCGAGTTTTTTGCCCGATGCCGTGATACGGACGGATATGTTGCGCAGACTGCTGATCGGCTTCGGCCTCCTCGAGATCGTGAAACCGGAACCGGTGATCGCCGCCTGCGAACGGATCGGCCTCCGAAACCCCGGCGAGCCCCAACCGCGGCCGCTCGCGCTCGCCGGCGCTCGGCTCGAGGGGCTGGTCTTCGTCTGGCTGCTCGTCCGCGGCCGGCAGGGATCGACGCTGGTTTCCGGGCTGCTCGGGCTCGCCGGGCTGACGCTCGTCCTCGTCCCGCGGCCGATCATCGACCTCAGTCAGCACCTGGTCTATGCCAACACCGACGACCTCGAGTTGCAGCCGTGGGTCGAGCCCGCGGCGCGGCTGCTTGGCGTCCTCTATCTGACCGTGACGCTGCTCTCACGGAGTACGAACGAGGAGTCGGCGATTGAGGAAGGGGAATCCGAGATCGCGGAGTCGTCGGGTCGGCCCCCGCTCCCGGCGCGGTAAGGGGCTCCGGCCCGAAACCGTTTCAGTACCGGCGGACCTCGACGCCGTCGTCGGTGCCGACGTAGGTCGCGTCGGCCATACCGACGAACAGCCCGTGTTCGACCACACCCGGAATCGCCGAGAGCCGCGCCGCCAGTTCGTCGGGATCGTCGATCGCGCCGAACGCACAGTCGAGGACGAGATTGCCGTTGTCGGTCACGACCGGGCCGTCCTTCTCGCCGGCATCTCGGAGCGTCGGCTCGCCGCCGAGGTCCCGAATTCGGTCCGCGACGACGGTATGGGCGTCCGGAAGGACGGCGACCGGGACCGACCGCTCGAGGCGAGTGGTCAGCTTCGAGGGGTCGGCGACGACGACGAACCGGTCGGCCGCCGCGTCCACGAGTTTCTCGCGGGCGTGTGCCGCGCCGCCACCCTTGATCAACGCGCCGTGTGCGGCCGCGTCCGCGTCGTCGACGACCTGATCCGCCCCGTCGATCGCCAGATCGAGGCCGTCGACCGCGTCGAGGTCGGTCAGTTCGATGCCGACCTCGAGGGCCAACTGGCGGGACTGGAAGGAGGTCGGGACCCCCCGGATCTCGAGGCCGTCGTCGACGGCCCGGCCGAGCGCGCGGATCGCATAGGCGGTCGTCGAGCCGGTGCCGAGGCCGACGACGAACCCGTCGGCGACGTCCTCGGCCGCGCGTTCGCCGGCCCGTCGTTTCGCCGCGTCGGAGCCACCTGCCGTCTTCATACCTCCTCACGGGAGCGGCGAGGGCAAAAACGTTGTAATTCGCGGTCGGCCGCTCAGAGATCCGCTCGTCCGAACCCCCAGAGACCCAGTGCCAGCGGCAGGAGCGCCCAGACGGCGAGGATCACGAAACCGAACCACGGCTCGGCCACCAGCGGCACGCTCTCGATCAGTCCCTGTGACTCGTAGGCACCCGCCGAGGTGAACTGCGATTCGCGGAGGACGAACCCGATCGCGGAGCCGTAGGCGGCATCCGGCGTGATGGAGTTGAAGACGAGGTACCAGCCGGGGAACGTCTCGGGAAGGAACGTTCCCTCGATGGCGTAGAGCAGGACCTGTGAGAGTATTCCCCAGAGGGCTTTGAACAGGACCACGAGTGCGATCGCGCCGACGGCAGCCTTGGTCGTCGACCGGGTCATCGCGGAGATGCCGACGCCGAGACAGACGTAGACGAACCCGAAAGCGACCGTCACCAGCGTAAAGGCGAGATAGTCGACGGGCGAAACCTCGCCGACGAAGGCGACGAGCCCGATCAGGCCGACGGCGAAGCCGATCAGGATCGACACTGCGACGACGCCCGTTCGACCGAGGACCTTCCCGAGGACGACGTCCCGACGGCGGTGGGGCAGTCCGAGCAGGAACTTCAGGCTCCCGGTCTCGCGTTCGCCCGCGATCGCACCGTAGCCGACGATCAGTGCGATCACGGGCACGAGAAAGCCCGCCGGCGTCTGCAACGCGAAGATCAGTCCGATCGTCGACTCGCCGCCACCCTCCGAAAACAACCCGGAAGCCCACGAGGCCAGCGCGGCTCCGCCGACGGTAAACAGGGCAAAGAGCGCGGTCAGTCCCAGCAGCAGGCGCGACCGGACCGCGTCACGAAAGTCCTTCTTCGCGACGGTGATCGCGCTCATCGAACCACCTCCCGGCCGCCGTCGGCCCCCGTAGTGTAGGCGACGAACAGGTCCTCCAGCGAGGACTCGTCGGTCTCGAAGTCCTCGACAGTGACGCCGTACTCCTCGACGACGTGGAGGACCTCGGTCTTGGCGCGGTCCTCGCAGGCGACGACGAGGGACCGTCCCTCCGGGGTCACCGAGGAGACGCCGTCGATCGCCTCGACCGCTGCGAGGGCAGCATCCGAGTCGTCGGGGATCCGATCGAGGGTCACGCGGAGTCTGGTCTGGTCGGGCATCGAGTCGCGCAGTCCCTCGACGGTGTCCTCGGTGATCAGGTCGCCGTCCCGGAGGATGCCGACGCGGTCACAGACCGCCTCGACCTGCCCGAGGACGTGACTCGAGAAGAAGACGGTCGCGCCGCGTTCGTTTTCCTCGCGGATGATCTCGCGCATTCGGCGAGCCCCGTTGGGGTCGAGGCCGGTGGAGGGCTCGTCTAAGATCAGGAGGTCGGGCTCGCCGACCAGGGCCGTCGCGAAGGTGAGCCGCTGGGCCATCCCCTTCGAGTAGCCGCCGGCCTTCTTCGCGGCCGCGTCGGGCGAGAGACCGACCCGCTCGATGAGTTCGTCGGGGTCGTCGTCGGCCCCCTTGGACTCGATCGCGAACTGGACGTGCTGGCGGCCGGTCAGGCGCTCGTAGAGTTCGGCGCCCTCGGGAAGGATACCGGTTCGCTGGCGGATCTCGAGGGAGTCCGCCTGCGCATCGAGGTCGAACACCCGAACCTCGCCGGTAGTCGGCCGAATGAAGTCCAACAGGAGGTTGATCGTTGTCGACTTCCCGGCCCCGTTGGGACCGAGAAAGCCGTATATTTCGCCGCGCTCGACGGACAGCGAGAGCCCGTCGAGTGCCGTCTCGGTACCGTACCGTTTCGTCACGTTGGATATATCGATGGAGGGCACTGTTTAACTATACTACTATTTTGGATGACAAATAACTTTCTGCATGCCGGAACGATAGTCGCCACTGAAACTCACTGCGAACCTGATCGTACGACAGCGTTGCAATCAGTGTGTCAATCGCTTCAGCGGCTACGATATCCGTCCCGGCAGCGAGGACGTATTGTCAATTACGGAATCGGATCGGAAGAGCTATAGTACCTGTTGGGACACAATCACTTGTATGCGAGACCCTGCTCTCCACCCCGCCGATTACGCCGGTCCCGATCGGCAACATGGTCCCGCTCGACGACCGACCCGCCGCTCGAGCCGGGTGGTATAATGTTGCAACTCGCCCTCCTTCCGCTCCAGTCCGGCGGTGAAGAACTCCCCGTCGACTCGACGACGATGCTCGCCGCGATGGTGATCGGCTTCGTCATCGCCGTCGCGATCACGGTCGGCGTCGCCTACTGGGTATACAAGGACGCCGCGAAACGCGAGAACAACGAACTCGCGTGGGCCGTCGGCGTCGGCGCGTTGCTGTTCGTCGTCTTCCCGATCGGTATCCTCGCCGTCATCGCGTACGTCCTCCTCCGAGGCGACGAGACGGCAGCGGAGTCGATGGGCGGCGACGCGACGAGCGGCGAGTGGTAGCGCCACCGGATCGTCGCCGACTCCGAGACCCGACGCCCGTGCAGTCGGCCGCCGTCGCGGACACATCGTTACGCCGAACTTTTTTTGAGCCGTCCGTCGATCAACGCTCATGGCAACGGCGGAGACGGCCGTCTCCCTCTCGGACGTCCGCAAGACCTATCGGATCGGCGAGCCCGTCCACGCGTTAGACGGCGTCTCGCTCGAGGTACCGGAAGGGTCCTACACGGCGATCATGGGCCCCAGCGGCTCGGGCAAGTCGACGCTGATGAACCTCGTGGGCTGTCTGGACACCCCGACGGAGGGCGAGGTCGTCGTCGGTGGTCGAGCAGTCGACACGCTGGACGACCGCGAGCGGACCCGCCTCCGGGGCACCGAGGTCGGCTTCGTCTTCCAGACGTTCAACCTCATGCCCCGACTGAACGCCGTCGAGAACGTCGCCCTCCCGCAGCTGTTTCAGGGGATCGACCGGACGGAACGGCGCGAGCGAGCGCGTGACCTGCTCGAGCGGGTCGGGCTTGCCGACCGCGGGGATCACCTGCCCAACGAACTGTCGGGCGGCCAGCGCCAACGGGTCGCGCTGGCCCGGGCGCTGGTCAACGACCCGGCGATCGTGCTGGCCGACGAGCCCTCCGGCAACCTCGATACCGACACCGAGGCCGAGATCCTGGATCTCTTCGACGAGTTCCACGACGCCGGGACGACGATGATCGTCGTTACCCACGAGCGCCACGTCGCCGAGCGGGCCGACCGGATCGTCCACCTGCTCGACGGGCGGATCGAACGGATCGAGGAACTCGCGGGCGACGGCGCGGCGGAACCGGCCTCCCGAACGGGTTCGTCGGAGCCGACGGAGGCCGATTCCGAGTGAACCCACTCGAGAGTCTACGGCTGGCGTGGCGTTCGATCCGGGGCCATAAGCTCCGGTCAGCGCTGACGACGCTGGGGATCGTGATCGGGATCGCGGCGGTGATCGCGTTCGTCACACTGGGTGCGAGCCTACAGGCCGGTATCATTGGCGACATCAGTCCCGACGATCAGCGCAACGTCTACGGCTGGGCCGCCGACCCCGACACCGAGGGCGGGCCGCTGGCGGGTGCCCAACCGGTGTTTACGGACGACGACCTCGCGGCGGTCGGGGACTTAGACGAGGTCGAGGCGGCCTACGGCTACGCGACGATTCAGACGCAAGCGATCTCGAACGGCGAGGAGACGGTCGCCCAGGGGAACGGACTGATCGCCTCGGGACCGTCGTACATCCGCGAAGAGCGGTTGGCCGAGGGCAGACAGTTCCGGCAGGGCGAACGCGAGGCGGTCCTCAACCCGGCGGCGGCCAACCAGTTCGAGGAGAACGTCACCGTCGGCGACGAACTGACCGTGACGATCCTCGGCGGCGAACGACGGACCGTCGAAGTGGTCGGGATCACCGACACCAGCGAGGGACAGAGCCCCTTCGAGGGGTTCGAGTCCTCGCCGCGGGTGTACGTCCCGACCGATCCCTACTACACGGAACAAGCGTCGGGACTCGGAGCCGGCGGCGGTGACGACGGCGGCGACAACGAAAGCGCCGGCGAGAGCGGCGAGGCCCGCTTCCTCGCGATCATCGTCGAAGCCCCCTCCGACGACGAGGCCGATATCGACGCCGCCCGCGAGAGCGCGACCGACTACCTCGAGAGCGATCGGTCCGACGCCAGCGAGTTCCTCGGCGACGACCTCGCGGTCACGTTCCGGACGAGTACGGAGCTGCTCCAGCAGCTCCAGGACGTGCTGGATCTGTTACGGAACTTCATCGTCGGCATCGCGGCCATCTCCCTGCTGGTCGGCTCGATCGGCATCGCCAACATTATGCTGGTCAGCGTCACCGAGCGAACCCGCGAGATCGGCATCATGAAAGCCGTCGGCGCGCAGAACCGCGACGTCTTGGGCCTGTTCCTGACCGAGGCGGTCATCCTCGGGGTGATCGGCGCGATTCTGGGGACCGGACTCGGCCTGATCGGTGGCTACGTCGGGGCCGAATACGTCGATCTGCCGCTGGTCTACCCCCTCGAGTACGTCGCGCTCGCGATCGTCGTGGGGATACTCGTCGGGGTCCTCGCGGGGCTGTACCCCGCGTGGCGGGCCGCGCGGACGGACCCGATCGACGCGCTGCGCTACGAGTGATCAGAACCGGTCGCGGTTCCGTTCGTGATCGTCGTCCCGTTCGTCGTCGATTCGATCGGCACCGAACTCCCTCGAGTCCGCGGTTCCCGAGTCGCGGTCGTACTCGCGGTCCCGCGTCGGCGCGCCCTCGGTGGGGGGAGCCCCACCCGACTCCGTTTCGTAGCCGATGGTGGCCCGCGTCCGGTGGTGTTGGTCGGGATACTCACGGGCGAGATACGCGCCTAGATAGCCGCCGAGCAAGGACGGCCCGACCGTGTAGGCGAGCGCGAAGAACCCGGCGACGACGATCACGACCGAGACCACCGCGAACCCCTCGAGCGGAACCCCGCCGGCGAGGCCGATTCCGAGGAGCCCGAACAGGAGCAGTCCCAGCCCCGCGATCGGCAGGAACGCGATCGCACCGGCCAGCGCACCGACGATTGCGCCCTCGCGGCCGTCCGGCCCCTCGAGGAACCCGGCGACGAGGCCGCCGAGGACGGTCGAGAACGGGATGAACGAGAGGACGACACCGACGACGGCACCGATGACGGCGTTGAGAAGCGTCCGAGTGGTGACCATACCGAACGGATGACGGGGATCCTAAAAATTGTGGGGAGAAAGACGGCGATCGGCACGGTGACGATATCGATTAGCGGGGAACCGAAGGCAGCGTTACAGCGCTCGGCGAATGGGCCCGGCGAGGTCGAACCAGAACGAGAGGACGCCACAGCCCAGCATCCCGACGATCGCACCGAGATACAGCTCGAGTCCGAGCGTCTCGAGCATCCACTCGGGATCGAGGAAGCCGGACGCGATGACGAGCGTACAGGCGATCGCGATCCCCATGACCAGGAGGGCGACGGGAAGCGGGGGCTGACGGTTCATGCGTACGTGTACTTTTTCCAACTCGATCAAAGTGTCGTTCGCCCCGCTCCGGCAGCGACCGGCCGCGCCAGCGATATCCCGGCCTCAGTCGTCGGCCGTCCGCGGACTCGACTCCTCGAAGGTCGTCTCGGTGTCCTCGGAATCGGACTCGAGATCGGCTTCGATGATCTCGCTGAACGTGGCGTCGGTGTTGACCTCGTCGGCCAGCAGGTCGACGGCCTCGACGAAGACGGCGACCAGCAGCGGGCCGACGACGACGCCGATCGGGCCGAGAGTAAAGAGCCCACCGGTGAAGCCGACGAAGTAGAGGCTGCCGGGGAGGCCGGCGGAGCGACGCGCCAGCCGCGGCCGGACGACGACGTCGGGGAGCCAGCCAACGAGGACGAGGCCGAGAACGCCGATCAGGGCTGCCGCGACGAGGTCGCCGGCGACCGCCTGATAGAGCGCGATCGGCGTGATCAGCATGCTCGGCCCGATGATCGGGACGAACTGTAACACGGCGGCGACGATCGCGAGCGTCAGTGCGCCCTCGTATCCCAGCGCCCAAAACAGCGGGTAGGCAACGGCAAACGTCGCGAGCGAGGTCGCGACCTGCAGGACGTAGATCGCGTACAGCGTTTCTCGAGCCCGCGTGGCGAGCGCGTAGACGACGTCGCGATAGTCGTAGGGGATCGGCGCGACGGCGGCCCGGCCCGCCTCGTCGCCTTTGAGCAGGACGCCGAAAATGAGGACGAGAAACAGCGCGAACTTGATCGCGAGGACCGGGAGGGAAAGCGCGAAGTCGGTCGCGACGCCGCTCAGGGAATCGACCGCCATCGATTGAACCTCACCGGCCTCGATGGTCTGGGTCGCCCCGAAGGCCGTGATCGACAGCTCACGCGGCAGGGCCTCGACCGCCTCGAGGACGCCCTCGATGCGGAAGTACAGCGTCACGACGATCGGCGCGAAGACGGCGGTTGCACTCGCGAAGCCGATCACGGTCGCCGCGAGCGCGGCCGTCCACTCCGAGAGCCCGCGCCTGACGAGCCACCCCTGGACCGGCATGAGGACGTAGGCAACCGTCAGTGCGAAGAGGATCGTTCCCAGTACCTCGAGCAGGATCCCGCCGGTCACGACCCCAAGCGCGACGACGATCCCCGCGAGGACGTAGCGGCGCTTTCGTCTCGAGCGATCGTCCCCGCGAGCGGTCCCAGTCACAGCCGAGACTCTCACTCGAGCGGTAAAGTCTTTGTCCGATTGACGGGACCGATCGGCCGATCACGCCGTTTAAGACCACTCAGTGTAACCACCGAGTAATGGATCGACGGACGTTCATCGGGACGGTCGGTGCGGGGACGGTCACCGGCGTCGCCGGCTGTCTGACTCGCGACGGCGGCGGGAACGGCGACGGCGACGACGGAACGCTGCGGATCGCGACCTACGATTCGATGGTCAACACAGAGAACTCGGCCGGGCCGTGGCTCAAAGAGGCGTTCGAGGCCGAACACGACGCCGAAATCGAGTGGACGGTTCCCGACCAGGGACTCACACAGTACGTGCGGAGCGCGCGGGAGAACGCGGACATCGACGCCGACGCCTACGTCGGGGTCAACGTCGACGACCTCGTCCGGATCGACGACGAACTCGGCGACGGCGAACTCCTGCAGGAACTCGAGGTCGATCGGCTCGACAACGCCGATCGGATCCGCGACGAACTCGAGATGGGCGACCCCCACGGTCGCGTGCTGCCCTACGACACGGGCTACATCTGTCTCGTCTACGACGAGACGCTCGTCGACGAACCCGAGACGCTCGCGGACCTGACCGAGCCGGCCTACGAGGACGCGTTGCTGGCTCAGAACGCCCAGAACTCGGATCCGGGACGGGCGTTCCTGCTGTGGACGATCGACGCCCACGGCGAGGACGGCTACCTCGACTACTGGGGCGACCTCGAGGACAACGGCGTTCGCGTCCTCGACGGCTGGACGGAGTCCTACAGCGGCGCGTACATGGAGGGCGAGCGGGCGATGGTCGTCTCCTACTCGACCGATCAGGTGTACGCGAACGAGTACGATTACGAGATGAGCCGCCATCAGGTCGCGTTCCCGAACGGGCAGGGCTACGCCAACCCCGAAGGAATGGGCATCCTCGAGGGAGCGACGGACGTCGACGTCGCCTACGACTTCTTCGATTTCGTCCTCTCGAGCGAGCCCCAGGCGGAGATCGCCCAGCGCAACGTCCAGTTCCCGGCCGTCGCGGACGACCACGTCGACCTCGATTCGACGTTCGACGAGTACGCCCACGAGCCGTCCGAAACGGTCGCGTTCGACTACGATGCGCTTCGGGGCAGCCTCGGCGGGTGGGTCGACGACTGGGCCCGCGAGTACGTCAGCCAGTAAGCCCGTGCCCGCATCGGATCGCCCTGGGCTCCGGAACGCGGTCGTGACCTTCCAGTCGCGCCTCGAGCGCCACGCCCTCTCGCTCGCGGCGCTCGCGACGGCCGCGGTGCTTGCGATCATGCTCTACCTGCCGGTCGGGGTCGTCTTCGTCGAGGCCGTCCTCGAGGCGGGCCGGCCGACGCTCGCCCATTTCCGGGCGGTCCTGACCGATCCGTTCTATGTCGGGGCGCTCGCGGACGTCTTCGCGGAGCCGCTCGCGGTCGGGAGCCATCTCGAGGGCGTCGCCGGCTGGTTCGGGGCCATCTCGGTGTCCGCTACCGTCGTCCGGCCGATCCCCGGCCTCGGCCTGCCGGTGCCGTGGCTCGCCCTCGAGACGCCGGGGGTCCGGTTGGGACTGTTCGGCTTTACCGCCTATCAGGCGGCGCTGTCGACGCTCGCAAGCGTTGCACTCGGGCTACCAGCCGCCTACGTCCTCGCGACCTACGAGTTCCGGGGCCGGCGGACGATTCGCTCGCTGACGATCCTGCCTTTCGTCCTGCCCGGGATCATGGTCGCGGTCGGCTTCTACGCGATGTTCGGCCGGGGTGGGACGCTCAACGGCCTGCTCGGACTGGTCGGGTTCGGGCCGTACCCGTTCATCGAGTGGAACCCGCTGGCGATCGTGATCGTCGCCCACGCCTTTTACAACGCGCCGCTGGTGGCCCGCGTGACCGTCGCCGCGTGGGAGTCCGTCGACCGCCGGGCCGTCGAGACGGCCCGCAGCCTCGGTGCGAGTCCGCGGCGGGCGTTCCGCGACGTGGTCGTTCCGCAACTGTTTCCCGCAGTGTTGACCGGCGCGTTGCTGACCTTCATCTTCACGTTCATGACCTTCCCCATCGTCCTCGCGCTGGGCGGGCTCCAGTTGGCGACCGTCGAGGTCTGGATCTACGACCGGGTGCGCCAGTTGGCCTACGGCGAGGCCGCGACGCTTGCCGTCCTCGAGACGCTGCTCTCGCTGGGACTGACGTACGCCTATCTCCGATACGAGTCCGCCCAGTCGGGACTGGCACGTGCGGCCGGGTCGACCGCGAGGCGGCCGCTCGTTCCCGACCTGCGGACCGCGCTGTCACCGCGCCGGCTGGCGATCGTCGCTTACGGACTCGTCGTACTGGTGGTCTTCGTCGGACCGATGGCGAGCCTGATCGTCGGCAGCGTCACCGACGGGAGCGGGCTCACGGGTCGCCATTACGCGTTCCTGCTCGAGCGCCAGCTCGAGGGGGCCAGCTACCAGACGCTGCCGTGGATCGCGATCCGGAACTCGCTGCTGTTTGGCGTCGCGACGCTCGCGGTCGCCGTCCCGATGGGCGTCGTGATCTCGGTCGTAACCGCTCGGGCGGGCCGTGCGGGGGCCGTCGTCGACGCGCTGGCGATGTTGCCGCTTGCGGTCAGCGGCGTCGTCTTCGGGATCGGCCTGCTCCGAGGACTGGTCTTCGGGATTCCGTTGCCCGGCGGCTGGCGGTTTCAGGTGACCGGCGCGGTCGCGATCGTCGCGGCCCACGCGGTCGCGGCCTACCCGTTCGTCACGCGCAACGTCTCGCCGCTGCTCGCGAACCTGGATCCGGCGATGGTCGAGTCCGCCCGTGCGCTGGGTGCCTCCCGGTACCGCGCGCTGCGGGACGTCGAGTTGCCGCTCGTGGCCAGCGGCATCGTCGCCGGCGCAGCCTTCGCCTTCGCCATCTCGATCGGGGAGTTCTCTTCGACGGTGATTTTGGCGGGCGGCGGCGACACCTACACGATGCCAGTCGCCGTCGAGCGCTATCTCGGCCGTCGCTCCGGCCCCGCGATCGCCATGGGAACGGTTCTGCTGTTCGTCACGGCCGCCAGTTTCGTCGTCGTCGACCGCGTCGGCGGGAGGTTCGAGCGATGACCGACCTCGAACTCGAGGGCGTCGCCAAACGATACGACGGGACCGTCGCGCTCGAGGGGATCGACCTGACGGTCCGTGACGGGGAGTTTTTCACCCTCGTCGGCCCCTCCGGCTGCGGGAAGACGACGACGCTGCGGACGGTCGCCGGCTTCGAGTCGCCGACCGAGGGGAGCGTCCGCTTCGACGGCCGGGCGATGGACGGTGTCCCGCCCGAGGAGCGAGACGTCGGCGTCGTCTTCCAGAGCTACGCCCTCTTTCCCCACATGAGCGTCGCCGAGAACGTCGGCTACGGGCTGCGATTTCGGGATCCCCCGGACGGGCAGACCGTCGACGAACGCGTCCGGGAACTGCTCGCGCTGGTCGACCTCGAGGGAATGGGCGAGCGCGACCCCGATCAGTTGTCGGGCGGGCAGCGCCAGCGGGTCGCGCTGGCGCGGGCGCTCGCGCCGGCTCCCGACCTGCTCTTGCTCGACGAGCCGATGAGCGCGCTCGACGCACAGCTTCGGGAGTCGCTGCGCCGACAGGTCAAACGGATTCAGTCGGCACTCGCAATCACGACGGTCTACGTCACCCACGATCAGGCCGAGGCGCTGGCGATCTCCGATCGCGTGGCGGTGATGAACGGCGGCCGGGTCGAGCAGGTCGGCCGGCCACAGGCGATCTACCGCGAGCCAGCGACGCGGTTCGTCGCCGAGTTCGTCGGCGACAACAACGTCTTCGAGGGCACGGTTCGGGCTCGAGAGGAGGACCAGGCGCGGATCGACGTCGGCGGCGAAACCCTCGCGGTGTCGGCGGTCCCGCCGGGGGCCGACCGGGTCACCGTCTGCGTGCGACCGGGTGCGCTCTCCCGGAACGTCGGGACCAACCGGCTGCCGGTGACCGTCGAAACCAGCGAGTTCCTCGGCGAGACCGTCCGCGTCCACGGCCGCTGGAACGGAGTCGAGATCGTCCTCCAACTGCCCGGGGTCCCCGAAGCCGACGAACTGACGGTCGGGTTCGACCCCGACGACGCTCACGTCGTCGCGACCGACTGAGCCGCGCGCGTGACGCGGCGCCCCGTCTCCGGACCGGAATACACAGGGTGGTCGCTTTTCGATCGGATCGTGTTACTTACCTGCATGCAAGTTACTCGTCGGCTCCGGGTCGACCTCGAGCGCCACGAGGTACCCGTCGGAACCGAGTTCACCGTTCGCGTCCGCGACGACCGGCGACGGCCGGTCGAAGGGGCGTTCGTCGAGGCGGGACGGAAATCGGCCCGCACGGACGAGCGGGGACTGTGTCGGCTGCGACTCGACGCGCCGGGCTTCTGGAAGCTCGTCGCCGCGAAGTCCCCGACCGACCGCGTGGCCTACGAGCCGGGGTCGGCGCTCGTTCGGGTCGTCTCGACGGCCTCGAGACGCCGACCGCGTCGTCTCGTCGGGTCCCGGTGACGAGCGCTCGGCGGGCGGACGGCGTTGAAGCGCCATGGCACAGCGTTATCCCCGTCGGCGATGTGTGTGATATTATGGCAGACACCAAGGACGGGCGCGAGGACCAGGCCGACGACGCCGAGGAGCGCCAGCGCGAGCGGGAACTCGAGGAGGCCCTCGAGCGCGACGACGAGGACGAGCCGCCGGCCGACGAGGCGGGCGACGGGGACGAGTCGGCCGCGGACGACGAGGAATCGGCCGAGGACGCCGCCTCGAGCGACGAGTAGCGATCGGCGCGATACGCGAGGGCTACAGCCCCCAGAAGAAGTTGATCCCGAGGACGGTGACGATCGAGAGCAGGAACTGCAGCGGCGCGCCGACCCGGACGAAGTCCATGAACTTGTAGCCGCCGGGGCCGTAGACGAACAGGTTCGTCTGGTAGCCGACGGGCGTGAGAAACGCCGTCGAGGCCGCGAAGGTCACCGCCAGCACGAACGCGAACGGGTTCGCGCCGATCTGGGAGGCGGTCTCGACGGCCACCGGGAGCATCAACACGACGCTGGCGTTGTTCGAGATCACGCCCGTGATGAGCCCTGTCGCGAGGTAAAAGACCCAGAGGACGCCGAGCGCCGGGAGGTAGGCCCCGGTCGACGCGACGAGCGACCCCAGGAAGTCGGCCCCGCCGGTCTGTTCTAAGGCGATCCCCAGCGGGATGATTCCCGCAAGCAGGAAAATGACGTCCCACTCGACGGCGTCGTAGATCTCGGTCGGCTTGAGGACGCCCGACGCGACCATCGCGACGACGCCGGCCAGCGCGGTGACCATGATCGGCAGGGACAGCGCCGACATGGACTCGAGCGCGGCGACGCCGGTCACACCGGCCAGCGCGGTCCCGACGGCCCCCCATGGGACGGCGACGAAGCCGACGACGCCGGCCATGATCGCCGCTGCGTGGGGAATCTTCTCCGTTCGGTAGTCGGGCTCGTCCGGCTCGTGGGCAACGATGAAGTCGTCGTTTTGCGAGAGCCGGTCGATGCTGTCGGGTGCCGCCTGGACCAACAGCGTGTCGCCGACTCGAATGCGGCGTTCGTCCATGTCGCTACGGACCGTCTCCCCTCGACTACGGAAGGCCAGCACGGTCGCGTCGTAGCGCTGGCGGAACGTCGACGTCTCGAGCGACTCGCCCACAAGGAAGGAGCCCCGGGGGACGACGACCTCGACCAGCGTGCGGTCGGAGATGTCCTCGGGCTCGAGTTCAGCGTCGGTCTCGGGACCGCCGTCGATCGTGAGCGTCTCGCGTTCGACGAGTTGTTGGACGGTCGGCCGGTCGGCCCGCAGCCGGAGCGTGTCGCCGGCGCGGATCGTCTTCTGGCCGATGGGTTCGATGAACTCCTCGCCGTCGCGGACGACCTGCAGGATGTCGGCGTCGAACTCGACGCGATCGATTGCGTCGGCGACCGTCGAGCCGACGATCGGGGAGCCCTCGTCGACGATCGCTTCGGTCAGGTATTCCCCGATGGCGTACTCCGTGACGTAGTCCTCGTCGACGGGGACTCGTTCGGGGAGCAGCCGGTGACCGACGGTCATGAGATAGAGGCTGCCGACGAGGAGGACGATGACGCCGAGTTTGGTGAACTCGAACATCGAGAAGGGGTGATCGAGCAGGCGCGCGGAGACGTCGCTCGCGAGGATGTTCGTCGAGGTCCCGATCAGCGTGAGCATGCCGCCGAACATCGAGGCGTAGGACAGTGGAATCAGCAGTTTCGACGGCGACGTCTTGCCCTTGTGAGCGATGTCGGAGACGACGGGCACGAGGATCGCGACGACGGGGGTGTTGTTGATGAACCCGGAGATCGGACCACTAACCCCGATCGTCGCGAGCAGCTGTTTATCGAGGTCCTCGCCGGCGAACGCGGACATCTTCCGGCCGATGATCTGGACGACGCCGGTCTGACTGATCCCCGAACTCAGAATGAGCATCGCCAGCACGGTGATCGTCGCCGAATTGGAGAACCCGGAGGTCCCTTCCGTCGTCGAGATTTCGGTGAAGTTCGCGACGCCATCGGCACCCAGAATCATCAACAGCACCATGATCAGGATGGCGGTCACGTCGATCGGCAGCCACTCGGTAATGAACAGCACCAGCGCCAAAAGGATGATCGCGAACACCACGAGCATCTGGGGCGTCACCGCGAGCCCGCCGGAATCGGCGGCCAGCGGTACGACTCCGCCCTCGGAGAAAAGACGTCCGGTCACGGTTGATAGTACGGATTCCTTGACGATGCCGCTTGAAGCCCCCGGTTCGCCGACGCCGTCGCGATCGGCTGTCCTCCCGGGCGGTCGGCGGCGGGTCGGCCGTCGGAATGCGGCGAACATCATCGGCCACGTTCCTTTGGTTCGAGAACCGGTGGGCGTACTCAAGTGACTGTTCCGAGGACGAACGGGTACGGAGACGGCCGACGGTCGACCACCTCTCGTCGCCGCGACTCCCCACCGCCTCTCGCGGCGACCGACTCGAGAGGGCGGCTCGGACGGCGGCCGCTGCCCCACCGAGCCATGAACGAGTACACGCTCCCCATCGCGATCGCGAACACGGCGACGGTACTGACCGGCGGCGCAATCGCGTTGCTCGCCTATCGGGCCTTCCGACGGACCGGGTCGGCGGCGCTGCGTGCCGTCGCCGCCGGCTTCGGCGTCATCGTCGTCGGCTCGATCCTCGGCGGCGGCGTTCACCTCCTCGGCGAGACGATGGGACTGGGCATCGCCCTCCAGAGTTCGGCGACGGCGCTTGGGTTCGCGATCTTGCTCTACTCGCTGTACGCCGAAACCACCGACATCACCGTCACCACGGAGCTGTCAGTATGACCGACGGACCGTCCGGCCGACCGACGCGAGTCGTCGCTCAGGGCACCTTCGACGTCCTCCATCCCGGCCACGTCCACTATCTGGAGGCGGCCGCCGCGGCCGGCGACGAACTCCACGTCATCGTCGCCCGCGCGGAGAGTGTCACGCACAAACCCGACCCCGTGCTGCCGGGCGAGCAGCGTCGGGACGCCGTCGCCGCGCTCGAGGCGGTCGATCACGCCCGGTTGGGCCATCCATCGGACTTCTCGGTACCGATCCGCGAGATCGATCCCGACGTCGTCGTGCTTGGTCACGACCAGCACCACGACGAGGACGAGATCGCCGGGCTGCTTGCAGCGTGGGGAATCGACTGTCGCGTCGAGCGGGCGAGCGGGCTCGAGCCGACGGCGGAGCGCCTGCACTCGAGTAGCGACATCGTCGACCGGGTTCTCGCGCGGCGGCGGGACGAGCGACGGCCGTCGCTCGAGGCCGAATCGGACGACTGAGCGGGAACGGGCGACGCTACTGCGAGGAGAGCCGTGACTGAAACCGATCGAGACCGACATCGAGCATGTCGGGACTGACGGGCTGGAACTCGCCGTCGTCGGGGAGATACGGGCGAACCGAGTCCCAGCTGTCGCGGGCGTACCGTTCGTCGAGCAGGACGCGAACGCCGACGTCCTCGGGGCTGCGAATGACCCGACCGATGGCCTGTCGAGCCTTCCGGACGGCGGGAATCGTGAGTGCGTACGTGAAGCCGTCGCCGAACGCGTCGTCGTAAGCCCGTCGGACGGCCTTCGTCCTGGGGCTCGAGGTGTTGACGATCGGGACGCCACAGACGACCGCGGCGGCGAGTCGGTCGCCGCTGTAGTCGACGCCCTCGGTCAGGGTTCCCCGCAGGCTCGTGACCAGCACCTTCCCCTCGCCCGCGAAGAACTCGTCCTTGAGTGACTCCGTGGTCTCGTCGTCGCTGGCGACGTCGAGCAGGACCGGTTTGTCGACCCGATCCTCGAGCCGACCGGCGATCCACTCGGCCTCGGCGTAACTTGGCATGCCGACGAGGACGTTGCCGGGGAGGCGGGCGACCGTCGCGACGGCGTTCGCATAGGATCGGCGGGTCGGGTTCTCCTCGCCCGGTCGGCCGCGGTTGTCGTAGGTGTACTTCGGCGCGGCGACCGCGAAGCTCTCGCGGTTCTCGGCGGGGAAGTGCAGGCCGTACCGGCGTTCGACGACCGGTCGGTCCTCCTCCCGTGCGAGGTACTGCAGGCCCGTCACCTCGGTGAAGGCCTCGATCGGCTCGAGGGTGGCACTCATCAGGACGCCGCCGCCGAAGTGCCCGAGTCGGTCGCCGATGGCGTCGCTTGGGACGCAGTTGTGAAGCGAGAGGCGAGCGTTGTAGGCCCGTCGCCACGAATCGGGCGGCTCGGTGTCGTCCCAGGTGCGCTCGAGTTCGATCTCGCGGAAGTAATCGGTGTGGCCGCGGCGGTACCACTCGCCGAGGACCCGCCCGACGGCGGGCGCGGCGCGGGTCCGGTCCTCGTCTTCCGCCTCGTTTAAGACCCGCTGGACGACCGCGCCGACGGCCTCGGCGCGGACCCAGTCGGCGTCGCCGTACCCCTCCTCGCGGGCCCACTCGGTCAGCTCGTCTTCGGCGGGCGCTGCGGGGTCCCGGAGGGGAAGTTCCGCATCCTCGAGGTCGTTCAGGTTCGACTGCCAGCCCCGGTGGTTGCGGTCGAGGGAGGCAGTCACGCGCCGATCGAGTTCGGCCCGGAGGTCCTGGACGAACTCGAGGGTGCGGTTGAGTTCCTCGAACGAGACGTCGCTATCGTTCAGTTCGCCGCGGACGAGGTCGGCGTCGGCGGTCTTCGAGCCGCCCTCGGCCTGCCGGCCCTCGCGCTCGAATTTGACCGGCTGGATGACCCGCGAGAGTTCGGTCTCGGCGTCCCGAAGCGTGCGGTCGGCAACGCCCTCGCTGACCAGGTCGCGGACGCGGGGCTCTAACATGTGGGCCTCGTCGCAGACGACGAACGTCGAGTCGTCGAGCAGCGCGCCGGTGAAGGAGCCGACGGTACGGGGATCGAAGGCGTGGTAGTAGTTGCCGATGACGACCTCGACCTCGCCGAGGGCGGCCCCCATCACGGAGTGAGGGCAGGTGCCGTGTGTCACCGAGCGGGCCACGAGGTCCTCGGGCGTGATCATTCCCGCATCGGTGAAGTCGTAGGGTATCGCCTCCGCGGGCGATCCGTCCTCGTCGTCCGGCAGATCCTCCAGATACTGTGCGTAGAACGGACAGTACTCGGTCTCGGCCCCGACCGGCCCGCCCTCCCCGTACTCCGGCAGGTCGGGCGGGTAGGGAGTCGGCTCGCCGGCGGTCTCGAGGAACGTGTTTTTCGACCGATTCCCGCTGTCGGCCAGCCCGATCTGCTGGCTGCGGGCGCGGGCGGCCAGGTTCTTCGCGGTCGTATCGCCGCCCTCGCCGGTGAGATCGCGGGTCCGATCACGCAGGGTCTCGCAGCGATCGTAGACGGTTCCGTCGTCGAACCCAGCCGTTTTCTCGCGGTTGTACGGACAGACGTCGGCCTTCCCGACGAGGGTCAGTCCCGACACGGGGTTCCAGTCGGCCGGCAGGTTCTCGTTGATCGTCTCGAGGTCCGCTTCGAACTGGCGCAGTTGCTGTTTGACGCTCGTGAGGACGAACACGCGCTCGTAGTCGGTGTCGGGATCACGCACCAGATCGATCCCGGCAGTGAGCGCGATCATCGTCTTCCCGGTACCACAGGCGCCTTCGATGACGGTGTAGCCGCCCTCTCGTCCGGTGTCGATGGCCGTTTCGATACCGTCGACCTGCGGCTCGTAGGGCTCGTCGTGGCCGAACACCGTCCGCCAGTCCGTCATTCTGCCAGTACTCATGGTCGGTCGTCCATAGCGTTGACGGACTGGAGTGGTCGCTCGCTCAGTGATAAACCTCGGGTCGCTCGGTGCGATGCCGGATCGGTCGGGATCGAGCGGGCGGTCGCGACGCTACGGGGCCGACGATCGATCCGCGATCGACCCACCCGATTGCTGCCAGCGTGACCCTTTACTTAGCTCAGTCCCTAGGTCGTGTGTGAAGGTTCCCCACTCCCTCGAGAACGTCGACCGAGACGTGGTCGTTCGGACGTTCGAATACGATGACGGTAGCACCATCGCGGTCGATTTCGGCACGTCGGCCGCGGACATCTCGGTCGACATCGTCGGGTCGACCGCGATCATCATCGCGGACGGCGAGCAGTTCGAGTTCGAACTCCCGCCGGAAGCGACCGCCGTCTCGGCCCGGAACGGCGTACTCACGATCGAAGAGTAGCGCGCCGGAGTACAGAAATCGAACGGCGCAGTGATGGCCCGATCGACCGTGTTTTCGACGTGTCGATAGAGCGCGCTCATAGCGACCGAAATCGAGTCGAAGCACAA
The DNA here is from genome assembly GCF_041821105.1 of Natrinema sp. H-ect1. Taxonomy (NCBI): domain Archaea; kingdom Methanobacteriati; phylum Methanobacteriota; class Halobacteria; order Halobacteriales; family Natrialbaceae; genus Natrinema; species Natrinema sp. H-ect1. The sequence continues at coordinate 98,541 of NZ_JBGUBA010000003.1, read as the reverse complement.
CGCCTTCCCCGCTTGGCCGCCTACGCCGGCTATGAGCGATTCCATCGACGTCGACCGCTGGCGAACGGAACTCGAGTCCAAACGCGCCGAGAAAGACGACTTTTTCGCTGACCATCCGCAGTCGCCGATCCCGCCCGAGGAGCGCGAGGACTTCGCGGGACTGGACTACTTCGAGCCGGATCCGACCTACCGCGTGACCGCGACCGCGACGGTCCACGACGACCCCGAGGTCGTGTTGCTAGACACCACTGCGGGCCGGGAGATGCGCTACCTGCGGGTCGCGACGCTCGAGTTCGACCTCGACCGCGAGGACGAGGAGCTGCAGGACGGCACGTTCGAACTCGCGGCCTACCAACAGGAGAGCCCCGAGGAGCAGCCGCTTTTCCTCCCCTTCCGGGACAAGACGACGGGCCAGCAGAGCTACGACGGCGGCCGCTACATGGAACTCGAGCCCGATCGGGACCTCGCGGACGGCGACGAGATCGTCGTCGACTTCAACCTCGCGTACTCGCCGTTCTGCGCCTACAGCGATACGTTCGACTGTCCGCTCCCGCCCGAGGAGAACTGGCTCGAGGTCGCGATCCCGGCCGGCGAACGCCACGAATAACGACGGCGAAACGCCACAGTCACGAGCCGATGATTGTCACCGATCGGACGGGACCGTTTCGACTCGAGTCAGCGGCCGTGTGACGGCCCCTCGAAGGGGGTTACGAACCTCGAGTGGAAACCGGGGGGTTTCGACTCACGACTCCGGGTCGATCGCGGACGGCAGAACGCGATTCTTGTGTGGCGGGCGGCCGAATGCGGGGAATCAGGGTGCGACGCCGACGGTCAAGAGGGTCCCGAACTCGCGGTAGCGTTCGACCATCGCCTCGCGGGTCTCCCAGTCCTCGGTCGGGAACTCGGCCGCGGGCGGAATCGTGATCTCGCGGTCGGGAATGTTGTCCTGTTCGGCGACGTGCAAGCCCGCCTCCCGGAAGGCGTCGCGGTACTGGTGGCGGTCCCACCGGGTCATCTCGATGGCGATGAACTCCTGCCACTCGTGGGAGTGGACGTTCTCCTCGTAGTAGTTGACCGCACAGTAGAAGGTACCGCCGGGCCGGAGAACCCGGGCGATCTCCTCGAGGGTGTGGTGGGGGTCGGCGGCGTAGTAGAACGCCTCCATGCTCCAGATGTGATCGATCGAGTCGTCGGCGAAAGGCAACTCGTCGAAGTCCCCGACGAGGTAGCCAACGGCCGACTCGTCCGTGTAACCGGCCGCGTTGTGTGCCATTTCCGGCGAGCCGTCGAGGCCGTAGACCCGCCCTGCGTCCTTCGTGTCCCGCAGGGCGCGGCCGGCGTAGCCGCTCCCGCAGCCGAGATCGAGGACGGTGTCGCCGGACTCGATCGGCATCCGTGCGAGCGCGTGTTTTGCGGTGTGCCAGTGTCGTTCTTCCATGCCTCTATCCCGACCGCTGGCCGCCCAGTCGTCGAACTCCTCGCGAACGCTCATATCCACAAGCGTCGCGTCGCGACCCTAAACGCGTTCGCATCGAGACGGAAGCAACCCCCATGGAATGGGACAGCAGTAGCGCAGGGGTATCGATGGGACGACGATCACCGGTATCGGCGATCGTTCTCACTGTCACGAGAACCACCGACAGACTCTTTAGGCTGGCCTAAAAAGTAGCGGGCGAAGGGTCGTCGGATCGAAATCCGTGGGCATCCGGATTTCGTCTCGACGTTCGGTGAGTCGCACTGTCCCACCCCTCGCCAGTTTTTCAGACCCTTCCACCGCTTCCGACTTCCCCGGGAGAGACATCCGCACGCTTAAGGGAGTTCCCGGAGTTGTTGCGGCCAGTATGGAGTATACGCTCGAGATAGACGGGACACCGGCAACCATACCGGGCGGCACCGGGGTACTCCTGTTGCATCCGAGTACCGGCGAGACCGACCGTATCGACACCGACTTCTTCAAGACCGATACCGACAACTTCCTCGTCGTCTCCACCCGAACCACCGCCCGCGAAGTCAGACAGAAACTCGAGTACTACGATGTCGACGAGGAACGGGCCGAGATCCTAGACACGCTGAGCATCGAACGCGGCTACTCCCGGCGCTCCTCCGATACCGTCCACTACGTCGCTGCCCCCGACGACGTCGACGGCATCGTCGATCACATCGACGGCTTCCTCGCGGAACACGACGGCAAACGCCGCATCAGTATCGACTCCGTCACCGAACTCGCCTACTACGCCGGCGACGAGCAGGCCCTCGAGGCCGTCGACCGGATCCTCGAGTTGCTCGCCGAGTACGACGCGGTCGGACTGTTCCACCTCGCCAAGGACCCCCACGACGAGGAACTGGTCGACCGATTCCGCGACCGGTTCGACGGCGTAATCGACCTCGACGAGGACGGCAGCATCGACGCCGACTTCTGAGCGGCGATCAGCGGTGAGTTCGGGTTCCCGGTCACAGAAGAGCGTCACAGCGTGGCGCGTGCTGTGTCATGACTCGTTTGGACGATCGAGTGCAGGCGTCTAGTTGCCGACAGCCGACGCCAAACGAACTAGTTCTCGAGCGACTCGAAGGTCGTCTCGGCCCACTGGATGGCGTACTCGGGGCCGTGATCGAGGTAGGCCTCGGTGTCGAGCGCGGCGAAGGGTGCCGGCAACTCGATCGCGTGCTTGATCGCCGCACACGCCAGTTCCGTCGCGTCGGCGAAATCGGTGTCGCCGCGTGCGACCGCCCGCGGCAGGTCCGAAACGCGATCCTCGAGGCGGGTCCCCGCGTCCTGCCAGGCGTCGGCGAGGTCGGGATGGTCGTCGTGCCACTCGGCGAATACTTCCCGGGTCTGCAGTCCGACCCAGCCGTCGTACAGCGCCGCGGCGACCTGATAGGTGCCGTTCGGGTCCAGTTCGACCGCCCGATCGAGGGCGGGATAGGAGTCCTCGAAGAAGCCGATGAAGTGTTCCGGAACGCCGAGATCGAGTTGGACCAGCGCCTCGGCGATCAGGAAGTCGATGAAGGCGTCGGGCGAGCCCTCGACGCGCGGTTTGACCAGCACGAGCGGTGGCTCGGTCTGGCGGGTCCAGGCGACGCTGCCGTCGCCCGGCATCCCGATCGTCAGCTCCGAACTCGCGTAGCGAGCGAGCAGTGTCGGTGCGTCCTCGGGCAGCCACGCTGCCGGGTAGCTCGCGGGCTCGAGCGAGTCGACGACCAGCCCGAGATCCTCCGCGCGTGCCGGGTTCAACGTCTCGAAGTCGCGTTCGCAGTCGAGGACCCGAACGTCGGGTGCGTGGCTCTCGCGGACGGCGTCGACCGCCGCCGAGAGCGCACGGGCCTCGAACATCAGGCGAGTGCGGTCTGGAAGACGAGCAGGATCGACAGGAGCGCCGATACTCCGACCGTCGCGAGAACGACCTTGGTTGCGGTACTCATGTTCGAGGGGTCGTAGCCGCGTCGTTTAAATCCATCTTTCTTCGTTCGGAGACTGCCCTCGAGCGGCTACAGTGGATTCGACGGTCACACCGAAGTTGCGTGAGACTCCGTCGTCGGATCGCCGTCAGTACGACCTGTTGGAGAGCCGGATTGTGGGCATCGTTTCCAATGGAACGGGTTTCACTGTGTGAGAGAGCCACGAAGGAGACGACAGGTGAATTACAATCGAAACGGAGGGGTGTCGGAGGCCGTGTCACTCGTCGTCGGCGTCTCGCCACGAGTCCGGTACGTCGATCACGTAGCGGCCGTCCTCCTGGAGCGAGATGATGTATTCCTCGCGGTTGTACAGCTCCATCAGGTTGAGTTCGTACTGACCCGGGCGGACGATCTTGATGCTCTCGAACTGTTCGTTGAGTTCCGCCCGGAGTTCCTCGATCGACGGGCGCTGGCCGCTCGGCTCCTGAACGACCCGTCCGTGGTCCGGTGGCGCGTCGGCGGCGTCGGTCACGGGTGAGGAGTCGCCCGTGGCATCGGTGCCGGGATGGGACTCGTCGCCACTCTCGGTCTCGAGTCGGGGTTCGTCACCCTCGTGTGCCGGCAGTTCGTCCGTGGGAACGACCTCGCTTCGGGCGTCGGCCTGTGCCGTGTTCTCGTCGTCGGCGTACGTCGTCGTCGGGCCCTCTGTCGGCCGGCTCGAGCCGTCCGACGACTGATCGGGCCGGTCGGTGTCGTCAACCGTCCGATCCGCCGGCGGGTCGGAGCGGTCCGCGGGTCGGCGAGCCGTCTCCGGCCATTCGTCGAATTCCCCTGCGGAACCGGCATCGTTGCCGGTTGCCGGCTCCGAACCGTCCGTCTCGGCGGCCCCGCTCGAGGGCCAGGAACCGTCGTCCACGGTCGGTTCCGTGTCCGCAGTCGGTTCCGTATCCGCCGGTCGTCGGTGGTCGGCACCGTCCGATTCGGCGTCGTCGGCCGAGCCGGCGGACATCAGGTTCCGGACGGTTTCGGCGGCTCGAGTCGCGACGCCGTCCGGGGACTCGGTATCGCTCGAGTCCGGCGTCGACCCGGCATCGACTGCACCCGAGCCGTCGGTTTCGGCCTCCGTCGAGGCCGACGAATCGGCTGCGGCCGTCGTGGTCGGCGCGAACTGGAACTTGTTCCCGCCGCAGTCGGGACAGCCCGACAGCATCTCCTTCGAGCCGTCGGCGAATTGCCGGCCACAGTTCGTACACTGATGGGGCATTAGTTGCGGGACACGAGCGCGCTGATGAGCGTTTCGTCCTTGTGGAGCGTCTCGATCTGGTTGGCCGGGCCGATCACCGTCAGTTTCGCTTCCGTCTCATTGCTGCCCATGATTCGGCCCAACAGCGACGAGTCGCGGGTCTCGGATTTGGGATAGGTCTCGATCTCGATCCCGTTGAACTCGTCGGGACTGATCTCGGCCATCGTCACCTCGATGAGCCGGCTTTCCTCGTCGGGCGTCAGCCCCTCCTCTAAGATGACGATGTTGCCGTCGTGGACACCGTCGAGGATCATCCTGATCTTCTCCATCGTCGCCATGCCGGCCATGCGTTCGCCGCTGATCAGGTCGATCTGGACGCCGTCGGGGGCATCGGCATCGTCCGCGTTAGTTGCTTTTGGCATCGGTGGTCACCCGAAGTACTCCGCGATGTTGTCGTAGACTTCGTCCATGTTGTCCCCCTCTTTGGCCGACAGGGGGACGGTCTTGTGTTGGGGGAACGCGTCTTCGATCCGTTTGACGCTCGAGTCGTCGAGGTCGGTCTTGTTCGCGAAGATGAGAACGGGGAGATCGCGCGATTCGATGATGCCGATCAGCATCGTGTTGACCTGTGTGATCGGATCCTCGGCGCTGTCTAAGACGTAGATGACGCCGTCGACGTCCTCGCGCAGCCAGTGCATCGCCTCGGCGACGCCTTCGGTCGCTTCCCGGGAGCGACGGATGGCGTCTTCCTCGTCCATATCGTCGGTGAACTCCTCGTAGTCGACCTTCGTCGTCACGCCGGGCGTGTCGACGATATCGATGGTCACCGTCTTGCCGTCGCGTTCGATCTCGACGTTTTCTTTCCGGCGTGCGCGTCGCGTCTCGTGCGGGACGTGACTCTCCGCGCCGACCGCGTCACCGGTCCAGTCACGCGCGATGCGGTTCGCGAGCGTCGTCTTTCCAGCGTTGGGCGGACCGTAGATACCGATTCGTTTGGGCTCCTGTTCCGAAAACAGGCGATCCGTTGCCCGAGAGATACTATCTTTGAGTTCTGTGAACAGTCCCATCTGTGGGGCCTCCAGCACCGCGGGGTGCAGTTGCGCGTACTACAAACTGAACTCACTTAAGCCTACGTCAGACATGTAGACAATTCGATGAACGGGAGTTGTCGGTCGGACGGACAGTGGTTTACCTAGAACTGACGAGAAGTGACTGATAATCGAGGGAAAACGGCAGTAGGACTCGAGAACGCGTTCCTCTCCGAGCCGTTAGCATAGAACCGTGTTTCGAAGGGCAACATTGGTCTCTGGTAACGAGTGGCCCGATACGGTGTGTCGAACTGTATGTGATAAAGGACCACCTAGTAGGATCACGGAGCGGAGCCCCCCACCCCTTCGTTTCGAGTGGAGACCAACGAACGGGGGAGTGGATCAAGAGACGGAGTCGGTGCGGATTCCCCCTTGACTTCCACTCGAGCCGCCGTTCGGGAGGGTCTCAAGGCCGAACGCGGCGGAGGGATCGGTTCTAGTAACTCGAAGACTAATCTAGTAATTAGAGAAGCTATGAGGTGTCGATCTAGTAGGTACTAGCAATACCAAATAACCCTCTAGCAAAATACTGGTGTCTGCTAGTTCTGCGGATACTGTTTCTATTCTATCTAAATAAAACTTCCCTCCCAAAATGACCCCCTCCCCCCACCCCACCCTTGGACTATGTTCCACCCGAAACGAAGGGGTGGGGGGGGGGAAGGTATCGGATATTGGTATCGCACACCACACATTCTCTTCCGACTCTGTCAGTCGGTCCCACATCCACTTCCGATACAGAACTCGGCCGCACTCTTCGGTTACTACCCCAACATGTATCGTCGACATGTATCGTCGACATGTAGATACCAACGCACACGCAGTACGTCCGTCCGTTCCAGTCGAAGCCAGCCCCCTGCCGGTCGACTCGAAATTCCGTTCCCAATGCTCTCCCCTGCCCCCGATCCCGGGTTCGAACTCACCTTTCGGACGGCGGTGTCGCTCGTGACTCAAGCGTGTGAACAGCGGCGATCGGTTCCGTTCGGCCACCGAACGGCGGACACGATGTCGTTGGCAGGGCCGAGTCACAGCCATCGATCGGCGGCTGCTTCTCGATCCGGACGGGGAAGGGACAAATTTATTAGCGTGGTTTTCCTCTGTTTCGTTTGCATCAACTGGACCCGAATCGTGTAACCGGGATCGCGAATCCACTGAAGGAAGCCATCGTACGAGGCTCTTCCCGGTTGCCGGCTCGGTACTCCACCCGAAACCAGGGGGTTCGTGTACGACCGATGTCAGACGACGATTCAGAGATCACGGGTTCGGACGAGGTCGAGGTCGACGGAGCGAACGGGTTCTCGGGAAACTTCGAGAACGCGGATCTCGGCGACGAAGAGTCGAATCAGGGCCTGTTCGATGATCTGTTGAGCGGCGAACCGATCTTCGAGAACAAGGAGGTCCTGCGACCGTCCTATACCCCACACGAACTCCCCCATCGGAGCGATCAGATCAACAAGATGGCGACGATTCTGGTCGCCGCGCTCCGCGGGGAGACCCCCTCGAACATTCTCATCTACGGGAAAACCGGGACCGGCAAGACCGCGAGCGCGAAGTTCGTCAGCAAGGAACTCGAGAGTACATCACAGAAGTACTCGGTCCCCTGTGACGTCGAGTACATCAACTGCGAGGTCACCGACACCCAGTACCGGGTCCTCGCACAGCTCGCGAACAAGTTCATCGAGAAAAACGAGGCTCGAATCGACGAGCGGATCGACGAACTCCAGTCCCTGCTGGACGATCTCGAGGCGTACGACCGCGCTATCGACGTCGATGCCTCGAGCGACGAGCCGGCGGACGGGACGGCGTCGGACCCGTTCGATTTCGTCTCCGAGGACGAGGTTGACGGCGACGCCGAAACTTCGACTGGAACTGACATCGGACCGCAGTCCGGTGATTCTCCACTCGAAAAAGGGGGGTCCGGTGACCGAACAGATTCATCGTCCGAAACCGAACCGGCAGCACTCGAGAACGCTGCCGACGGGACCGAGGCGTCCGGAGATGGGGCCGCCGATCCGACGCCCGACCACCCGCTCGCATCGACGCCGTTCGACGACCGGGACGAGATCGAAGCCCGGATCGCGGGGTTACGAGACGACAAGGACTCCTTCGAAGAGGTACCGATGACCGGCTGGCCGACCGACCGGGTCTACAGCGTCTTCTTCGATGCCGTCGACTACGACGAGCGGGTCGTCGTCATCATGTTAGACGAGATCGACAAACTCGTCGAGAAAAGCGGTGACGACACGCTGTACAATCTCTCGCGGATGAACTCCGAACTCGAGAACTCGCGGGTCTCGATCATCGGCATCTCGAACGACCTGAAGTTTACCGACTTCCTCGATCCCCGCGTGAAGTCCTCGCTGGGGGAAGAGGAGATCGTCTTCCCGCCCTACGACGCCAATCAACTGCGGGACATCCTCGAGCATCGCTCCGAAGTCGCGTTCAAGGGGGGCGCGCTTTCAGGCGACGTGATCCCGCTGTGTGCGGCCTTCGCCGCACAGGAACACGGGGACGCACGGCGTGCGCTGGACCTGCTGCGGACCGCCGGCGAACTCGCCGAGCGCTCCCAGTCGGAGACGATCGTCGAGGAACACGTCCGACAGGCTCAGGACAAGATCGAACTCGATCGGGTCGTCGAGGTCGTTCGCACCCTCCCCACCCAGAGCAAACTCGTCCTCTTCGCGATCATCCTACTCGAGAAAAACGGCGTCCACAGCATCAACACGGGTGAGGTGTTCAACATCTACAAACGGCTCTGCGAGGAGATCGACGCGGACGTCCTTACGCAGCGTCGCGTAACGGACCTCATCAGCGAACTCGACATGCTCGGCATCGTCAACGCCGTCGTCGTCTCCAAGGGCCGGTACGGCCGAACCAAGGAGATCAGTCTCTCGGTCCCGCTCGAGGAGACGGAGGCTGTCCTCCTTTCCGATTCGCGGCTTTCCGATATCGACGACGTCCAGCCGTTCGTACAGGCTCGGTTCGAGAACTGAGTTCCGCCGGTCTCCGATGGTCTTTTCGTCGCCGATTCGTTTCGCTGCCAGTACCGACGGGTGACGCTCCAAGAACGGAACTGCGAGTCAGGACCGGTAGCGACCGGCAGCGAGGACGGCACCGCCGGCGAGTCCGGCGGTACCGGTCGCGCCGGCGACTGCCCCACCAAGTCCTGTCCCTGACGCGCCGGAGCCAGCAGCCGACGCGGTCGTCGCGGGAGCGGCCGAACCCGCAGGCGAGCCGGGGACGACCATGCCGCCCAGGAAGCTGTCGACGGTCAGTCGAACGTGGCCAAGCCACGGGATCCGGTACATGGCCTTGCCGGTCACCCACTCGGGTTTGACGACGGTCGTTCTGGCACCCGACCCCGGCAACTGATCGTAGCCGGGGTTGTTGTCGCCTTTCGTAATGAACCCGGCATAGGGAGCGGGACAGGACGCGATCTCTTCGCAGGTCGCGCCGTTGACGAACTCCTCGCTGGCCTTCGTTTCCACCCACCTCTCGTTCTTCTCGACCCAGAAGTGGGCGCGATGGATTATCGGCGTTGTTTCGGTCACGCCGTTCGGCCGGAAGACGATCACGTCGCCGGGATTCCCGAACTCCGAGTAGCCGGTTTCCTCGCCCCGCTGCATCGTGACGATGCCGGTGTCGCCGACGGCCCCGTCGCCGGTGAACCGCCCGTCCTCGACGATGAAGATCAGGTCGCCCCTGTGCATGTTCGGTTCCATGCTCGGACTTTCGACGGCGACCAACGGCGGCCAGAGTCCGCTGACCGCGAACAACAGGAGGCCGACGACGGCAACGAGAGCAACGCTGCTCGCGACGTCGCGAACCAACACGACGTTCTCGTCGTCGGTCTCGAGGAACCAGCGGACGATGCCGTCGTCCTCGATCGTGACGCCGTCGCCACTGGCGTGTTCGCGGTCACCGCGCTGCTGTGAACTCTCGGCGTTGTCATCCGGCGAGTCGCGGCCGGGACTCGCCGCCGACCGCTCGCGATCGTCGCCGGAATCGCCGGGGGGATCCCCGGAATCAGAACCGCTCATCGTGCCCCGTTTTGCCGGGGCCGCCAATCAACTTTCCGTTCGTCGCGACTGCCAATCGCCGCGACGGATCGTAGTGCCCGGCACGAAACGTCCTACGGATCGCGGCCGTCGGCAGCCGCGGCAAACAGCGCGATCGCGACCAGTCCTGCGACGACTGCGACGCCCGCCGGACCCACGCCCAGCAGCGAACGGGCGGAATCCACCGCCAGCCGGATCTCGCCGAGCCACGGGAGCCGAACCATCGCTTTGCTCCGGACCCACTCGGGTTTGACGACGGTCGTGTCCGCCCCGGACCGCGGGATCTGATCGTATGCTGGGTTGGCGTCGCCTTTCGTGATGAACCCGTCGTAGGGTGCCGGACACGACGGGATCTCGGTACAGGTCGCGCCGTTGACGAACGCCGGGTCGGCCTTCGTCTCGATCCAGCGTTCCCCTTTCTCGACCCGAAACGCGACCCGGTGGATCGTCGGGGTCTGATGCGGGTCGCCGTTCGGTCTGAAAACGACGACGTCGCCCGCATCGCCGAGCGTCTCGTGGCCCGTCTCCAGTCCGCGCTCGCGCGTGACGATGCCGGTTCCGTCGACAGCACCGTCGCCGGCGAATCGCCCCTCGTCGACGACGATCACGAGATCTCCCCGCTCGAGGTGGGGTTCCATGCTGCCGCTCTCGACGGCGACCAGCGGCGGCCAGGTACCGGCGACGGCAAACAGCAGGAGGCCGACGACGCCGACGATCGCGAGGCTCGCAGCGATATCCCGACCCACGGCTGCCGCTCGGTCGTCGGCCTCGAGGAACCAGCGGACGATCCCGTCGTCGATCGTGACGCCTTCGCCCGGGCGGGGACGGGACGCGAGTCGGTCGTCGGCTCCGTCCCGCTCGGCCGCCGAATCGGACACGTCGGCGGTCGGCGGATCGTCGGGTGGCCCCGATCGGCCGCGGTCGCTCTCGCCGGCGTCGGGCCCGTCCATTGACGAGCAGTTGCGTCGAGTCGCGCATGAACCTTCCGGCGGCGGCCGGTCGGTCAACCGATCGCTCGTCCGGCTTCGGACGATCCCGTCCCGGCGACGGAGCAGCCCGATCGGTCGCCGGTTGCCGGCGGACCCGGCATTCGCTACCCTTTTTGTTCCGCTCGCGAATGTGACGGCTGTGCCACTCGAGGCCCCCGCGCGGATCGTCGGCGAACTCACGAGCCGCGGCTACAACGCCGAACGCGAGGCCGTGACGCGGCTCGCCGGGGCCTCGGATCCCGGTGCGGCCCTCGAACGCGTCCTCGAGGCGGTCCCCGAGGACGCCTTAGTCGTCCGGACCGAACACGTCGAGGCGGCGCTCTCGGCGGACGCCCCCGACGCCGCTCGTGCCGAGCCGACCGCCGTTCCCGACGGCGATTCGACCCCCTCCGTTTCAACTGGAACCGACCCGGACCCGGGCGACGAACCGGCCGGAGCCACTCCAGTTGAAACGGGGGGGTCCCTGCCCGCCGATCGCTCCGTCGATCCCGCGAAACGCGCTCTCGAGATCATCGGCGACATGACCGGCCAGAGTACCGGGACGGGCGAGTACGAGGACTTCGTCTCGGTCTTTCGCGACCGGCTCGACCGGCTGGGCGGCAAGCTCAAGGGACGGGTCAACCACCGGCCGGCGACCGCCATTCAGGACATGCCCGGGGGCAGCGAGGTCGCGATGGTCGGACTGGTCAACGATATCCGATCGACTGCCAGCGGCCACTGGCTGATCGAACTCGAGGACGCCACGGGAACCTTTCCGTGGCTGGTGATGAAGGACCGGGAGTACGTCGATCTGGTCGACGAGCTGCTCTGTGACGAGGTGCTGGCGATGGAGGGGACCTTGGCGGACGACTCGGGAATCGCCTTCGTCGACTCGCTGCATTTCCCCGACGTTCCTCGGACCCACGAGCCGTCGACGGCCGACCGTCACGTGCAGGCAGCGCTGATCAGCGACGTCCACGTCGGCAGTCAGGAGTTCATGGCCGACGCCTGGAACGCCTTCGCGGACTGGCTTCACACCGCGGAAGCGGAACACGTCGAGTACCTGCTGCTGGCCGGCGACATGGTCGAGGGCGTCGGCGTCTATCCCGATCAGGACGAGGAACTCGACATCGTCGACATCTACGAACAGTACGAGGCCTTCAGCGAACATCTCAAGAAGATCCCCGGCGACATCGAGATCGTCATGATCCCGGGCAACCACGACGCGGTCCGACTGGCCGAACCCCAGCCCGGCTTCGACGAGGAACTGCGCGAGATCATGTCCGCCCACGATCCCCGGATCGTGAGCAACCCCTCGATGGTGACCCTCGAGGGCGTCTCCGTCCTGATGTACCACGGCGTCAGTCTGGACGAGGTCATCGCGGAACTGCCCGAGGACAAAGCCAGCTACGACGACCCCCACAAGGCCATGTATCACCTCCTCAAGAAGCGCCACGTTGCGCCGCAGTTCGGGGGTCACACGCGACTCGCGCCCGAGGAGGAGGATTATCTCGTCATCGACGAGGTACCCGATATCTTCCATACCGGTCACGTCCACAAGCTCGGCTTCGGCAAGTACCACGACGTGCTGGCGATCAACTCCGGCTGCTGGCAGGCCCAGACGGACTTCCAGAAGAGCGTCAACATCGATCCCGACGCCGGCTTCGCGCCGATCGTCGATCTAGACACGCTCGACGTGACCGTCCAGAAGTTCAGCTGAACCGAACTTTTGCGCTGCGTGCGGTCGCGGAGCGACTGCACTCGGCAAAACTTCGATGAAAAGCCTCCTCCCTCCGTTCGCTCGTTGCTCGCGGCGAAGCCGCTCGCTTTCGCGGCACTACGTGCCGCGCTCTCGCTCACATCGGTCGTCGGCCCGCTCGTTCGCTTCGCTCACTCGCGGTACGGACACTCGTTTGTCTTCTTCGGCTCGAGGCCATACAACCGCCTGTTTCGCTACGGTTCGAGTCGAAACCGGACCGTCGGGGAGCCGTTGAACCGCGGGCCGCGGCCCCGGCGCTCGAAGCCGAGGTCCTCGGCGGCGGTCTCGATCGGATCGGCGTCGCGAGCGGCCAGCACTTCGACGGCCATCGACTCGCGTTCGGCGAACCGGACCGGTTCGGCCAGCAGCCGTTTGCAGGCTTCGTCCGTCCCGTCGAGCTGGGTAACGTGAACAGTATCTTCGCGCGCGTCGAAGCTAATGAACCCGAGGAGGTCCTCCGGATCGGAGCCGTCGTATTGCGATCCCGAGACGTCGGCGTTGGGATCGTGATTCCCGTCTTCCGCGACGCGCACCGTCCGGTCGTGGACGAGATTCCGCATCACGTCGGTCGGGGAGTCGGCGATCGACGCGAGCGCGTCGGCGTCGGCCTCGAGGGCGTCCCGTACGTTCATCGGCATGTGGTAATGCTACGCACGACAATAAATCCCGGTCGCGAGTGTCTTCCCTGACTGGTATCGTTACTGTCAGTTTCGGGCCGTTGCGGGCCGAACGACCGGGGCAAAAACACGGTCGATGGGACACAGTTATCTGCACGCCTTGGTAACGGAACGAGTATGAGTCACACCACCGTCACGCACACGGTCAGCGAGGTGTCAGCATGCGCGTCGTAGCCAAGTTCGGCGGCACGAGTCTCGGTAGCGGCGACCGGATCAACCGCGCCGCGGACTCGATCGCCGCCGCCGTCGAGGACGGTCACGAGATCGCCGTCGTCGCCAGTGCGATGGGGTCGACCACCGACGAACTGCTCGAGGAGATCACCTTCGAGACCGACGAGGAAGACCGCGCCCAGATCGTCAGCATGGGCGAGCGCACGTCGGTTCGGATGCTCAAGGCCGCACTCACGGCCCGGGGCATCGACGCCGTCTTCCTGGAACCCGGCAGCGATCGCTGGCCCGTCGTCACCGACGAGTACGGCGAGGTCAACGTCGAGGAGACCCAGAAACGCGCCCAGGAGGTCGCCGCCGACCTCGACGGCACGGTTCCGGTCATCACCGGGTTCCTCGCGGAGGGGCCGGACGGCTCGATCACGACGCTGGGTCGGGGCGGTAGCGACACCACCGCCGTCATGATGGGCAAGTACATGGACGCCGACGAGGTCGTCATCGTGACCGACGTCGAGGGCGTCATGACCGGCGACCCCCACGTCGTCGAAGGGGCTCGCAACGTCGGCGAGATTTCGGTCGACGAACTCCGGAACCTCTCGTTTCGCGGGGCCGAGGTCGTTGCCCCTTCCGCGCTCTCCTACAAGGACGGCAAGCTAGACGTCCGCGTCGTCCACTACCAGCACGGTGACTTGCTGTCGGGCGGGACGAGCATCGAGGGCGAGTTCAAGAACCTCGTCGACCTGCGCGAGCGGCCGCTGGCCTGTCTCACGGTCGCCGGCCGGGCGATCCGTAACCAGCCCGGCATCTTCAACCACCTCTCGGAGGCGCTTGCCGAAAGCGACGTCAACGTCGACGCCGTCGCCAGCGGGATGGACACCATCACCTTCTACATCGACGAGGAGGAGGCCGAACGCGCCGAGAACATCCTTCACCGCGAGGTCATCGCCCGCGACGAACTCTCGAGTGTCACCGTCGACTCGCCGGTCGCGGTCGTCCGCGTCACCGGCGGCGAACTCCCCAACCAGCCCGGCATCATCAGCGAGATCGTCAACCCGCTGTCCGAGGCCCGGATCCACCTCAACGACATCATCACCAGCGCGACCAGCGTCGCGCTGTTCGTCGACTGGGAGGACCGAGAGAAGACCCTCGAGTTGACCCAGGACCTGTTCTAGGCACCGGTTTCCGGCGTCGGCTCCGCTCCGACGCCGCTCGATCGATTCCAGATCGTGACTGTCGCCCGATCGATACGAATTTTAGTACGTGACTATCACTACCGAAACAACGGTAGCGACGCCGTAACGAAGGGGCGGTGCCGAATGGGGCGAGTCATGAGCCCGGATTCGACCCCGACTGAAGTGTTCCCCGACGTCGAGCCAGATCCAGACGCGGTCCTCGCCGAGTTCGGCGTCGACTCGCCGGCGGACCTCGAGGGTGACGGCGCTCACGACCCGATCCCCGACGACGCTGCCGTCGACGACACGACGGCGGCCGAACTCTTCGCCGACCTCCAGACCGTCACGCCGGCGGACGCGGACTCAGCGGCTGACCCGGACCCGCCCGATCGGAGCGACGCGGCCGACGGGGTGGCCGGTCCCGCCGCTGCCCTCGCGTTCGAATTCGTCGGCGATCCGGACGTCGTCGTCCGTGACGACGGCGACGTGATCGACGCGACGGCGACCGAACTCAGCGCCGTCACGGCGACCGGGTCGAGCGAGGACGCGTCGGCCGATACCGACAACGGCTCCGACGCCGCCTCGAGTGGCGGTGACACGGCCTCGAGCCGGCGAGCCGAGACGATCGAGACCGGCGATGCGGGCGGGGACGGTGGCGACTCGAATTCCGCGCTCACCGTCCGGGCCGGAACCGATCTGGAACTCGTCGGTCCCGAACCGACGCCGACGCGGGTCGGGAACGACGCGTTCGGCGACACCGGTGCCCGTTGACTGCGGTCGACGAGGCGTTCGGCAGCCGCGTTCGACCGCAGGCCGCCCGTTTCGGCCGTCGATGAGCCGATCCATCCTGCAACGGACGGTTCGCGCCATCGATGGACACGGAGCCGCAACTAGACTGAACACGCGCGCCGTCCTCGTTGCCGTATGGTCGCCTACAAGTCGAAAGTCGTCGAACGGATCCGGCTCCCCTCTCGAGACCGACGTGAACGAGCGCTCGCCGAGGCCGGCTACAACGTCTTCGATCTCGATGCCGAGGACGTCTTCGTCGATCTCCTGACCGACAGCGGCACCGGTGCGATGAGTGACGCCCAGTGGGCCGCCCTGTTGCGCGGTGACGAGTCCTACGCGGGGTCGCGGAGCTTCGACGACCTCGAGTCCGCCGTTCGAGACGTGATGGGATTCGAGTGCGTCGTCCCGACCCACCAGGGCCGCGGCGCGGAGAACGTCCTCTACGGCGCCCTTCTCGAGGAGGGCGACGTCGCGCTCAACAACACGCACTTCGATACGACGCGGGCCCACGTCGCGAATCAGGGGGCCGACCCGGTCGACTGTCCCGTCGAAGGAGCCCACGACCTCACGTCTGACGAGCCGTTCAAGGGCAACTTCTCGCTCGAGCGGGCCCGCTCGATCGTCGACGAAGTGGGCGCTGAGCGCGTACCGTTGGTGATTCTGACGATCACGAACAACTCGACGGCGGGCCAGCCGGTCTCGGTCGAGAACACCCGTCGGGTGCGGGCGTTCGCCGACGAGATCGGCGCGACGTTCGTCGTCGACGCCTGCCGGTTCGCCGAGAATGCCGGCTTCGTTCGCCGCCGCGAGGACGAGTTCGCCGGCGCCGACATCGACGAGATCGCCCGCGAGCAACTCGGCTACGCCGACGCGATCGTCATGAGCGGCAAGAAAGACGGGCTCGCCAACGCGGGCGGCTTCGTCGCGACCGACAACGAGGCGCTGTTCGAGCGGTGCAAGCAGCGAGCGATCCTCTACGAGGGCTTTCCCACGTACGGCGGGATGTCCGGACGGGACCTCGCCGCGATGGCTACCGGCCTTCGCGAGGCCGTCGAAGCGGCCTACGTCGACGACCGCCTCGACGGTGTCCGCGCGTTCGCGGATCTACTCGAGGACGCGGGCGTCCCGATCTACACGCCGCCCGGCGGTCACGCCGTCTACCTCGACGCCGGCGCGGCGCTTCCCCACCTCTCCGACGACGAGTTCCCCGGTCAGGCCCTGGTCTGTGAACTGTATCGCGAGGGCGGCGTCCGCGGGGTCGAACTCGGGAGCTTCGCGTTCCCCGACACCGACCGACCGGAACTGGTCCGCCTCGCTGTCCCGCGCCGTACGTACCACGCGGAACACTTCGAACACGTCGCCGAGACCGCCGCGACCGTCCTCGAGAAGCGCGAAGCGGTCGACGGACTCGAGATCACGTCCGAGCCCGAAAACCGCGAACTGCGTCACTTCACTGCCAGCCTCGAGCCGATCCCGTCGTGAGAACGCGACCGATCGCTCGAGACGGTCGCTGTACTGGGCAATCAGCGACTCGAGAGGACGCGCTGGGCTCGATCCTTCAGGCTCGGTTCCGCTTGCGGTTCCGACACACGCCCGAGACGCTGTTTCGCGACGTTTCGCACGCCCTGCTTTGCCGGCTCGGAGGTCGCCAACTCGATCGCCCAGTCGGGGACCTGTGACTCGAGTTCCCGGCGCTTCTGGGCCCGCATCTTGCCGAACCGGCGCAGCGCCAGCCCGACGCCGAGGAACAGGCCGGCGTCGCGTAGCTCGCGTCGGAACCGCTCCCGGTCGTTGCGGACGGCGATCGCTTTCGCCAGCGAGAGCGCACCGATCGCCAGATAGACCTTCGAACTCTTCGACGGATCACCGCTGAGCAGCCGTTGGAGCGCCATGCGACGGTGGCTACCACGTTCCGTCGGGATAAAGCTGGGCCGGCAGGCGACGGGTCTCGGTCAATCGTCGTCTCCCTGTACCGCGACGCCGCGGTGTCGCCGGTCGTCGATCGCCTCGATCGTAAACCCCAGTCGCTCGTAGAACGGTCGGACGCTGTCGTCGAATCGGGCCGTGAGCCGGCGCTCGCGCTCCAAGGCGCGATCGATCAGGGCCGACCCGAGCCCCCGATCGCGGTGGCGACGGCGAACGCCGATCGACGCGACGTGGGCACCCCGCTCGTCCGGGAGGGGCTCGAGGACGACGGTGCCGAGGATCCGGTCGGTTCCAGCCGTTCCGTCGGCGCTTCCGTCGCGCCGGTCGCCAGCCACGAGGACGTCGCCGTTTTCGATCCGGGCTTCGACGTCGCCGGGCTCGAGCATGGCGGCGTCGAGGATCCGCCGTACGTCGAGGGACTCCTCGGGGGTCGCGGGACGGACGAACATCTACCGGCTGCCGCCCTTGATGAGCCGCAGCACGGTCACCTGCTCGCTCTCGACCGGTCGATCCTCGGGCACCGGACGGCCGTCGATGAGGACGCTCACCTCGTGGGGACTCAGGTCGATCTCGCGGAGAAGATCGGCGTAGGTCGGCGGCTCGGCATCGCGGCCGTCGACCCCGCCGGCGTCGGCTCCCGCGACCGCCTCGAGATCGAACTCGTAGGTGTCCTCGCCCTTGACGTCGACGGTGACCTGCATACCCCCACTTGCAACGGGGCGTTCTTGAGCGCGTCGCTCGCAGTCGATGGCGGCGGGGCCGACCCCGTCTCGTCGGCCGCCGTCAGTCCACGGTCGGTTCGTCGGAGCCGGGAGCCGGCCGCTCGCGGTCGCGATCCCGTGCGGTCCGCCAGTGGCCGACGAGGCCGCGAACGAGTCCACCGAGCCCGAGCAGGAGGACGACCAGTCCGATCACCTCGCCGACGATCGGCACCGGCAGCCGCGAGAGGAGCGCCCCGGCGACCAGCCCGACGATGAGTGCGAGCCAGCGGTTCCCGAGCCCGACGAGCGACAGGACCCAGGCGGCGATGGCAAAGCGACCGTAGATGACTCCGACCCATAGCAGCAGGGCGAACGCGAAGCCGCCGACGAACGCCAGTGGGAGGCCGACGATGCTGATCGCGAGCGCGATCAGGAGGACGGGAATCCCGATGAAGGCGGCCAGCCCGACCAGCCCCGACCGGAGCGGACCGCTTGCGACGCGGTCGGCCACGCCGTCGGAGAACCGCGGGAACAGCCCGAGCAAGAGCGCGCCCAGCAACAGGTTCACGGCGAAGGCGTAGGCCGTGAACAACCACGACGCGAACGGCTGGATCGTCGGCGCGACGTCAACTCCCAGCGAGGCGTCCTGCACGATTTCGCCCCCGACCGCGTCGGTGTTGCCCTCGAGGTCGCCGTCGTACCGCAGATCCCCGGCGATCGACGCCGTCTCGCCCAGCCGGATGGTATCGGCCCCGATCTCGGCGTCGCCCTCGATCGTGCCGTCGATCGTCGCGGTCCCGACGCCGGCCGTGAGGGTCCCGCCGACGGTTCCGTCTTCGGTGATCGTCAGACTCCCCGCGCCGGCATCGACGTCGCCATCGACGGTACCCGCGATCGTCACGCTCCCGCCGGCCGTCTCGAGGTCGCCGCCGACCTCGCCGGTGCGTTCGATCCGGACGTCACCGCCCACGGCACTGACGTCGCCGGTGACGGTTCCCCGAACGACGACGCTGCCCCCGAACGCCTCGAGGCTGTCGACCGTTTCGTCCTCCTCGACGACGACGGTGCCGCCGGTCTGGCCGTTCGACTGGGCGGCGACCGTCAGCGGACCGATGCCGATGATCACGATTGTGACTAGCATCGCGACGAGGAGCCGTGAACCGTAGCGCTCTCCCTGCATACGCCTCCCGACCACGAGCAAATAGAAAAACGTGTTATGAGGTATCAATACCCATGCCGGTTCCGTTGTCGGCTCGAGATGCGAGAACTCCCTTCGGGCGATTTATCTTGCGTCCGCACCTTCGACCGGTATGAGCGAGGCCGACGCCGAGGCGGCGGAGCCCACCCCCGGGAAGACGGAGGTCTGGATCGAGAAGTACCGGCCAGAACTGCTCGCCGATATCAAGGGCCACACGGATATCGTCCCGCGACTCGAGAACTACGTCGAGCAGGACGACCTCCCCCATCTTCTTTTCGCCGGTCCTGCGGGTACGGGAAAGACCACGGCCGCACAGGCCATCGCCCGCGAGGTCTACGGCGACGACTGGCGCGAGAACTTCCTCGAGCTGAACGCCTCCGATCAGCGCGGGATCGACGTCGTCCGCGACCGCATCAAGGACTTCGCACGTTCTTCGTTCGGCGGTTACTCGCATCGAATCATCTTCCTCGACGAGGCCGACGCGCTGACCTCCGACGCCCAGTCCGCGCTCCGGCGGACGATGGAGCAGTTCTCGAACAACACCCGCTTCATCCTCTCGTGTAACTACTCGAGTCAGATCATCGACCCCATTCAGTCGCGGTGTGCCGTCTTCCGGTTTACCGAACTCACGGAAGACGCCATCGAGGCACAGGTTCGTGAGATCGCCGCGAACGAGGGGATCGACGTCACCGACGACGGGGTCGACGCGCTAGTCTTCGCGGCCGACGGCGACATGCGGAAGGCGATCAACGGGCTGCAGGCCGCCGCCGTGATGGGCGAGACCGTCGACGAGGAGACGGTCTTCGCGATCACCGCCACCGCCCGCCCCGAGGAGGTCGAGGCGATGGTCGAACACGCCATCGACGGCGACTTCACCGCTGCCCGCGCCGCCCTCGAGGACCTCCTGACCGAGCGCGGGCTGGCCGGCGGCGACGTGATCGACCAACTGCACCGTTCCGCGTGGGAGTTCGACGTCCCCGAGCGGGCGACCGTGCGCCTGCTCGAGCGACTCGGCGAGGTCGATTACCGGATCACGGAAGGAGCGAACGAACGGCTGCAACTCGAGGCGATGCTGGCGTCGCTGGCCCTCGAGAACGAGCCCTAACGCGCTTTTCTACGCGGGTCCGTCGTCGGCCGAGTCGACGCCCCGGAAAGCGAAAGCGATGCGGTCGCCGTCCTCGGCGACGCCGACGTCCCAGCCGTGGGCGTCGGCGATCCGTTCGACGGTGCCGAGCCCGTACCCGGTGCCGTCGGCGGCGGCCAACTGGCCGGGCACGGGCTCCGTCGCCGGGCTCCCCGGTTCGGCGTCCTCGCCGGCCCGTCGGGCGACGTAGAACCCGTCGTCGGTCGCGCCGACGGTGACGACCGGCGGCGTCTCGCCGGTGTGGTCGTCGCCCTCGGCGTTACCCTCCTCGTCGATAACGGCCGCCAGCACGTGTTCGAACAGCTCCCGGAGCCGCGCCTTGTCCGCCTCGAGGACGCGGTCGTTTGGCGCCTGCGTCACGAGCCGCGCGTCGCCGGTGTCGACGGCGACCCAGGCCCGCCGGGCGACGTCGTGGACCGCGACGGGTTCGGTCTCGACGAGGACGTCGTCCTCGCGGGCGATCGCGGCCAGTTCGTCGATCCGTTCCCGCAGCAGTTCCTGTGCCTCGTCGACCTCCGCGAAGTGGTCGGGGTCGCCGGTCTCGGCCGCGAGTTCGAGGTAGCCCCGGGCGACGTTCAGCGGCGTTCGAACGTCGTCGTCGACCAGGTCCGCGATCGTCTCGAGGCGTGCCCGCGCGGCGGCCAGTTCCCGCTCGGTTCGGTTTGCCGCGGTAACGTCGCTGTAGACGATCAGCCCCTCGGGGTTGTGATCGTCCCGCTCCGGGTCGGTCTCGACGGGGACCAGCGTCAGCAGGAACTCCCGGACTCCCTCGACCGACTCCCGGCGGCTGACGAGCTGGCGACGCTCGCCCGACCGGAGCGCGTCCGCCAGTGCGGTCTGTCGGTGTTCGAGTCCCGGCGGGACGGCGTCTTCGCCGACCGGCGTCCCCGTAATCGACTCGGGATCGACGTCGAACACCTCGTGGAACGCCGTGTTGACATCTCGGACGACCGGCTGGCCGTCGTCGGTCTCATAACGGACTGTCGGCTCCGGGACGTTCGCGAACAGCGCCCGGAAGCGATCGCGTTCGTCTTCGAGTCGGTCGCGTTCCTCGGCGAGTCGATCCCGCTCGCTCCGGAATCGATCCCGTTGGTTCTCGAGGCGGTCCCGCTCGCGTCGGCGACCCGTTTCGTCGTCGATCCGCTCGCGGACCGCGCCGGCGGCCCGACACCACGCCGAGAGGACCTCGCAGTCGGCCTCGTCGAACGCGTCAGGCTCGGCGGCGGCGACACAGAGCAGGCCGACGTCGCCGACGGGGACACAACACAGCGACGCCGCGTCCGCGAGCGGGGCGGTCAGCCGATCGTCGGCGGCGAGGTCGTCGATCCGAAGCGCCTCGCCGGACTGCAGGATGCCCTCGAGCGGTCCCTCGCGGGGAAGCGGCGATAGCTCGTCGGTCCCGACCGCCGATGTCGTCACCCGTGGCTCGAACGTCCCGAAGTTGACCGTCGACAGCCAGCAGCGATCCCGCTCGAGGGCGTCTGCGACCGTCTCGACGACCAGCTCGAAGAGCCGGTCGCGGTCGCGACAGGCGGCCAGCTCGGGGACCGCCTCGAGCAGTCGCTCGGCCGCCCGGTCGGTCGACGGCGCCCGGTCGCCGGCCAGCGCGATCGCATCGGGTTCGGACTCGGGCTCTCGTTCCGGCCCGTCGGCCACGGTCCCGGCCACCGCACAGACCCACTCGATCTCGTCGGCGAGATGCGAAACGGCGTCGTCGGTGTCCCGGCGAACGTAGCCGTCGATCCCGTCGGTCGATCGGGCGGCCGTCGGCGCGTACGACGACTCGGTAAAGAGGACCAGCGGCGTTTCCCCGCAGGCGTCGACGACCTCGAGCAGCGTCGCTCCCGCCGCCGTCGTCGGCGTCTCGGCGAAGACGACGCAGTCGGCTTCGGCCGCCCAGTTGCGAACCCGCTCGACCGTCGTCACGGCGTGGACCGACCGCGTCGGCCCCGACTCGACGGCCTCGAGCGCGGCGGCACCGTCGCTGGCGGCCCGTTCGGTGTCGGCCACGTAGAGAACCGTTCGGGGTCGCGAGGTCGCCGAAGGGGGTGTGCCGTCGCGGCTCACGTCTGTCCGACGTGACTGGACCGGCGGGATAAAGTTCTGTCGTCGCTATCGACCGGTGAGCCGGGTCGTCAGAGCGGCGGCCGTCGATCGGGAACGCCACGCCGACCGGAGCCGGCGGAGCCAGTAGCTCCCGACGACGACCGCAGGGACGAGCCAGAGGGCGCCGAAGGGCGCGTACCACTCGTAGACGTATGCGGGTACGGCGGCGACGAACCGGGCCACGCCGAACGCGCCGACGAGCGACACGGCGGTGACGAACAGCAAGCCGTCGTCGTCGATCGGGGCCTCCCAGAACCGCAGCGAGCCCGCTCGCCGGGCGTCCGCCGCGACGAGCGCGAGCGCGGCCGCGCTCGCACCGACGGTCAGCCCGGTCGCGAGATCGAGATCGAGGACGTAGCTCCCGACGACGAGGTCGCCGAGTGCGACCGGGACCAGCGGGAGGAGCGCGGCCAGTCCGGGACCGCCGTTCCAGAGCGCATAGCAGACGGGAACGACCAGCAGCGTGAGCGTGACGAGCGCGATAAAGACCATGCTGAGCGCGTCGAACCCCGTCGTCGAGACGGTGTCGAGGACGTCGCCGCCGACGCTCACTCGCGCCCCGAGGTAGCTCCCGGCGAACATCGCGACCAGTCCGCCCAGATACGCAATCGTCAGCGCCGTCCGTCGCCGATAGCGGCCGACGAGGGGATGCTCGAGCGCGGCACCGATCGACGTGGCCGCGCCCGGCGAGTGCCGGCCGTCCGTGCCGGGACTCATGGCTCCTCCGCGATGACGGTCGCGAGCCCGTCGTGGTCGGGCTCCGTCTCGTTTCGCAGGTCGATCGCGCGCGGGGAGACGCGCCACCCCTCGTCGGCGAAGATCCGTTCCATCGTCTCCCGGCCGCGCAGGTAGGACGTGACCCCGTGTGTCGGCCGGGCGGGGGTGTCCTCGTGGGCCTGCATCGAGACGACGCCCTCGAACGACCAGCACCGGACGTGTCGCCGCCCGTTGATCCCGTAGTAGGTCTGGGCGGCCGTCGCCTCCTGACGGACGTACTCCTCGGTCGTCCGATCCCAGGCGTACCGGGTGTACTCTTCGGGGTTGCGGACCCACCCCTCGTCGACGAGGACGGACATGATCCGCTCGAGGCCGCTCTCGCCCTCTGCAGCCGGGAGGACGACGACGTTGAACGGGGCGGTCGCCCGGTAGCCGTCGAGCGTCGGCTCGTAGTGGTAGCGGCCGATCGGTGTCTCGTCCTCGTCGGTGATCGGGTCGTCGACCCAGTCGCCGGCTTCCGCGGGCGGTTCGGCGGCCTCGACCGTCCCGCTCGAGTCGGTCGCGTCCGGCGGCGACGGGAGCAGCGCCGCTCCGACGACCGTTCCGACGCCGGCCAGCCCGAACTTCCCGAGGAAGTCCCGTCGCGTCGACACGGTTACCTCCGCCGTCGCTGGCGTCCGACTCCCGAACCCGGAGTCGACGGCGGGCGCTCTCCGCCGTCGTCGCCGATCGCTCGTCGTTCGCCTCGGTTCCGCTGACCCTGTCTCATTGGTCACCAGTTCAACAAGATCTTATTTATTAGTTTTCCAATTTGACACGTGGACAATAACGCGCAGCGGCGGTCCCTTTCGGGACTCTCACGCCTGATCGTCGTCGGTCGACATCCGTGTCCGGCCGTTACGTTCCCGATCACGTTCGCCCCGCTCGCTGGCGGGCGGCGGGGTTGCGGAACTGTTTTACGCGCTGCAGGGCCAATAGACGCGTAATGAGCGAACTGGCGGCGGAATACCGCCTCGAGTACTTCGAGGAGGAAGGGTTCGAGCGCAAGGAGTGCCCGGAGTGTGGCGCGCACTTCTGGACGCGCGATCACGCCAGGGAGACCTGCGGTGAACCACCCTGCGAGGAGTACGGCTTCATCGACAACTCCGGCTTCGAGGAGTCGTACGACCTCTCGGGGATGCGCGAGGCCTTTCTCTCTTACTTCGAGGACCACGACCACGAGCGAATCGATCCCTACCCGGTCGCGGCGAACCGCTGGCGAGACGACGTCTTGCTGACTCAGGCGTCGATCTACGATTTCCAGCCGCTGGTGACCAGCGGCGAGACGCCCCCGCCCGCGAACCCGCTGACGGTCTCCCAGCCCTGCATCCGGATGCAGGACATCGACAACGTCGGCAAGACCGGGCGACACACGATGGCCTTCGAGATGATGGCCCATCACGCGTTCAACACGCGCGAGGAGGTCGAGGAAGACGAGTACGCCTACCACGGCGAGGTCTACTGGAAGGACCGCACCGTCGAACTCTGTGACGGCTTCTTCGACTCGATGGGCGTCGACCTCGAGGAAGTCATTTACATCGAGGACCCGTGGGTCGGCGGCGGCAACGCCGGCCCCGCCATCGAGGTCATCTACCGCGGCGTCGAACTCGCCACGCTGGTCTTCATGTCGATGGAACAGGACCCGGACGGCGAGTACGAGATGAAAGACGGGAACCGCTACAGCCCGATGGACACCTACATCGTCGACACGGGCTACGGCCTCGAGCGCTGGACCTGGGTCTCACAGGGGACCCCGACCGTCTACGAGGCGGTCTACCCCGACATGATCGCCTTTTTGAAGGACAACGCCGGCCTCGACCACACCGACGAGCAGGAGGCACTGATCCATCGGGCCGCGAAACTCGCGGGCCACATGGACATCGACGAGGCCGAGGACATGGAGACCGCCCGCGGCGAGATCGCGGCCGAACTCGACGTCGACGTCGACACCCTCGAGGAACTGATGGAGCCGCTCGAGGACATCTACGCGATCGCCGACCACTGCCGCACGCTGGCGTACATGCTCGGCGACGGCATCGTCCCCTCGAACGTCGGTACCGGCTACCTCGCGCGGATGGTGCTTCGTCGCACCAAACGGCTCTGTGACACGGTCGGCGTCGACGCGCCGCTGGACGAACTCGTCGACATGCAGGCCGAGCGCCTCGAGTACGAGAACCGCGACACGATCCGGGACATCGTCCGCACCGAGGTCGAGAAGTACCGCGAGACGCTCGAACGGGGCGGCCGCCGGGTCGAGACGCTGGCCGAGGAGTACGCGAAGAAAGACGAGCCGATCCCGACCGACGAATTGATCGAACTCTACGACTCCCACGGTATCCAGCCGGACATGGTCGCGGAGATCGCCGCGGAGTCGGGGGCTGACGTCGAGATCCCCGACGACTTCTACAGCCTCGTCGCGAAGCGCCACGATACGCCCGAGGTCGTTGCGGAGGCCGAAGACGAGGAAGACGAACGTTTCGCCGACCTCCCCGAGACGGACAAGCTCTACTACGACGATCAGGGGCGCACCCAGTTCGAGGCGGTCGTGCTGGACGTCTTCGAGCGCGAGGAGGGCTACGACGTCGTCCTCGATCAGACGATGTTCTACCCCGAGGGCGGTGGCCAGCCCGCGGACACGGGGACACTCTCGACCGACGACACCACCGTCGAGGTCGAAGACGTCCAGATCGAGGACGGAGTGATCCTCCACCGGACCGACGAGAGCCCCGGCAAGGGCGAGTTCGTCAACGGGCAGGTCGACGGCGGTCGTCGCCGTCAGCTCATGCGCCACCACACGGCGACCCACATCGTCATCCACGCCGCCCGGCAGGTACTCGGTGAACACATCCGCCAGGCCGGCGCACAGAAGGGGGTCGACTCCTCGCGGATCGACGTCCGCCACTACGACCGGATCTCCCGGGCGGACGTCAAGGAGATCGAGTCCCTGGCAAACGAGATCGTCATGGACAACACGCAGGTCACACAGGAGTGGCCCGACCGCCACGACGCCGAGGCCGAACACGGCTTCGACCTCTATCAGGGCGGGATCCCGCCGGGCGAGCAGATCCGGCTGATCACCGTCGACGAGGACGTCCAGGCCTGCGGCGGGACCCACGTCGCCCGCACCGGCGACATCGGCACGATCAAGGTCCTCTCGACCGAGCGCGTCCAAGACGGCGTCGAGCGGATCACCTTCGCGGCCGGCGAGGCCGCCATCGAGGCCACGCAAGCGAAGGAGGACGCCCTCTACGAGGCCGCCGAAACCCTCGACGTCTCCCCCGAGGACGTCCCCGAGACCGCCGAGCGATTCTTCGAGGAGTGGAAAGCTCGAGGCAAGGAGATCGAGGACCTGACCGAACAGCTCGCCGCGGCCCGCGCCGGCGGCGGTGGCGGCGGCGAGGAGGTCGAGGTCGGCGAGACGACCGCCGTCGTCGACCGCATCGACGCCGACATGGACGAACTCCGCGCGACCGCCAACGCCCTCGTCGAGGACGGCAAGATTGCCGTCCTCGGCAGCGGCGAGAGCGGTGCCCAGTTCGTCGTCGCCGTCCCCGACGACGTGGGCGTCAACGCCGGCGAGGTCGTCGGCGAACTCGCAGCCAAGGTCGGCGGCGGCGGCGGCGGCCCACCGGACTTCGCACAGGGCGGCGGCCCCAACGTCGAGGACCTCGACGACGCGCTCGAGGACGCCCCCGACGTGTTGCGCCAGATCTTGAACGCCTGATCGGCGGTTCGACGCCGTTCGATCTCCCGCTCGAGTCGAAACCGTCCCCTTCTTTCACCGCCGCCCCGTCGATTCTCTCATGCCGACCGCAACGAACGGCTCCGTCTCGCTGTACTACGACCGTGCGGGCGAGGGCGCGCCCGTCGTCTTCGTCCCCGGGGCCGGCCTCGGCGGCTGGCTGTGGGGCTGGCAACACGCCGCCGTCGCCGGCCCCCACGAGGCCGTCGTCTGGGATCTCCGTGGGACGGGTCGCTCGGATGCACCGCCCGGTCCCTACGACCTCGAGACGCTCGCCGCCGACCTCGAGGCGGTGCTGGCCGACTGCGGGATTCCGAACGCACATCTCGTCGGCTGCGGGCTCGGCGGTGCGATCGCACTTCGTGCCGCTCGAGACTCGAGTCGCGTCGCGACGTTGACGCTGTTCGGAACGGCGGCCGAGGGCGAGGCGTTCGACCTCGAACCGCTCTTTGCCCCGCCGGACGACCGTGACGCGCTTCGGGAGTCGCTCACGGCCGGCCTCTCGACGGACTTCCGCGAGGCCCAACCCGACGCACTCGAGGGGATCGTCGACTGGCGGGCCGACGGCGACGCCGAACGGGACGGCTGGGAGGCACAGGTCGCGGCGCTCGAGGGGTTCGACGCGACCGACTGGCTGGTCGAGGTGACCCAGCCCACGCGGGTGATCCACGGCGGCGCGGACGAACTCGTGTCGCCGGCGGCCGGGACGGCGTTGGCGCGGGGACTGCCCCGCGGGGAGTTCCGCAACCTCGAGGGCGCGGGGCATCTCTGTTTCATCGAGCGCTCGCGGACGGTCAACGATCTCCTGCTGGGCTTTCTCGCGGATCGGACGGATGAATCCACGTAACGGCTCGGCCGACGCGGGGAGTGCTTGCGACTGACCCCCGCCATACTACGTATGCGAGCGTGGAAGCGACCGCCGTGACCCTCTCGCTGGCCCGCCGGGCGGACCGCTTCCCGGATCGGACGGCGGTCGTCGACATCTCCGAGGATCGGCTGTACGCGCCCGCGGAGACGATTCACGAGGACCGGGTTTCCTACGGAGCGCTGTCGGCGATCACGGACCGAACCGCCGAACGGCTCGCCACGCTCGGGATCGGACCCGGCGATACGGTCTGTCTCGTCACCCGAAACCGGGTCGCGACGCTGGGGCTGTTTTTCGCCTGTCGACGGCTCGGGGCGACGCTCGCGCCGGTTTCCCATCTGCTGACGCCCGCCTCCGTCGAGCGTCCCTTCGATGTCCTCGAGCCCGAGATCGTCGTCGCGGAAGCGGCCCAGCGCGATCTAGTGCGGTCGATCCCGTTCGACCGATCGGTGACGCTTGCGGAACTGTCCGAGACGGATCGCGCCGGTGTCGAAGTCGACGATCGCCGGCCGGGCGACGCTCCGCTGCTCGCCCTCCATGGCCAGTCAGGTCGACCGGTCGCGGGCTATGCGAGCGAGACCCTCGAGCGCAACTGCCGGACGGCCGTCGCCGCGTGGGGACTGGCCGCGAACGACGTCGTTCCCCTCACGACGCCGCTGGCCGCGCCGGACGGGCTCGTCCGCGTCGCGCTGTCGGTGTTGTACGTCGGCGGAACGCTCCTGCTCGATCGGGCCTTCGACCCCGGCGACGCCGCGACCGCGATCGCCGAGGAGGGAGCGACGCTGTTGCCCGGCCGAGCGACGGTCCTCCGCGATATCGCAGCCGAAACCGGCTTCGACGCCGCCGCCGACCGGCTCGAGCGTGCGGTCTGCGAAGCGCCGGACGACGGGGCTGTGGTCCGGGCCTACCGAGATCGGGATGTGCCGGTCGCACGGGTCTACGGCCGCCTCGAGTGTCCGACGGCCCTGAGCGAGGGGTTCGTCGGCGACACCCGTGTCGACGAGTCCGAGGGGTCACCGGTCGGCCGTCCGGTTCCGGACTGTCGTGCCCGGCTGGTCGACGACGAGGGGACGGTCCTCGAGGGAGCGGCCGACGGCCGCCTCCAACTCTCGGGGCCGGTGGTGGCCGACGGTTACGTAAACGCTGCCGGAACCGCCGACGAACAGCGGGACGAGCCGACCGCACTCGAGCGTACCGGGGACAACGCCGGCGACCGCGGTTGGATCGCCGACGGCTGGTTCGATACGGGCGACCGGTTCCGGCGGGACGAAGCGGGGACCTACTACCTGCGATGAGTCGCAGTCGCGAGCGTGACCGAGTTCGATTCCGTCGGCGCTCGAGGCGCGGCGCTGGCCGTCGGCAGTTGCGGCAACCACGGCATCGGGCGGAACACCTATTCTTGTCCAGTGGGCAGTATGGCGTAATGAGTAAACCCCGAATCGCCGTCCTGAACGCGGCTCACCGGGACGAGAACACGACGCGGAACTTCCGACGGGAACTCGACGCCTCGCTGGCGGAGTTCGACGCCACCGACGGTACAGTCCCCGACGACTTCGACTACGACGGTGCCGTCGTTACCGGCTCCCGCTCGTCGGTCTACTGGGACGACGACTGGATGCGGCCCGTCAAGGAGTGGGTCGGCGAGGCGATCGATCGCGGGATCCCCTTCCTCGGGGTCTGTTGGGGCCACCAGCTGCTCGCCGACGTCCTCGGGGGCACCGTCGAAGACATGGGCGTCTACGAGGTCGGCTACAGCGAGATCGAACACACCGGCGACTCGCGGCTGTTCGACGGCATCGACGAGACCTTCCTGTCCTTTACCAGCCACTCCGACGCGGTTACTACTCTCCCGCCCGGTGCCGACCCCCTCGCCGAAAACGACTACTCGAACCACGGCTTCCGCACGGGCCGCGTCTTCGGCGTCCAGTTCCACCCCGAGTACGACGCGAAAACCGCCCGCGAACTCGTCCACCGCAAGGACCTCTCCGATGAGCGCCGCGAGTCGATCCTCGCCGAGATCACCGCGGAGAACTACCGGCAGGCCAGCGAAGCGAAACTCGTCTTCGACAACTTCCTCGAGTTCGTTCGCGAGGTGCGCGCGGACGGTGTCGATTCCGGGACCGACAATCGGACTGCGACTCGAGCCGGTCGCTCCGACTGACTAGCCGGTTCCCCCTCCGATTGCTATCTGCTCGAACGGCATTCGATAGCGACTGTAACGTTCTGAATTCGCCCGTCGGAAGACATTGCTCGTAGCGGGAGAACAGTTTTCTCAGTGGAGTCCGCTACTAGCGCATATGAGTACCTCGATCAAGGTCACGGATGTCACGAAATCGTACCTCGAGGAACTTCAAGCAGAGATTCGCCTCGAGACGGGAACGAACGTGACTCAACAGGACCTCCTCGAACGGATCGTTACGAACACGTACGAATCGAAAGACGAGATAATCGACTCGTATCGGGACGATTTCGAGCCACTGTCGGAGGACGAGATCGATCGGTGGCTGTCCGGAACCGTCGACTCAGGTGTCGAGACGACGGAAGAAGACATCGATGAGGTTCTGTACGGCGAATGAGCGTATTTATCGACACTGGTGTTTTCTTCGCGCAGCACGATCGTGCCGCAGCGAGGCATGAAGCGGCAGCCAATGCAATGCAGACAGTCCTCGCAGGCAGTCTCGGCCGTCCATACACGAGCGACTACGTGATCGACGAAGCGATCACGCTTACCCGGAAACGAACGGGTAGCTACGACGCCGCGTGGACTATCGGACGGCGAATCCTCGGTCGTGGTGGATACCCGGATCGGATCGAACTACAGCAGACGACACCGGAACTGTTCGAGGAGACGCTCGAAACGTTCGAGAACTATCGGGATCATTCGCTTAGTTTCACGGACGCGAACACGATCGCGATCGTTGAGCGGGACGGTATCGATTCCGTTCTCAGCTTCGACGACGACTTCGACGGCCTCGTCGATCGGATCGATCCGACGATAATCGGCGACGACTATAGTAGCCGTTGAAACGATTTACACGCTGATCGCAACGCTGTCGTGCGATCAGGTGTGCAATGACTTTCAGCGGCTACTATAGCAGTACAACCGTTCGAATTCTCCCGTTCGACCGATCCGCAAAACGAATCCGATTCGTCGGCTACCGGACCGACCGGAGTGCCAATCAGTCCGCGGCGACTTCGACCTTCGCTTCGTCTGCCTTGCCGATGGCCTCGACGATGAGTTCGGCCACGTCGACGATCTCGATCTCGTCCTCGAAGTCGCCGGTCTTGCGGCCGTCCTCGTACATCGTCATACACATCGGACAGGCGACGACGAACTTCTCGATCCCGCTGCCGGCGTCGGTGTCCTCGAGTGCCTCTCGAATGCGTTCCTCGCTTGGCTTTGGCTCTTCCTCGAAGTCCATCCAGAGGCCGCCACCGCCACCACCACAGCAGAAGGAGTTGCTGCGGTTGCGCGGCATCTCGTCGAGCGTACAGCCGGTCGCCTTGATGAGTTCGCGCGGGGCCTCGTACTCGTCGTTGTATCGACCCAGATGACACGGGTCGTGGTAGGTGACCGTGTAGTCGAGTTCGGTCCCGTCCAGGTCGAGTTTGCCGTCCTCGACGAGCTCCTCGACGGCCTGGGTCCAGTGGTAGACGTCGATCTCGCCGTCGTCGTTCCACTGCTCGTCGTACTCGAAGGGCATCATCGGATCGTCCGAGAACTCGTCGAAGTTGAGTTCCGGGTACTCGTTCTTGAAGGTGTTGTAGGAGTGGGGGTCCGTACAGACGATCTTGTCGAACTCACAGTCCTCCCACGTCTCGACGTGGTGGCCGGCCAGTTCGACGTAGAGCAGTTCCTCGCCGACCCGCCGGATGTCGTTGCCGTCGAACTTCTCGTCGTCGAAGAGGATGCCGAAGCTGACGTCGGCCTCCTTCAGAATCGTCGCCAGCGAGCGGGCGACCTGCTTGTTGCGCTCGTCGTAGCTCGGGAAGTCGCCGACGTACCAGAGGTAGTCGACTTCTTCCTCGCGGGCGTCGGTGACGTCGAACTCGAGGTCCTCGGTCCAGTCGCCGCGATTGCGTGGCGAGTCACCGAAGGTGTTGCCGTTCTGCATGACGTTCTGGAAGACGTCCTGCATGCTCGAGGAGACGTCGCCCTGATCGGTCTGCTGGCGGTTGAGCCGGGTGAAGCTCTTGAGGTGTTCGATCTCGACGGGGCAAGCGTCCATACAGGCCATACAGGCCATACAGGAGTCCATCGTCTCGGAGTTGATCACCGAGGTACCGCCGTCGGCGATGATCGGTTTCTCCTCCCCGCCGGCCTCGAGATCCTCCCGGTAGGACTTCAGGTCGAGGATGACGTTCCGCGGGTCGAGCGGCCGGTCGGAGGCCTTGGCCGGACAGACCGACGAACAGCGACCGCATTTGGTACAGGCGTCCTGGTCGAGGATCTCCTTCCAGGTGAAGTCGTCGATGGACTCGGCGTTGGTCGCGTCCAGGTCCGAGGGGACGTTGGGCAGGCGCTTGCCTGCTTTCTCGTCGCGCGTGACGACGTTTGCAAACGAGGAGATCATGTGGAACGGCTTGGCGTAGGGAATCCACGCGATGAAGAAGAAGGCGATCAGCGAGTGGGACCACCACGCGAGCCAGTGGAGGTTCTCGACGTTGAAGCCGGCCCCGTTCAGTCCGGCCTGCTCGGCGCCCATCGTCGGGAGCCCGACGGCGTCGAAGCCAAGCGCCATTCCGTAGGCGACGAAACTGACGACCTCGTGGTCCGGAATCCCGGCGCTGTAGACGCGCAGCCCCTCGAGCAGGAAGCCGCCGATGCCCAGCGCGAACAGCGTCCAGATGAAGATATCGTCCTCGTTGGAGGTGTGTCGGCCCCAGAGACGGTGGTTGCGCACCCAGTAGCGCCGATACATCGCCATCCCGATGCCGACGACGAACAGCAGCCCCAGCGCGTCGACCATGAACTGGTAGGCGAGATAGAAGTCACCGTCCCAGAACGACATGTGAAGGATCTTCTGGGCGGCGTACTCCTCGGCCATCAGGATCAGCGTCGCGATAAACAGCGTCAGGAATCCCCACAGGATAAACGAGTGCATCAGGCCGCCGTAGAGGTCCCTGTTGAACTGCTTCTCGTTCGAGAGCACGATCTTGGCCGAGCTCACGATGCGGTTCGGCAGGTCGTTCAGACGCGCGAAGGAGTCGTCGTCGCCCTGCGAGTAGCGGGCGAACCGCCGATAGACGCCGTAGGTGAAGACGGCGATGGCGGTAAACGCGAGGAAGTAAAACGTCGCGTACTCGACGCTGGTGATACCCCAGTACGTCTCCCTCGCCACGTCTGACTGTGCTAGTGCATGCATATCCAATGACGGGGAGGGCGGTAACTTAATTCTTGCCACACTCGATCGAAGGCAACCCCGACGCCGTCTTGCGAAAATTTTCCTACTATTTCGAGTTTATAATAGTCGTCCATGTTCGTTTCGCCCGCCCAACCTATCTGGCAACAGGCTTAAATAGCCGCCCGTCGGGAGTGTCCACCCATGAACGACAAAACCGAGGAACTCCGGGACATCTTCACCGACGTCACCGACGGCGAGGAGACCGTCACCGAATCCCAAGAAGACACCCGCGGCTCCTTAGAGCGGGACGAACGGACCGATCAGGAACGCCTCGAGAGCGTCGTCCAGCAGATGCGCGAGCGCTACGAGTTCGAGACGCCCCTCGCAGACGAGGAGTTGATAACGGTCGCCAGAGCCTTCTACGACGCTCGGAGCGACGACGAGATCGCCGACGAACTCGGCGTCGATGTAGACGCGATCTTCGAGGCCCGCATGTCGCTGCATCTCGTGGACGAGGACGACGCCGACGAAGTCGACCTCGCGGCGATTCGCGATCGCGGCGAGGACGACGCGACGCTGGCGGCGGAGTACGGCGTCAGCGAGGATCGGATCCGTCGGTACCGCCGTGTCGCCGAGGCGGACGACCAGTCTCGGACGGCGAACGACCGCTACCGCGACGAGTTCGATAGTGTCCTCTCGGACGCCGACCTCTCCGAACGCATGGCCTCCGACCTCCGCGAGGACGGCCTCGAGGACGCCACTGAGGGGATGGAGACGGACGTGGAGTTCTAGAACCGAACTTTTTGCGCCTCGGGTTCGCCGCAGGCGAACCACTCGGCGCAAAAACTTCGATGAAAAAGGCCGAGCGCTCGCTCCGCTCACGCTCGGCACGACCGATTGCACCGCCGTTTCCGGCGAGACTTCTTATACGAAGCCGCGGCCAGACGGGGCGTGACCCACTCTCCCGTCTCGTTCAGCGACCTGCGGACCGCCGCCTACTGCCCTCGAAAGTGCTACTATCAGCAGCGACTGCCGGCCGAGGAGCGCGAGCCACCGCCCGAAGTCGACTCGATCCGGGCGCTCGAGCCCCGCTACGAATCGCTGCTCGCGGCCCCACCGGGAGATCTCGAGGACGAACCGATCGCCGTCCCGTCGGTCCGGTACCGCGACCGGCTGGCAGCGACCCGGGACCGGCTCGCGGAGAGCGGGCAGTGGGACCGGCTTCGAGACCCGCGCGACCGCGACGTGTTCGCGACCGGCCGCCACTGTCGCGGGATCGTTCACAAGGTCCTTTCCGACCCGCTCGAGCCGGTGCTGGTGTCTTCGGGGGAACCCCCCGAGAACGGCGTCTGGGAGTCCCAGTCGGTCCAGGCGGTCGCGGCCGCGAAGGCAGTCGCCTGGGAACACGGGACGACGGTCAAACGGGCCTGGCTCGAGTATCCCGCCCATGGCGTGATCCGCTCGGTCGACATGACGACCCGCCGGAAAGCGACCTACAGAAGCGCGTTGCGGGCGGTCCGTGAGCTTGACGGTCCGCCCCCGCGGACGACCAATCGCTCGAAATGTGAGTCCTGTGAGTTCGCGGCCGAGTGTGGAGTCAAGACGCGGACGCTTCGATCGCTGCTGGGGCTGTAGGCTCGGCTACCGTGCCAGTACGTGTTTCAGGACCGCGGTCGTGACGGCGAAGACGAGCCCGAAGACGATGCCGATGGGCACCGCGCTCTCGGGCGACTGCCCGCCGATCACGATCTGGCTGCCGGCGTACACACCGCCGGGGACCGTCACGGTGAGGAGGTGCCATAGCACTGACCGCGTCCGAAACCACGAGTCGGTAATGGGCTGACTGCTCATGGGCGGCGTACGGAAACACGTCGGACCGTTGTCGTATGTGGGTTTCGTTGTCAAAGGGGGCAGCAGCGACGTGTTCGGAGCGACCGGCAGCCACGGCTGCTGCGGTTCAGTGTCGCTCGAGCCAGGCCTCGATCTCGTCGGCCATCGCACCGCGGCGGTGGATCGTTCCGCTCGAGACGTCGACGACGGTACTCTCGGTCCCGCCATCGGTCTCGCCGCTGTCGAGGACGACGGCCGCGGCCTCGCGGATTTCCGGATCGAGGTCGTCGATCCGGCGTGCGCTCTCGCGGCCGCTGACGTTCGCGCTGGTCGACGTAATCGGCGTCCCGGCCCGCTCACAGAGTCGCAACGCGACCGCGTGGTCCGGGACCCGGATCCCGACGCGGTCCTGGCCAGCCGTGAGTTCGTCTGGAACCCTCTCGCGTCGCCGACAGAGGACCGTCACGGGGCCGGGGAGAAACGTGCCCATGAACTGCCGTTCCCGCTCGGTCGCGCGGACGTGCTGTAGCGCTGACGGGACCGACGGCACCGCCATGGAGACCGGCTTCGATCGGTCCCGGCTTTTCACCTCGAAGACCCGCTCGACGGCGGCGGGCGAGAGGGCGTCCGCGGCGAGGCCGTAGACCGTCTCCGTCGGGTAGACGACGAGTTTCCCCTCCTCGATCGCCTCGGCTGCGCGGTCGTACTCGCTCATTCGGGTCGAACTCGGCGGATCTCGGGCAAAAACCTGTCGCTCAGCGCCGGTCACTCGAGGCCGAGTTCGGCCTCGAGGGCGTCGTAGTCGGGGAAGTCGGGCCACTCAGTGGCGACCCACGCGCCCTCGATCGTGCGGTCGGCCGCGAGCGCGAAGAAGGCGACGCGGGGTTCGCCGAGGCCGGTCATGCCGTCGAGGTCGTGGGCGATGCCGTAGGACGCGGCGACTTCGTTGCTCGGGTCGCTAAAGAACGTGAAGGGGTAGTCGTTGTCCCCGAGGAATCGTTTGACGCCGTAGGGTGTCGAGGCCGTGAGGCCGACGACGCGGCCGGCGCGGTCGTCCCAGTTTCGCTCCGTCAGTTCGTCCCAGACGTACTTGGCGAGGAACGAGCCGGTCATCGGCGTGAACACGAGGATCGTCGGGCCGTCAGTCTCGGCGACGATCTCCGACAGCGTCCGGTCCTCCCAGAACTCGTCGGTGACCAGCGGTCGGGTGAAGTCGGGTGCGTCCGCGCCGGGTTCGGGGTGATCCGCCGGCCCCAACTCGACGACATCGAACTCCGGCATCAGTCGTCACCTCCGGCCGTCGCCGCGGCTCCCTCGCCGTAGGTCGACTCGAGGTAGTCGACGATGTTGGCGCTTTCGGCCATCGTGACGCCGGTGTTCTCGTCGACGACGACGGGGACGGTCCGGACGCCGGCGACGCGTTTGACGACGTCTCGCTCGGAGTGCATCGGTTCGACGAACCGCGAGCGATAGCCCAGCTCGTACTCCTCGAGGAGCCGCGCGACTCGCTCGCAGAACGGACAGCCTTGGAGCCGGTAGAACGTGATCTGTCGGTCGTCGGTGTCGCTCATCGTCGCGTATAGGGGAAACAGCCGGGTAAACGTGTCGTCGGCGGCGGCGATGGCCGTCATTGTAAAATGGGAAACGGTTAACCGATCCGGCTATTAGGCTGTACATCAATGGCGTTGTCTCCGTCGCTTGCGGTCCCGATGGTTGCCTACGAGCTGCCGGTCGTGGGCGTCGAGTTCGATCAGTCGATAGTGGCGGCCCTCGGCGCACTCGTGATCGTCGTTCTCGTCGCCCTGTCGGCGTTTTTCTCCTCCTCGGAGATCGCGATGTTCAACCTCCCGAAACACCGTCTCGAGGGGATGTTAGAGGAAGAGATCACCGGCGCGGAGCTGGTGAAGTCGCTCAAAGACGATCCCCACCGGCTGCTCGTGACGATTCTGGTCGGCAACAACCTCGTCAACATCGCGATGTCGTCGATCGCGACGGCGCTGCTCGGCCTGTACTTCGAGTCGGGGCTGGTGCCGGTCGTGCTGTCGACGTTCGGCGTGACGGCGATCGTCCTCCTGTTCGGCGAGAGCGTCCCCAAGTCCTACGCCGTGGAGAACACCGAGTCGTGGTCGGTCCGCATCTCGAAACCGCTGAAGCTCACCGAGTACCTACTCTTTCCCCTGATCGTCCTCTTCGATTACCTCACCCGCCAAATCAACCGCCTCATCGGCTCGACGGGCGCGATCGAGTCGCCCTACGTCACCCGCGACGAGATCCAAGAGATGATCGAGTCCGGCGAGCGCGAGGGCGTCCTGGAGGAGGAGGAACACGAGATGCTCACGCGGATCTTCCGCTTTAACAACACCATCGTCAAGGAGGTGATGACCCCGCGACTCGACATGACGGCGGTGCCGAAAGACGCCCCGATCGACGAGGCCATCGAGACCTGTATCCAGAGCGGTCACGCCCGCATCCCGGTCTACGAGGGCAGCCTCGACAACGTGCAAGGCGTCGTCCACATCCGCGATCTCGTCCGGGACCTGAACTACGGCGAGGCGGCAAACGACGAACTCGAGCTAGCGGATCTCATCCAGCCGACGCTACACGTTCCCGAGTCGAAAAACGTCGACGAACTGTTGACCGAGATGCGGGAAAACCGGATGCACATGGCCATCGTCATCGACGAGTTCGGCACCACCGAGGGGCTGGTGACGATGGAGGACATGATCGAGGAGATCATCGGCGAGATCTTGGAGGGCGGCGAGGAACAGCCCATCGAGGAGATCGCCGACGACACCGTCCTCGTCCGCGGTGAGGTCAACATCGAGGACGTCAACGAAGCGCTGGACATCGAACTCCCCGAGGGACAGGAGTTCGAGACCATCGCCGGCTTCATCTTCAACCGTGCCGGCCGGCTCGTCGAGGAGGGTGAGGAGATCACCTACGACGGCGTCCGTATCACCGTCGAGACCGTCGAGAACACCCGCATCCTGAAAGCCCGACTCACGAAACTCGAGCAGCCGGACGACGACGAACCGGAACCCGACGACGCAGCGCCGCTCGAGGCCGACAACGACCACGAGTAGCCCGCCGGGTCACTACTTCCTGTCGATCGAGCGCGACCGCGGGCCGGATCAGCTCTCCGAACCGACGAGTGCGGCGACATCGCGTGCGACCGCCGGCGGGACGACGATTCGACGGGGTCCCTGCACGTACTGCCCGTCCGGCTGGGCGTACGTCAGCGAGAGGACGGCCGCGTCGCCGAGGCGGCGGATCGAAACCGCTTCGATGACTGCGAGATCGATCACCTGTTCGGGTTCGTAGAGATAGATCGTTCGCTCCTCGGGATCGAGCCTGCCGACCGACTGGAGAAACGACGCGAGAACGAGCGCGACGAGCGCGAGCGGAACCGATGCCGCCGCGACGAAGGTAAAGGGACTGGCACCGACGGCCAACAGTTCGTTTTGCGAGACGTACCGCCCGACCCCCATCAACAGGCCGATGACACCCCCCATTACGACGGTCCCGACGGCCGCGTCGACCGCGCGGTCCAGTCGCTTCTCGCCGGGGACGTCGACCGGGAGTCGCTCGAGGTGACGTTCGGTGTCGCTCGAGGCGGCGACCGCGAGGACGGTCGCGGCGATGGCTGCGATGAGCGCGACGACGACGGTGTGGCCGGTCCCGCCGGCTGCCTCGCCGGCGAGCCTGTAGAGCCGCCAGCAGACGACCGTCAGGATCGCGGCGAAAAAGGTGCCGACGCCGAACGTCCACAGCAGTCGGACGGTACGTGAGGTACTGGCGTCACGACGCCACTGGATCGTCTCGTCGTCGGCATCGGTGACGTCGACGGCGTCCTCGTCCATACGTCGGACTCACGACCCGTCGGGTAAAGACCGTTCGATGTCGGCCGGCTCACAGCAGGACCGCGGCGACGGCGGTGTAGCCGACAAAGGAGACGGTGATCGCGCCGGCCAGCGACCCGATCCACGCGAGGACGGTCACGCCCATCTTGCGGGCGCTGACGCCGCCGCCGGCGCCGGCCGCGGCGTAGCCGCTCCCGATGATCGCGCTGACGATGATCTCGTTGAACGAGACCGGAATGCCGTAGAAGACGGCGGTCTGGGCGATGATAAACGAGGGAATGAGCGCGGCGATCGACCGCCGCGGACCCAGCGAGGAGTAGTCCTGCGAGATCGCCTTGATCATTCGTGGCGCACCGGTCCACGACCCCAGCAGGAGGCCGAACCCGCCACCGACCAGCATCGCGAGCAGGGGCAGATCGAGTTCGCCCGACAGCGGGATCAGCGGCCCGATCGCCAGCCCGACCTGACTGCCGCCGGCCGAAAAGGCCACCAGTCCGCCGAGGACGAGCAGGAAGTGTCGTTCGCCCCGTTCGGTGCCGTTGCGGAGGTCCAGCCCGATCGCGACCGCCCACAGCACCGCGATCACGGCCGTTGCGAGGGCGGTCCCGGCGATCGCCGGCCCGGGAAGCGAGACGCTCGAGGCCTGTGCGATCGATTGCCCGCCCGCGTCCGCCGGACCGAGGATCGCGAACTCGATGTTGGCGACGATCGCGCCGACCACGGCGGCCAGCACGACGATGAGATACTCCTCGGGGACCACCTCGGCGCGTAGCGCTCGAGCGACCGCGTAGGCGATCGAGCCGCCGACGAACGGCGTGAGAACCCACAGGGTGGCGATCTCGCTGTATTTCGCCCACGCCGGATCGCCGCCCATCGCGAGGCCGACGCCGATGACTGCCCCCGTGACGGTAAACGCCGTCGCGATCGGGTATCCCGTGAAGATCCCGATCGCAACCAGGGCGGCCGCGATCAGCAGCGCCAGCGTCGCGGCCAGCGAGGAGAGAGTTACGCCGCCAATCAGTTCTGTCCCCACCGCCTCGGAGACGTTGGCACCCTGCAAGACTGCGCCGGAGAAGCCGAGCAGCCCGACGAGAAAGCCCGCTCGCATCACCGAAATCGCGTTCGCACCGACCGCCGGCGCGAACGGCGTCGACCCGCTCGAGCCGGCACCGATCGCCCACGCCATGAAGAGGCTCGCGATCGCAGCGACGCCGAAGGTCCCGAGCGTGGCGATATCGACCATCTACTCGCTTCCTATTAGCGGCCCCTACAAGTGTGTGCCGACCTGCGGCTGCCAGTGGCGGCCGTTCGGGTAGCGTAACGGCACCGGGCCTGCTCGAGTTACTGCAGGTGGGAAGCCGTGAGAATCCGCCTGGTCTCCACGTCCATCTGTCGCCGTTTGGACAGTCAATATTACCTGACTGACTCGGAATCGGTCGCGACGTGGTCGAGAAAGAACCCCTTGTGTCTGTATAGGATCCACAGTCCGGTCAGCCAGAGCGCCACGGCGGCCACGACACCGAGTAGCAGATCGACATCACTCTCGAGAGTACGTGCGCCGAGAATCCCGAAAAACCCCGATAGAATGTGACCACTCCACGCAAGGACGCCGCCGGCGAGGCCGATCGGCCGGCCAGTGATGATCGTCCATCCGATACCGACTGTACACGCACCGACGACGATTGCTGGCCAGAGTCCGAGGGGGGTATCTTCACTAATACCTTGAATACCGATTTGAATTCCGTTGATGAGGACCAGCCATCCCAGTATTCCAACGCCGAGCGGTGCCCCATCGGCGGTCGGCTCGAGGAGCCAGTTGCCGGTCGCGCGTCGGTCGCGTTCCATACGGCAATTCTGTCAGCACACCACAATATTCTATCTATATTCGAGCGGAGCGCTCCTGGACCGAGTGAGACGACAACCCGACGGGTCGTCTCAGTTCGTCGTCGACCGCGAGTTGTCGTCGGGTTCCGGCGGCGGCTCCGCGCCCTCGATGGCCTCGGCCGCGTCGGTGTCTTTCTCGACTTCGACGTGCCAGCGGTCGATCTCGTCCTCGTACTCGGCGAGTCGCTCCGAGACCGCCTCCTTGAGGTCGTCGTCGTTGACGTTGACCTCGAAGACGAACTGTTCGCCGTTGCCGCCGTTGCGCGTCGACTGCTGGACGTTGGCGCTGACGAGTTCGTTGTCGAAGTAGTACGGCGCGAGCTGAGTCATCACGTTCTGGTAGACCGTGTCCTCGACCCGACGCAGGGCCTTGCGGCTCGCTGAGTCGGCCGCGCGCGCGACGTAATCGATCGACTCCTTCCAGTTGTCGACCGCGGCCCCGGCGTCGTCGTCCTCGAGGCTCTCGTAGGACTCCGAGAGCTTCTCGCCGGCGGTCTTGATGTCCTCGTCGGGCTCCTTGCCGGCCTTTTCGCCTTTGCCTTCCTCGACGCTGGCTTGGTCGGCGGTCTTTTCGCTGACGTCGGAATCGAGGGTTTCGTGGGCTTTGGGTCGCCACTCGTCCCATTCCTCGAAGGCACGCGCGAAGCGCGCGCCCCACTCCTGATCGGGATCGTGGACGTCGACATCGCGGAGCGCGCGCGTGATTCGCTCCCCGTGTTCGACGATATCGCCCCAGTCACCGCGGACTTTGAACCCCGAGATGCTCTCTTCCATTCGGCTGGCCGAGGGGTAGCGTGCGGACAGGTATAAACTTCTCTGCCGTCGGTCACGTGGATCGGTACCGGGGGACGTTACCGCTGGCCGCTCGTCCCGCGGCCGCCCATCGACTGCCCGCCGACCATCTCGAGCAGCGTCGTACAGGAGTCCATCGTCCGATCGATCGCTGAGATCGTCTCAGCAACGTGGGGATGTTGCTGGTACTGCTGGAGTTCCGGCAGGCCCTCCCGGGCGATCCGGATGAACGTGTCCGCGATTTCGGGGCCGAACATCGAGTCCCTGGCGATCAGCTTCTCGTTGAACGCGGCCAGTTCCGCGATGTCGCGACAGATCGCCGCACACGTCGCGAGCTGTGGCCCCTCCGAGGCACACATCTTCGCACACCAGTCGGCGACGTGGGACAGTTCGGTGAAGTCCTCGAGCGCGATCCGCAGTTCGTTGGTGAGGTGGTCCTCGAACGATCGCTGGCCCTGCGTTCCCTGGCTTCCCATCCGCTGGCCGCCGCCAATCGACTGCTGACCACCCGTTTGTTGGCCGCCGCTGGTCGGCTGCTGGCCGCTCATTCGTTGCCTGCCCATCGGTTGTTGCCCGCCCGTCCCCTGCATTCCGCCTCGGCTCGTCGGTTGCTGTCCCGTCGGTCCCTGTCGCGGCTGCTGGTGGTGCTGGTTGCTCATTGGAATTCCTCGCCCGTGATCGGGCACCGGAGGCTACGCCGATCGGCCGATTAAACCGGAGCCACCGTTACGACCGTTTCGGCCGGGCGAAGCCGGTTTCGGGTGTCGTAGCGACCGCCCGAATTTCGGGCGGAGTGTGGCTTGCGCCTCGGTAAAACCCTGTTAGCGGTCACAATTCATCCTTTCCCCCGGTGCGACCGTCTCGACACGGTGTCGCGTCGCACGGTCGTCGCCGCTGATCGACACTGTGAACTACCCGGCGGGTGGCCATACGGGTATGCCGATCGAAGACCGGGACAACGCCTATCTCATCACTCACGCACTGGCCAAGGACACGCTGAGTCGGCTCCGCGACGTCGAAACCGAGCAGGTCAGCTTCCGGAAGGGACTGGTCAAACTCGGTCGGATCTGTGGCTACGAGATCATCGACGGCCGCATGGAGACCGAGTACGTCGAGATCGAGACGCCCTTAGAGCAGACGATGGGCGAGCGCGTTCGCGGCCTCGACGACGTCGTGATCATCAACGTCTTACGCGCGGCGACGCCGTTCGTCGAGGGACTGCTAAAGGCCTTCCCGCGGGCGCGACAGGGCGTCATTAGCGCGAGCCGCGACGAGGAGGCCGGCCGCGAGGAGGACGGCTCGTTCCCCATCACGGTCGACTACGTGAAACTGCCCGAAATCACCGAGGACGACACGGTCATCATCGCCGACCCGATGCTCGCAACCGGGAGTACGATGTGTACCGTCCTCGATCACATCGTCGAGAACGCGGTGCAACCGGAGAACCTGATCGTCCTCTCGGCGGTGTCGGCACCGGAGGGACTGCTCCGGGTTGACGATGAGTTCGACGAGGCCGACCTGCTGACGGTGTCGATCGACGACCGACTCGACGAGAACGGCTTCATCGTCCCCGGACTGGGCGACGCCGGCGACCGCGCGTTCCGCACGACCTGATACGGTTTGCTGTCCCGATGTCCTGGCGGGACTGCAGGGCGGTCGCGGTCCCACCGGTAATGACGGACAGTCGACCGTATGAACTCGCGCTCGAGGTATCACCGAGCGGACTGGTGGCGACGGACTTTTGCGGACCGCCTCGTACAGACCCCCATGGAGTACAGCGTCGTCGATCCGGACGACCTCGAGTACGTCGACGAACGGCCCTGTGACCTCCGTCGACTGAGCGACGCGGCCGGCCTGGACAACGTCGCGATCAACCGCTTCGACGCGGCACCGGGCGAACAGTTACCGCTGGCCTATCACGTCCACGACACCCAAGAGGAGGCGTTCCTCGTCCTCTCTGGGACGCTCCACGTCGAGACGCCCGAGGGCGACCTCGAGGTTCCCGAGGGATCGTTGTTCGCGGCCCGGCCGGAGTCGCCACACCGGGCCTACAATCCCGAAGACGCCGACGAACGGGTGTCGGTCGTGGCGATCGGTGCGCCGGCGGTCGACGACGTCGCGCCCTACGAACCCGAGGCGTAACCTCGAGCGTCCGCCACCTCCCCGCTGCAGGCATCGATTCCCAGCGCCGCGTTCACCGGCTACTGCTGGCTGACCGCGGTGGCGAGCAGGTCACTGCCGGCGATGAACGTGGGGTGCCGATCGGCCGGATATGGTCCGGTAGCCGATTGAGACGCACTGCGAGGACGATGCAACCGAGACCGCCGACGTTTCTGGCCGTGTTCATTCGAACGATCCCGGTGTGGGTATGGGTGTCCGCGACCCCTTCGTTTCCAGTCGAACCCGACTTTTGTCTTCCCCTCATCTGTCGCGAGGAATATAAGGCTATATAGATAATTATGTTTTTGAACGAATATTCGTCATTAGGGTCTGTAATGTAGGGATGCAAACTAATACTGAGGATACGATTGACAATCAATAATGTATATAGCCCCGTTACTTGGAATCGAAGTATGTCATCTCATTTCAACAGGCGCAATTTTGTCAAGGCAGCGGGTGCTGCTGGGATCACCGGTCTCGCCGGCTGTCTCAGTGGTGGCGGCGACGGAAACACGCTTTCGTGGCACGCGGGCGGTACTGGCGGCACGTACTACCCGCTCTCGAATAACTTCAAAACGATCGTCGAAGACAACACGGAGTACTCCCTGCAGGTCCAGTCGACGGGCGCGAGTCTCGAGAACGTCGGAAGCCTCAACCGTGAGGACGCCGAGTTCGCACTGATTCAAAACGACATCGCTTACTTCGCGGTCAACGGCACGGGTCACAAGGACCTCGAAGGCAACGCGATGGAGAACATCCGGGGCGTCGCGAC
Source organism: Natrinema sp. H-ect1 (assembly GCF_041821105.1). Lineage (NCBI taxonomy): Archaea > Methanobacteriati > Methanobacteriota > Halobacteria > Halobacteriales > Natrialbaceae > Natrinema > Natrinema sp. H-ect1. The sequence continues at coordinate 54,145 of NZ_JBGUBA010000003.1, read as the reverse complement.
GCTGTACCCTGAGACGATTCACGTCATCACGCAGGCCGATTCGGACATCGAGACGGTCGCGGACCTCGACGGCAAAACGGTCAACACCGGCGATGCAGGCAGCGGGACGCAGGTCAACGCGTTGCAGATTCTCGAAACTGCCGGCATCGAACAGGGCGACTTCACCGAGCAAAACACCGACTTCGATACGGCGACCGACCAGATCCGCGACGGCGACGTCGACGCGGCGTTCGTCGTCGGCGGCTGGCCGGTCGGCTCCATCGAGAACCTCGCGACCAGTGCGGGTATTTCCATCGTCGAGATCGGCGGCGAGACCCGCGAGAACGTGATGAACGAGGCCGACTGGTTCGCCGAGGACACGATCCCTGCCGACACCTACGACGGGGTCAGTGAGGCCGTCGAGACGGTGTCGGTCCAGGCGATGATCGCGACCCACGAGGGGGTCGACGAGGAGACCGTCGAGGCCGTTACGACGGCGATCTTCGACCACACCGGCGACATCGATCAGAAGGCGGAGTTCATCGATGTCGAGTCGGCACAGAACGGGATGTCGATCGATCTCCACTCGGGCGCTGCAGCGTACTTCGACTGATCGGCTCCGCCGTTCTTGATACGCACTCACTGACCGTGACCCGCTCAATGTCGCGCTACTTGGCCGGTATACTGGCTCTTCTCGTCCTGCTCGGAGCGGCAGCGACCGTCGCGCCGACGGCGTCAGCGGATCGGACGCTCGTCGTTACCGACACGGAAACCGACGAGCAACTGCTTTCGGTGCCGGTAGACGACGGCGACGTCGTTACGCTCTCGTATACGCACAGCGTCGAGAAGACGCCCGTCGAGGATATCTACGTCGTCGACGGCACCCAGCTCCGAATGGATCGGATGGTCTTTCACTCACACGGTGCTGGGCTGCCCTCGGACGCGCCGATCGAGACGACCGACGAGGGGCTCGTCCTCGACCTCAACGAATCGTACGACGAAGTCGGGGTCGTTCCGGGATCGATCGCCGGACACGAACTCATCGTCGACGGTGAACGCTACGATCTGGTCTCGCTCTCCGATGGGGCAGTTTCCCTCTCCATACTCGAGCCGACGTTCGTCGACGATCTCCTCCGGGCCGAGGCTCGCTTCGCGCCGATAGACGATCCGAGATCACTACACATGCAACCATGAGTACGGACACACGAGACGAAGACGCGCTTTCGACTGAGGAACAGGACGACGTACTACAGGAGGTCGATCGAAGCCGAACCCATCAGGGACTCTCGGCTGCGCTCGTCGCCCTGATCGGGATCACGTTTTCGGCGTTCCAGATGTGGATCGCGGCCCGGAGCTATCAGTTCAGCGTGACGCTACCGGTCGTCGGATCCGTCGAGATCGCCTCGCTACAGCCACTGCAGGTGTACTCGATCCACGTGACGTTCGCGCTCGTCCTCGCGTTCCTGTTGTTCCCGGCGAGCGGCGGCGACGGGCGCATCGCCCGTCGACTCGGCGCGATCGTTCCCGCTGCCCGACGCCGATTCGGTCCGGACAGCTCCGTTACCCGGGCCGTCGAACGGCTCGGAGACGGGCTCCGTTGGGCGGCCGTCGATCCGAACCTGCGACGGATTACGCCGCTCGACGCCGTCCTCGCCGTCCTCTCGCTGTTCCCGATGTACTACGTCGTCACCTCGTACGACGAGATCAAGCGGCTGGCGACCTTCGGTATCCAGTCGGGCGAGCCGCTCGGCGAGGCCATCCCGCTACTCGAGCCGTTCGTGGTCGCACTGGCCACGCTCGGCGTGCCGATCGACGAGCAGTCCGGTGCGTTCCTGCTTGGCGCGCTCGGTATCCTGCTGGTGCTTGAGGCGACGCGCCGGACCCTCGGCGTCGTCCTCATGTCGCTGATCGCGTCGTTCATCGCCTACGCTCGCTGGGGGTATTTCATCCCGCACGACTCGGCGATCGGGGCGCTGTCGATTCAGCCCGATACCTGGGCGAGTATCGTCTACGACCTCTGGTACACCACCGAAGCGGGCATCATGAGTACGCCCGTCGCGGTCAGCGTTCGTTTCATCTACATCTTTATTCTCTTCGGTGCCTTCCTCGAGATGAGCGGTGCCGGCAAGTGGTTCATCGACCTCGCGTACTCGCTGACCGGCACCAGAAAGGGCGGCCCGGCGAAAGCGAGCGTCGTCTCGAGCGGCTTCATGGGAATGCTCAGTGGCTCGTCGATCGCCAACACGGTGACGACGGGCGCGTTCACGATCCCGCTGATGAAACGGTCGGGTTACTCGCCATCGTTCTCCGGCGCGGTGGAGGCCTCGGCGTCGTCGGGCGGGCAGGTCCTCCCGCCGGTGATGGGTGCGGCCGCGTTCCTCATCGTCGAGTTCACCGGGACGGCGTATTCGGACGTGATCGTGGCGGCGACTCTGCCCGCGATCGCCTTCTTCTTCGGGATGTGGGTCATGGTCCATTTCGAGGCGGTTCGTGGCGGGATCGGCGGGATCGCACGCGGTGAGCTTCCGAACGGTCTCGAGAACTTCCGCACCGGATGGTTCTATCTGATCCCGCTTGTCCTCCTGATTCACTTCCTGGTCATCGCTCGACTGTCGATCAACCGCGCCGGCTGGTATACGATCATCGCTATCGTCGCGTTGATCGCCGTCGTGGCCGCCTACGACGAACGCAGTCGCGGCCCGCTGTTCGGATCGATCGCCGCGATTACGCTCGCCCACGCCGCGGCGTTCGCGACCTACGGCGTCGGGCTCGGGACCGCGATTCAGGTCCCGATCGGCCTCGAGTCGGCGGCCGATCCGTACGCGCTCGGTGCTGCGGCGACCGCCGCCGCGTCGGACCTCGGGACGATCGCGATCCTCGTCAGCGTCGGCTTCCTGCTCGCTCGGCCGCGGTCGGACGCACCGCTGCTCGAACTCGACAGTGCGGTCGACGACTCCGCACGCCGGAGCGCGGAAGCGATCGGCCGTCCGTCGATCGCCGGTAACGCCGGCTACCGCTTCGGCACGTTCGTCGTGAAATCGATGGATTCGGGCGCGCGGACCGCAACGACGGTCGTCATCGCCGTCGCAGCGGCGGGCGTCGTCCCCGGCGTGATCAGCGTCTCCGGGCTCGGCCCGAACCTCGCCGCGCTCATCGAGGCCGTCAGCGGTGGGTCGATCCTGATCCTGCTCGCCTTGACGGGCGTCGCGGCGATCATCTTCGGAATGGGGATGCCGACGACCGCGATGTACATCATCCTGGTCGCGATGCTCGGCGGACCGATGGAGGACCTCGGCGTTTGGGTCGTCGCCGCCCACCTCTTTATCCTCTACTTCGGGCTGATGGCGGACGTCACGCCACCCGTCGCAGTCGCCGCGTTCGCCGGTGCAGGCGTCGCGAAAGCCGACGAACTCAAAACCGCGATCACTGCGTTCCTCCTCTCGCTGAACAAGATCCTCGTCCCGTTCGCGTTCGTCTTCTCGCCGGGTATCCTGCTCGTCCGAGAGACCGGTGGTGAATGGGGACTCATCGGCTGGGCCGATATCTCGGACCTCGGCTTCTTCCTCCCCGAGGTCGTCGTTCCCGTCCTCGGAATGTTCCTCGGCGTGTACGCACTCGGCGTCACGATCATCGGCTGTCAGTACTCCCCGGTCGACTCCGGTCGCCGGACGCTGTACGCGGCCGCATCGATCTTCCTGATGGTCCCCGAGGTGCCGCTCCTCGTCCTCGAGGGCGTCCTCTCGCTGGCCGGACTGTCCGTCGGCCTCACCGACCTCCTCGTCACGCTCCCGCTCCGGGCGCTCGGACTGGCGATTCTCGTCTCGCTTTCCTACCGCAACTCCGCCCGTGCATCCGGTGCCGAGTTGGGGGCCGCCACACCGACGCCGAACGACGTGTAATCGAACCGTCGACCCATTACTGTTTTAACATAATCTGCCCAAGAGTCGTTCGTGACTGCTCGAGAGTCTGATCGCTCGCTCGTTCCTAACGACGTTCCCTCACCGGACCGCGTGTTTCGACTCGCGTTCGGCGGCTACGTCGGCGTTCTCGTTGCGGGTCTCGTGACGGTACTGGTCGTGCTGGTCCGTCCGGAGACGACTTCGAACGGCGTGGCGGGAACGTACGCCGCTGGACTGGGCGGCGGCTGTCTCGTCGGCGTCGCCCTCGCGAGTCGCGTCCGCGGGTTGGCGGTCCGGCTCGGCCGAACGTGGGGTCGACGGGCCGCGCTCGTCCTCTTGCCAGTTCCAGTCGGGATCGCGGCCGGCGTCTCGCTGGTGACGCCGCTCGAGTCGCCCGTCGGCGTCGTGGCGCTCGCGGCGTCGATCGCCGCCGCCGTCGCGGGTCTGGTCCTCCGCTGGCTGGTCGCGACCCGCTATACCGACGCGTACACGCCCAGTGACCCCATCGCAACGTGGCGATGGAATCCGCCGAGTAGCCCCAAGCTGGACGCCCTCCTCCTTGCGATGTGGCTCCTGTTGGGAATCGGCGACGCACTCACCGGGAACTGGGTGGGCACGCTCGTCTGGACCGGGCTGGCGATCGCGTGGGTTGCCAGCGGACTCGTCGAGGGTCGCTGGCGGCTCGGCGCGTTCGGAGCCACGCCCGAGATACGGGTCTACGCGGACGGTCTCGTCAAGCGTCGGCCCTACACCCGGGAGTTCGTTCCCTGGGACGATGTCGCTCACGTCCGACTCCGCAAAGACGAACTCGTCCTCGATCGGGGACTCTTCGACGTGCGTTTCGACCGCGAGGAACTCCCGGACCTCGAGGCGCTCCGGGCCGAGATCGAGGGGCGGCTCCCGAACGGCACGGCGGGATAGGTTTACTCGAGGTCGGCTCGGCCGCTCGTCGCGCTTCGGAGCCGATCCCGTAGCGCTTCGCTTTCCGCGAGCGGGACGCGGACGTCGAAGGTGACCGTGGCCTCGTAGTCGGCGTCGAACTCGTGGCCCTCGCTCTCCAGGATCGAGCGGACGGTCCCCGAGTCGTCGTAATCGACGGTGATCTCGAGCCGTTCGTGGGGGCGTTCCTCGACGACGCCGGCCCGGTCGAGCGCGTCTTTCACCGCCCGCGAGTAGGCCCGGACGAGCCCGCCGACGCCGAGGTTCGTCCCGCCGTAATACCGCGTCACGACGACCGCACAGTTCTCGATCTCCTGCTGGGTGAGGACGTTCAGCGCCGGCTTGCCGGCCGACCCGGAGGGTTCGCCGTCGTCGCTCGAGTACTCCCGGAGGAACTCGCCGTCGTCGCCGGCCCGGACCCGGTACGCGGGCACGTTGTGGGTCGCATCGGCGTACTCCTCGCGGACGGTCTCGACGAACGCCTCGGCCGCTGAGACGGAGTCCACGGGACGGACGTGGCCGAGAAACTCCGATCCCTGGACGACGAACTCGGCGGTGGCCGACGCCGCGACGGTCCGGTAGGTGTCGCTCACGGGCGTTCCCTCCGCGATCGAGTCCGGACGCGTGTCATATTTGCCGCTACAACGGTCGGCGAAAAGAGCCCGTCGGTTGGCGCTCGTCGGGACCGCCTCGACCGGCTCGCAAGCGTTTGCCCGGTGTCACGCGCCGCGGTTCGTCGCTTCTCACGGGGTATGTCGCTGGCTCCCATACGCTATTATTCCCCCATGCCCAATGTGGACACATGGACGGCGATGCAATCCATTCCGACCTCGCAGATGAGATCCACAGCGTCTGCCGAACGACGGTCGGCGACGAACTCCGCAGTATCACCTACTTCACCGAGGACGACGTCGAACAGTTGTATCTCCGGTCGGACTTGGAGCAGACGGCCGATCTGATCGGCTTCGCCGAACACGAACGGCTCGGGTTCCACTCGCAGTCGGCCTACCGGAACACCCAACTCGGCGAGTACGAGGCGACGATTCGAATGTTCGAGAACGGGTTCCTCTCGCGAGTCATCCGGGGGCCCCACGGCGTCTGGGTGACGACCGACGACATGTCGATCGAGCGCTTCGAGGAACTAACGAGCGCGCTCGCGTCGGTGTTAGACGAGTACGCCGACAGCGTCGACGCGCCGACCCCCGACGGGACCGACGCCGCCTGACCCGTTACTGGAGTTCGATCTTCCGGACGAACTCGAGATCGCGGATCTCGGTGATCACCTCGCCCGGCAGGTCGCCGTCGGCGATCAGGTAGAGTTTCGGCTCGTCGGTGAACTCGGGGTCCTCGCTGATCGTCTGTCGGATCGAGATGCCGTTGTCAGCGAGCGTTCCCGTGACCTCGGCGACGATCCCCTCCTGTTCGGCGTTCTGAACCGCGACCGACAGGACGGTCAGATCCAACACCGGGGCGAGATCCATCAGGCTCGGTACCTGCGAGATGTTCTGGAAGATACGCCGCAGTTCGGGGTCCTCGAGGATGACGTCGGTCGTCGAGTCGACGACCCGCCGATCGACGCCGATCTCGCGGGCGATGCCGGTGTTCGGGATCTCGATCCCGCCGGAGACGACCCGGCCGTCGTCGTTGACCGAAAAGCCCCGCTCGAGCAGCAGCCTGATGACCGCCTGCTGGCTCGGTGATCCCTCGAACTTCTCCATGATCTCGTCGAACATTCGTTGTCGTCCCTACGGCCGGGGTGGTATAATGTCCGGTGATTGACCTCGTTCGACGACGGCGTCCCCGATACCCGTCTGACGTGTGCTTTTGTACGCCCCGTCCGATACCGTCCGTATGCGCCAACTCCGGACCTGCGACTTCTGTGAGGGCGACGCCGCCGGGACCTTCGAGATCGTCCCGCCCGAACTCGAGCCGACCGAAGCCGAACAGCGACGGGTCGTTCTCTGTCCCGACTGTCGGGAGCGACTCGAGGGGCTGCTCGAACCGTTGCTCGCCCGGGCCCGCGACGGCGCGGCTGCCGGTGGGACGGACACCGATGCGACCGGCGACGACCGATCCGACGGGGGCAGTTCGGCCGCGACGGTTCCGACGACTGCCGACGCGGCAGAAGCCGATTCAGGCTCCGATAGTGGCTCCAACGACGCCGCCACCGCGACGGCCGACGCCGATGCCGCCGACGCGTCGCTCGAGGACGGGATCACGTTCGAACGCGACGAACGCGGTGCCGCCACCGAGTCGGCCGACGAGACGGCGGCCGATACCGCCGGCGACGACGGTGCCGGTGCGGCCGACGCCGCCGATGGCGAGCCCGACCGAGGCGACGATCGGGACGGGACCGCGACCGGCCGACCGGCGGCCTACGCCAAGGTCGTTCGGCTCCTGCGCAACCGCGAGTTTCCCATGGACCGCAGCGCCGTCGAGGAACTGGCTGCCGGGGCCTACGACCTCGAGCCACGCGAGGCCGAGGCGATCGTCGATTACGCGATCGAAGACGGGGAGTTCGTCGAGAAGGGGGAGACGCTTCGGCGACCGTGACTAGAGCGTCCCTTTCGTACTGGGCGTCCCCTCCCGGCGCTCGTCGATTCGGGTCGCGTCGTCGAGCGTCCGCGCCAGCGCCTTGAACAGCGCCTCGACCTCGTGGTGGGCGTTCTCGCCGTCGACCTCGAGATGGAGCGTCAGGCCGCCGTTCATCGCCAGCGATTCCCCGAAATGACGGGCCATGTCGCTGGTGAACCCGCCGATCGACGCCTGAGAGAACGTCCCCTCGAAGTAAAAGCGTGGGCGGCCGCTGACGTCGACGACGGCCCCCGCGACCGCCTCGTCCAACGGAACGCGTCGGTCGGCGTACCGGACGATACCCGATCGATCGCCAAGCGCCGCGTCAAATGCCTCGCCGAGGACGATCGCGACGTCCTCGACCGTGTGGTGGTCGTCGATCTCGAGGTCGCCGTCGCAGTCGACCTCGAGGTCGAACAGGCCGTGTTTCGCGAACGACGTCAGCATGTGATCGAAGAAGCCGATGCCGGTGTCGACCGCGGCCGTCCCGCTCCCGTCGATCTCGAGAGTACACTCGATCGACGTCTCGGCCGTCTCGCGCGTGACCGTTGCCGTTCGCTCGCTCATGTCGAACCCATGCCGCCCCCGATACAAGGCGGTTCCGCTCGTCGGTGCCCGCATCGCACCGCCTCCCGAATCGACCGCCGAATTCGGCGACTCAGCTCTGCACTCCCGATAGCGGAGGAGATGCTATAATAAAACGTCTAAAGGGATTTCAGCCGCCATAAAAAAGTCATTCACTCGCCACGTACGGGCTGAAACGGGCCGAAACGACGCCAACCGTCGACCCGTTATATGACGTTTGCAGTGAATCTCACAGTCGAGACGAGGTGCCCCGATCCGATGTCAAACCCCTCCCCACTGTCGAACGAATCGATCGCTCCGTCGAACCCCGAGACGGAGCGTGACCGCGGCCGACTCCGCCGGTCGGTCAAACGCCCCGCACAGTTCCTGTCGTTCTGGGGCGCTATCGCGTTGCCCTTCGTCCATGTGCCGCTTCTCATGCAGGGACTGGGCGATCCCCACGTGACGCTGGCCTTCCTCGCCCTGCTCGCGATCAACGTCCTCGCACTCTACCTCGGTCACGGCTACAACCAGTAACGCTGCATCGTGAGGCGGTTTCGCACCCGGTTCGACCGGTCGGTCGCCGCCCGCCGTCCGAACCGGTCCGTCGTTCTCCCGCGACTGGCCGCCACTACCGATCCGCGACGCTACTCGGCGGCGTCGACCGCCGCCTGTGCTTCCTCGAGCGTGAACTGCCCCTCGTAGAGCGCGCTCCCGACGACGACGGCCGCTGCGCCGGCGTCCGCGAGGTCGCGGACGTCCGCGAGGGTCGCGACGCCGCCGCTGGCGATCACGGGGATGTCCGTCGCCGCGACCAGTTCGCGGACCGGTTCGGTCGCGACCCCCTCGAGTCGCCCCTCGACGTCGACGTTGGTAAAGAGGATCCCGGCGGCACCGAGATCCTCGTACCGTTTGGCTGCCTCAACGGGGCTGATCCCCGCGCCTTCGGTCCAGCCCTCGACGACGACCTCGCCGTCTTTCGCGTCGAGGCTGACGACGACGCTCTCGGGGTGGCGCTCGCTGATCTCGCCGACGATCTCGGGGTTCTCGACCGCCGCCGTCCCGAGGATCACCCGGTCGACGCCCCGCTCGAGCAGGTCGACGGCGTCGTCGACGGTGCGGATGCCCCCGCCCAGTTGCGTGGGGACGTCGACGGCGTCGATCACCGCGTCGATGGCGTCGGCGTTCCCCCGTTCGCCCTCGAACGCCCCGTCGAGATCGACCAGGTGCAGCGACTCCGCACCGGCGTCGAGCCACCGCTGAGCGGCCTCGATCGGCTCGCCGTAGCTCTTTTCCGTGCCGCGTTCTCCCTGGACGAGTTGGACGACTTCGCCGTCCTGTACGTCGACCGCCGGGATCACCTCGAACGTCCCGCTTCCGTCGTTGCCATCAGTACCCATACTCGAGTGCGCGAGGCCGGCGCGAGTAAAGGCGACGGTTTCGTCGACTGCCGTCGCCGCGTTGTGGGCGTCGTCGCGGTGATCACAATCGGCGTCTTAGCGCCTATCGCCTTCGATGAGACCGCCGAGTGGGAGATCAACTTCCTGTTGGGCGGTGCGATTTCGCGTGGGATCGGGCTCGAGGAGGCCGGTGGCGGGGCATTGGCTGGTCGTCCAGCCGACGGGGTTCCTATCGACTCGGCGACGTCCACCTGATTCCGACCCCGGCAGCTACCGGTTCGGTACCGTCGGCCAGATCGGTGTACCTTACAGCTGCTTCCGTCGCTCGGGACAGTGTTTGCGATCGCGTCCTTCCGGGCCGTTCGATGCAGATTCCCCAAAGTGCTTTCACACGTTGTCCTGAAATGACGGTATGTGATGCGATCCCGTATGGCTCGAGTTCGAAACCGACCCGCAACTGCGCTGAAGGGGCTGACCGAGCGATGAAGCCACGCTATATCGACGCGATCATCGATCTCGCCTACGGCGGTCTGATTTTCGTGTCGGTCGTTTTGATCGTCGTCGAGGGAACACGAGTCGGGTTAGCGCTCGGGTTAGGCGTCCTCGTCTCGTACGCACTACACGTCATCTGGAAGATGGCACGCTTCGATCCGGAATGGATGACGACGGAGATGGAGGAGACGGTCGAAGAGGCCGTCGAACAGACGATCGGTGAGCAAGTCGATACGGTCCAGCAACGGATCGAAACCGTCGACGAACGCATCGATCGTCGGCCACGCGAGGACGAAATCGAGAATCTCCTCGAGGAGACTGTCGTCGACACCGACGAATCGGACGAGACCGACGACCCCGCCCGATAGTCCCTCGTCGACGATCGAAATCCGTGTCCGACGGCCGTCGATCCTCTCTGCGTACGAGACGGCACAACGAATATCCGAATCGACGTGATAGCTACCTCTCAGTATGGTGTCCGCGTTGCTTCTCGTCGGGATCCTCGTGGCCGTTTTCGTCGGATACAACGTCGGCGGTGCGACGACAGGACCGGCGTTCGGCCCGGCCGTCGGTGCCGATGCGATCTCGAAGACCGCGGCCGGCGTGTTGATGACGGTGTTTTTCTTCGTCGGAGCGTGGACGATCGGTCGCCGCGTCGTCGATACCCTCGGCCGCGAACTCGTCCGGGATCCCGGCGTCTTCACGCTCGAGGCGAGTATCGGCGTCCTCTTCTTTATCGGCGCTGCGTTGTTCGTCGGGAACTTCTTCGGCGTCCCCGCCTCGACGTCGATGACGGCCGTCGGCTCGATCGCGGGACTCGGCCTCGCCGCCGGCGAACTCAACGTCGCGGTCATGGGTGAGATCGCTATCTGGTGGGTCGTCTCGCCGTTTATCGGGTTCTGGGTCTCGCTGATCATCGGCCGCTACTTCTACTCGTCGCTCAATCGACGGCTCGCGATGGTGCGCAGTGAGGGGCCCCTCTACCGGATCGATCGGTCCCGTCGGGTTCCGGTTCCGGTCCCGACCGAGACCACGAATCGGCGCGAGCTGGGGGGCATCGCGATGGTGATCGTCATCGGCTGTCTGATGGCGTTCTCCTCGGGGACCTCGAACATCGCGAACGCGGTCGCCCCGCTCGTCGGCAGCGGCGAACTCGCGATGAACCCCGCGATCGTCATCGGCTGTGCCGCGGTCGGGATCGGCACGGTCACGATCGCGCGCCGCACCCTCGAGACGATGGGGAACGATCTCACGGAGCTGCCGTTGACGGCGGCGATCGTCACCGCGACGGTAAGTGCCTCGCTCGTCATCTTTCTCTCCGCGATCGGCATTCCCGCGAGTTTCGTCATCATCGCGACGATGTGTATCATCGGCCTCGGCTGGGGACGGGCGACGCGCCCGATAACCGTGGCCGATGCCGTCCGGGGCGAGGAATCGGTCCCGATCTCCGTCGACGCCTTGACCGCCGATGCGGAGGGCGAAACGCTGCCGCCGATCGGCGACGAGGACCCGGAACGGATCCCACGTGCGTCCGATCTCTTCGATCCGGCAACGACGGCCCGCGTGGTCCTCATGCAGAACATCGTCCCGGTCATCGCGACGGTCGGCGCGTACGCCACCTTCCGGTTCGTTCCAGTCTTCGGCCTCTGACTCGACGTGCCCGCTCAGCTCGACCCGGCCCCCGCGTGTTTATTCGTCCCAACGGTGAAGGGGACGTATGGTCTCACGTGTCCTGGTCCCGATGGAGGACTCGGAAATGAGCGACCGTGCCCTCGAGTACGCCCTCGAGGTCTTCCCGAACGCCGAGATAACCGCCTTACACGTCGTCGGCGAGCCGTCACAGATGTGGGGACACGCGACGGGGCTCGCGCTCGCCGACGATCTCGAGGAAGCGGCGGAGGAACACGCGAAAGAGGTGTTCGATCGCGCACGCGACATCGTCGCGGACGCCGACGGCGACGCCGGACTCGAGACCGCGATCGAATTCGGCCATCCCGCGCGTGCGATCATCAACCGGGCGGACGACTACGAGACGGTCGTCATCGGGACTCACAGTGGATCCATCGCGGATCGTATCTTCGTTGGCAACGTCGCCGAGAAGGTCTTCCGGAGTTCCCCGGTTCCGGTCGTCGTCGTCCGGTAAGCCGCGGGCCGACGGGCCGACGACCCGCCGGTCGGCACGGCGATCGATCACGACCCGCTCGCCGCCTTCCGCGACTCGCTCGAGCGCGCGGTCCCGTGGTGTGATCCACCGTCGTGACTGTAGCAGACGCGCGCCGATTCCGTCAGCTGCGAGTTCCTTCCCTGCCGACACGAGCGGACGACCAGAGCTACGAATAGGCGTATTTTTAATATCCGATCGCATGACTACTGACCGTGAACGCGGAACCGCTGCTTATCGTCGGGATCCTCACCGCCATCTTCGTCGGCTACAACATCGGCGGCTCGACGACCGGCCCCGCGTTCGGGCCGGCCGTCGGCGCGAACGTGATCACGAAGGTGATGGCCGCCGGCCTGATGTCGATCTTCTTCTTCGTCGGGGCCTACACCATCGGTCCGCAGGTCGTTACGACGCTCGGCGAGGAACTCGTTACCGACACCTCGATCTTCACGCTGCGCTCGAACGTCGCCGTCCTCTTCTTTATCGGCGGCGCACTGTTCGTCGGCAACTACGCCGGCGTCCCCGCCTCGACGTCGATGACCGCGGTCGGCGCTATCGCCGCGCTGGGGATGGCGACCGGCGAACTCAACTGGAACGAACTCGGCGAAATCGCCGTCTGGTGGATCGTCGCGCCGATCATCGGGTTCTGGGTGGCCGGCGTGGTCGGACGATACTTCTATCCGCAGATCAACGCCTGGATCGCCATCGAATCCAAAGACGAGGGCCGGCCGATGGTCTCGATCGACCGGTCGGGGCTCGTCCCGCGGCTCCAGTTCGGCGCCGATGCCGACCGCCGGGAAATCACTGGCGCACTGACTGTCGTCGCCATCGGGTGTCTGATGGGCTTTGCGTCCGGGACGAGCAACATCGCCAACGCGATCGCGCCGATCTACGGCACCGGCGACGTCGACATGGTGCCGCTGATCCTGATCGGCTGTGCGGCGGTCGCGGTCGGCTGCTTCACGATCGCTCGCCGGACCCTCGACACGCTCGGGAGCGACATCACGAACCTCCCGCTGACCGCGGCGATCGTCGTCGCGGTCATCAGTTCGGGGATCGTCGTCAGCCTCTCGTGGATCGGGATCCCCGCGAGCTTCGTCGTCATCGCGACGATGAGCATCGTCGGGCTGGGCTGGGGGCGAGCCACCCGGACGACGACGCTGTCCGACGCCGCCCGCGGCGAGGAAACCCGCGTCTCCGTCGGCGCGCTGACCGCGGAAGCGGAGGGCGAACGCTCCCCCGAAATCGGCGAGGAAGACGTCGAGGACATCCCGAAGGCGTCGGATCTATTCGATCCCTCGACGACCGCCCGCGTGATCCTGATGCAAAACGTCGTCCCGGCCATCTCGACGATCGGGGCCTACTTCACCTTCCGGTTCGTCCCGATCTTCGGGTTCTGACCGCCCGCGGGTCCCGGTCGGTTCGTCGCGTCCCGTCTCATTGGTCTCTCCGTTTTGGCCGGATTGTTCGATACGTTCGTTCCGTCGTCCCGCTGTGACCGGACCGTACGCGATCCGGAGCCGTCGCTGACGGCGACCAGCACCGATTCATGTCCGTACAGCGGCGGGTTTCGGATTCGGCAAATACCACCACCATTTGACGGGTTCTTTCCGACATTTCTTTTTCTTCTCGTTCCTATCCACCCATTCTATAACGAACACGGGGATTCTTTCCTTCGAATTAGTCGACTCTGACTCATAGACAATTTAGGACTGAACAGCAAGCTATACCAGTGCGGGACCCGAACCGAAGACTGATGCCCACGGTAGAATACCTCAACTACGAAGTACTGGACGACCACGGCTGGGACATGGACGACGAGGACCTCTTCGACGAGGCCGCAGACGCCGGCCTCGACGACGAGGACTACGGCTCGCTCGACGTCGCCGAGGGCGAATACATCCTCGAGGCGGCCGAGGCCCAGGGCTACGACTGGCCGTTCTCGTGTCGTGCGGGTGCCTGTGCGAACTGTGCGGCGATCGTCAAGGAGGGCGAGATCGACATGGACATGCAGCAGATCCTCTCCGACGAGGAAGTCGAAGAGAAGAACGTCCGCCTGACCTGCATCGGCTCGCCCGAGACCGACGAGGTCAAGATCGTCTACAACGCCAAGCACCTCGACTACCTGCAGAACCGCGTCATTTAAAATTTGAGCGGGCCACATCGTGGCCACAACAACGTTTTTTCGAACCGACAAGTGCCGCCCAACCCGCGGGTAGTCTCGACTCTTTTCTACCGTGTGTCCGCCAACGACAGGAACTGCCGGCAGCCGTTCTCAGTCAGGTACGGACGAGATTCCGCCCGAGAGTATCCCCATCTTCGGCGAATTCCACGATTCCATCACCGATTTACCGCTTCGACGGCGACCGCTACGGTATCAGTAGTCTCCCACTGTTTACCGCGTCGAACGTAACGGGGTGATTCGGTACGGGCGTACGCGAACGTCGCGTTCATTCGATGGCGATAACACCGTCAACGGTCACTGCTGCCCCTCCGAGGAGTTCACAGACGCCCACCGTCGTACGTGCGGGGCATGTCGTCTCGAAGAACTGCTCGTACGTGTCATTGATTTCCCCGTACGCATCCATGTCTGTGAGATACACCGTTAATTGAAGAACGTCTGACGGGTCTTTGCCATACCGGTCCAGTTCCGCTTTGAGCGTTTGGAGACAGATTTCTAGCTGCCGTGACGGCGGTTCCCTACGAGCGACCTCACCGTCCCGTTCTGGGAGCAACCCCTCGAGAAAGACGAGATCGGAACTCCCGGTTTTCTTCCCGAACGCACCGACGAATTCTGCTCCGTCCCGTTGCTTCCGACTGCTTTCACTGACACGATCGAGACGAGACTCGCCTCTCTGCTGATTCTCCATACGACAGTTTAGAAAATGCTCAACTAAAAGTATTCGGCTGATTCCAACACTCTAGTCCTATGTCCGCTATATAGGGCTCTTTCCACTAGCATGGATTTCTACCGGAAGCATTAATTGAGCTACTACTCAACCAACTAGCGATGGCACGAGCGACGGAGCGACTCCAACGATATCTCGAGGACGAACTCGGGGAATGTCGCAGCGAAGATGTCGAAGAACGGCTCGACGAACTCAGTACGCTCGAGGCAGCGATCGGGCCGGAACAGGTCAACACCGAACTCGACGTTCTTTCCGCACTGGCCAACGAGACGCGCTATACGCTCGTTCGCGTTCTCGTCGCTGCAGAGGCAGAACTCTGTGTCTGCGAACTCCACGCGGTCGTCGACGTTACCGAGAGCGGGCTCAGTCACGCGCTCTCGGGGCTGGTCGAGGCCGGCCTCGTCGAGGGCCGCAAGGACGGCCGCTGGAAGAAGTACCGGGCGACCAACCGCGCCGTAGCGCTCGTGACCGTCCTCGAGGGGAGCGTGGATGAGTAGCGGGTCACACGACCACGGACCGAACTGCGACTGTGAGGGCTGTGGGGATCCGCGGTCGATGGATTTCCTCGACAAGTATCTCACCGTGTGGATCTTCGCGGCGATGATCGTCGGCGTCGGCCTGGGGCAGGTCGCGCCGTCGGTGACCGAGCCGATTCGAGACCTGCACCTCGTGGAGATCGGACTCGTCGCGATGATGTATCCTCCCCTGGCGAAGGCCGACTACTCGCGGCTCCCGACGGTCTTCAGCAACTGGCGGGTGCTGGGTCTGAGCCTCGTCCAGAACTGGCTCATCGGGCCGACGCTGATGTTCGGACTGGCGGTCTTCTTCTTCAGCGGGCTCGTGCCCGGCCTACCCGCCCGTCCGGAGTACTTCCTCGGGCTCGTCTTCATCGGGATGGCCCGGTGTATCGCGATGGTGCTGGTCTGGAACGAACTCGCCGAGGGTTCGACCGAGTACGTCACCGGTCTCGTGGCCTTTAACAGCCTCTTCCAGATCGTCACCTACGGGGTGTACGTCTGGTTCTTCGCGCTCGTCCTCCCGCCGCTGCTCGGAATGGAGGCGCTCGCGGCCGAGATCACGACGTTCAACGTCTCGCCCGAACAGGTGTTCTGGGCGATCGTCGTCTTCCTCGGCATCCCCTTCGCCGGCGGGATCCTCACTCGCTACGTCGGGACCCGAACCAAAGGCGAGGAGTGGTACGACGACGAGTTCGTCCCGACGATCGATCCGCTCACGCTGGTCGCCCTGCTGTTCACCATCGTCGTGATGTTCGCCACGCAGGGCGCGAACATCGTCGCCGCGCCTGCCGACGTGTTGCTGATCGCCGTCCCGCTGACGATCTACTTCGTCGTCATGTTCCTCATCAGCTTCGGGATGGGCCGGGGGATCGGCGCGGACTACTCGACGACGACCGCGATCGGCTTCACCGCGGCCTCGAACAACTTCGAACTCGCGATCGCCGTCGCCGTCGCCGTCTTCGGCGTCGGCTCCGGCGTCGCCTTCGCCACCGTCGTCGGCCCACTCATCGAGGTCCCCGTCCTGCTCGCGCTGGTCAACGTCGCGCTGTACTTCCAGCGCCGGTTCGACTGGGGCGAGCGCGATACGGGGAGCCTCGAGCCGACACCGCGAGAGACACCGACCGACGACTGATCACGAGAACACACCATGACCACCGATACCGACTCCGACGACCCGATCCGCATCGCTTTCGTCTGCGTGCAAAACGCCGGCCGCTCCCAGATGTCGACCGCCTTCGCCGAGCGCGAACGCGAGCGTCGCGGCCTCGCGGACTCCCTCGAGATTCTGACCGGCGGCACGGACCCGGCCGACGAGGTTCACGCGGGCGTGATCGACGCCATGGCCGAACTCGAGTTCGACCTGTCCGACCGAACGCCGCGGGAGGTCACCACCGCGGAACTCCGCTCGTGTGACTACGTCGCGACGATGGGTTGTTCGACGCTCGAGCTGGGCGACGTCGACGGCGTCGACGTCCGCGACTGGGCGCTGCCCGATCCGGACGGCGGCGACCCCGAGGAGGTACGGGAGATCCGCGACGAGATCGAGCGCCGAGTGGCCGCGCTGTTCGACGAGTTCAGCGACGCACCCTGAGGGCGCCCTTAGCGCCCGATCGGGAGGTCTTCGCGGAACGGACGGTCGTGGGTGACCAGTTCGTGGACGCCGACGAGGACGACGACGGCCAGCGCGATGAGTGTGCCCTCGAGCGGCGACGCCAGCAGCCCCAGCGAGACGATCAGCGTCGTCGCGCAGGCGGGCGGGTGGACCGTCTCGGTCGCGAGCATCCCACCCGCGGTCAGTGCGACGGCGGCGACGCCGCTCGTGACCAGCCGTAGCTGGCCGACCGCGAACATCGGTGCAGCCGTCGTGACCGCGAGGCCGGGCGCGATGGTGTGGTAGGCGACGAGCCCGGCGACGATCCCGACGACGTGGCCGCCGATGACCCGCCGCGGCGCGGTCACCTCTCCCTCCCGAACTGTCGCCAGCAGGAACGCCGTGGGCCCCAGGCTCGGAAAGAGCAGCGCCTGCCCGGTCACCCACGCCAGCAGGCCCGGTACCGCGAGTAAGACGCCGGTGTACAGGGTCGAGAAGGCCGCGCCGTCCCTCATGCTCGAGGCGTTCGGGGGACGGACGGATATGCCGTTTGCTGTGACGATCACCGGCCGAACGCGCGAGCCGGTGTCGGAATTCGACCGTGAGCGACCACCGCTGCTCTTGCGTTCAGTTCCCGGCCGGTTCGCTGTCCGATACTGGCACACCCGGGGAAACCGGTACGGTCGCGGTCGCCCCCGATGCCGCCCGGAGGCCGAAAACGTAACGGCACCGCGCTTCGCAGGGACGCCCGTGACGCTCGCTGGTACCGTTGCGACCGGGCCGGACCTCCTTCGACTCGTCGCCGTCCCCGTCTTCGCCTGGACCGCCTACCGCGACATCGAGACCAGGCGCGTCTCGAGTACCGTCTGGATCCCCCTCGCGCTCCTCGGGGCCGTCCTGCTGCTCTGGGACGCCCGACTGGCGTGGGCTGCCGGCGGGACCGCCTGGAGCTACGACTTCCTCGTCCCGACGGCGATCAGCCTGGGACTGGTCGTCCCAATCGCCTACCTGTTCTGGTGGGTCGGCGGCTTCGGCGGGGCCGACGCGAAGGCCTTACTCGTCCTCGCGGTCCTTTTCCCGACCTTCCCCGAGTACGCGCTGGGGCCGGTGACACTGCCGCTCGAGCCGACCCGGATCGGTGCTTTCTCGTTTACGATCCTGACCAACGCCGTCCTCGTCGCGGTCGCGCTCCCGGTCGTGCTGGCGATCCGCAACGCCGCCGCGGGCCGGATCGCGCCCGTGATGCTCGTCGGCTGGCCGGTCCCGTGGGAGCGGATTCCGGAGACCCACGGCCGCCTGCTCGAGACGCCGACGGGGCTCTCGCGGGGCGGCCTCGACCTCGACGCCCTGCGGATGTACCTGCGCTGGCGGGGACTCTCGCTGGCGCAGTTGCGCGAAGCCCCCGAGCGGTACCGCGACCCCGCCACCCTCCCCGACGAGCCGAACCCGCCGACCGACGGTGCGGTGACTGCCGACGCCGATATCCGGGGCGACGGCGGCGCGCTCGAGGGGGCCGAAACCGAGACGGCCGCGACTGCGGCGACCGACTCGCAGGGAGTGCCCGCTGACGATCCGTGGGGTGCCGAGGCGTTCCTCGACGACATCGAGGGCTCGGCCTACGGGACGACGCCCGAGACGCTCCGGGAGGGACTCGAGGTGCTAAGCGAAAACGAGACGGTCTGGATCTCACCGGGAACGCCGTTCCTGGTGCCGATCTTCGCCGGGTTGGTGATCGCACTGGTCTACGGCGACCTGCTGCTCGGGACCCTACTCTAGGGTCCGCTCGTAGAGCGGCACCAGCGCCGTCCAGAAGAGGACGAACGCGACACCGAGCCCGATCAGGACGAGCCACGGGTCGCCCCGCCCGGTCGGCACGCCAGTCGAGAGCAGGACGAAGGTACCGGCAAACAGCAGACAGCAGACGAGGACGCTGCCGAGTTCGAGGACGGTGGCAACGGGGTGGGCGCGAAACTGGGCGACGATGCCGGCGAAGGCCATACGCCAGCGTCGCGTGCGGACGGCAAAAACGTCACGACAGCCATACCGTGGCAGCCAACGGGTCGTCCACCGACGGCACCGCCGTCAGTCCACGACGTAGGACTGGTGGTCGCCCCGTGTTTCGGTATCGACGAACTGGTGACGCGTTCCGTCTTCTAAATCGCCCGCGAACGAGGGATCATCCGCGTCGGTGTCGTACTCCGCGTTCGCCCCACGAAGGTCGTGGGCCGCAAGCAGCTCGCGGATCTCCGTCGGCATCGACTCCCCGTCCTCGAGGTCGACCAGCAGGTGGTGGTCGGTGAAACTCTTCGCGACGAACGCGTCGGCGACGGCCTCCTTCTCGCACAGCCGCGCCGCCAGCTCCCGCAGGGTCTCCTCCCGATCGCTCATTCGTTCCCGACCTCGGGGCGACGGTGCAAAGCCCTCGGGACGAATATATTCGCCGGCGGCGGACGACCGAGGGACGAGCGCTTCGCTCACGGAACGTGGCCGGCGCGCTCGAGCGGGTGGGCCGCTCGAGCGACGGCGAGAACTGAGCCGCCGATCTCAGGCGCTGGCCTCGATGTCGGCGGCGATGTCGTCGAGTTCGTCGTCGTCGAGATCCGGGCGGTCGCCCGCGACGGCGTGGATCGGGCCGCCGCCGTCGCCCTCGAACCGGGGGACGATGTGACAGTGGACGTGGGGTACTTCCTGGCCGGCTTCTTCGCCGTTGTTGAACGCGACGGTGGTCGCGTCGGCGTCGACCGCGTCCTCGACGACGGGGACCATGTGGTGGACGGTCTCGTAGAGGTCCGTGGCGACGTCGTCGGGGACGTCGTTCAGCCGCTCGTACTCGTCTTTCGGGATGACGAGCGTGTGGCCCGGCGCGAGCGGATTGGCATCCAGGAAGGCGATCGTCGTCTCGTCCTCGTACACGATCCGTGCGGGGATCTCCCCCGCCACGATCTGGCTGAAGATCGTACTCATACGCGGGTATGTGTCGTCTCGTCGTAAGAAGTTTACTTGCCGCTACCGCTGTCCCGGCCACGACACAGGTCGTCGAGCGTCTCGGCGATCGCCGCGAGATACTCTTCGGGTTCGTATCCCAGCCGGCCGATCCAGACGTCCTGATACGAGGGATGGAGGATCGGTACGAGCCACACGCCGAGGCGGTCACACCACACCGGCTCGAGGACGCTGTCGAGAAACCCCTCGAGGTCACGGCTCTCGGCCGCGAGTACCGTCTCCGTCGCGTGTTTGCCGGTCGCGAGGACGACCGTCGGATCGATCTCCTCGAGTTCGGTCAGCAGATGCGATCGGCAGTTCGTTCGTTCCTCGGGCGTCGGCTCGCGGTTGGTGGTGGGGTCGTCCGGATCGGCTGGAAAACACTTCACCGCGTTCGTGTAGTAGGCGTCGTCGCCGTAGCCGACTCGCTCGAGCATGCGCCGGATCCGGCGGCCGGAGTGACGCGAGGTGTAGGCCTTCCCGGTCCAGTTGCCGCCCTGCCAGCGGTCCGCGTCGGGGGTCCCGTAGCCGGGTGCTTCGCCGACGACCACGACGCTCGCGTCGAGCGGGCCGGTCCCCCACGAGATGCACTCGCGGCTCTCGGCCAGTTTCGGACAGCGCGTACAGTCGGTCTCGAGGACGTTGCGCTCGGTCGGAACGGCGGGATCGTCGCCGGTCGCCGACCCGTCGTCGGCGTCGGTCTCGGAATCGGACGCGGGCACGGTCCGGACTACGTTCCCAGCGGTTTAGCCGAGTCGGTTCCCGGCCGCGGCTGCCGGTCGAGTAGTCGTCGCCGACCGTGTGGATGCGTCGCACTCGAGGGGACAGGTTTACGTTGGGTGGGTGGGTAGAGAAGTCCTAATGACATCCCTCGGCCCGGAACTGCTCGCGGAATCACTGCAACTGGTCCTGTATACCGTCGTCGCCGGCGTCTTGACGGTCGGTGGCGTCCTCGTCGAGCAGGCGAGTCTCCAACACCTCGGTACCGGCGAGGCGATGATCGCCCTGTGGCTCGGCGCGCTCGGCGGCCTCATGCTGTATGCCGGTGCGTACGGCGTCGGCTACCAGAAGGTCCTCTCGGAGTACGTCTGAGTCGTCCGTTCGCCGGTCTATTTTGAACCCCGCGTCGCACCTGCTCTACCGACCAGCCGCTGACAGTACGTCACGGCCGATCGCACGTCCGTCGTGCGATCGTCGTGAGCGCCGCTTCGAATTCCGCTTGCCGGTCGTCAGTGGACGCCGGTCAGTTACGCTGCGTTGGTTTTCCAGACGACCGTCGAGCCGTCGGTGTCGATCCGGCTACTCTCACTGGCTTCGAGCAGCGTAGCCGCATCGACCGACACGTTGCCGCTGGACGGGGAGACGACGACTGCCGTCTCGGGGTTGTCACCCGGTGCAGTAGCGTCGACGTGTACGTCTCCGCTTGGCTCGACGCCGTGGACGGTCAGCGTGATCGTCTCGGCGGTCGGGAACCGATCCCGTAACCGCTCCGTCGCCGCTTCGTCGTTCGTCACGAGCGTTCGAACCGTCTCGAGTTCGGCGTCGGTCAGTTCATCGTTCGGATCGCGGACCGCGAGGTCGGCGTCGGTCGTCGCTCGATCGGTGTCGTCGGCGTCGGTATCGACGGTGAACGTCTCCCCGTCGTCGACGGTCGCTACCGATCGGATGTCGAACCGGGTGATGGACTCCACGGTGGACACCACGTCGGTCGTCAGTTCGTCCACGACTGCGCCGTCGTCGACGAGTGTGACCCGCCGATCGGACATGTCGATATCGGTCGATTCGGTGGCCTCGAGTCGGTGAGCCGACTCGACGGGCTCGGTGTCGGTGCCGACGACGTCGACGGTGCCGGTCTCGGTGTCGACCGTCGCCTCCAGCAGGGGACGCGCGTCCCCGTGTTCGGCCGTTCGGTCCGGATGGATACGGACGTGTGCGCTGTCGTCGTCTCGCTGTAGCGAGCCGTAGACTTCGAGGACGAGGTCGTCGTCCGTTCCGACGTGATCGCGGAGCCAGTCCCCGGCTTCGTCGTCGTTCAGTACCATCGCCGGTATCGCCTCGAGGTCGGCGGTTCGATCCGCGCCGAACCCGTCGTCTTCGGTCGAAACCGTGAACTCGTATCCGTCGACGTCGACCGTCGACTGGTGGTGCGGTTCGTCGGCCAGTTCGTCAGTCCCGGAACTCGCGCCGGTCGCGGCGGCGATGCCACCGGTCCCGATGGCAAGCAACACTGCGAGCGCGAGTGCGGTCAGTTTCGTTTTCGTTTGCATGATGTCTCTCTCGGGCGAGCGCGTCGACCGGCCGTCGACGAGCGTCGGTCGTTCGTCGGGTCGGTCGTTCGCGCCGCCCGGTTACGGGTCGTTTGAAAGCCCCCTTAGTCACCCGTTGAAAACGTGTTTCGGAACGGTTACGGGCCGAATTTCGGCCGATACGCCGGTTGTGGCTACAACAGCAAGACCGTGTTCCCCATCCCGCGGCGCTTCCGCTCGACGAGGTTCTTGGTCTCGAGGCCGTCCAATCCCCGACTGACGGTCGCTTTCGAGAGGTCGGTCCGCTCGACGATCTCGCTCTGGGGCAACACGCCGTCGGCCTCGAGCAGCGTCTCGTAGATCGTCCGCTCGTTGTTCGCGAGCCGCTCGGCCGTCTCCTCCCACTCCCGGCGGCGGGCCTCGAGGAGTTCGTCGCTCGGTTCGCCGTTGGGTTCCGTCTCGACGGGAGCCGGCCCCGCTACGTCCCCGTCGCTGGTTCGCCGTTCCCGTGCGCTCGCCGGGTCCCCGACAGACCCGCCGAGGAGGACGTACGTGCCGCTCGCACCGAGCGAACACGCCGCGATCGCGATTACTGCAACGTCGGTGTATTCGAAGTAACCGCCCAGCTCGGCGACTTCGGTCCCGTTTTCGCCGACCGTGACCATGACCGGCGACGGGTTGATCAGCTGGATCGCCAGTACGACCGTCGATGCGAGAAAGAGGACCGCCGCAAAGAGTTGTCTCGTGTGGAGGGCCCGCAGATCCATAGTTCGCCATTCGAACACGTCTCCTAATGACCACCGATTCTGACCGGGAGAACCGCCGTGAAACACCACTGAAACGCGCTTGAAACGCGTTTCAAACGAGTTTCGACACAACGTTGATGAGGGCTTCCGGACAACGGAGAACGTATGAACCGTCCCGTCGCCGTCCGGCTGATCGCGCTGCTCGCTCTCGCGTCGTTCGGCGTCGGAACGGCGTGGGCGGGGGCCGCCGTCGGACTCGGCGACCCGATCGCGACCGGCTCCGGCGGCGAGTTCAGCGTCTCCGAGAACGGGGTGACGTTTTCGGACGGCGACAGCGAGGTCACCGTCCTCGAGAACGTCTCCGGAACCGAATCGATCGAGATCGCGGCGGCCGACGGTCGGCTGACCGTCGATTCCGAGCCGGCCGATCCGCTGACGGACGCGGAACGAGACCGCGCGCTCGAGATCGCGCGCGCCAACGAGACCGTCACGCGGCGGCTCGAATCGATGGACGAGTACGAACTCGCGGTCGAACCCATCAAGGGGATCCACGCCGACTCGATGCACCGGATGTCGATCTCCCTCTCGGAGACGACGACCGTCGAGGCGGAAAACGGGACCACGGCCCGGACGTTCACCGGCGAATCCGGGGACTTCACCGTCGAGCGCGGAGACGACGCCGTCGTGGTTTCGCCGGCCGAGCAGACGTACGCCGAGGACGACGTCACCGTCGAGATCAGCGATCCCGACTCGAATGAGGTACGATACGAAGCGCAGGTCGATCTGGCGGCCGAGCGGGTCGTCGTCGTCACGGACTGAGCTGCCCGCCACGACGCCGAGCCGACACTGCGGCTAGCGCGGGACCCGCGATATCGATTCCTCTTTACTGCCGGAGGCGATTAGGTCGGGTATGAGCAGGTTCGCCGAGGTCGACGACCAGTACGACCCCCACGAACTCGAGCAGCGGGTCTTCGAGTACTGGGACGACGTCGACGCCTACGAGCAGACGGTCGAGCATCGGTCGGACGGTGAGTCCTTCTTCTTCGTCGACGGCCCGCCGTACACGTCGGGTTCGGCCCACATGGGGACGACCTGGAACAAGTCGCTGAAGGACGTCTACCTCCGCTTCTTCCGAATGCAGGGGTACGACGTCACCGACCGTCCGGGCTACGACATGCACGGGCTCCCGATCGAGACCCGCGTCGAGGAGCGGCTGGGTTTCGAGAACAAGAAGGACATCGAGGAGTTCGGCGAGGAGAACTTCATCCAGGAGTGCAAGGACTACGCCGACGAGCAACTCGAGGGCCTGCAGGCGGACTTCCAGGACTTCGGCGTCTGGATGGACTGGGACGACCCCTACCGGACGGTCGAACCGGAGTACATGGAGGCCGCCTGGTGGGGCTTTTCGAACGCCGCCGACCGCGGACTCGTCGAGAAGGGCCACCGCTCGATCTCGCAGTGTCCCCGGTGTGAGACCGCGATCGCGAACAACGAGGTCGAGTACGAGGACGTCGAGGACCCCTCGATCTACGTCAAGTTCGACCTCGAGGATCGGGACGGGAAACTCGTCATCTGGACGACGACCCCGTGGACCATCCCCGCCAACACCTTCGTCGCCGTCGACGAGGCGGGCGACTACGTCGGTGTCCGCGCGGAGAAGGACGGCGAGGAGGAACTGCTGTACGTCGCCGAACCGAAGTTCGAGGACGTGCTGAAAGCGGGCCGCTACGACGACTACGAGGTCGTCGAAGAACACACCGGCGAGGACCTGCTGGGCTGGGCCTACGACCACCCGATGGCCGACCGCGTTCCGGACCATCCCGACCACGAGGGGGCCTGTCAGGTCTATGCCGCCGACTACGTCGACACGCACGGCGACGGTACCGGCCTCGTCCACTCCGCGCCCGGCCACGGTGAGGAGGACTTCGAGCGCGGTCGCGAACTGGACTTCCCGATCTTCTGTCCAGTCGGCAGCGACGGCGTCTACACCGACGACGGCGGGGCGTACGAGGGTCAGTTCGTCCGCGACGCCAACGAGGAGATCATCGCCGACCTCGAGGCCGACGGCGACCTGCTCGCGTCGGAGACGATCTCCCACAGCTACGGCCACTGCTGGCGCTGTGACACGGGGATCGTCCAGATCGTCACCGACCAGTGGTTCATCACGATCACCGACGTGAAAGACGAGCTGCTCGAGAACATCGAGGACAGCGAGTGGCACCCCGAGTGGGCCCGCGACAACCGCTTCCGGGACTTCGTCGAGGAAGCGCCGGACTGGAACGTCTCCCGCCAGCGCTACTGGGGCATCCCGCTGCCCGTCTGGACCCCCGAGGACCGCGACGACGACGAGGACCGAATCGTCATCAGCGACCGCGAGGAACTCGCCGAGCGGGTCGATCAGGAGATCGATTCCCAAACCGTGGACCTCCACAAGGACACCGTCGACGAGTTGACGATCACCGAGGACGGCACCACCTACACCCGCGTCCCCGACGTCTTCGACGTCTGGCTCGACTCCTCGGTCGCCTCGTGGGGCACCCTGAACTACCCCGAGGACGACAGCCGGTTCGACGAACTCTGGCCCGCCGACTTCATCCTCGAGGCCCACGACCAGACCCGGGGCTGGTTCTGGTCCCAGCTGGGGATGGGCACCGCCGCGCTCGGCGAGAGTCCCTATCAGGAGGTCCTGATGCACGGCCACGCGCTGATGCCCGACGGCCGCGCGATGAGCAAGTCCAAGGACATCCTGATCGATCCCCACGAGGCGATCGACCGCCACGGCCGGGACGTGATGCGGCTGTTCCTGCTGTCGAACAACCCACAGGGCGAGGACATGCGCTTCGACTGGGACGGGATGCAGACGATGGAGAACCACCTCCGGACGCTGTGGAACGTCTTCCGGTTCCCGCTGCCGTACATGCGGTTGGACGAGTTCGATCCCACCGAGACGACCCTCGAGTCGGTCGACGACCACCTCGAGCCCCTCGACGAGTGGGTCCTTGCTCGACTGCAGTCCACGAAAGCCGAGATGACCGCGGCGTTCGAGGAGTTCCGCCAGGACAAGGCGATCGATGCCCTCCTCGAGTTCGTCGTCGAGGACGTCTCGCGGTTCTACGTGCAGGCGGTCCGCGAGCGCATGTGGGACGAGGCCGACAGCGACTCGAAGCAGGCCGCCTACGCGACGCTCTACCGCGTGCTGCGGGAGACGGTCGCGCTACTTGCTCCCTATGCGCCGTTCATCAGCGAGGAGATCTACGGGACGCTGACCGGCGACGACGGCCACCCGACCGTCCACATGGAGGACTGGCCCGCCGTCGAGGAGTACTGGGCCGACGAGCAACTCGAGACCGACGTCGCGCTCCTCCGCGCGATCGAGGAGGCCGGCGCGAACGCCCGTCAGCAGGCTGGCCGGAAGCTGCGCTGGCCCGTTCCGCGCGTCGTCGTCGCCGCCGACGACGAGCGGGTCGTCGAGGCCGTGTCCCGCCACCCTGGCCTGCTCGAGGAGCGACTCAACGCCCGTGAGATCGAACTCGTCTCGCCCGACGAACGCTGGGGCGAACTCTCCTACAGCGCCGAGGCCGACATGAGCGAACTCGGGCCGGCCTTCGGCGACCGCGCCGGGCAGGTCATGAACGCGCTCAACGAGGCCCGCATCGACGAGCCCGGCCTCGAGGCGATCGAAGACGCCGTGTCCGATGTCCTCGAGGACGACGAGGGGATCACCGACGAGATGGTTTCCTTCGTCACCCAGACCCCCGACGGCGTCGCCGGCACCGCCTTCGGCCTCGACGGCGACGACCGCGGCGTCGTCTACGTCGACGCCTCGCTGACCGACGACATCGAGAGCGAGGGCTACGCTCGCGAGGTCATTCGCCGGGTCCAGGAGATGCGTAAGGACCTCGACCTCGACGTCGAGGAACGGATCGCGCTGGATCTCACGATCGAGGACGACCGCGTGGCCGATCTCGTCGCCGAGCGCACGGACCTCATCAGCGAGGAAGTCCGTGCCGACGAGCGCCGCGAGGTCGAGGACGGCCACCGCAAGGAGTGGGAGGTCGAAGGTGTGACGATGGAAATCGCGCTCGAGCCGCTGGCGGCTGCTGAAGCCTCCGATTAAGTCCCGTCGAGCGTAGCGAGACGGCTTTTTTGGTCCAGATTTTTACGCGAGTGGTGAGGGAGTGGAACGACCGAACCCGACGCGTAAAAAGGTGGATGCCGAGATCGCGCTCGAGCCGCTGGCGGCTGCTGAAGCCTCCGATTAAGTTCCGCCGAGCGTAGCGAGACGGCTTTTTTGGTCCAGATTTTTACGCGAGTGGTGAGGGAGGAAAGCGAGGGCGAACAGAGTGAGTCCTCGGACAGCGAGCGGTGACCAACGGGAACCGTGAGCAGCGACCGAACCCGACGCGTAAAAAGGTGGATGCCGAGATCGCGCTCGAGCCGCTGGCGGCCGCCGAGCCGTCGGACTGAGACCGGGAGGCGAAGCCGACCGGTCTGCGTTTTGGAATCTCGAGAAACTCGCGATGGCCGCTCTTTCGTCGTCGAGTGACACTACGGCTGCCATAAAAGTCTTGTCCGCTGATTCACCAGTGGGGGGTAGTGACCTCCCGGTTCGTGACCCTCGCGTTCGTCGTCTTGCTCGCCTGTAGCCTCCCGGCCGGCATCGCCGCCGGGACACCGACCGATCGAGCGCCCGCGAGCGCCGATCTCGGGAGTCCGTCCGTCGGCGCGGCAGCGACTGGGAGTTCGTCGGACGTCCTCCATCGAACGACGACGCTCCGCCATCGGCCGACCGACACCGACGTCTTCGAGACGGAAACGACGTTTCGGGTGCCCGACTCGGTGACTGAACTCGAGATCGAACTCGAGCGAGGTGCGACCGTCGAGTCGATGACGGGGTTCGAGCGGACCGGCGAGCGGACCCTCGAGTGGACGGAGACGACCGACGAGCCGACGGTCCGATATACGATGCCGGCCGACCGAACGGGTTCGCAGGGTGCCGGCGCGACCGGCGAAGGGTATTCCTTCGTCGACACTGGCGAGTGGGCGGTCGTCCCGGTCCCGGACGTGGCGATCTCGCTGCGTCGGACGGATCCGGTCGGCATCGAGGAGACGGTTCGGGTGGACGGCCCCGGCGCGACCGGCGGCGATATCGCCTTCTTCGGCGCGGTGACCGAACGCGAACGGACCGTCGATGGGGAGCGGTTCCGGCTGGCCGTCCCCGAGGCCGCGACGCTCGAGGAGTCGCCCGACGCGATCCTCACGGCGCTGGCCGACGCGAGCGACCGGCTCGAGGTCGGAGCGCGACCCGACGAGACGTTCGTCGTCGCGGTCCCCGACACCGTCGACTGGGGTCCCCGGGGCATCCAGTACGGCGAGTCCGACGCCTGGGTCGTCGCGGACGAACCGCTCGACAGTCCGAACCCGGCCTGGCTCCACGAGTACGTCCACGTCCGCCAGCGCTTTGCCAACACCGCCGACGGGACGACGACCGAGACGGAGTGGGTCGTCGAGGGACAGGCCGATTACCACGCTGGACTGCTGGCTCTCGAGGCCGGTTATACCGATTTCGAGGGGTTCAGCCGACTGCTCGAGCGCGGGACGGAGTCGCCCTACGCCGACGGCGCGCTCGCCGACCCCGGGACGTGGGAGCACGAACGGACCGATTACGTCAAAGGCGCGCTCGTGGCCGGCGAGATCGACCGCCAGTTACGCGTTGCGACCGACGGTGATCGAACGCTGGCGGACATCGTCCGGGACCTGAACGCCGACGACGATGCGGCGACCGAGGCAGACCTCCTGGGCTCGATCGAGGCCTACGGCGGGACGGCCGTCCGGACCGACGCCGAGCGCTACACTCGCACGGACGCGACGCCCGACGTGTGGAGTCGAGCGGACCACCGGGCCGCGTTCGACCAGTCGGTCGCGAGCTTCGAGTACGGGTTCGGGACGGGTCCGACCGAGGTCGCCGGCGAGGAGTGGCCGCGGTGGTCGGCGTCCGAGGCGGGCGTCGACGCCGGCACTGACGAGGTGATCGTCGTGCCCGCCGGCGAGTCGGTGACGCTCCCGGCGACGGTCACCAACGTCGGCGAGCACGAGGGGACGTACGATTTGACGCTGGGGGCCGACGGCCGAACCGTCGCTCATCGGCAGGGGACGCTCGCACCCGGCGGGGAGCGCTCTCACCGGCTCTCGTGGACGCCCGAAGACCCCGGGACGTACGTCCTGCGCGTCGGTTCGGAGCGGCTGACGGCCGTCGTCCGCTCGTCGCCGAGCGTGACCGTCACCGACCTCCGGCTCGAGCCCGAGGCGGTCGACCCCGGCGAGCCGGTGACGGCGACCGCCACCGTCGAAGCCGCCGGCGACGGGTCCGGGGCTGCCGTTCTCGCGTTCCGAACCGTCGACGGCGTCGCCGCCAAGCGACCGGTAGCGGTTCGTCCCGACGGGACGGCGACGGTCGAAGCCGAACTCCGGTTCGACGAGGCGAGTCGGTACGAGGTCGGCGTCGGCGAGCGAACGGCGACGGTCAGCGTCGGCGAGACGGGGCCGGCCGCGGCGATCGACGACGTCCCCGGCTTCGGGGTTTTGGCGACGCTCGGCGCGTTCCTTCTGCTGGTCGTGACCGTTCTGGCGGCTCGGCGACGATAATTCCCGTGCCGGCACTCACTCGAAGTCGACCCGGAACCGACAGGCGTCGGCCCCGTCCGCGACGCAGTCGGTTTTCGTGACCGTCGCGTCGGCGTCGAACGCAGCGACGAGCCCGTCGAGAATTCCGTGGGCGAGCCCGCAGTACTGGCGATCTCGGTGAGTGTCGTACGTGACGATCGCGTGATCGGACTCGCGAGTACAGGACAACTTCGGCAGCGACGTCTCGTCGGTTGCGGTTTCGATGTCGTCGTAGACGTCTTCGAGACCGACCAGCAACTCGGGGAGGTCCCAGTCGCTGCCGACGTGTGCGCTGAACGTCGAGAGTAGTTCCGGGGCCAGCCGCCGGCCGAAATCGCGTTCGATCGCGGCCCTGTCCTGCGACGCCATCCCCGAGAGCGTCTCGAGGATGGCGTCGATCTCGTCGTCGTCGTAATGCGAGACGGGCAGGTACAGCTGCGGCTCCAGTTCCGAGCGCTCGACGATCGTGTCCCAGGTGTCGTCGTCGGTCCGTTCGACGACGTACTCCTCGAGGGTCTTGTGGACGATTCCGTGCATCGGGCTCCCCCGCGTCGCCGAGCGGTCGATCCGACCGCAGTCGTGCGACGCGATACCACCTAGACCCGTGTCCGGCGGCTACTTAATCGTTTACTTACAGGTGTTCGGCGAGCGTGGGGGCGATCGAGACGGTATCGACGCCCCGCTCGATGGTGTCGGTGCCGTAGATCGCTTCGACACCGGCTCGAGAGAGCTTCGTGACGGCATCGCGGGCCAACAGCGGGTGAACGCAGGTGACGAACAGGCGGCCGGCGTCGCGATCGCAGAGGACGCTGACGGCCTCGCTCATCGTCGATCCCGTCGCGATGATGTCGTCGACGACGACGACGTCGCGGCCGGCCACGTCGACGTCGCTTGGCGAGATTTCGACCTCGGTGCCGGAGTGGCGGGTCTTCTCGAAGTAGTCGGTTTCGCCCGTCCCGTAGGCGTCGCGGGCCGTCTCGGCCAACTCGATCGCGCCGGCATCGGGCGAGAGAAAGACGGGTTCGGTGAGGTCGTCGGGAAGGGGATCGGCCAGCCGGCCCGCCGCATCGACGGCCGTCGCGGTCGGCTCGAAGAACTCGCAGACGGCGGTCTCGTGGGGGTTGACGGTCAGGACGCGGTCGCTCCCGGTCGAAATCGCGCGGGCGACCGCTCGCGCGGAGACGGGATGGCCCGGCTCGAAGGCCGCGTCCTGACGGCCGTATCCCATGTACGGCAGGACGGTGACGACCTCTTCGACGCCGGCCTCGCGGACGGCGTCCTGTAACTGGAGCAGCTCGAGGTGGGCGTCGCTCGAGACGGTCGAGGCGACGATCACGGCTCGATCGGGGTCGGCCTCGGCAACGCCGGGGGCGGCCGCGAGCAGTTCGCCGTCGGGAAAGCGGTCGTACTCGACGGCGGCGAGCGGTTCCTCGAGTTCGCGTGCCAGCGCCGCGGCCAGGGCCTGCGACGCGGATCCGCTGACGATCATAGTCGGTTCGACAGCGCGGGGGCTAAACCAGTTTTCGTTCTGGACCCACACCCTTGCTCGGGCAGGCGTGAGCGCGGCCGGCGGGGCCTGTCACGCGTCGGTGTCGTCGACGCTCGGATCGCCGGTGCCACACGGTCCGCCGGTCGTATCGCTCAGGAGCGTCAGTTCCCCGTTCCGATCGATCCGAACGAAGAGGTTCAGACACGACGGGTCGTTCCAGTCCGCCGGCGTGACTTCGACCGGCTCGCCCTGATCGAGCCGCGTCGTCACGCGGAACTGCCCCGACTCGGTCGGCCAGTTTCGATCGAGGGTCGTCCCGCCGCCGGCCTCGAGTTCCTCGGTCGCCCAGTCCTCGATTTCCCGGTCGAATTCGACGATGATGTCGACCGTGTGGGCATCGCCGTCTAGGTTGTCGACGGTGATCTCGCCGAGGATCGTTCCGTCGACGGTTTCGCTTTCGGTTTCCCCGTCGACGGGGTCGTCGGTCCCGCCGTCCCCGGATCCGTCACCGTTCCCGTCGTCGCCGTCGTCACCGCCCATGCAGCCGGCGACCGCGCCGGTGAGGGTAGTACCGCTTACGGCTAGCAGTTTCCGTCGTGGTAGCTCTCCCATATATCCCGTGGGTAGCAGCCCACGTAATTAAACCTCCGTCAGACGCGGATCGGCGGTCTCCCGCTATCGCACGGCCAGCCCGGTCACGTCTCGGACCCCGATCGGGTGCGGTCGCCACCCGTCCTCGGCGGCCGCTAGGAAGGTTCCGTCCTCGGTCACGGCGTAGACCGTCTCGCCGTAGCCGACGTCGACGATCGGTTCGCTCGCGTCCGGGAGCGCGTCCCACTTGTCGTCGCCGGCGTAGCCGTATACTTCCTCGCTCGCGACTGCGTGTGCGCGCGTCAGCGTCCCCTGTTCCGATCGGGGGTCCGCCGAGACGGCATCGAACGGTCCCTCGCGGATCGCCATCCACCCGTTGCCCAGTTTGTATAGGCCCTCGGCGGTGGCCGCGAGCGGGACGCCGGCGGCCGAGACGTCTCGTACGTCGGTCAGACCGGCGTGGTCGAGTCCGCCGTCGTGGATCCGATAGACGCCGTCTTCCGTTCCGACGAGATCGCCGTCGATCGCCCGTACCGACGCGACGGTCTCGTCCGTGAGCGTGGTCCACTCCGTGGCCCCTGCCGGCCGGCGGGCGACCCGACCATCGGGACTGGCCGCGAGCAGCTCGCCGCCGTCGGCACCGACGGCGACCGCCGGGCCGAACCCGGTTTCGGCGAACGACTCCTCGCCCCCGTCTCCGTCCTCGAGCGGGGCCACCCGGACGTCCTCGTCGGTCGCGATCGCGACGCTCTCGTCGGTCGTCGCGACGCCTCGAGCCTCGCAGCGTTCGCAGAGACCGAACTCGCCGACGGTGTCGCCGGCGACGCGGACCCGAACGACACCGAACGCGCTCGCGACATAGGCGGTGATCGCGCCCTCTCGGTCGCCGTAGACGCGTTTCTCCTCGATCGAGTGCATACGTGACCGTGGACGGGACGGGCCGAAAACGTTCCGTCCCGGGGCCGTCTTCGGGAGCGGTTTGCGGAATCACTATGGGGCGGCCCCGCCGATTAACGCGTAATGGAGATATTCGGATCGAGCGGGACGCGGGGCGTCGCCAACGAGGAGTTGACGCCCGCGTTCGTCCTCCGCGTCGCGAAGGCGGCGGGGACGATCTGGGCCGAGGACGCCGGCGCGGAGCGGGTCGGGATCGCTCGCGACACCCGCTACACCGGCCGCATGCTGGCCGATGCGGCCGCCAGTGGGTTAGCGAGCATCGGCATCGACGTCGACCGACTGGGGATCGTTCCTACCCCTGGCGCACAGACCTACGCCGAACACGAGGCGGTCCCGGTGATCGTCGTCACGGCCTCGCACAACCCGCCCCAGTACAACGGGATCAAACTCGTCGGGGCCGACGGCGTCGAACTCTCGGTCGCGACCCTCGAGACCATCGAGGACCGACTGCTGACCGAATCGTTCACCGCGGCCGCCTGGGACGAGACGGGCCGGGTCCGCGAGATCGACGGCGTTCGCCGGGCCTACGTCGAGGGGTTGCTCGCGGCCGCCGACCGCCAGCCGATCGCCGACGCGGACCTGACCGTCGCGTTGGATCCCGGCCACGGCGCGGGCGCGCTGACCAGCCCCGAGTTCTTCCGGGAACTGGGCTGTCGGGTCGTTACCGTCAACGGCCAGCCGGACGGCCACTTCCCCGGTCGTGACCCCGAACCCGTCCCCGACAACCTCGCCGACCTGGGCCGGCTCGTCCGATCGACCGACGCCGACGTCGGGATCGCCCACGATGGCGACGCCGACCGGGCCATCTTCTTCGACGAGGACGGCGAGTACGTCGAGGGCGACGCCACCCTCGCGGCGCTTGCCGCCGCCGAACTCGAGGCCGGCGACACGACCGTCTCGGCGGTCAACGTCTCCCAGCGGCTCGTCGACGTCGTGAACGAGGTCGGGGCCGACCTCGAACTCACCCCGATCGGTTCGACGAACATCATCACCCGCATCCGCGAACTCGAGGAGTCGGGCGAGCGGGTCCCGATCGCCGGCGAGGGCAACGGCGGGATCTTCTTCCCGAACTACCGGCTCTCGCGGGACGGGGCCTTCACCGCGGCCCGATTCCTCGAGTTAGTCGCCGAGCGGCCGGTCAGCGAAATCGTCGCACCCTACGACGGCTACGTCAACGTCCGGCGCAACCTCGAGTACGAGTCGACGGCGGAACGCGACGCGATGCTCGATGCGGCCGCCAACCAGGCCAAAGCGGCCGACGCGGACCTCAACACTCGAGACGGCTACCGGCTGGATTACGGCGACGCGTGGGTGCTGGCCCGCCCCTCCGGCACCGAGCCGCTCGTCCGGATCTACGCCGAGGCCCGCGAGGGCGACCGCGCCGAGGAACTCGTCGCGGACATGTACGACGCGCTGGCCGACGCGAAGGCCGACGCCTGAACCCGGTTTCTATCGTCCGCTCGAGCGGCCTAACTGTTCAGTACAGGCCACGCAGGTCTCGAAGTAGTAATTAGCTCCACCCTCTATTAACAGAAGGCATATATTATAGAAATACTATACATTATCTATGAATGATGATCAGTATTTGCTGTTAACAGCACATCTCCGTTCGATTCGTTCGGCTATCGTTGCCTTAGCGTTTGCAGTTCTTGCTGTTGTGACTATTATAAGTGGAGACAAATCGTGGACAGTATATCTGATTTTCATTAGTATCGCTATTTGTCTGTATTCTTTCCTGCAAACTGCTGATAATTCGTAGCTCAATCTATCGTGTTCCATACGCATCTGTACTGAACAGCGCGACCGACTCAGGGAACAATCGTTACCGGAACCTCGGCCCGCCGCGTGACCGCCTCCGCGACGCTGCCCAACAACAGCCGCGAGACGCCCGCCTTCCCCTCGCTGCCCATCACGATCGCGTCGACGCCGGCCTCGTCGACGTACTCGAGGATCGCCTCGGCCGTCCCACCACCCTCGACGACGGCCGTCTCGAGCGACCGGCCGCGGTCGTCGGCGATCGCCCGCGCGTCGGCGAAGAAATCCGGCTCGTCGGCCCCCGAAACGATGCCCTCGTAGTCGGCCGTGAGGTCGTCGACCGCGTGGACGACCGTCACGCGGTCGGCCGGCACCCACTCGAGGGCGTGGTCCAGCGCCGCCCGCGCGGGTTCGGAGTCGTCCATCGGAACGAGGACGTGTCTGCCCATACGCGTCGTTCGGCTGGCGGCGGCTAAAGTACGGGGGGCGGCTCGAGGGGGGCGCGCCGACGCGGAGACTCGCGTCCGGTCGACGCCTCAGACCGGGTCCTCGGTTTCGAGCGCGTCCTCGAGCCGCTCGCGTTCGTCCCGCAACTCCTCGAGTTCGGCTTCGACGCGGCCGTCGGTCAGCCGTCGGCGCTGGTCGGCCGAGAGCTGTGTGACCGCCTGGGCGGCCGTCTGGAGCCGATCGTAGTCGGGATCGGTCGCGAGCAGCCGGACCTCGCGGAGGTTCGCCACGACGTCCTCGTCGGCGATCCGGGCGACGAAGGGGCGATACTCCCGCGCCCGGCGGCGCAGTGCGCCGGCCGGTTCGGGCGGCCAGTCGACCGTCAGCGGTTCGGCGTCGATCCCGTCGAGAAACGTCTGCTGGGTCGCCACGTTGCGCTTGAGTTCGTCCGCGCTGTCGACGTAATGAGAGAGCTTCGACCGGGAGTAGTCGGCGTACTCGAGCAGTTCGGGGATCGTGTACTCGCCGGCGTCGTTCCCGCGGACGTACCGCGACAGGTCCGCCGGTGGCCGCTCGTAGCCCACGAACGGGTACCACCGACTCCGCTCGAGCAGGTCGAACACCTCGCGAGCGCTCGCCTCGAGCCGGTACTCGCGGAACGCCTCGCGGACGGCCTCATTGTAGCGCTCGATCGGCTCGCGGAGTCGCTCGACGGGGGCGTCTAAGTCGGCGGTCGCGAGTTCGAGCAGGCGCTTGCGGTCGTCGATCTCGTCCTCGACGGTCCGGAGGCGCTTGCTCGCGGTCTTCCGAGCCTCGGCCAACTCCGCGCGAGCGCTCTCGCGGTCGTCGAGCAAATCGGCGTACTCGGCGGCGGGTTCGAGGGCCTCGCGGGCCCGTTCGAAGTCCGACTCGCTGAGCCGGCGCTTGTCGATCGCCTCGAGGGCGTCCTCGAAGGCCTCGTGTTCGGGCAGGTCCTCGGAGAGTCCGGAGACGAGCCCGTCGAACTTCCCCTCGAGTTCGATGTAGGCCTGGAAGTTCTCCTTGCCGGTGCCGGTCGCGCGGTCGACGTAGTCCTCGAGCAGGGTCTCGGCCCGCCGATAGGCCGTCGCGACCTCGTCGACCGTTTCTTCGTCGTGGTCGGCGATGCGGTCCTCGATCGTCTCGAGACGGTTCCGGGCGGCCTCGAGTTCCTCGAGCGGGGTCGGCCCGTCGTCGCTCCCTGCGGTAGCGCCTGCGCGCGCGTCGGAGGGCGGAGCGCGTTCGCTCATCCTATTCGTAGACGGCATCGGGGTCGAACACTTGTTCGCCGACGTTTTTCCCCTCGATCGTCCGGTAGAAGCACGACCGGTGGCCGGTGTGACACGCCCCGCCCTCCTGGTCGACCAGATAGAGCAGCGTGTCGGCGTCGCAGTCGACGCGGACCTCCCTGACGGACTGGACGTGGCCGCTGGTTGCGCCCTTTTCCCACAACTCCTCGCGGCTCCGCGAGTAGTAGTGGGCCCGGCCCGTCTCGCGGGTCCGCTCTAAGGCCTCCGGCGAGACGTACGCGAGCATGAGTACCTCACCGGAGTCGGCGTCCTGTGCCACGGCGGGGACGAGTCCGTCCTCGCCGAAGTCGACCGAAACTGCCTCGTCCATACTCGCGGTATCGGTCGTCCGAGCGATAGGTCTTTTGCCGCGACTCGGTCGTCGCAAGCGCGTCGAAAAATGATCCCCTAGCGTCCCTGCCAACTCCAGCGGCCGACGACGACAAGCGCGACCGCGACCGCCAGCAGGCCGACCGTGATGGCGACCGTCGACGCCGCTTCGGCCAGTCCTGGAGCCAGCAGCAGGCCGACCACCAGGAACAACAGCCCGAAGATCGAGACCAGCGAGACGCCGATCCCCTCCCGGATACCCCATCTCGTGTCGGCAGCGTCCTCGCGGGCGCTGTCGGTCGGCTGCTGTACGGTCCCGCGATCCTGAATTGTCATGTCGTTCGCCTCCGCTAGAACTGAGGCTCCCGACGGGGATAAAGCGCGTTCACGAGCGGCTGGACTGTCCGTGTGGTGGAGGGATCAGGTTCGCTCGAGCGTGAGTGTCCGGCCTCTAGTAGCGGACGGTACTGCTACTACGGTGCTTTTAGTAAGATACGGCACTAAGAGTACAACTAAGAATGAGTGGTAATACAACTAGTCCAGAGGTAGTACGCGTTTCGCAGAAGGGGCAGGCAACCATCCCGAAGGCGTTACGTGAGAAATTCGGTATCGAGACGCCTGGCGAGGTGTTCGTCTACGAGGAGAGTGATCGAATCGTCATCGAACCGGTTCCGTCACCGGACGAACTTCACGGAATCCACGCCGACGCACACGAATCCGGCTCGATTACCGAACGGATGCACGAACTCAAAGACGAAGACCGCCGCCGTGAGGCAGAGCGCTTCGAACGACTACGGCCCGATAGCGACGAATGACCGAGTGCTACGTTTTCGACACCGAAGCCATCATCGCATACTTCTACGGCGAACCCGGACACGAAGTCGTTGCAGACCTCCTTTTGGACGTTTTCGCCGGTGACGCGGACGGCTTTCTCGCGGACGCGAACGCCAGCGAAGTGTTCTATCTCGTCGCTCGGTTCGAGGGGGCCAACGACGGAACGCCGACCACCCATTCGTTTCGCGTCGCCGACCGCGATCTCCGTGCCCTCGAGCGACGCGGAGTGGCCGTCGCAACTCCCGACTGGCGACTCGTCGGGGAAGTAAAGGGCGACGGACGCATTTCGCTGGCCGACGCGGCCGCCGTTGCACTCGCGTCCGAACGCGACGCGACGCTCGTCGTCGGTGGCGATGACGATTTCGACGATCTCCCGCTCGAGGTGTCGTGCGAGCGGTTCCGTGACCACGGCGTATAGCCCTACTAGATCGGATCGGGAGGAACGCTCCGCCGGTCAGAATCGGTTCTACGCTTTGTCCGATCAGTTCTGGCCGTTCAGCGTGATGTCGTTGATCCCGATGATCCGCTCGTCGGACTCGAGTTCCTCCTTGGCCTCGACCGGGACCTCGCTGTCGACGTTGTAGACGGTCAGTGCCTCGCCGCCGATGGTCTCGCGGGCGTTGAACATGCCGGCGATGTTGACGTCGTACTCGCCCATCACGGAGCCGATCTGGCCGATGACGCCGGGTTCGTCGGTGTTGCGGGCGATGACCATCCGGCCGTGGGGGATGGCGTCGACGCGGTAGCCGTCCACGCGGACGATCCGGGGATCGTTGCCGGCGAACAGGGTTCCGTCGACGGAGACCTCGTCGTCGTCGTTGCTGACGGTCACGGAGATCAGGCTCTGGAAGTCCTCGGCCTGTCGCGTTTTCGATTCCGTCACATCGACGCCCCGATCCTCGGCGATCTGGGGTGCGTTGACGGCGTTGACCTGCCACTCGAGGGGCTGGAAGACGCCCTTGAGCGCCGAGGCGGTGACGAACTCGACGTCCTCGTCGGCGATCTCGCCCTCGTAGACGACTTCGACGTCCTCGATGCGGCCCTCGAGCAGTTGCGCGGCGACCTTGCCCGCGGTCTCGGCGATCTCGATGTAGGGCTCGACGCGGGGGAACGCGCTCTCGTCGATCGAGGGGGCGTTCAGGGCGTTCGCGACGGGTTCCTCGGCCAGTGCAGCGTTGACCTGACTGGCGGTCGAGGTGGCGACGTTCTCCTGAGCGGCCTCCGTCGAGGCACCCAGGTGGGGCGTGACGATGATCTCGTCGTGTTCTAGAAGCGGTGAGTCAGCGGACAGGGGCTCCTCGGCGAAGACGTCGATCGCCGCGCCGGCCAGCGTTCCGTCCTCGACCTTGGCGGCCAGCGCATCCTCGTCGACGACGCCCCCGCGGGCGCAGTTGACGAGGTAGCCGTCGCCCAGCAGATCGAGTTCGACCTCGCCGATCAGCCCCTCCGTCTCGGGGGTCAGCGGCGTGTGGACGGTCACGAAGTCGGCGGCCTCGAGACAGTCCTCGAACTCGACGAGTTCGGCACCGATGCGGTCGGCGCGCTCCTCGCTGATGTAGGGATCGTAGGCGACGATGTCCATGCCCAGCGAGTCGAGTTTCTTGGCGACCTCCTGGCCGACGCGGCCGAGGCCGACGACGCCCAAGGTCTTGCCGTCGAGTTCGGCTCCGAGATAGTCGCTTTTGGCCCACTCGCCGTTTTTCAGTCGGATGTGTGCCTGGGGAATCGAGCGAGCGGTCGCGAACGTCATCGCGACGGTGTGTTCGGCGGCCGCTCGAACGTTGCCCTCGGGGGCGTTGGCGACGATGACGCCGTTGTCCGTTGCGGCGTCGATGTCGATGTTGTCGACGCCGATGCCGGCCCGGCCGACGATGGCCAGCTCCTCGGCGGCCTCGAGGACCTCCTCGGTGACCTCGGTCCCGGAGCGAACGATCATGCCGTTGGCGTCCGAAACCGCCTCGAGGAGTGCCTCGCCCTCGAGTTCGTAGCCCGTTTCGACCTCGTGGCCGGCGTCTCTGAGTACGTCCAGACCCGCGTCCGCGATCGGATCCGTGACGAGAACCTTCATGCGCGAGACAACCGGGCGGAACACGTAAACCCTTCCGTTGTGGTCGGGGCCGGCAAAAAATACCGCTGTCTGTCCGCCCTCGTCGTCCCACCGACCGAGAATTACGGCCAAGAGTTATCAATCGACGGACGACAGTATGTACGTATGTACGACAAAATTCTGCTGCCGACCGACGCTGCGGAAGGAACGGAACTCGCGATCGAACACGCCGTCGCCGTCGCCGAGGACACCGGTGCGGACCTCCACCTGCTGTACGTCGTCGACAGCGACGTCTATAACTCCTACAGCGGGGACGAGTACGTCCACGAGTTCGAGAGCCTCGAGGCCGCGCTGGAACACGTCGGCGAGGAGGCCCTCGAGTCGGCCGCCGAAGCGGCCCGAGACGCGGGTCTCGAGCCCACGACGGTCGTCAGACACGGCCGCCCCCACGAACAGATCCTCGAGTACGCCGACGAGGCCGACGTCGACATGCTCGTAATGGGGTCGAAGGAACGGTCCGGCGACTACCGCCAGCTGCTCGGGAGCGTCACCGATCGCGTCGCGCGATTGGCCTCCCGTCCGGTGACGATCGTCAAGACCCCGGTCGAGGACGGCGAGTAGGATCGTTCGTTATTTCGCTCGCGGGAGGCGGACGACGACGCAACTCCCCGCGCCGTCGCGGGACGTGTAGTCGAGATAGCCCCCGTAGTCGTCGACGATGAGGCTGGCGAGCCACAGCCCCAGCCCGTTGCCGTGTCTGACCTGCGTGATCGGTTCGTCGTTGAAGATGCCGGCCCGCTCGGATGCGGGGATGCCGGGCCCGGTGTCGGCGATCCGAACGGCGACCGTTTCGGTGCTTTCGTCGACGCCGATTTCGACGGCCGGCTCGGCCGCGTCGGCGTGGACGATCGCGTTGTGGACGAGTTCCTCGAGAACGGTCGCGAGCCGATCGTCGCCGGCGACGACGGCGGCCGTCGCCCCGGTGATCGTGATCGTACTCGCGGGATGTCGGTCACGGAGGTCGTCGACGACCGTCTCGAGGACGTCACCGACGGCCACCGGCCGCCGCGGGCGACCGTCCTCGAGGGTCACGTCGGCGAGTTCCTTCGCCGACTCGTTGAGATCGATCAACGACGCGGCCGTCGCCGCGATTTCGGCCGCGTACTCGCGGTGGGTCTCGTCCTCGAGTTCCGCCAGCAGTGTCTCCGCGAACCCGCTGATGACGTTGAGTTCGTTGCGGAGGTTGTGCCGGAGCAGTCGGTG
The DNA here is from genome assembly GCF_041821105.1 of Natrinema sp. H-ect1. Classification (NCBI taxonomy): domain Archaea; kingdom Methanobacteriati; phylum Methanobacteriota; class Halobacteria; order Halobacteriales; family Natrialbaceae; genus Natrinema; species Natrinema sp. H-ect1. The sequence goes on along the minus strand of NZ_JBGUBA010000003.1, from coordinate 13,462 downwards.
GAGGACTCGTAGGTGCTGTTCCCGGAGTTTCAGCGGCGTGATGTCCCGTCCCTCGGTGACGAGCAGCTGAATCTCGCCCCGTTCGTCGGTGATCGGCCGGATCGAAAAGTCGATGATCGCGGTTCGGTCGGCACCTCGGATCCGGAGTTCGTCCCGGAACAGCTCTCCGTCACCGGCGCGTTTGACGGCCTCGAGTGCGGTTTCGCGCGCCGCGTCGTCCAGTTGGAACCAGTAGGTGTCCCAGACCGGCTTGCCGACGACGTCGGTTCGTTCGACCCCGGCGAAGGAAAGCGCCGTCCGGTTGACTTCGAGGACGGTCCCGTCGGGCTCGAGGAGACCGGTGAACTGGTAGGTGTTGTTGAAGACGGCCTCGAAGCGGCGCTGTCGGGCCTTCCGGTCGGAGAGATCACGAAAGAGGCCGGTGAACAGCCGCTGGCCCTCGTGGGTGTGTTCCCGGAGGCTTACCAGCACGGGGACTTCGTGGCCGTCCTTGTGTAACGCGGGGAGTTCGATCCCGTCCCAGTCGATGTGTTTCTCGCCGGTTCGGAGATACTTCTCCAACCCGGCGGCGTGGGCGTCCTGCAGCCGTTCGGGGATCAATGTCATCTTCGAGGAGCCGATGAGTTCCGCGGGGCTGTAGCCGAGGATTTCCTCGATCGCGGGGTTGGCGAAGACGATGGTACTCTCTTCGTCGATGGTCAGCAACCCCTCGGAAGTGTTGGCGACCAACTGCCGGAAGAACTCGCCCTCCTCGAAGGGAAACAGCGGCGACTCGAGGTCGTCGGTCGAACTCGACCGCTCACGCGCCCGGTCGCCGTCGGTCACGCCAGGGAAACAGTGCGCTGAACCTATATAAACATCGGCCACCGGGCGGAAACGTGAGACGATCGTCGTCGGTTACCGAGCCGGTCCGGCCAGTCGCGAAACGGCGGCGACGGCGGCCCCGACCACGACCGCGAACGCGCTCACGCCGGCGGCGAGTCCCCTTTCCAAGGCGCGACGGCGATTCCCGTCGGCCGACCGCTCTCCGCTGGGTCGGCGTCGCTCTCGTTGGTGTCCGCGTCGCCGTCCGACCGGTCCCCTTCCTCGAGACTCGGCCCCTTCTCGTACTCGAAACATAGTATCCCCGACACATGCGCGATACTGTGGGCGGCTCGATACTACGTTTCGGTTCGGCTCTGGCTGAACGAACGGCAACTCTCGCGATGGGAAACCTGAACTGGTTTATCCCGGGACCGTCAACCGGCGAGCGATGACAGTCGTCGCTTTCGACTTCGACGGGACGCTTTCCGATTCCGAGATGACGGTCCTGCTGGGTGACCGCCGTGGCGTCGCCGCGGACATGGACGAGATCACCGAGCGTGCGATGAACGACGAGATCGAGTACGCCGAGAGCCTGCGCAAGCGCGCGGCCCTGCTCGAGGGACTGCCCGAAGCCGAGGCCGAGGCCGCTTTCGACGAGGTCGTCCTCCGCGAGGGCGCGGCCGACCTCATCGCCGAGTTGAACGACGCCGGCGTCACGACCGCCATCCTCACGGGTGGGTTCGAGCGCGGGGTCGCGGCCGCGTTGGAGCGCGAGGGCGTCTCGGTCGATCACATCGTCTCGAACCGGCTGCCGATGAAAGCGGGCGAGAGCGAGGCGACAGCCTCGGACAGTACGAGCGGCGATCAGCCGCGAGTACTCACCGGCGCGGTCGAGGGGCCGCTGATCGAGGGCACCAAGGACGATGCCCTCGCGGACCTCGCCGACGAGGTCGGCGTCGACCTCGCCGACACCGTCGCGGTCGGCGACGGGGCCAACGACCTGCCGATGCTCGAGGTCGCGGGGCTGGCGATCGGGTTCGAACCCAAGCCGGCGGTCGAACCCCACTGTGATACCGTTGTCTCGACGATGGCCGAGGCCCGCGAGACGCTCGTCGCGGACGGCGTCCTCGCCGACGAGTGACCGTCCCGTAATCGCCGGTTGTATCACTCGTCGATATTCGATCTCCGCCACTGGCCGTCTCCGTTCGCCGTTTTCGCTCGTCCTCTAGTGCGGCGTGAATCTCGGGTCTAACTGCCGATTTCCGCACCGAGGAAGTTATTAACTCGTGACCGAGTAAGTACTGATGATGATGTGGCAAGACCTCGTATTCATGCTCGGCAGCGGCCTCTCGATCGTCTTCCTCGCGCCCACCCTGCGCGACTCGAGCGCACGGGTTCCGCTGGGCACGAGTCTCCCGTCGATGGGGATCGGCTTCGTCTACGCGACGACGTTTTTCACGCTCGGGATGACTTTTTCGGCGATGGGCGCGTTCGCCGCCGGCTCGATGTGGTCGCTGATCGCGCTGTTCCGATCGCCCCAGGGCATCTCGATGAAGTTGTTCGCCCGGGAGAACCTCGCGCTGTTCGTCTCCGATCTCCAGTACTGGCTCGCGCGCCGCCGATCGGCCGATTCTCACGCTGAACAGTACCTCGCGCTCGAGCAGGGTCGCGAACAACAGTACTGACTCCTTCGACTATAGTCTCGTGCTGAACCCGCCATTCTACCATCCCACGGTCGTGACAGTCCGTTTGTGTTCGTCTCGACCGGGTGAGAAACCGATTGATTCGGTCTATTGAGCGAGTCGGCTCCGTGCGTCGATGCGGACCGATCGTTACTGGATCTTCGCCATCACCGTTTCGAGGGCGTCGCGGGGCTGGGTGAGCAGGCCGCCGACGGCACCAAGGATCGCCGGCACGATGATCCCAGCGAAGAGGAGCGCGTCGGTCATCGACGGACCGAATTTGGCGTTAGTGGTGACCGAATCGCCCGCGTCGTTGAGGTACTCGGTGACCTCAAGGCCCAGCACACCGCTGCCCTCGGAACCGATGAGGCTCGCGACGGTGGGCACTTCGGAGTAGCTGTGGCTCATCAGGAACGCCGCGATGGCGGCGAACGCAACGTAGGGGAGCGCGACGGTGACACCCGCCTTCGCGGCGTCGACGGTATCGTCGGCGTTGGTGTACTTGGCGACCGCGTACCCGGCAGCAACGATCCCCCCGACCGTCACGAGGAAGAGAAACAGCGCCGACAGGAAAAATGGGCTACCCGGGCCGCTGCCGAACGCGGCAGCGTGATTCGGGGCATCGCCGAGCGCCGCGGCTTCGCCGTCGACTTCGAATCCCGTCCCGAACACGCTGAGGTAACTCCACCCGGCAGCCTTCCAGGAAGGAACCATCTCCGTGATGACCAACGAGTCCTCACCCGTTCCGACCGCCTCGGCGATCGGCGATGACTGTGCCGTCGCGATCATCGTCAGGAGCAGGTGCGTGAGATACGTCGCGACGACGGCGATGGCCCCGAACACCGCCCCCTCTTTGACCGGCAGTTCGTTCCCGCTGCCCTGCGGGACCTGCCGCTGTACATCCGATTCATCCTCGTAATCGAGTTGCTTCCCGTCTGACATCACCAATACATCAGACAGACAGGTATTATAATTTACGGCACTGTTTCCCGCTGATACCGATATTGGCTGGCGAAATACCGTGTGAATCGTCCCAACTACCTGTCGACTTTCCGTCTGGTATCGGTGCTGGCACGATCTCACTCGGAAAACAGGCTCGTGTGGACCGGCGCGAACTCACCGGAGTCGTCGGACTCGGATTCCGGTTCGGTGTCGGTGATCGCCCGCCCCTCGAGCCCGCTTGCGAGCAGGTCCGACAGCGGCGGGCCGACCTTCTCGGGTTCGACGAGGAAGGCGTCGTGGCCGTGATCGGATTCGACGACGTGATGAGCGACGTCGACGTCGGCCGCGCGGGCGGCCTCGGCCAGCGCTTCGGCCTGCTCGGTGGTGAAGTGCCAGTCGCCGGTAAAGGAGAGCAAGAGGAGTTCGCCCTCGAAGGCCGCCAGCGCATCGGCGTCTCCCTCGTAGCCCGCCGACAGATCGAAGTCGTCCATCGCGCGGGTCATGTAGAGGTAGCTGTTGGCGTCGAACCGGTCGACGAACTTGTCGGCCTGATAGTCCAGATAGGACTCGACCTCCCGATACGGGAAGAAGGCGGCCGCGGGGTCTGGCTGTTCCTCGCGGACCGTCTCCCGGCCCGCCGACCGCCGGCCGAACTTCCGGCCCATCGAGGCCTTCGAGAGGTACATGATGTGGCCGATCTGGCGGGCTCGAGCCAGCCCCTCCTCGGGTTCGGCCCTCCCGTCGGACGAGTCCGACGACCCTCCGTTCGCGTCGCTCTCGGAGGCGCCGTAGTAGTGGCCGCCGTTCCAGTTGGGATCGCTCGTGATGGCCCGGCGGGCGACGGTATCGAGCGCGAGACACTGCGGATCGAGGCGGGCGGCGGTCGCGACCGCACCGGCGCGTTCGACGTCGTCCGGATAGCGCCGGAGCCAGTCCAGGACGTTCATCCCGCCGACGCTGCCGCCGACGACTGCGCGGAGCCGGCCGACGCCGAGTTCGTCGAGCAGTTTCCGCTGGGCGCGGGTCCAGTCGCCGACCGTGACCGGCGGGAAGTCGGTGCCGTAGGGTTTGCCCGTCTCGGGGTTCTCGCTGGCTGGGCCGGTCGTCCCGTAGCACGATCCCGGCACGTTCGCACAGACGACGTAGTACTCCGTCGTGTCGATGGCCTTCCCGGGGCCGACCACGTCGCCCCACCAGGCTCGGGCCTGTCCTGCGGTCTCGTCGCCGGCGTCCGGCCGGCGGGCGACGTGGGCGCTGCCGGTCAGCGCGTGACAGATCAGCACCGCGTTATCGCCGGTGAACTCGCCGTAGGTCTCGTAGGCCACCTCGAGGGTCGGGATCGACTCCCCCGAGAGGAACTGGAACTCCCCGAGGTCGGCCGTCTCTTTCGTCGTCACGCCGTCTCACCCGCCGCTTGCGTCGCGGCGGCGATCGCACTCTCGAGGTCCGCGAGGATGTCTTCGGGGTCCTCGATACCCACCGACATTCGGACCAGATCGTCGGTGACGCCGGCCTCCTCGCGCTCTTCGGGCGTGAGTTGGCCGTGGGTGGTGCTGGCTGGGTGGATCACCAGCGTCTTCGCGTCGCCGATGTTCGCGAGGAACGAGGCCAACTCGACGTTCTCGCAGAAGGCCTTGCCCGCCTCGTACCCCTTCTCGAGGCCGAACGCGACCATCCCGCCGTAGTCCTCGAGATATCGCTCGGCGTTGTCGTGGGTCGGGTGGTCCGCGAGGCCGGGATGGGTGACCCAGGCCACGTCCTCGTGATCGTCGAGGTAGTCGGCGACGATCCGGGCGTTCTCGCAGTGTTTCCCGACGCGCAGCGGCATCGACTCCAGTCCTTGCAGGGTCTGCCAGGCGTCGAACGGCGACTGCTGGTTGCCGAGGCTGCGCAGCGAGCGGAACCTGGCCGCGGCGGCGAAGGGAGCCTCGGGGAAGTCCCGCGAGAAGTCGACGTCGTGATAGGCATGGTTCTGGCCCGCGATCTCGTCGTAGCCGTGGTCGCCCCAGGGAAACGAGCCGCCATCGACGAGGACGCCGCCGACCGTGGTCCCGGAGCCGTGGAGCCACTTGGTCGTCGACTCCCAGACGACGTCGGCCCCGTGTTCCAGCGGGCGACACAGCGCCGGCGTCGCGAACGTATTATCGACGACGAGGGGGACGCCGTTGTCGTGGGCGATCTCGGCGACCCGTTCGAAGTCCGGCGTCACCAGCGAGGGGTTGCCGATCGTCTCGACGTGGACGAAAGCGGTGTCCTCGTCGATGGCCTCGGCGTAGGCGTCGTACTCGAGCGTGGGGACGAACGTCGGTTCGATGTCCCGCCGAGTTGCGGTTTTCGAGAAGTAGGCCGTCGTCCCGCCGTAGGTGTCGGTCGAACAGACCACGTTGTCGCCCGCCTCGGCGAGGATCAGGACGGCGGCGTCAAGGGCGGCCATGCCGCTGCCGGTCGCGACCGCGCCCGCACCCCCCTCGAGGTCGGCGAGGCGGTCCTCGAGCGTGGTGACCGTGGGGTTGGCCATCCGCGAGTAGATGTAGCCGTCGTCCTCGAGGGCGTATCGGTCGGCGGCGGTGTCGGCGTCCTCGAAGACGTAGGAGGTCGTCTGGTAGATCGGCGGTGCCATCGCACCGGTTTCCGGATCGGGAGACTGGCCGGCGTGGACGCTACGGGTGCCGAGCCCGCGCTCCTCGCCATCGGCGGTGTCACCGCCTCCATCCCGGGACACCTCCGGTGTCTCACCGTCGGCGTCGTACCCGTCGCTGGCGTCGTCGCTCATGTTTCATATGCATACTTCTCCACATTCATATGCACCGCAGTAACGGCAAAAATAGCAGCCTAGACATTCACATGCACGGGCTCCGTCGACGACTCCACGTCACCTGCAGGCTCAATCGCTATCCGCGGGGGCCGCTACCCTCGAGCCGTGCAGACAGTGTTTCACCTCATCGCCGACGAGTCGGCACAGCGAGCGACCGCACTCACGATCGCCCAGAACCTCACCGAGGACGACTCCGTCGATGTGGACGACATCGCTATCGTCGCACAGGCCGACGGCATCGAACCGTTGACGGCCGGCGGCGACGGCAGCGGAATGGTCGAATCGCTGCTCGAGACGGGTGTCGCGGTCAAGGCCTGCGGGAACACGCTGGACCTGAAAGACCTCGCGGAATCGGACCTCGTCGAGGGCGTCGAGACCGTCCCCTCGGGCGGCGGCGAACTCACGCGACTACAGAACGAAGGCTACGCTTATATTCGTCCGTAGCCCGCCTCCGCACGGCCTCGGCTCGGGCGTCGCTACGCGTGTTCGAGCGACTCGAGCATCGTCCGAACGGCCCCGGACTCGGTCTCGAACCCGTGAACCCGGGGGAAGACCGCGACGGGAATCACGAAATCGTCGCCGTGGGTCACCGGTTCGCCGACCAGCAGGAAGACCTCGAGCGATGCGCCGGCGCTGACGAGTCGTGCGCGCGCCTCGTACCGTGCGAGCGTCGTCTCGGTCCCCAGGACCGACACCGACTCCGATCCGACGCGCTCGACGTTCTCGAGTCGGTCGTATCGGTCCTGGAGCAACGCGACGAGTTCGTCCGTCGAGTAGTCACCGACGGGGTTGAACGTCTTCCCGAGGACCGACACCTGCGGCGTCGAGAGGACGGCGACGACCGCCGCCTGGACGCGCGTCAGTCCGACGGCAGCGAGTGAAATCGAGCGGTCGTACTCGGCGTACCAGTTCCGGGCCTCGATCGTCCGTTCGATCCCGAACCGGCTCACGGTCCGTTCGACGGGCACTTCCTCGACGGTGCGTTCCTCGTACCCGGTCTCCTCGAGCGCGGCCGGGGCGACGGTCGCCGCCTCCGAGGCCAGTTCGTCCTCGAGGACCCCGGCACAGCCGGCGACGGTCGCGGTCCCGGCGGTCATACCCGTGGCGAGCAGTCGGCGACGCGTGAGTGCCATCGATCGATACAGGTCGTTCGCCGACGAAAGCGCGTCGGTTTCGGCTACACGGGGGACGCGGCCGAAGGCGTCGTCGGAGACGGACGACTTGATACCCCCGTAGTACCAAGGGCCGCCCGTGCACTCGAGTGACCGTGATCGGGTCGTGCTGGCAGCCCTCGTCTTCGCAGTGATGTTCTCCCAGCTGCTGCTTTATCCGGGCGTCGCGACGCTCGTCGAGGCGCTGGGGGCCGACGCGGCGACGTCGGCGTTCGCGGCGACGCCACTCGACGCGAGCATGTGGTTCCTCGTGGCCGAGTTCGCCGCCTACGTCGGCTTCGTCGGCGTCTGGGGGGTCGCGAGCGACGCGACCGGACGACGGGTCCCGTTCATCGTCGCGGGCTCGTTCGCCGGCGCGGTCGGCTACGCGTCCCTCGCCGCGGTGCCGGCGGTCGGTTCGATTCCCTTCGAAGGCATCCTCGCCCTCCGGGTCCTCCAGGGTGCGATGACCATCGGCGCGTTCTCGCTGACGATGACCATGCTGATGGACCTCGAGGGGGGCCACGGACGAAACATGGGCGCGGCGGGGATCGCCATCGGGACCGGCGCGGCGCTGGGTGCGCCGATCGGCGGCCAGTTGACCGAGGTCGATCCGCTCGCGCCGCTGCTGGTCGCCGCCGGGCTCCTCGTCTGCGTCGGGGCGCTCGTGACCCGCGTCGAGGACCGAACGCCCGACCGTGGGCGGAGCGCTCGCGCCCTCGTCGACGGTCTCCGACGGCAACCGGTCCTGTCGATCCCGTACGCCTTCGGCTTCGTCGACCGGCTCACCGCGGGGTTTTTCGCGCTCGTCGGCACGCTGTACTTCCAGGAGACGTTCGGACTCGACGCCGGGGCGACCGGTCTCATGCTGGCGTGTTTCTTCGGTCCGTTCGCTCTGTTGCAGTACCCCATGGGCGCGCTCTCGGACCGGATCGGACGAACCGTCCCCATCGTCGTCGGCTCGGCCTGCTACGGCGGCGGCATCCTCCTCGTCGGGGCGTCCCCGTCGGTCGCCACCGCCGCCATCGCGATGATCGGCGTCGGGATCCTCGGTGCGCTCGTCTCCCCCGCGACGATGGCGCTGGTTACCGACCTCGCCGACGAGAGCGAACGCGGCGTCGCCATGGCCGGGTTCAACCTCGCCGGAAGCCTCGGCTTCCTCGGCGGCTTCCTTGTCGGCGGCACCGTCGCCAGCAACCACGGCTACGACCTGGCCTTCCTCGTCGTCGGCGGCTTCGAGATCGCGATCGCCGTCGTCACGATCCCGGCGTTTCTCCGGCTCTCGCTCGAGCCGACCGAGCGGTTGAGATTCGGCGACCGGGGCGACACCTGATGGCGGCGCAGGCCCGATGCCCTACGCCATCCGAAAATACATATATTGTGGCATGTATACTCATATCATTGTGGTAGGAGAAGGTATCAACTTTTATGCTCTCAGTCCCTATTCCCGGTGATGGCACGAGATAATCCGGTTTCACGGCGGACAGCGCTGAAGGTAACGGGCGCGGCGGCGACGACCGCGCTCCTCGCCGGTTGTAGCGGTGGCGACGACAGCGGCAACGGTAACGGCAACGGCGATGGTTCCGACGGATACGAGGCCGAAGCCGGCGAGGAGATCATGTTTAGCGGCGAGACCACCGAATGGACGGGCGTCAAGCCGTCCGACATCGAGGGCGAGTCCAACCCGACGATCATTCTGTCGGAGGGCGAGGAGTACACGTTCGGCTGGAGCGAGGGCAACGGCACACAACACAACATCGAGATCCGCGACAGCGACGGGAACGTCGTCAACGACCTCAAGACCGAACTGACTGCCGAGCCCGGCGAGGACCAGAAGCTGACCTTCGAGGCCTCCACGGAGATGGCAGTGTACCGCTGCAATCCCCACGCTGGGATGGAAGGCGAAATTAAGGTCGAATAATCGCGACGCCGACAGCGAATACCGCCGTTTGACTCAGTCGGCGGTAACCGCGATCTGGGTCGACTCTTGTCGTTCTCCGCTTCTCTTTGGATCTCGCCGCTCTCATCGACGGGTTTTTCGTCTGGATCTGTCGGAAAATCTTCGTATACTGACTGTCGTTTTAGCGTATGAACACTGATGGCGATCACACCCGTCGCCGGCTGCTTCGAGCGGCCGGACTGACGGTTGCGACCGGCGCACTTTCGGGTTGTCTGGACGAGAGTACGACCAACGCTGGTACCGACGGACCGACCGATGGCGAGGATGACGACGATGATTCTGGGAGCGGAGACGGGGCTGACGACGATGACAGGTCGAGCGCAGTCGGCGCTGACGGTGACGCAGCGTCGGACGACAACGACGGAACCATCGACGACGATTCGGATACTGATTCCGAGGCCGGAGAAACTGAACCGACCGAGACCGGTTGCGAGTACGAGATCAACCCGGAACGGAGATCCTGTTCAGCGGGGCGACCACCGAATGGGGCGGCCTCGAGCCGTCCGCGATCGATGGGGTAGCGAACCCGACATGTCTGTCATCCCCCTCCAGCGCCGGGATGCGGGGTAGTACCGAGGTCCGACCCGAGCAGTGACGCCGGCGGCGATCGGGCATCAAAAGTACCATACCGCCTCGTTCCGCAGTAGCCCGTATCAGGTGATATCCGTGACCGAAAAACGCGAATACACGGGCGACTACCCCGACAAGACGCTGTATATTCCGGGCCCGACCGAGGTGCGCGAGGACGTCATCGAGGCGATGTGCGAGCCGATGTTCGGCCATCGCATGGACCGGATGACCGACCTCTATACGACCATCGTCGAGGACACCAAGGAGTTCCTCGGTACCGACAACGAGGTCGTCATCCTGACGGGATCGGGCACGGAGTTCTGGGAGGCGTCGACGCTCAACCTCGTCGACGAGAACATCCTCGTCCCGACCTGTGGTAGCTTCAGCGAGCGCCACGCCAACGTGGCCGAGCGACTGGGCAAGAACGTCGACCGCCTCGAGTACGACTGGGGCCAAGCGATCAAACCCGCGGACATCCGCGAGGAACTCGAGGCAAGCGACAAACACTACGACGTCGTCGCGACCGTCATGAACGAGTCCTCGACGGGCGTGCGCAACCCCATCGAGGAGATCGGCGACGTCGTCGCCGAGTATCCGGACACCTACTTCGTCGTCGACGCCGTCTCCTCGCTGGGCGGGGACTACGTCGACATCGACGAACACAATATCGACGTCATCTTCGCGTCGACCCAGAAGGCGTTCGCGATGCCGCCGGGGCTGGCGGTCTGTGTCGTCAGTGACGAGGCCTACGAGCGCGAACTCGAGAAGGACTCCGCGTCGTGGTACGGTGGCTTCCAGCGGACGATCGACTACTACGAGCGGAAGGGCCAGACCCACTCGACGCCGGCGATCCCGATCATGCTCGCGTACCGGAAACAGATGAAACACATGCTCTCCGAGGGCCACGACGCCCGTGACGAGCGCCACCGCGAGATGGCCGAGTACACCCGCGAGTGGGCGCGCGACCACTTCGATATGTTCCCCGAGGACGGGTACGAGTCCCAGACCGTGAGTTGCATCGAGAACACGCAGGACATCGACGTCGCCGCGACGATCGAGGCCGTCTCCGAGGAGTACGACTTCGTCTTCTCGAACGGCTACGGCTCGCAACTCGGCGAGCAGACCTTCCGCATCGGCCACATGGGTGAACACGACCTCGAGTCGATCAAAGAGCTGACCGACGCGATCGAAGACGTCGCCGGGCTCTGAACCCGATTCGGGAACGTCGTTCGAACGGTCGTCACGCCCCCAGTCCCTATTCGCCGTCGGCGAGCAGCCGTCGAACCGCGGTCGCCGCGTCTTCGAACGCGTTGACATCCATCCCGTCAGTCGTCATGAGCGTGCCGGCATCGCCCTGTAGCACCCTGACGACGAACCCGTCGTCGTGGAACCGGACGGTGAACTCGTACGGTCCGATACCCGAGCCGTCCGTCGGGTCCGTGACCCTCGTCCGGACCGGACCCTCCGCGAACCCGACCCGCTCGAGTTCGACCAGCGTTCCCTTGACAGCTCGAGCAGCCTCCCGCGAGTCGTAGAGATCTTGCCGGAGGTAGAGAACGTCGAACGCCAACGGCGTGAAATACACGATGCTCCGGAGTGTATCGCCGAGGCCGGTGTGCGCGGCGCTTACGATTCCGGTAGCCAACTCCTCACTGATTTCTGTCCGGTACACTTCGTCGATCATCGAGTACTAGAGGCGACGAACGGTATCAAGCGTTTCGCTGCCGCTATCCCCGAAAATGACCGAATGAGCCCCGATTGACGTGATACGCCCCGACCGGAGGGCTTCCGATACGCATCGACGAGAGACGGACGGGGTCCCAAAACGTAGCGGAAACCTGCTCGAGTCCCACGAACCGCGCAGTCTCGGGGACGAGACCGTCCCTCGAGAGCCGAGGGGGCACGCAGCACAACGGTCCGCGCGACTTCGATTTCGTCTCTCTCCGTCGAGGGAGGCGAGGGTCAAGCAAACAGCCCCCAGAGCCACTCGAAAAAGCCCACGATCAGGTCCACGATCCGCTCGAGTATCGCCAGCGGCCCCCCGCCACCGAGGAGGCCGCCGTCGCCGGCGACCGTGGGGTCGGCACCGAGCGCCCGCGGGGCGTTGACGAGTCCGTCGCCCTCCGCACACGTGCCGAGTACCGTCTCCGCCGACTCGGTGAGGGCGGCGCTGACTGACGCGTTCGGTCCCGGTCCCGCCTCCTCGCGGGTCTCCCAGACGAGCGCCGCGACGCCGGTGACGAACGGACAGGCCATGCTCGTCCCGCTCGCCTGCGCGTACCGGTTGTCGACGGTCGTCGAGTTGACGTTCGTTCCCGGTGCCAGCAGGTCGACGGCCGATCCGACGCTACTGTAGGATGCCAGCCGGTCGTCCTCGTCCATCGCGGTAACCGCGACGACGTTCTCGTGGGTCGCCGGGAAGGTCATCGTCTCCGCGCCACAGGAGTTGGGCCCGTCGTTGCCCTCGTTGCCGGCCGCACAGAGCAGGAGGTGTCCCGCCGAGTGTGCTTTGTCGATGGCCCGAGCCAGCGAGGAACTCTCGGACTCACCGCCGAGGCTCATCGAGATCAGTTCGATGTCGTTCGACATGCACCAGTCGATCCCGGCGACCAGTTGGCTGTAGCGGCCGGAGCCGTCGTCGTTGAGGACCTTCACCGCGTGCAGGTTCACGTCGGGGGCGACGCCGACGACGCCGCGGTCGTTGTCCAGCGCGCCGACGATCCCGGCGACGTGTGTCCCGTGGCCGTGGCGATCCTCGTAGTCCCCGGGCGGCCCGTCGCCGGTGAAGTTCCGCCCGCCGGCGACCGACAGACTGCAGTGTCCTGACTGGATCCCCGTGTCGAGGATCCCCACGTCGACGCCCGCTCCGTTCGGGTCGACGCCGTCGGCACCGATGCGTTCTACCCCCCACGACGGTCGCTGGTCGGGGTGGGTGGCACAGTCGGAGCCGTCAGGGGGATTCAGGAGGTCCGGCAGGGACGGCGACCAGTCACCGGGGATTCCGGTCTCGTCGTCGTCTTCGACGAACGCTACCCGGTCGTCGCGACGCAACTCCTCTAGTCCGGCCGACGGGACCTCCGCGACCACGAACTCGAAGTTGTCGAACTCGAGGAGCGTGGTTCCGCCGACGGCATCGACGAGGTCGAATAGGTCGCCGAGTCCGTCGAGCAGCCCCGCTTCGGGGTGGACGAACACCCGCTCGGTGTCGGGTTCGAACTCCGTAGCCGACGCGGGCGTGCCGACCAGCCCGGCCACAGCACCGGCCCCGATACCGCCGAGTACTCGCCGCCGGCTGCATTTCATGCGCGGGTCGATGCACAACGACCGAATAAGTCTTCTGTGTCGGCCGACAGTCAGTCGGAGCGATCTGTCTCGTCCTTGAGCGGTATCGGTGCCGGCGATAGTGAATAGTGTCGGAAAGCGGAACTAACCCCACTCGTATCGTCGGCGAGTGAGCGGTGCGCGGTTCGGAACGAGCGGAGCGAGTGAGAACCGCGAGAACGTGAACGGGGAGCGTAGCGACCCGTGAGCGGTTCGG